>JAJTBZ010000095.1 GCA_021286645.1 Ignavibacteria bacterium
AAAAAGAATTGAAATTCCCCGTACTGAACGCGACAGATATCGCTCAGAACGGGAAAAGAGAAATGATAATTCAACTCGATACACAGAGCACTTTTCAGACCGCTCAGAGCCGGGTATTCCCGCTGGATACGTTCTATACAAATGTTACATTGAGTAATTTTGCCAATGGTAAATATTATATGCGCCTGAGTCTGAATACCCAGATTCCTTCATGGAGTAAACCATACATTATAGAAAAAAATGATATGGATCAGCAGTTCTTTTTGCACACGCAAAGCTCCTTCTCCACACAATATGGTAATTCTGTTGATAACAGGACTTCCGGTGTTAGTCTGGCAATCGATACTTTGAAGTATCATTTATGGACACAACATTACCCGGGTGGGGAGATTTTGCTTAATGGAGAGAATGTATTACCTTCAAGCACAGGTGATGGTATGAGCCTGGTTGTATTGAATCCATCATCATTGAAGATCGATACGGCTATAGTATTCAACTATGAAGCCGATCCGACTGCTTTAAGAAATATGGGCCTGTACCTGCAGACCATCCCTGATGGGAAAATTGTTCTGATGATTACGACGGGTGACCCTACCTGTGGCACCAATAAATTCAAAACAGATACCTTGACAAAAAATGCAATCAGGCGTTTTGGCAGCGCGAAGGTTGACCAAATCGGCTGGTTCACGCCGTGGGTATTGATCGGGAAGGTGGGGAGTGCAGTGGGGACAGCAAAGGAATTTCTACGTGGGAGTGATTTCATGGGTATACTCTCTCTTGATACCACCTTTATAGTATTTAACAAAAACGGTTACGTGCTTACCGATTCGGTAACCAATGTATCGCATTGGAAAGAAGCAGTAATGACTGTAACAACGCCGGGTAATTCGCAGGTGCAGGTTATTCCGATTATACGGAAAGATACTGTAACGCGTGAATTGGCACCGTTAACCTTTACGGGCACGAAAGCAAGTCTTTCGGCTCTTGATGCACAAAAAGCCGATTCCGTGCGGTTCCGCATTCAATTAACCGCTTCTTCGGCAGGTGAAAGCCCGGCAATTCAGAACTTTGGACTAACCTTTGATGGTGGTATGGAGGTCGGCTTAAGTCCCGAAACAATAAAGAAGCCGGCTTCGACGTTAATTTTAGGCAAGACAGATAGCATAGGTATTACAGTAAGCAATGCAGGCTATCAGGCAGTTGATACGTTAAATGTTCTGACGGTAATGAGTTATAATTATTCTCCATCATATCCGGTTCAGCCGAATGATACACTTAGCAGGAAACTAATTACCAATTTACCTGCGGGGCAGAGAACAACGTTTTACGTGCCTTTTACCATTAAATCGGGGAACCCATCGCGTACTATACAGGTGAAACTTGATCCCGAGCATAGATTGCACGAGTATTTCACGGATAATAATTTGTACAGTTTACCTGTTACCGTTTATGCTGATTCTACAACACAGGCAGATATAATCTTTTATGCAGATAGTGTCCGGATTTTTGATGGTGACTATATTTCTGATAAGGCTGTATTGCGTGCGGAAATATACGATCCCGCCATCAGGCCAATTACCGACACCACATTTATTGATACCATTATGGTATCGAAGGGTGATAATGATTACCGGATATTCCCCGGGGATCAGAAAATAACCTGCACTTACGGAACCAATAATCCTTCGCTTAGCATTCAGTATAAGCCGGGTAATTGGGAAGACGGGCATTACATGTACACGCTCCGCGTGCATAACGGTACTAAAACTGCACAAATTATTAAATCGGTCGCGTTTGAAGTCAGCAACAGCCTGCAAATGCTTAACGTGTATAACTATCCTAATCCAATGAAGGATAAGACGAATTTTACGTTCCAGCTGAGTCAAGTGCCGGATGAAATGAAAATAAAAATATTTACCGTTGCCGGAAGGTTGATTCGTGAGATAGTTGCATCACCGGCAGAGTTGCGGGCCGGGTTTAATAAAACGCTTACATGGGACGCGCGCGATAAGGATGGCGACGCGGTTGCAAATGGCGTTTATCTCGCAAAATTTATCGTGAAGAAAGATGGAAAAACTGCTACAACCGTGCAGAAACTGGTTGTGATGCGGTAAACGGAAATTATTCTTCAAGAAAAACCCGTTGTGAAACAATTCGCAACGGGTTTTTTGTTTATGTAAGTGATACATGTAAATAAAAATATGCGTATATTTTATTATTAATAGTGCTATTCTTTTCGAATTAATATAAAGAGGAAAATATGAAAAGACTTTACGTTGTGGTGTTGCTTCTTTGTGTTTCGCTGCCGATGTTCGGGCAGCTCAGCAGTACACAGCAAAACAAACTTGCCGGCGGTTTCGGGCTAAATTATATTGACGGTGAAGCCTACTATACATTTCGGTTCCAACCCGAGTTTTCTTTCGGAAAATTTGGTATCGGGCTGGATCTGAATCTTGATTTTGGCAAGGATGGATTACGCAAAGAAAACTTTAACGAAGCCTCTGACTATCTTTCGATTATACGCTACATACGTTACGGACAAAAGCATGAGCCGGTTTACGCGCAGATTGGCGCGTTAAGTGAAAATACAATTGGCCATGGAAGTATCGTGTATATGTATAATAACAGTCCCTCATTCGATGCGCGTAAAATTGGATTGGCATTTGATATAAAAATGGACCGGTGGGGATTTGAGACGATGTACAGCGATTTTGCCGAACCTGGCCTTGCAGCAGTTCGCGTGTATGTATTACCCTTCAAATTTACTTCGATGAGTGAAGTTCCGATTATTTCGGGACTTGAAGCAGGTGCAACATTCGCGAAAGATTTTCATGACAGGGCAAATGTTATAGGTGTAACACAAACTGGTCCCGGAACGTATAAATATGTTGAATCCGATAATGCATCGGTATATGGCCTGGATTTGGGATTGCCGCTTATTGACGGAACAGCTTTCCGGACTGAATTATATACTGATTACGTGAAATTTGTTAACTACGGAAGCGGTGTATTTGCCGGTTTGAAATTCGATATTAATTTATTGAGCCAGTTAAAAGCCAACCTGAAAATGGAAAGACGCTGGACGGAAGACCAATTTATACCGGCGTATTATGGCTCATTGTATGAAATTGAGAGAATGAAGGTAAGCCAGTCCGGAGGCGTAGTTAATGTTGCCAGTAAGGTACAGGAACTCGCGGGAATTCATTCAAAACAAGTTGGCTATTTCGGATCGTTAAAAATGGATTTAGCTAATTATATAACTGTATTTGGCAGTTTCCAGAAACTGGATACTGTTCAGAACAGTGGTATACTGGATCTTACTGCAGAAGCTAATATGGGTGACGCTCCATATTTTGCCCGCGCCGGTTATTCGAAAGCAGGTATTGGCGACGCTACTTCGATCTTTACCGTTGATGATAAAACTATTGCGTACGCTGAGTTGGGTTATAAACCGTATAAGTATTTACTCGTATCGGTTGTTTACACATGGACCTTCGCGCCTGTACGCGATTCTAATGATAATATTATTGACTATAAAGCTCAGAAGAGAATAGAACCACGGGTATCGCTCGTCTATCCATTATAAAATTTCATCTCTGTAATTTTGATGCGGGCTGACTCAAATAAGTCAGCCCGTTTTTTTTTGTTTACTGAGAAACTTGTAGGCGAAGCAGCGAAATTGTATTTTTTAATGATACAAAACAAAAAAGAAGCAAAATGAAAAAATTACTTTTGGGACTTCTATTAATTTTATCTGTGGCAATTGTAGCGCAAACACACAAGGTAACGTTTATTGTTACTCTGGCGAAGATACAGCCCGGCGAAAAAGTGTATATAGCGGGTAATCTGCCGCAAATAGGCTCATGGCAGCCCGATGCGATCGTGCTTGATTCAATTGCTCCCGGAAAATTTAGTCTTTCAGTTGATGTACCCGTGCAGACTACACTTCTGTATAAATTTACCCGCGGTTCGTGGGCGCATGAAGCTATGTATGAAGCCGGGAAAGTTCCGGACAATTTTAAGCTTCAGCCAGTACACGACACCATAGTTAATTATACAGTAGTTGCCTGGAAGGAAGGTTCGAACAATACAACGGTAACAGGCAAGGTAACAGGCACAGTGCAATATCATAGGAAAATGCATTTTGATGGTATTCGCGACAGGGATGTAATTGTATGGCTGCCGCCGGGTTATGATCAATGTAACGCGTTCTACCCGGTTCTTTATATGCATGACGGGCAGAATATAATTGATCCGGCAACATCGTCATTCGGGCACGATTGGTGCGTGGATGAAACTGCTGACAGTCTCATCCGTGCCGGCAAAGTTCGACCGATTATTATAGTGGGTATATATAATACAATTGCACGCAGCTACGATTATTCCCCCTGCGATACTTCGGCCGCGTATATGAAATTTATTGTTACAAAACTGAAACCGTTTATCGATAAAACATACCGAACGCTTCCGGAGCAGAAATATACCGCCACGGCAGGGTCTTCCCTGGGCGGACTGATCGCGTTTATGCTTGCCTGGGAGTACCCGAATGTATTTAGTAAAGCAGGCTGCTTTTCGCCTGCGTTCTCAATTGAAACAATTGATTATGTTGCACCTGTACAAAAGGCAAAGCAAAAGAAGAACGTACAATTCTATTTCGATATGGGAGGTGTAGATCTTGAAGCCGCGCTGCAACCCGGGTTGGATAAGATGCTGAGTGCACTACAAAAACTTGGTTATAAGCAGGGGAAAGATTATATAATGATTAAAGACGAAAAGGCTGTTCATACAGAAGAAGCGTGGGCTAAACGTTTCCATTACATGCTTGAATTTTTCTATCATAAATAGCAGTAAAAAGAACGGGCTGCCTTTTGGCAGCCCGTTTACTATACTCCTGAATATCGATCCGTGTAATTATTTCATTAACATTAATTTGCTTGAGGCTTTGAAATCACCGGAACGAAGCTCATAAATATACACACCGGAAGCGAGGTGTGCCGCGTTCAAAACAACAGAATGAGTACCTGCATCTGACTGACCATCGACCAAAGTCATTACCACTCTGCCCAGCATGTCATAAATTTTGAGTGTTGTATGCCCTGCCTTGGGTAGCTGATATGTAATGGTAGTCGTTGGATTAAAAGGGTTCGGATAATTCTGTAATAATGAATAGTTCTGCGGTTTGTTGAGCGATTCAAGATTTACAACCTTTGGTGTTGCGTTTGCTACGAATGATTCAGCAGAAATTTTATCGGAAATCTGGCTGCTGAGAGGTGCTTCACCCTGTATGCTTAACACAATCTGAACTTTCTTGCCGATGTAGTTCTTAAGGTCGGCCTCGTAAGGAGTAATGTGCAGACTCGCAGAGGATTGTCCGGATAGAAGTGTGCTATTAATTATTGCAAGCCTTTTTTGCGTGCTGCTTTCTACTATGCTGATAAGAGCATTAACTGCGGCACCCGAAAATTTACCCAGAGTTTGCTGTGAAACGGAGAAGCGCACCTTCCCTGATCCATCAATTACGAAGTTGTCGCTGCTCATTGCCTTCTCCAGGTCTGTCAATGAATTTAGCGTGTAATTTTCCGGGAGTGTACTCATGGCAACAGGCTTACCGTCAATCAAAATGTCTCCGTAACCTATCAGGCATTCAGCATTCTTATACGAAAGCACTGCTTCACGACTATTGAATGAAGATGGCAGGCTTTTGGGAGCTGGCATATAGGTACTGAAGCCGGCGGTTGATGTGAGTAGATAAGGAGTGGGAGCCGTACTGAAATTGCACGCGTAGATATTAGAGAGATCTGTTACATAGCTATAGCCAACGCTGGCAGTACTAACATATTTCCCCCAGGTGCCGGGGATATTGGTTATTGTACTCAGATTGTTATAAGCAAATTTCAACGAGTACGGGTAGCTGTCATTTTCTGTCCATGCAAAAGCATAAGCGCTTGAGTTTTTTGCAATGCTTGGTGAGTTTACATTGTTGCCAAAAGACCAGTAGCGGTAGTAACCGGGATCTTTAAAGACCACTTTGCGCTCTGTAATGGCTGTGTTTGTTTTATTAACTATATCACCAGCCTGTTCATAATCAACTACGCGCGTTCCTACCCACACTACGCGGGCAGAATTACCTATTTCTATAAGTGACGGGTTGGTGTTTGTTGTAAACCCGCTTGCAGATGAAATGTTGGTAACGGGGTTCCAATTAATTGAATTATAGGGATAGGTTGCAATTGCATTTCTGTACATGATATGTGATGCGCCGGCATTGTTATTGGCCCATGCGAATTGCAGATATAGTGTTGTTCCGTCGTTTGCAACTCCAACGCAAGGCATGCTGTTAGTGCCGGAACATGTGAAATTAGAATTGGTATAAAGGGTAACCGGGTAGTAGGCGCCCGGATAGGCGAATATCTGGTAATTAATAAAATAGGTATCGCCGCCATACCAACCGTTCCATACTACAACGCCATAGGTGCCATTCCAGCGGATACAGGGGGCTGCATCAACATAATATGCAACACCGTTCTGTAATACATTATTGTAGCGGATAGTGCCGGTATAATCTGCATCGATAAACATAAGTCGAATCTGGCTGGAAGGATAGCCGTTTTCCTGAAATACGACGCCAATTTGCCCGCTTGTAGCATCAATTGAAGCACCTTTCGAGGCTGTTTCGCTCAGAGGTCTGTTGTTGTTCATCAGTGACCACGTAACTCCATTATCGAAACTCCTTTCGAGCCATACTCTTTCCATACTTTCGTAAACGCGGTATAATGTGCCATCGGTAGTGCTTACCATTTTTTTCTGGCTGTTATACTGGAATGTAGAAGGTAAGTTTGATGATGCAACGCGTTTATAGTATGCGCCTATCGTGGTGTTTGTTTGCAGCTGATAGGAAATGGGATTCGTGCTTACCGTTCCACCGGTCCAGGTGTACATGATATCGGTATTCAGCGGGGGTACAGCGGTAATCTGCACAACTGAACCCTGCTCGCCGGTAATTGAAGTTGCCGGCAGACCATTTACCAAATAACTTCCGCCAAGCGAAAAATTATCTACTGCAACGGGACTTAAGTTTACCGTTACAAGATTACGATTTACGCCCAGTGAATACGGGTATTTTTTATATGAATCGTATAACTGGTAATAATTCGGAGTAAGCGAAAGATTTGTTGCATACTGTTCAAAATTGGATGTAAAGCATGGTTTGCCGGAAGCAACATCCACCAATTCAAAATAGTATCCCTTATTATTCGTAAGATCCGTGGCGCTTACCGGGAACGTTACCGATGTAGCGTAGCGGGCGGTGCTGCCATAATTGGTCGGGTTTTGATTAATAGAAAAAGTTGGAGCCGTTGTAACAGTAGCATCGGAAGCGTACGAAGTTGAATTATCATCTTTCTTAATGCGCACAAAATAACTTTGCGCGCCCACGCTGCGCGTATTGAATAATTGAATATTAAATTGCGCGGTGGTATTGTTCGCGAAAACCGAAGGCTGCATCGGTCCGCTTACCTTTTGCCCGCCTATAGTAAACCATGAATCATAAACGGCGACATCGGGTTTGGAAATATACAGGGAACTAAGACTGTTATTAAGCGAGGAGTACACGCCCCAGGTCATGGTTTGGCTATGCCATGGTGACCATGAAGTGTACCAGTTCTGCCCGGAGCCGGTAGGCCCCACCTCGTTATAGATACGCGCGCCAAGTGTTTCATATTCACTCCATAGCTGATCCAGTAACCCGTGCGGGTTTGTAAACAACTGCGATGTTTTTAACCGGTTGTAATCGGTCAGGTTTACCGCGTCGCTGTTCGTGTTTGCAACGTTATCAGCTTCGGTCATATCGCTTAGCATCAGTGAGACAAGCGAGCGTGCATCACTCGCCATTTGAGGAGTGGTTTTGGATAAGATGTACTTGGGATACACGTATCCATCCCAGAACATCTGGCGCAAGCCGAAGAGGTCAAAGTTTAAGCCTGCGAGCACATCGGCCATAGCAAATCCTGTTTTCAAATTCAGGTGGTTTTTTACCCAGGTAGCCAATGCCTGATCGATTCTCTGATTTCCCTGAAATGGTTTGCCGACTGAGGCAGGGTAAAATCTGTTTGCAAAACGAAATACACTCATCAGCTGTGCGTACCCGGAATTTGATATCGTAGAGTTGGTACGCAACTCGGGGTGTGCGTTAAGAAAATCTTTCAGGTTCTCAAGAAAAAAGAAGAATACCGGGTTCATCAACCCGGAGTAGGTTGAATTATCGTAAGGAACTCCATCGACAATTACCAGTGGAACGGAAGGCTCATACTGCCCGATTTGATACCAAATATCGTTGTATAAAGTTTGATAGACAAGATCATTCGCGCCATATAAGTTGTCAACGATAGCCTCTACAATTCCTTCAGACTGGGCGTTCGGGTCTTTTGCAAAACTCGATTGCGTTCTGATTAGTTGAAGATCGCCCAGATTGAGCGTAGCGCTTACCCGTGGAACGAGGAAGTTATGGCAGACTATATCTTCACATAGATGTGCATAGTAACCGAGCGCGAAGGCAAGCTGTAGATTTTTTTGTGTTGTACCTGTGCCAATATGAAAAACATTGGGATGGATTTCCTGTGAGTGTGTAAGCAGGTATTCGGCAAATTGAAGAGCCGCCCCATCGTTATGGGTATCGAAGCCAAAAACGTACTGCCCGTCTGTCGGGTCCGGTATGTTTGACATGTTGATTTCGTAGGTCAGGCCATTCAGAGGATAGCACTCTATGCCTAAAACCTTAAAATGAGAATCCCTCACATTCTGATATAATTTTTGCAGCGTGGGTTTGAAGTGATTGGCATATTGAACATCCGGGAACGTAGAGCCGAGTAAAAAGTAGGACTTATACTCCGGGTGTTGCGAGTTGTTTATGAGGTCGAGGTATGAACCCGGCAGATTCAATTCAATGATTTTCTGCAGGTGAGCCATGTGAGCCCCGAACCCGTGTGGAAAACAGTTGAACCAACTGATCCCCAAGAATACCATGAGCAGTATAACTGTTTTTTTCATTATAGTGACCCTTATATAGTGGTTATAAAATGCTGCGTACGATTCTTTTGCCGTGTATTCGCATCCGGTAGCTTGCGGCCAACCAAATTGATGAGCAACAGAGTGTAAGCAACGTGAATCCGAACCATATGGGACTAATGATCCCCTGATTTATAGTTTAGCGATAAAGATCCAGGTTTTTCCTTTTCCTACTCCTGTTAAAATTATTGATGAATTATTAATACATACATTTTGAAAATCTACCAGCGCGCCGGCGTACGTTGGCTCTATATACCACCATCCATTTTTTTTCACCCGAATGGTTCCCCTTTCACCCACGCAAAGAACGAGGCCCGAAGAGTTTTCGTGCATATCGTGTAAAGGCTGATCGGATGCGAAAACGGGTTTCCAAACCAGGCTGTCTCTTTGCCATAAAGCCGGGCCGGCAGAATACAGTGTCCCCGAATCAGAAAGAAAAAGCTTTGACTCGCCGAAGTGAAAGTCGGTCGACCGGGTTTGAATAGGGGCTACGCTGCTATCGAGTATAGAGAATTTTTGATTTGTCAGTTGAGCGAAATACTGGGTACAGGTTGTTTCCGTGTTCTCAATACGCGATTTGCATAAGAGTGCGTATTTACCAGGCCCGGTAGTTTTTATATCAGTAAAAATTTTGTTGCCCGCTAATCGTATAAAAGTCCCCGAGCCATTTTTTATATGCAGCAGATGTCCATTTTCGCACAAGGCAGTTAATGAGTTTGCTGAGGCATCGGTTAATGCTACTATTCCATCGGGGAGAGAAGTATTGGTATAGTACCTTGTAAGTTTCCGGTTGCTGTACAGGAAAATAACGGGAGAAATGCTGATTGCCCCGGCCGGGTTTTGCCATTCATATCCGCCAAGAAAAATATGATTAGAATCGACAGCGAGTAAGGTTCTGAGAATAACATGGGGGTTTTCCGGGAGTTGTAGTATTTGCCACCGGTTATTTGTAAAGTGGTAAATACACGAGGTCCAGTCATGGCTCCAGCCGCAAACCATGATATTGGAATCTGTCGGGGCATATACACCGGTTGGAATAAAACTAATGGAATCTGAGCATGGCAGTGGTTGTTCTGACCACGAATAGCGGATTAGCCCTGAATTCTCAGATGCGAAAATTTGTCCGTATGTGTACGGAACGAGAAACGGAGAAGTGGTGATATAAATAAACAAACAAAACCAACCCCATATAGTTGTGCATGTATGCATGCGAAAACCCCTGCAACTATGGTTTGCAAAATATATATATATATGACCGGCCAGAAGATAGAATTATCCCTGTTTAATGGCCGAAAGGAACTATAACTATTTCTCCAAAAATAGATGGGTACAACATCGTACAGCACTATGCACAATGTTATGTGTTTGGTAAATTAGATAAAGGAAGGCATAATAGCAAGTAATTTGTTGCTAAAGGGTGTTGAGTATGGAAGAAAAAGAGAGTAAAGCGAAATTAGTAAAGCGGGGGATGCCGAAAATGAAAATAAAAAAGGCGGGGTGTTGAGCCCCGCCAAAAGTTGAGTTAGCTGCCTTGAAGTTCTTCCTCTGCTTCGCGCAAAAAGCGTTCGACTTCCAGAACATCTTCGATACTGCCAATAAAAATCGGGCTGCGTTCATGCAAATGTTCGGGGACTATTTCGAGGATGCGTTGCTTGCCATCCGTTGCCCTGCCCCCGGCTGCCTCGGTAATAAAGGCTACGGGATTGCATTCGTACATAAGGCGAAGTTTACCTTTGGGGCTGCGCGAATCAGCCGGGTACATAAAAACGCCGCCATAGAGCAGCGTGCGGTGCACATCGGCAACCATTGAACCCACGTAGCGACTTGAGTACGGGTGCCCTTCTTTATCTTCTTCCTGAAGGTACTTAATATATCGCTTCAGGCCGGGGTGCCAGTATTTGTAATTGCCCTCATTAATACTGTATATATGGCCTCTGTGGGGAATTCTGATATCGGGGTGCGAAAGAATAAATTCGCCAATGGATGGATCGAGTGTGAAGCCTGCAACACCGTGTCCGGCAGAGTAAACCAGAATAGTGCTTGATCCGTAAACAACGTAACCGGCTGCAACTTGTTTATATCCTTGTTGCAGACAGTCGGCAAGAGTGCCAGGCCCGCCGCCTTCTGACATGCGGCGGTAAATCGAGAAGATGGTTCCGATGCTGACATTTGCATCGATATTGCTGGATCCGTCAAGCGGATCAAAAAGCAGTACATAACGGCCAATTTCATAATCTGAAGGAATGTGTATAATATCTTCCTCTTCCTCCGAGGCCATAATACATAAGTGGCCCCCGTGGTCCATAGCTTTGAACATCATTTCATGGGCATACATATCGAGCTTACGGACACTTTCGCCATGAACATTTTCTGTGCCCACGTAACCCAATATATCTACCAGGCCTGCTTTATTCACTTCCAGTGAAATGATCTTGAGTGCGATTGCCAGATCGGAAAGGAGCCGGGATAATTCACCGGTTGCCTCCGGATGCATGCGTTCACCCTCGATGATGTGTCGCTCCAGGGTCATAAACCGTGCTTTGGACATAATACCTTTCTTTCTTTATGTGGATTTGATGCGTTCCTGATCCTTATATTGTAACTGATAGAGCTTGTAATAAATACCCCTCTTTGCCAGTAATTCCTGATGGTTACCCATCTCTTTAATTTCCCCCTTATGTAATACTATTATAGTATCGGCATTCTGAATTGTTGAAAGGCGGTGAGCAATTACAATTGCAGTGCGACCTTTCAGCAGCTCTTCTATTGCTTGTTGGATCAGTTGTTCCGTATCAGTATCCACACTCGACGTGGCTTCATCGAGTATAAGAATACGCGGGTCATACGCGAGCGCGCGGGCAAACGAGATAAGCTGTTTTTGCCCAACGCTCAAAGTTGCGCCTCGTTCTTTCACTTCTTCGTTGTATTGAAGTGGTAGTTGCTGAATGAATTTATCGGCACCCACGAGGCGTGATGCGCGGTAAATATCTTCATCCGCAATTTCAGGATTGTTCATGCTGATATTGCTTTTTATACTGCCGCTAAAAAGAAATACATCCTGCAGAACAATTGAAATATATTTCCGTAATTCTTTTTTATCTACTTTCCTTATATCTATGCCATCTACCAGTATCTCGCCTGAAGATATGTCATAGAAGCGGGTAAGTATATTGATAATGCTTGTTTTGCCCGCGCCTGTAGCACCTACAATGGCTACGGTCTGCCCGGGTTCAATTTTAAATGAAATATTTTTTAATACGTAATCCGGTTCGTTGTATGCAAATGTTACATTTTTAAATTCAATGGCTCCCTGCAAGTCCGTTAGCGGAAGAGGCTGTGCTGGATTATGTATCATTGTATCATCATCGAGTAATTTAAATATGCGTTCTGATGATGCCATTGCCGTTTGCATAATATTATATTTTTCGGAAAGATCGCGTATCGGGCGGAAAAACATTTCCGTGTACTGGATAAACGCGAATAAAACACCAAGCTGAATATTTTTCTGAACCACTTCACCGCCGCCATACCAAACTATTAATGCTATTGCTATGGAACTTAGTAATTCAACGCCCGGGTAAAACACGGCGTAATAGAAAATAGAATCGATATTTGCTTTTTTATGGTCGGCGTTAATATTCGAAAAATCCTTGTATTCCTCTTTCTGTTTATGGAATATCTGAATAATAGACATACCGGTTACATGCTCCTGCATATAGGAGTTAAGCCGGGCAAGATGAAAGCGCACATCCCGGTATGATTCGCGGACTTTTTTTCTGAAAAGGAATGTACCGTAAAATAAAATGGGGAGTACAGAAAGCGCAACGAGCGAAAGTTTCCAGTCAAGGAAAAACATGAAACCAAATATCCAGATGACAATAAACACATCACTGAATACCATAATAATGCCCGAAGAGAATAATTCATTGAGCGATTCGATATCATTTGTTACGCGGGTAACAATTCTGCCAATCGGGGTCTTATCAAAAAAACGGGCGGCAAGCCGCTGGGTATGGGCAAAAAGCTGGTGGCGCAAATCGAGTATGGTTCGCTGCCCAAGGTATTGGGTATAATAAGTGAGCAGATATTGCATGAACGACTGGAATATCAGTACGGCAAATAAGCCAAGCACAATCCAGAGCAACCCCATATAATTCTTATGAAAGATATAATCGTCAACCGCAATTTTGGTAAGGTAAGGACGCAACGGTCCAAGAGCCGCAACTATTATATTGAGAATAATGGCAAGAACCATATATTTTTTGTACGGCCGTATGTAGAATAGCAGCCGCTTCATCAGCTTCGAGTCGTATGCTTTGCCTAATATTTCATCATCTTTATTATCAGCCATAGTGCCTGATTATCACATTCTGTATTTTGTTTTAAGTAAACGGTACAATAGAATTATACCGGTATTGAGCATTCGGCGCTAAATACGTTATACAATATTTAGCGCCTTTCTAATATTTTATACAACCTTGTAAAAAGTATCGTTGGAAAAATACGCGCGTATATTAGCCGCGGTAGTTTCAAGAATGCGCTCAATAGCTTCGATAGAATCGAAAGCCATGTGCGGAGTAATAATTACATTTTCACGCCGTAGTAATATGTTACGCTTCATAATCATTTCCAGGTGCTCGTGCGAAACGTTTTTTGAAAGCATCTGGTTTTCTTCATTCATTAATTCTTCGCCTTCAAACACATCCAGACCGGCACCGCTGAATATTCCGGTATCGATTGCATGATATAATGCTGATGGCTCTATGAGTCCCGACCGGGCGGTATTAATAAACAGCGAGCCCTTCTTAACCAAATGGATATTATCCATATTAATAAGGTACCGGGTAGCTTCGTTATAGGGGCAGTGGAGCGAGATAATATGCGATCTGCTGAGTAATTCTTCGAGAGTTACATACTGAAAATCCAGCATCTCTTCGAGTATGTGATTCTTCTTCACATCATACGCAATTACATTCATGCCAAAACCCTGCGCCATTTTGATTACGTGCATCCCTATGGATCCGGCTCCTACGATGCCAATCGTTTTACCTTTCAGGTCAAAACCCCGAAGTCCTTCAAGAGAAAAATTCCCCTGAATGGTACGTGCGTAGGCTTTATGCAGATTGCGCGAAAGCGCGAGAATAAGCGCGAAGGTATGCTCTGCTACAGTGTTTTCGCCATAATACGGAACGTTACAAACGGAAATACCGCGCTTCTGTGCCGCTTTCAGATTGATATGGTTGAATCCTGTGCTGCGGGTGGTAATAAGTTTTAGTTTCCGTGCGCGAGCGAGCACGCTCTCTGTTAGACTCGAAAAAATAAAAACAGATACGACATCGGCTTCCTGTACTAACTTCGCGTTGTCTTCGGAAAGTCGTTCTTCATAAAACGCGAGGTCGTAATCTTTTTGCATTAATTTTTTAATCAGCACCTTTTCAGGCTTTGTTATTTCGAAAAATATTACTTTGGGTTTTCTTATTGTCTTAGCCATATTACATCATTACTGTTATTTTACAATTCTTCCAATTCTTTTTCGAGGAGCTGTTTATAATAAATACCGGCATATATGCCATTCAGCGCGAGCAATTCGTTATGTGAGCCCGCTTCGGCAATTTTGCCGTTCTCGAGCACGAGAATCCGGTCGGCATTCTGCACCGTAGAAACCCGGTGACTAATTAAAATACTCGTGCGTCCCTTCATAAACTCGCGAAGGTTTTTCAATATTTCTTCCTCGGTATGCGTATCCACGGCGGAGAATGAATCATCGAGAATGAGGATGCGTGGATTTAACACCAAAGCACGTGCCAGTGTAGCACGCTGTTTTTGCCCGCCGGAAAGAGTTATACCTCTTTCGCCGATAATCGTGTTATAACCTTCGGGAAAATCCTGCACATCGTTGTGAAAACGTGCAGCGCGCGCTGCGGCCAGAGCCTGCTCTTCCGTTGCTTCAGGACTGCCGTAAATAAGGTTATTCATTATGGTATCAGAGAACAGGAACGGTTCCTGCGGTACGAAACCGATGCTTTTCCGAAGTACAGAGAGTGGTATGCTTCTGATCGGTTTACCATCGATCAACAGGCTGCCTGAGGTTATATCGTATAAACGGGGAATAAGGTTAATGAGCGATGTTTTGCCGCTGCCCGTATGTCCCATAATGGCAATTGAGCTGCCCGCGGGGACAGAGAAGCTAATATTGCTCAACGCCGGGGCTAATCCTTCCCGGTATATGAAAGATACATCACGGAATTCGAGGTTACCATGGATTTCGGTTATAGCAGTATCTGTTTCGGCGCTATCGGTAATTTCCAAAGGTTCGCTAAAAATTCTGTTCAGCCGCTTCATGCTTGCTTCGGCCTGTTGGATTATATTAATTACCCACCCGAAAGCAATCATCGGCCATATTAAAATGCCCAGATACATTACCATTGCAGTAATATCGCCTATCATTAACTGTCCGGCTATTACTTTTAGTCCGCCGGCAAATACAACAATAATAACCGAGGTTCCGGTAAGCAGGAATAATGTTGGTTGAAAGAGTGCCTGTACTTTTACCAGGCTCATATTTTTCTTTAGGTACTCTTTGCTTAACCGATGAAAATCGGCAATTTCATTTTCCTCACGAACGTACGATTTAATAACCCGTATACCCGAGAAGTTTTCCTGTGCCTTGGTTGTTAACTCAGAAAATTTTTCCTGTATGGCGGTAAAGCGTATATGCACCTTTTGCCCCACGTAATAGACCAGGAACGATAGGAAGGGCAGGGGAATAAGCGAATAAAACGTTAACGCGGGACTGATACTGAGCATGATAAAGATAACATAAATGAGGCGCAGTCCTGTATCGATTGAATACATTACTGCCGGGCCGATAAACATGCGCACGGCGTTGATATCATTGGTCGCAAGAGCCATAATGCTGCCGGTGGAGTTATTCTGAAAATACTTCATTGGCAGGTTTTGTATATGGTTCCAGAAATCGCCGCGCAGGTCGTATTCAATCTCGCGGGAGACGACAATAATCGTCTGACGTATAAGGAAGCGGAAAAAGCCTGCAATTGCAGACGTGATAATGACTATTACGGCGTAGCGCAATAATACATCGGAACTTACATTCTTATTCAGTGCGTTTATGGCATCTTTTATAATGATGGGTATATATACGGTTCCTGCATTAGAAATCAGGATAAATACGATACCCCACAATAATTTGGCCTTATACTGAAGAAAATACTTTTTGAGCTGATATAAATTTTTCATTGTCTTTAATTAGGTAAACCCAAAATCCGGAAAAATAGTTCTTCATCAGCGGGATGGCGAAGCACACAAATTCTTTCTACTAAATTCGTCCTTTTAAACCGATTGGCAAAATGCATTAGGATGAATGGTGGAAATATTGGCGGAGATTAGCGCGTAATGGCAGAGAAAAATCTGTGAATGCATATTTAATCAATTGTCGGGATAAAAAAATCCCTGCCGGGAAGGGCAGGGATGAAATTTTTCCTTGCTGAAGAAAGTTAACTGCGAACCCGGACGTGTAGTTCTTTCAACTGTGAATCGTCAACCGGTGAGGGGCACTCGTCCATAAGAGACATGCCGCTGGCGGTTTTCGGGAAGGCGATAACGTCGCGGATAGACTGCTCGCCGGCAAAGATCATGGTAAGCCTGTCCAGACCAAAAGCAATACCGCCATGCGGGGGCGCTCCGTATTGGAATGCACCGAGCAGGAAGCCGAATTTCTCTTTTACCTCTTCATCGGAAAGGCCAAGCGCGCTGAACATTTTACTTTGCAATTCAGAGCTATGGATACGGATACTGCCGCCGGCAATTTCGCTGCCGTTAAGCACCAGATCGTATGCACGGGCTTTTACCGCGCCTTTATCGGTATCCATCAGGGGGATATCTTCAACACGGGGTGAGGTAAACGGGTGATGCATTGCATAGAATCGTTTTGTTTCTTCATCCCACTCGAATAACGGGAAGTCAACCACCCACAGGAGTTTTGGTTCCGCATCGGGGGTAATAGCCTGAAGGCGGCGTGCCATTTCGAGGCGAAGCATACCCATAAGGTTTAATGTCTTCAGGCGTGGGCCGGCAAGCAGCAGCAGCAGGTCGCCAGGCTTGGCATTCAACGAAGCTGCCAGATTCTTTTGCTCTTCTTCGCTTAAGAACTTCATGGTTGGGCTTTCGAGGCCTTCTTCTTTTACGCGAATCCAAATTAAGCCGCCTGCGCCGAGTTTCTTTATGAAGTCGGTTAATACATCCAGTTGGTTGCGCGTATAATCGCCGCAGCCGGGAGCAGTTAAGCCGGTAATAACACCTTTATTGGTAATAACATCCTGAAATAAACGGAACTGTGAATTGCTGAATACATGGTTCAGGTTTGTCATCTCGAGCCCGAAACGGAGATCGGGTTTATCGGAGCCGTACCGTTCCATGGCCTCGTCAAATGTAAGGCGGGGCAGGGGCAATTCCAGTTCGCGGTTTAAAATTTCTTTATAGAATCGTTTCATTAAACCTTCGACGGTCGCAAAAATCTGTTCCTGATCAACGAAGCTCATTTCAACGTCAATTTGGGTAAATTCAGGCTGACGATCAGCGCGGAGGTCTTCATCGCGGAAGCATTTTACTACCTGGAAGTAGCGATCGAGCCCGGAAACCATAAGCAATTGTTTATATTGCTGGGGTGACTGTGGCAGCGCGTAGAATTTCCCTTTATGCATGCGGCTCGGCACCAAAAAATCGCGTGCGCCTTCCGGCGTGCTTTTCATCAGTACGGGGGTTTCCACTTCAATAAATTGGTTGGCATCGAAATACTGCCGGGCTATCTGATACATTTTATGGCGTAATAGAAGGTTCTGTTGCATTTTCGGGCGGCGCAAATCCAGATACCGGTATTTCAGCCGTAAATCTTCATGAACATCAAGCTCATCCTGAATCATAAATGGCGGTGTTTTGGCCGAATTTAACAGTACCATTTTATTAACCAGTACATCGATAGTGCCGGTAGATAAATTAGGGTTTTCTGTTCCTTCGGGGCGTTTGCGTACAATACCCTCGATGGATACGACATATTCGTTACGAAGCACTTTACCTTCATGGTGTGCCTGTTCATTAAATCCGGGTTCAAAAACCACCTGGGTAATGCCGTAGCGATCGCGTAACTCAATAAAAATTACGCCACCCAGGTCACGGCGGGTTGCTGCCCATCCGTTTAATACCACCTCACGGCCAATATGCTCTTCACGCAACTCGCCGCAGGTATGAGTTCTAGTCTTAAATTGCATCGCTCTTTCTGCTGATTTTGTTCGTTATATTTTAAAAAGATTTAAATGTATGAATTTATTAACGCAAAGACAAGTAAAAGCCTGGATAAATATGCCTTTCCCGCCGTTTTTCTTGATAAATCGGAACAAACTAACCGTTCAGAAAGAAAAGTTCGTTTCAAGTGCAAAATTCCTTCAACTTTATATTATCTTAAAACAAATTCCAGAATAGATATCTTTTATAAATCTTTGGTAGTGTAAATATTTTTATAACTGCAATGTTGCAAAAAATAATAATGTATTACAGGAATAGGAAATTACCAAGATAAGTAAGAAATAATAATCAAGGTTGATTTTCATGAGTGTATTGGTAAAGAGGATCAATATTTTGAAGGTCTGATGATATTTTTTTGCCTATTATTTTACAAATTCATCTTTTTATAAAATTCCAATTCTATTCCGTGCTTACAAACTTAATTCTATTTAGGAATACAGCAGTGTCTTGAAAATCAAAGTATTTTTCTTTGAGTAGGCTAGCTTGATATTTTTTTGGTAAAATATAACCCCATTTCGAAAAATCCAGCAAGTTTGGAGAGTTTTCTAAAAGGACTTCGATATGGGCATCGATGTCATTTAGTAGATTAGTTAATTCGCTCCACTTTTGAATAAAACTTTCTTTCGTAATTTCAAGTTCAAATTTGCTACAATTTTCATCTAATCGATTTTTAATACCAGCAATAGTAAAAAGAAATTGCAATGAGTGATTAATTTTTGTGCCAGTAAAGGAAAAAAACTGTAAATGCCGATCTTTTCTTATTATAGGCCTGTCGGTTCTTACATCTTCAATTGGGAAGATTGAAAAATCAAGTCGCAGAGAATCCAAGGCCTTTCTACTTTCGGTATCTAAAAACTCATAATCATTTTCCGAAAATAATATTTGTAGAATCCTTTCTCTTATAATTGGATGGATTGAGCTTGTACTTCCAGAAAATATTGGTGGTTTACCATCATTAGCAGGAACTACTTCAACCCTTTTTGTGCTAAAATCAATATATCGAATTTTCCAGATTTTTGCCGCTAAGAAAATATTTTCACCTTCAATAAGTTGAGGTGAGAAAGGAATTTCACCAATTTTATTTCCCGAATAAATAAATTTAAAATTTTCTTCAATTCGAAATACACTATAAAAATTTCGGTTATTTACGATTTTTTCGCCTTCGATTCCGATTATTACTTCCTCTCGTAGTTTCTCCAGGTAATTGAGTTTTATAAGATGATAAATTAATTCTAAGATATCAGCCTTGCTGATCTGTGCAAAGGCAAAATTTCCATTCAATTGGTTTGCTAAATCACTAATTTCAATGCCAGAATGCCCTTTCGTAATGGATAATGCTTGATGAAGTAATAAATCAAATGGTCTGATGTTTGATTGTGGTGGTTCGATAAAACCGTCTTCATATAATAGCCAGCAGGCTAATGATTGAATTAGACTCCATTTATTAGTAGAATACAAAAGTAGTTTGCTAAATTCTCCTTCTTTCCTTCCACTTCTCCCAACGCGTTGAATCAATGATGCGATACTATGTGCGGAGTCAATTTGAATTACCTGGTCGACAGTTCCAATATCAATTCCTAGTTCGAGCGTGGATGTGCATGAGATGCAAAAGTTTTGCCGTTTATTGTTTTTTGCGAAGTACTCGACAAATTCTCTTACCTCTTTGTCGACAGAAGAATGATGTGAAAAATAGTTATTATGTCCGTTGTCTAGTTTTGATATTTTAAGCAGTTTTACAGCTATTTCTTCGGCTTTCCCTCTACTATTAGGAAATATTAACGCTTTACTCTCTTTTGTACTAAGGTATAAATCTTTTAATAGCTCTAAAGATAATTCACTCTTATCATTATTAAAGTATCGGAATTTTACAATGATTTCCTTACTTGTTCGATCAAGTAAAACTTTTGTATTCATTTCATCCCCAGTGAACCTCTTTGCCTCATTATAATCACCAATTGTTGCCGATAACCCAATAATGGAAAACGAACCAGAATTGATTTTTTTTAGCCGCGATAAAATGGATTTTAATTGTGTTCCTCTATCTGTTCCTAGAAAAGAATGTATCTCATCTATCACTATAAATTTAATGTGTGTGAAAAGCAGTTTTACATTATAAGGTTTATTAATAAACATTGCTTCTAACGATTCAGGGGTAATTAATAAAACCCCATTAGGATTCTTTAGAATTTTATTCTTTAAAGTTCTATTAGCTTCTCCATGCCATTTTGTAACTGTTACATCTAAATATTTACATAGCTCTTCAATGCGATAAAATTGATCATTAATTAGTGCTATTAATGGAGAAATATATAGTACCTGAATGCCGGACATGCTGAAATCAAGTTTAGACAAAATAGGCAAGAAAGCAGCTTCGGTTTTCCCAGATGCTGTTCTTGATGCTAATATATAGTTATTATTTGTAGTAAGTATTCTTTCTATTGCCGCATTTTGGATAGGCCGAAGTTGCTCCCAGCGTTTATCTCTTATGTACTTTTTAATTGGCTCTGAAAGTAATTCAAATGACATTATAATTCTTCGATACTCTCAATTAATTGTTCATTGGGACGTTCGTCTGAGATTTCGATATCTCCAAATAGCTTGCGTACATCCACCTCGGGATTCTGTCTGATAATATTCAAAATATTAAGGAAATCTCTAATCACTTCTCTTGGAGTCAGGAATTCTGTTGCACCTGGTTTGTTGAATATTTCTTCCATAAATATGTGTATATCGGCTTCAGAAATTTCCAGTTCGGTTTTATAATGAAAATCGAATATCTGTTTGAGCTTAGTCAGTAACACAAATATCTCATTATGGTCCAATGGCATTAATCGAATTACAGGTTGAGCAAAATCTCTTATTTGTGAGGTCTCATATTTGTTTGTTTCCAATCTTGATTTTAAAGCGCTATAGCTAAAGAATCCTCTTCTTTCATTTTCAAGAACTTCCTTCGTACCCGCAATATTGAAAAATAAATGTGCAATTTTTCCCTGGAAGCAATCATTGTAAATTGTTAAAATCTTCTCATAGTTCTTTTCTCGCATTACTGATGTGGAAATTTTGTATAGATTAATTGCTTCATCGAGGTTAATCATAAAACCAAAATATCCCATGCTGACAAAAAGCTTGCAGAAATTCTTCAACATATCATAATAATTTTGGTCATTAATTATCTCTCTTACGCCTAGGTCTTGTTTCGCTTCGGTCTTTGTGCGGTATTCACCCTTTAACCATTTCAGGGCACTTCTTCTTAATTGTTCTTCATCTTTGATATATCCTTCATAGTATTTTGCAACTACGGTTCCGAAATCAAATCCTCCAACTTCTGTGATAGCATTGATGGTTTTCATAATATTTAATTCAATAAGCTCTAAATATTTTCTTTCCCGTATTTCCAAAAGAGAAAGGTGGTTTTCTTCAGATGTTTTTGTTATGATTTGTTCAATCCATTTCTCAAGTAATGTTGGTAGGGCGCCACCCTCAGGTTTTGTTTGTATGGCAATATTATCAATAATAGATGAATAAAGCGCTACCCCCTTTCCGTCATTGGAATATAAACGATTATCGGGAGTGAAATCAGCATTTGACACAACAAACTTTTGTTTTAGTGCAACAGTATTTAGTAAATGTAGCATAAATGATTTACCAGACCCAAAGTCGCCTATCCAAAATTTCATCATACTATGTCCGTTTTTAACATCTTCCAAGGCGTTTATAAAGGCTTTAATTTCATCAGAACGGCCGACAGTAATATGCTGAACGCCAATTTTGGGCACTACTCCACCGATTAGTGAATTGATAATTGCAGTAGCTTCTTTGGGTTTAAGATTGTTGATCATAGTTAAATATTCTCTCGTAATAATTGGGATTAATGGTATAATCGTCGCCAACTTCTTCTATCAAGACGTCATCTAAAAGTTCGAAGCATTTCTCATTAATACTTTCTATTAACTGATTTGTAAACACACCATTTGACTTGGCAAAGGATCCAAAATCGTTTTTTTCTATCACATAATTATTCTTTGCGAACACCTCTAATGTGATGAGATCTAAATGAGAAAGGGTGCAGCAGTTAGTTAATAATACTGAGTCGTTTTGTTCGCTTTTTAGTGTAATCTCAATTTTAAGTTCTTCGTTGTTAATTTCTTGTGATCTTATTGAATTCCTTTCGTCATCATACTCATCTTTTAAGTATTCATTTAACAACTCAACTGTCCCAAAATGCTGTGATTGCACTTCTTTAATAGATGATGTGTTCAATTGTATTTTTCGCCTTTTCTCAAGATAGACTTTGGGAATAGCCTTTAGTGCTTTCTCAAGGTTTTTGTCTATAATTAGTTCACTTACGATTTTTTCGAAAATGTGCAATTGCTCATTTGAAGTAAATAGATTTTTCTGAATTGTTTTTGATAATTGTTTGTTATCGAAGGTGACTGACTGAAGATCGTGATATAAATAATAAATATAGAGAATTAAGGCGGTTTCCTTGTGAATTTTGGACATGAATTTGGAGGCATCAAAAAAAATATTCTCAACTGCCGGATTTGTCTTGTTCAATCTTCCTAATTCGATAATTTGATCTAAAAAAAACTTAGGATTCTGATTGTAGCTTGACATCAGTTCTTCAAATTTCGTTTTCCATCGATTAGTTATTATAGTATTTAGCTCAATCTCAACGTCTTCATTCGGGACTCGTATGTTCTTTACCAAGGTGGGTAGTATCTCGGAAATTTTAGATGTAATTCTTTGTTCGTATTCGGTTCTAATAAATTGATTACCGCTATAAATTTCAGTGTTCAATTTTCTTTTATAACAGAATATATCCCTTACTGTATTTTCACAGTACCTATAAACACAGGTATTTAGTTCTTGGACGGCGGTTTCAAGGCAATATTTATAATTGTCACTACCTTTTCGATATCTATACTGTTTCCTCGCAATTACGTCGGCAACTATTTCAAATTGTTTCTCCAGTGTAGTCTCTTCTAAAGCATAATTCTCTTTCAATTCTTTTTGTAATGAAAGATATAGTTTAATTATCTCATGGGCGCAAAAATCAATATTAAAAAAACTATTATTGATATTCGAAAGCCTATTTAGGAGCGATACTTCTTCATCATTAAGATTAAGTATGTTTTTGTATTTTACACCTAATTTCCAATGAGAGTAATCTGTGTAATGTTGGTTATTTTCTTGTTCAATTCTTCTAATGGCATCAATATCACCGATCAGTTCCATTTTCTTTATAAGAAAGGATACCGCATACGATTTAGTAGGAGGGTAATTTTGTCCTAAAGCACTCAATTGGATCTCAAGCTTTTTTATATCCTTATGGTTTTCGTATTCATTGAGTAAGTCAAATAGTAAAATAAATGCATAATTAGAATTGCCTTCTAAATCAAAATACATACCGAGTAGGAAACGGGTTTTATAAAATTCATAAAAAGCTTTCTGCTCATCTGTAGCGTAATCAATTTCGGTATGAGAGTACACATACTTATTATTCCAAAATGGGATTTTTTTAAAATACTTATTTAATCTAGTTTCTGAATTTTGTAAACGGTATGCTTTACCGGTGACGTCTATAAGGGAATCGTCGGTAAGATCTTTTGTCGTTTTGGGAGTAATAATTTGTATTGTGCGATCTTTGTCTAACCTTTTGGAGGAGCGGACTTTCTTACTTCCCTTATTTGATTTTGCCCCCCCCAGAATTCTGATTAGGGAAATAAGAAAATGAGATTTCTCATTTTGCATTGCTAAGAGAAAAAATATAATAATTGCTAAGAAAACAATCAATAATTCAACCATTCTACCCTGTTTGCATTAAACTAAATATTCAATGACGAGAAGCATAAAACCCCCGTGCCTTTTATAAAAAATAATTAATATTTTAGATATAGTCAACATTATTATTAGAGGGTTCCATTCATATGGAATCTTCATTAAAGGATATCTAAATGTCGCAACAGATAAACGAAAATAAAAAGTGGTATGTAAATATTTCGAATTCTTCATTGTACTTATAAAAATTGAGCAAATCTGAAGTCAATATGTCTTGTTTTTTTTGAATAATGTGATTTAGTATGGGAATTGAGAATATATCTGGGAGCGTTTAAAAGGTAGTAATTAGGATATAACAGGGTCGCCAATTGTAATTGTTTTTCCTGCATCCTGTAGATTGGTAATGGTGTTAAGTGTAAAGCGGTAGAAGTGGTCGAATTGCGAGAGCGGCGCCCAGGCAGGCAGGGTGTTTACACGTTGAGTCATAAAGAGTTTCTGGAAGCCGGAAGAAGTTTCGCCCGTTTTACTGTCGCGCGGGGGAACGCTGCACCGGGCACAGGGATTCGTGCCGTAAAATTGTACCTCCCCTATGGAAAAGGGCAGTAATGTTCCTTTTTCACCGCATAAGCTATCCTCAAAAAATGCCGGTGCATCATCGAGGATAATATTTACCCGGAACCGCCGCCGGGCCTCTTCATAACTCATGCCGGGGAACCACGCTGCAACTGTTTCTAAGCTTGCTTTGCTGACGATTGTCGGTCCGTAAGCTGCCGGATCGTCAGGGAACCCTGTACCGGGCGCGTGGCGAACTATTATTTTCTGTTCCAAAATAAATGAGAGGCATTCTTCCAGTTCACTTGTGCCGGAAAGCAGATTTATTGTTCGCGGTGTGGGTAAGCCGGGTGCTGAAATGGTGATTTGTTCAAAAGTATCCTGATACCCGGCGCGAATACTCAGTAGTTTGGGGCAGTTCTTTCCATGGAGTAGATTACCATCGGCAGTAAATAGCGCGTATTCGCGGTCATTGCCCAACGCGCCCGCTTTACTAAGCGTGGCTGATGAAATACTGACTCCATCCAGCGATTTTACCGGGTACACGAATAATTCTGAAACGAAAGCCATTATTCAGCCATATTGAGTAAACGAACAACTTCGGCATGCACTTCCGGTGTAGCCGCGATTATGCTATTCGCGTTGATCGGTGTATTACCCTGGTAATCGGTAATTATGCCGCCTGCACCCCGGATAATGGGAACGAGAGCGCATATATCCCACATATTCATTATTGCATCAATCATAATATCGGCATACCCGGCTGCCAGAAGCGCGTAGCCATAACAATCGCCCCACGTGCGATATATTTTTACCGTGCGAATGAGTTGCTCGAAAGGGGGCATTGACTGATATTTGCCAATACTCAGGTGATCGGTAAGCAATAATGTTGACTCGGCAAGCGACGAGGTTTTCCGAACTTTTACAGGCTTGCTATTAAATGTTGTACCGGTGGGGCTGCCGATTAGTAATTCATCCAGTATAGGTTGATGAAATGCACCATAGGGAATTTCATCTTTGTGTTTCAGGGCTATCAGTGTTCCGAACAACGGCACACCGTGAATAAAGCTCTTGGTTCCATCGATAGGATCCAGTATCCAGGTATATTCCGCGTGTTCGTTATAGCTGCCGAACTCTTCACCAATAATTCCATGATCCGGGAATTCTTTCATAATACGTTCGCGCAGGTATTCCTCTGCTTTTTTATCGGCAATGGTTACGGGTGATTGATCGAGTTTTGATTCAATTTGGAAATTAGTCCGGTAGTATTGTTTAATAATTTTTCCGCTGTTTATCGCTATGTCATTAATGAAGGCAAGAATTTGGTCTGTCATGGAATCTCCTGATTTTCTTATTTTCAAATTATGAATTAATTTGAAGATGTAAAATACCGAACTACAAAACACCGGAGCAATCATGAAATATCGGGCCGCGTTATGCATTTTTCTGCTGTTGGCAACCGGCAGCCTGAACGCGCAGTTATCCAAACAGTATCATCCCTTTACGGGCACTATGGTGTTCGGACTGGAAGGAGGGGCTACCTATTCGCAGACGGATTATAAAACTGCCGTAGCCGATTACAGCGCGAGGGGGGGCCTGGAGTATTTTTATCCATTTTATTCAAACAGCGTGTTTGGGTTCAGGCTGCTTGGAAGTTCCGGGTATATAAAAGGAAAAGACGAAGTGCCCGCGCATGAATTTCGAACTACTTTTACCGCGGCCGGGGCGCAGGTTATGTACGCGTTGGGTTTGGGTAAAGTGGTATTCCCCTATTTTTCGGCAGGGGCCGAATACACATGGTTCACGCCCAAAGATGAAAATGGCGCTTCGATATTTGAAAAAACCGGCAGTAAAGCAACGCGAACCGAGTTATTGTACTCGGCAGAATTGGGGATGCGTTTCGTGCTGAGCCAGAATATCAGTTTTAATATTGGCGGAGCGGCGCATTTTTCGCCGGATGACGATATTGACGGACGTGTTTCCGGAAATAACAATGATATGTATTACACGGGATTTGCCGGTTTCTCGGTTGCATTTTTTACAAGGTACGATAGTGATGGTGATGGCGTAGATGATGATAAAGATATGTGTCCCGATACGCCACCTGGGGTAAAAGTAGATGAATTCGGCTGCCCTATAGACTCGGATCATGACGGGGTTCCCGATTATCTGGATAAGTGCCCCGGCACGCCGCAGGGAGTAAAAGTTGACCAAAATGGCTGTCCGGTTGATTCAGATCATGACGGAGTTCCGGACTACCTGGATATTTGTCCCGATACGCCACGTGGTGTGGCAGTTGACGAATTTGGCTGCCCGAAAGATTCTGACGGAGACGGGGTTCCGGATTATCTTGATCAATGCCCGAACACTCCCAAAGGAGTTGCAGTTGATAAGAAAGGCTGCCCGATAGACTCTGATGGAGACGGGGTTCCGGATTATCTCGATCAATGCCCCGGCACACCCGCCGGAACCGAAGTTGATGAGCATGGTTGTCCGAAAAAAACTGAAACAGCAAAACCGATCGAGCTGCCGAAGTTTGATGAGACACCCGCCCCGAAAATAGAAAAACAGTTAGTGCTGAGCGCGGGCGCATCATTTGCACCCGGCAGGTCTGAACTGCAAAAAGGCGCGTTCCCGGATTTGGATAAGCTGCTCGGTTATATGAAAGAAAACCCTTCCTCGAAATGGATAATTGAAGGGCATACAGATAGCAGGGGATCGTATGAAGCAAATAAAAAGCTCTCGTTGGAGCGAGCCCAGGCGGTATATAAGTATTTTGTTACCAGGGGCATCAGCAAGTCGCGTCTGGTAGTTCGTGGTTTGGGCCCCGACTATCCCGTTGCGGATAACGGCACCGAGGCAGGCAGAACGAAAAATAGAAGAGTTGTCATTAACAGGGTGGAATAAAATTTACGGCAAATTTATAAAAGTCTCTTACCTGTGGCTGTTTTGGCTTTGGGTAAGAGACTTTTTTTTAATCAGCAGAATTATTTTTTCCGTTCGTAGGTAATTTCCATAACGAGGGTATCTTTCCCCTCCGAGCGGGTAAACATTTTCTGAACGCATTTATCGGCAGATACTCTTTCAAGGAAAGAAACGGTTGCCTGTTCTTTTTTGCTCACCGGGTCGGTCATGCTTCCGGTATACTCAATCCGTTTCGTTTCGGCATTATAGGTTCCTGTTTCAACCATTGTTCCCGTGCCCATATTATCAATCCACACGCTGGTAAATTTCCGTGATGCGTTGTCGAAGCCGACGATATCGATGCCATTCATTTGCTGACCCATGAATTGGGCGGAAAAATCTGATTTCAGGTATCGGCCGCCTAAAATCATCTCCATTTTTGATACGCCTTCAGTAACCAACGGATTTGGCATGCCCGGTATATAATTTTTAACCGTTGTTTTCCATTCGCCGGTCATAGCAGCTAACGCGCTATGTTCTTTTCCCGGAGTCATGTATTCCTCATACGCTTTCATGGCTTCCTGATTTTGCGGGAAAGCTGAAATGCACAAGATAAATAAGAGAGCAAACACCGTTTTCTTCATCGTAGCACCTTTCTTGATAATAAATGAGTTTTTATTGAGCAATGCCGGAAAAGTACTAAAAAGTTCCGGATAACAGATAAGAAAATGACAGGCGGTATAATTGAGGCAATGAAATTTTTCCAGGTACTGGAAAAGTTCGGAAAAATGCATTACATTAAGAGTACGTATGGTAAGTATCTGTAAGTGAAAAATGCTCCCGGGGGGAGCCGCGATGTGTGCATTACGCACAAGTAGTTGCCGCTTACCGAATAATCAATGGTTATTCATTGGAATATCCATAAATTACATTAAATCAGCTCGTTTAATTGGGGTTCGTCTACTGTAGTTTTGCCCTGGCCGTATACAGGCGGCAGTACAATTGGAATTTACTCAGGATGGTATGAACAGATGAAAAGGGAACTTGAAATCGGCAAATTTGGCAAGCGACAGATCGTTATTTGGTCAAGTTGCTTAGCACTCCTGTTAATTGCTTCCATGTTTTTCTATTACAGCTCAGAAGTGAAATCGATGAAGCATGAGGCCTCAGAGCATCTGCAATCGATTAGTGAGCTAATTATTAACCAGGTAGAAAACTGGAGACATGAGCGGGTGGGGGATGCAATTGTATTGGCGAAAAGCCCGCTAATTAGAGACGCGATGGAACGCTGGATACACAATCCTGCTGATCATGTAATAAAAGAAAAGTTACTGGAGCGCCTGAATTTATTCAAAGTATATTTTAACTACGAGAATATTTACCTTGTTACACCCCAGGCTAAAGTGCTTCTTTCCGTAGATCCCAGCCAGAGAGAACTGGGCCCTGAGCTAAGAAAATACTTAACAACTGAAGCATTCCAAAAAGATTATACGATTCACGATTTTTACTTCTGCACAGTGCATGAACGTGTACATCTTGAGATAATATCCCCAATCCGGGATTATTCCAATAAAATTGTCAGTTTGATAATTTTACAAGTCAACCCCGATGAAAATTTATACAAGATACTTCAGTCGTGGCCGGCGACCAGTAAAACAACAGAAGCCTTAATAGTTCGGCGCGAAGGTGATGATGTTGTGTTTTTGAACAGGCTTCGCTTCGATTCTAAGGCAGCATTAAAACTGAAGATACCGATTGCCAAACAGGATATACCCGCTGTGAGGGCGGCCATGGGTGAAAAGGGTGTATTCGAGGGCAGGGATTACCGTGGCGTGAAAGTTATTTCGTACATAAGTGAAGTACCCAATTCACCGTGGTTTCTTGTCGCCAAACAAGACAGCAGTGAAATATTTGCCGACCTGCAATTCAGGGTTGTAATGCTGGTGCTATTGGCCGTTTTAATGCTCCTGTTTGTTATCGGGATGATGTATTTATGGTATATTCAAAGGCAAAGGAAAGTATTTGAAGAACTATACGAGAAAGAAAAGTATATAACACAAACCCAGGAGGAATTCAGAACTACATTATACAGTATCGGGGATGCGGTAATAACAACGAATCGTTTTGGTCATATACGGCAGATGAATCTGGTAGCAGAGAAACTTACCGGGTGGAGCGAAACTGAGGCATGTGGTCGTGACCTGACGGAAGTTTTTCAGATTGAAAACGAAGAAACCGGGCAGGAAGTTGAAAACCCCGTACAGCGGGTGCTGAAAGAAGGAAAGGTTATCGGGCTGGCAAATCATACTGTTTTAGTCAGCAAGTTGGGTGAGCGGCGCGCTATTGCCGATAGCGGTGCCCCTATCAGGAATGAACACGATGAAATAACGGGTGTCGTGTTAGTATTCAGGGATCAGACTGATGAGCGGCATGCTGAACAAGTTGTACGCGAGAGCGAAGCCAGGTTCAGGGCCCTGTTTGAAAATATGGTTGAGGGTGTTGCGTTACATACAATAGTTTTTGATGAAAATGGGGAACCGGTTAATTACCGGTTAATAGATGTTAATGAGCAATTTTGCGCAATTTTAGGAATTCAAAGAAAAGCTGCTGTTGGTACATTGGCAACTGAATTGTACCAGGTAAGTGAAGCCCCGTATTTACAGGAATATGCCAGAGTGGCGCGCGAGAAAAAGTCATTCTTTTTTGAGACGTACTTTCAGCCAATGGACAAGTATTTTGAAATTTCGGTAGCTCCCTGGCTCGAAAATGGATTTACCACAATATTCCTGAATATCACCGAAAGAAAACGCGCACAGAAATTGCTTGAGCAGTCGAACCAGCTTATGGCTCTTCATTACCGCAATACGCCGTTAGGGGTAATTGAATGGGATCTCAATAACCGAGTGACGGTCTGGAACCCGGGAGCTGAAAGAATTTTTGGATTTT
>JAJTBZ010000098.1 GCA_021286645.1 Ignavibacteria bacterium
TTCGGGTCTGTCGTCGCTGTTGAAGCGTTTACGTTCAGGCCTGTCGTCGCTATTGAAGTGCTTACGTTCCGGCCTGTCGTCGCTATTGAAACGTTTGCGTTCCGGTCTGTCGTCACGGTCGAATCGTTTACGTTCGGGTCTGTCATCGCTGTTGAATCGTTTACGTTCGGACCTGTCGTCACGGTCAAAACGATTACCGTTAAATCGGTCTTCCTCAAAATTCCTTTCGCCAGTTTTCCTGAACGAAAATTCTCCTTTTAGTTTTCTTTCTTCGCTTTGCAATTCAGCTTTAGTTTTCGCGAGATTTTCACGACGTTTTTCTTTACGGGCATCATGATCATCAGTCCCCTGAGATTTGCGGGCCTCACCCTGTTCAACATACTTTTGATAATAATTTTTTTTGCTGCCTTCATAGCTATCTATACGAAACAACACGCCTTCAAGTTTGCCATTTACCAGTGGGACTCGCTGACTTGTCTTAAGGCCGATATACTTTCGCAATTCCGGGTTACCCGTATAAATAAATGCTGTGGTGCCCTTACAGTTGTTTTTAATAAAGTCACCTAACTCCTCAAAGAGCAGCTCGGCTTCCTCTTCTCTTCCCAGACGAATACCATAAGGCGGATTCGTTATAAGCACACCATTTTCGAACGCGGCCGACTTCTGAAACTTGTTCTGAGTCAGTTTCACCGAACCTTGATACGGTATTCTCGCAAGATTTTGGCGGGCTATATCAAGGACAGCACCGGAAAGATCATTCCCGTTTACCAATCCGTCAGGCAAGGGCCGAATAGCACTATCGGCCATACCTTTAACCTGTTCCCAGGTACTTGCATCGAAATCAGGAAGATGAGTAAAACCAAAGTTTTTTCGAAGAATTTGAGCAGGAATACGGCAATAATGCATCACTGCTTCACATAATATTGTTCCGGAACCACACATGCAATCCCATAATGGTTTTTCGCCATCCCAGCCGCTTATTCGTACCATAGCAGCTGCAAGAGTTTCCTGCATTGGCGCCTCGCCAGCCAAAATACGGTAACCACGCTTATGTAGTGATTCACCCGAAGTATCAATACTGATAATTGCTTCATCCTTCTCAATGTACAGATTCAGTCGAACAGTCGGATTTTCCGTATCAACATCCGGGCGACGACCATATTTATCACGAAAATAATCTGCGATACCATCTTTCAGGCACTGCGCCGCGTAAAGAGAATTATTTATCTGGCTTTTTACTACTGCAGATGAAATGGCAAATGTATCATCCAGACCAATAAAATCTTCCCACTGAATTTTAGCGGCTGCCTTATTTATAGCAGATGAGTTAAAACAATGAAACAGCCTCAACGGTGCTAAAATCCTTGTTGCGAGACGGGAACAATAATTTATTCTGTATAATGTTGCAAAGTCTGCTTCGAACGCGATACCCCTATAGACTATAGTGGTATTTGATGCCCCTAACTCGATCAATTCTTTTTCACACAGGGCTTCCATCTGACCTGTAACTTGGGCAAAATATTTATTGTTTTTTTGATATTCGTACATTCTTCATCCTTGTTGTTGCTGCACAAGCCGTAAGAGGCAATGCAGCGCTGAATCATTCAATCTGTTAGAAACTCCTTCTAACCGGTGCGCAAAATTACGGATTTTCCGGGTGAATACCTTTCTGTATGATAGCCGGACTATTATTTCCCGTTTAATTTTTTCAAATGGTCCTTAGCGGTTTGTACAACCTGTTCGTCGGTTGATTTCAACAGTTTCGTATAGTATTCTTTCGCTTTTTCATTATGCCCCCAAAATTCATAGCATAGGGCCATATTAATCAGCACAATTACGTCATTTGGATCAATAACTTCTGCCTTCTGAAAATACTCAATTGCTTTATCAAACTTTTGAGAATAGAAATTAACCACGCCTAAATCTGTTATAAACTCTATTCTACCGGGATACAGCTGGTTTGCCTTTTCTGCAATTTCGCCTGCATATACAAATGAGGAATCGTCCGCCGTCGCAAATTGCTTAAAATAATCCTGAATAGTTTCCAACAAAACTGCTTTCCCATCTGAATAGGGTTCATTATTGGCACCAAACCATTTGTTATTATTTGTAAGTGAGTGTTGCAGCGTTTGTACAATTTTTCTCGTAGCTGAATCAAATTCCTTTAGGGATGCATAGCCGTATATCTCTCCTAATCTCATATCCAAACGATCCGGGAATCGGGTAATGCCCGAATCAATGCACTGAAATGCCAAGTTGAGCGTATCAGCAACATGTAATACAGTATCTGTTAAATAACCGGTCACTTTACCTGAGGTATCATGAATGGAATAGGATTCCCTGTTAACAGGTTCTTCTTTTGTAAGCAGAATTACGGATTGCATACCTTTGTTGTAATAATAATTAAACCAGGCAACTATTCTTTCGGGATCGTCATGCTGCACCCGATCCCATTCACGCAGCACAACAAGTTGTGAGTCCGGTTTCTCTTCTTTCGCATAATAGAAAAATTTTTCCAGACGGCTTTGCGCCTGAATTGGAAGAACCAGAACTGCTAAACAAAAGAGAATTACTACATGCCACATAAAATACCACCACATTTTGAAAGATTTACGCATTATAATACAATAAATTAAATTTCAAATTTGCCTAAACTGCAACATTTGAATAATTTTGCCGGGTAATAATAGTACTTCATTGCAAAATAATGAAGTAGGCAGATGATATAAAAACACAGTCCGGTTGGTAGTCCGGATGTATCCACTTTGCGGATATCGTATCCTTCCCTCTCTGGGATGTCCAGTATCATCGTAAACAAAATAAGAGAGGAATATATGCAAGTTACCATTGTATTTGATGGCCAATTCTATATTGGTTTATTCGAGAGTACTTTTGATGGAAAAGTTCAGTTAACCAGACACGTGTTTGGCAGTGAACCAGCTACGGAAGAAGTTTACGAATTTGTGCTCTGCAATTTGAATCGAATTCTTCGAAGCAATGTTTCATCAATTAGCGTAACTGATACCAGCCGCCGCATCCGAAATCCCAAAAGGATACAACGGGAGGCTGCACGTTTGCTAAAAGATCCAAGGATTTCGACTCGCTCTCAAGAAATCCTTAAAGAAATGCAGGAGTGCAATAAAACCAGGAAAGAACAGGTCAGCAAACAGGAACGGGAAGCTGAAAAAGAGCGTTTGTATAAGCGTAAACGTTTACTTGCAAAGGAAAAGCATAAAGGGCATTAGCCCTTTTGCTTTTTATAGTAAGACCTGAATGATTCTATACAATAATAAATAGAGAATACAGAAATATTTTCAAAAACTATTCCGGCTGCTGGTTCAGCAAACAAAGTGTTGTAACATAATATTCTTTCCCCTAATTTGTTATTACGTTTTTAATGGCCGAGTAAATTCAACATCGGGAATTTTCCAATAATGGACCGCGATTACATATATATTGGGGCTACAACTACAATGTGCCCAAGCTGTGTTACAACTATTCCAGGCAAATTTATTCAAAGAAATTCTTCTGTTTATTTGCTCCGCAACTGCCCTGTTCATGGAGAATCAGAAGAACTTTTTGAAGAAGATGCAGTATATCATCGCTGGAAACAAGAGTTCGAAAAACCCGGTACAATTTCAGCTACTCAAACAACACACTTAAAAGGCTGCCCGTTCGATTGCGGTTTATGCCCTCAACACGATCAACATTCCTGCATTTCTGTAATCGAAATAACTAACGCGTGTAATCTCTCATGCCCTATTTGTTACGCGTGCAGCGGTGAAGGAAATTTTTTATCTATTGAGAAATTTTCTTCTATGCTGGAGTTTGCTTTGGCTGCAGAAGGTGGTTGCCTGGAGATATTGCAAATAAGCGGAGGAGAGCCAACCCTTCACCCGGAACTTATTGAGTTCATTTCTCTCGCGCGTACTAAAAACATAAAATATATTATGCTTAATACGAATGGCGTCAGGATAGCAGAAGACCTTGAATTCGTAAAACAATTGGCCAAATTTAAAAGCACATTTGAAATTTATCTTCAGTTTGACGGTTTCAAAAGCAAAGCGTCTTCTCGTTTCAGGAACAGCGATTTACTCTCAACAAAAATGAAGGCAATTGAGAATCTCCGGAAATTCAATATTCCCATGACTCTGGTAACCACTGTTGAAAGCGGAATTAATGAAGATGAATTGGGTGATATCTTAACTTACGCCATGAAAACAAGTTGTATCCGTGGTGTTAACATCCAGCCTATTGCTTTTTTTGGTAAAGGACTGGGGTTTTCTCACGCGAACCGACTCACTTTATCAGGGATTATCCGGAGAATTGAAGAACAGCTTCCCGACATTTTCATTAAAGGTGATATTGTTCCTTTACCTTGCAATACTGAACGCGTAGCCGTTACATATCTGGCACGCGGGAACAAGGATAAGTATATTCCTATCACCCGCGAATTCAAGGTAACCAGTTTTCTTCCGTTGATAGACAACACGTTTGCATTTGATGCTGATCGTATTTTGAAAAAGGCCGGGTTGCCCGGCATCGGTTGTTCCTGCTTTGATTATATTAAGGGACTCCGCCGAATAATACCGCTTTCTTATGCGCTTAAAACCGAAGGAGAAAAGCTTGAATACTTGAATGAGAATACATTCAGGGTCAGCATTACATCTTTTGTTGATTTATATAATTTCGACTTGAAATCAGCCCAAAAAGAATGCGTACATATAATAACGCCTGATTTGAAACGAATACCTTTTTCAATGTTTAATATGTTGTATAGAAAATGATTTTTATAACCGCAAATATTGTTATAGCCTGTTGTGTTGCGCTGCTTGCAGGAACAATCGCGAATAACTTTGCCCACTCGAATACCAATAAAAGCATTCACTCTCAAAAAAGTCTGGTTGCTACCGGCACAATGGCCGGCTTCGGGCTAATGTATTTTATTTTAATACGATTTCGTATCGGTGCTATTGAGCTGCCACCGGCATTTACCGTTGCCTGTATCATCATCGGAGTTGTAATCGTTCTTGCCGGCTCAGCAATTAATCTCAGCGGCCGGCTGCACCTGGGGCAAAATTGGGGGAACCATATTCATATTTACAATAATCATACTTTGGTTCAAACAGGTGCATATAAAATAGTTCGGCACCCCTTATATTTTGCACTTATCTGTCTTTTTACCGGCAGCGCGCTGGTGCATTCGAATGCTGCCGCGCTCACTGTCACACATATAATTTTTACTCCCTTCATGTACTACAGGGCCCGACAGGAAGAAGTTGCGCTTATGCAACAATTCTCTACAGATTATACAAGTTACCAGAAGCGCACCGGAATGCTATTCCCAAGATTTTATCAAGAGAAATCGAATGACTGATTTACAGAAACCACCTTATCCCGGCTCGTGTGCCGCAATTCCCGGCACTGCTATTGAAGTGAATACCGGAGGCTTTATATTTTGCCGCTACGGAGTGGCAATTTTGTTTTGGGTTGCAGCGCTTTTTCATAGCATTACATGCCTCTGGTTTGCTACGTTGTTATTGGCGATTTCCGCAATAGTTACTGTACAGTACGCCCCGATGATCCTGTTGTACCGGTACACAATCGGGTTACTGTACAAGGGCAAAACCACTTCTTTGGGAATTAAAGGCATGCGATTTGCTCATTCTTTAGGAACCATTCTTTCAATTTGTGCTCTATGTGCATATTATTTACTTACTCCAAAAATTGGATGGGCTACGGTTTTCTTCATCGCCGGCATGAAGAGTATTTCTGCTGTGGGCTTATGTCCTGCGTACAAGATCTACTATTGTCTCACTTCCGATGGATGCTGTTCATTTCTTAAAGGATTGAAATAATGCCCGATTCTCATTCTATTCCTGGCGGTAATTGGGGTATTTACCCGATTTTATTCAAAATTGGAGAGTTTCAGGTCGAAACATATTCGTTCTTTTTATTATTGGGTATTTTGGCGGGTATTTTTGTCTATTCTTATCTCAGCAAAAGAGAGTTTTCACAAAACAGAAATAATCCTTCTATCATCCTGGCGGCCTTTCTCGGTGGTTTCATCGGCTCAAAACTCCCGATGATGATACTCAACCTGCCCGCTTTATTGCAAGGGCGAATGCCATTTTTGCTATTTCTTGAAGCAAAAACAATTACCGGTGGACTAATCGGAGGAACCATCGCTGTTATTATTGTAAAGAGATGGTTGAAAATACATGAAAAACGCGGAAACCTGTTTGCCCCGGCTATTGCTATCGGGGCAGCTATCGGGCGAGTTGGCTGCTTCTTTGCCGGATGTTGTTATGGAACACCTACTTCATTACCCTGGGGTGTTAATTTTGGCGATGGCATTAACAGGCATCCTGCTCAATTGTATGAAAGTACTTTCTTTCTGCTGTCCGCAGTTATTTTATTAATTTGGCGAAAAAATTTAAAACCCGGAATTCAGTTCTATTACCTGATGCTCGCATACTTTACTTTTAGATTTTTTCAGGAATTTATTCGGGAAGAAGGAGTAATATATTTCCATCTATCGGTATTTCAGTTCATCTCCATTCTGGCAATTTTATTTATGATTATAAAACATTATTGGGAGTTAACTCATGGCAAATCTAAATAATAACGACGATAATTTTTCGAGTAATAATCTGCCCCAATCCAATGAGGATGTACCTAAAAATACAAACAAACGATTCCTTCAGGGATGTTTTGTCGGGCTTGGTTTCAGCATGGTGGCCGTGCTGGCAATCGTTATTATCGGTTTGGCCCAAACCCTTAGAGGAGGAACAATAGTGCTTCTGTCGGTTCATGCCGTATCAGGTTTAATTGTTTATAAAATCAGCAAAGGTAGTTTCCTTAAAGGTTACTTAACCGGCATTATTATATTCATTTTAATTTTTGGTAGTTGCTTAAGTATACTCTTCAATCCGAAATAATAATGCTATTTACCTAATGGCAGAGATGCTGTAGTTGGAATACTCGTTTGAATAAATCGAATTTTACTTAAGTAAAGGTCAAAAAAAAATTACAATCCGGAATTGATTAAGCGAATAGCCCGGGACGATAAATTCCCGGGTTATTCACTTTAATAATCTTTAGAATAAACACCTGAATGTGGGGCTTGTTTGTAGCGGCGTCGATTTAATTAAGATATCATTAAGCCATACTGGTGAAGCCGGTATGGTTTTTGTTTTAATACTATTACGCCATAAATCATCCGAGAGAGGTGCATTGGTAGGGAATTCATAATAACTCCAAACGGCTCCCTTTGCTATGTATGGTAAGCCATTGATGGGGACGACAACATATATCTCATTCGCATGTCCGAGAGCTTCGTTCAGAATACGGACATTGTTCAACGAATCCCTGTGCCCGAAAACATTTATCACGATGGCGATATCCTTTTCTCGTTCAGGCATATGATCATTTTGCAGAATATCCGTCGTCAGACCTTCTACCCACCCGCCAATACCATCCAGATTTTCAAATTCCTTATCGGTTAATAACATGCCTTTTAGTTCTTTTTCCGAAGCATTCTGTAAAACTTTCAGCATCGTTATAATATTGGTATCTATCTTTGAAATATTCTCCGAATTTATTTTCAGGCGACTCGTTTCGGATTCGATAAAATCAATCAATTTAATGGCACCTTTCCAAAATGCCATATTCGGTTCTACATACGCCAAATGGATAGGGGGAGGCGGGCCATCATCACCGCCGCCGCATTCAGCCGCCATCAATTCTTCAATATACAATACATTGGTGTGGCGCATAAATGTGTAACCGCCAAGTGAGGTATTCAGATCTTTCAGCTGCCATCTGGGTGCTCTCATTGCATACGGGGCTTGGGCTTCACGCTGATTGAGGTTCCTGATTAAACTAAGCGTCTCTTCATACAGGTTGGACGGGTTAACTTTTCGTTCCGAAAGAGTTTTCTTCACTACACGCAACCGGGAATCATATTCACCCCAGTTTTCCTGTTCTTTATAGACATAATGCAAAATGCTATCAGCTGCCGTATTGCCGTATGCAGCTAATACATCCAGTGCTTTGGGTAAAATACGCTTCCGTTCAGGATTTTTAACATGCACCAATTGGCTATACACGTAGTTATCCGGTGTATATGCACCCGCGTAGAAAAGTACCGTCATTTTCGCAAATTCTGTTTTCGCGAATTCGGTACCAACAGGCACCTGAAACTGGCGTGGATCTGCTCTTTTCAATTTAGCATATATTTCACCGAGCTTTTCCGGTTTCAATAAATCATCCAATCTAAGGCTGCTGTATTCATTCGAAAGCATGTTATCGATGACCGACATTGAAATATTATTCTCATCTCCCGCAATAAAATGTATAATTTCACTAAAACGCGAAAATAACTTCGATGCTTCCTGTGATGCATTAAGTGTATAGGCCATAGTTACCGAATGTGAAAGATCAGCAGGAGCCGCGACAACAATCTTTGCAGAATTCAACCATTTTATACATTTAAAATATCGGCGGTAGTTTTCGTCGCTGTCATAATACCCTCTCGGTATAAATTGCATGTATTCCGAAAGCTTTGAGTTTAAGAACTGCGAATTGCGCCCATCTGACGAAAGACATTTACCAAGTTCCTCCTGATAATTATCCCGATATTTTTCCGGCACGTTGAATGTTTTATTCTGCAAAAGCGAAAGGGCAATTGCCGCGTATGTTTGCGTCCATTCATATCCATCCTTCGCCGCCGGGGTTGAAGCCCGGGCCGCGCCGCTTGCAGCTTCGTTATATATACTAAGCATCATGGCATTAACGAGATTAAACATATAGGGGTTCTCGATATTCCTGAACATCTGCTCTATATGTTTATGCAGTAATTGGAAAACCAAATCCGTAGTAATAAACGAAGGAATATAGTCATAACTATTTCCTTCATATACATGAAACAGTTGTTCATGGTCTGCTTTAATCATAACAAAATTATCACGGCGTAAGTGAGATTCTATATTTTCCGGAATATTACAGAACTGTTGTTTGTTTATAACAAAATCATAATTGAACATCGGGTGGTTTTCCGAGGGCACTACCAGATCTTTCAACCGCTCTTTTTCTTCATGCACAATCTTTTTTAGAAATTCAAATTCTTTAGGATTCACCTCTACAACATAGTCCGGCTTATCATAAATTGGCTGGTACCATTTGTACACATTAAAGTGTGAACGCAACGTAGGCTCCATGAAGAGGTAGCCATTTCTCGCAAGTATCTCATACTTCAGGAACCAAAGATCGATATATGATAGCTTCTTCAGATCCTGCTCATAATTAAGTTCCGGTGGTTGAACCCGTTCTTTGTACCATTCTTTTATATATGCTAACTGCCAGCACTCATCCTGTTTCGTTTTGATATTTACCACTTTAACAAACTTCAAGAGTGTGTCAGCATTATCAACGGCAATAGTCTCAGCTTTCTTATCGCTGCTACATCCCCAGAAATTCACCATAGCCAGCATTCCGGCTAAAAACCCCAGAAGGGGCACGCGTAATAGTTTACCGAACATCGTGATTAAATCTCCTCTTACAAATTATTGAGTCATTCGATTGAAAAACATAATTAGTGAACGCGAAACCAAATTTCTGCCATGTATAGCGGGCAACGCAGAAAGTACCATTGGGTTTCTTTTCCATAGTGAGCAGTTTTCCGGAGCCATCACCGGCAGCACCACACTCGACTAACTGATGAATTGTTCGCGAACAAAGAAAAACGGGAGTAATTTTACCCGATCTGACAGTAAGGATGTATATCCTTCTTTTAATTGCCTGATCGAAGCGGGTTTTCTTTATCACCCCAATAATAATTTCATCTGCCTTGTCCCCTGTAACATCACCGGCACGTAAACTATATATTGGTTTATTGATATATATCTGATCGCATTGCAGGCCTTCGGGGTTTAGCAGCAAAATCCTATACGCTTTATTGGCCCTTAGCCAATTAATCATCACCTTTCCATGAAACCCATTAATGGAAACCGGCAATGTGCGGCTTAACGTATCATATATAAAATTGCCACACCTCACCGTTGCAGCCGGCGATTCTTGCGCTGTAGAATAATATGGAAATATGCAACAGCATAATACAGCAACGACCAAGAAATTACGTGGGTGATTATTTTTAGCGGACACCATTTCTCTGTAATTATTACGAGCCAAATTACAGATTTTTTCTTAACTGCCAACACGGAGTTTATCCGAAAACTGGTTTCTCTCTGGAATTATTTTACCGGTAATTACAATTTACTACCGGTTTAAAAATTAAGGCGAAATATTTTTTCATGTTTTTCTTCACAAATTTTACCGTCTATTATAACGCATTTATCCAATATTTCCGTAATTATACATGCATCTAATCGTAATTACATTATATTATAAACCAATACTCATTTTGATCTTTTTAAACCTGTGGTTTCTTAACAAATCCTTAACTTGGTATTGAGTCCCCAAACCGATATATTTATTTTCTGTAAAATGGGTTTTCGCCCACAACACTCAAATATTATTTATTTACAAATTAAATAATGGTTAAATATCATTCTTTCATAGATAGTGCACGTACTTGCTGTGCCTTTTTTGTTTCTCCGGCAGAGGGTGAACTTCTATTTATGCAAGGAAAAGGCTAATTATGGGTATAATAATAGTCCTACTTTCTCTCGCGGCCATCATCGCTTTATATTTCTATAATAATCCCCTTAAGCATAGCAGTTGGTTTATGGTTCGTCGATTCATAAACTGGTTCCCACTCGGTATGTCTTACGCGTTTTTATATATGGGTCGGTATAATCTCAATGTTTCGAAAAATGCCTTGGGCAGTCTGATGTCGAAGGAAGATTTTGGAGTTATATTTGGCATTGGCACTATAACGTATGCTTTTTCGTTCCTCATTAACGGCCCTTTGGTGGATAAAATTGGCGGCAAAGCGGGTATTCTCATATCTTCTATAGGCTCATCGGTCGCGAATATTTTTCTGGGTATTTTAACGTACATGGTATTAACGGGTAAAGCACAATTACAGCTGGTTGTCTGGTTTTCGGTGCTGTATTCAATAAACATGTATTTTCAAAGTTACGGTGCCGTTTCAATTATCAAAGTAAAAGCATACTGGTTCCATGTTCGCGAACGGGGTGTATTCGGTGCTATTTTTGGTACACTTATTTCCTTCGGTGTGTATTTCGCCTTTGACTGGGGCCAGGCAATTGTAGATATGATTAAAGTAAACAATCATACTCAAAATTGGCTCGGTAATCTGCTTCGAACGATTTTTGCCGTCGATACTCGTCCCGTAGATGCTATTTGGGCGGTGTTCTTCATCCCGGCTGTTATTATGGTTTTTTGGGCTCTTATTGACTATTTCGCAATAAAGGACACACCGGAAGAAGCCAATTTCCCGCATTTTGATACACATGATGCCTCTTCGGGCGAAATGGATAAAGAATACTCCTGGGGAGAGCTGCTTAAAAAAGTTTTCACCAGCCCTTTAATGATTATCATTGCGCTTATTGAATTAACATCGGGCGTTATCCGAAACGGAATTATGCAATGGTATAATGTATTCGGCAGAGAAACAAAGATACCAGGGTCCGAGTTCTTTTTAGAACACTGGGGACTGTTACTCTGTATATTCGGCATTATCGGAGGGTTCCTCGGCGGACTCATTTCCGATAACTTTTTCCGCTCGCGCAGGGGGCCGCCAGTTGTGTTCTTATCTGCTTTCATGTTTATTATGATTGCTCTTATGGCAGTATTTTTAACATCTTCGGCATTTGTCGTTGGCTCAGCAGCGGTTCTTATTTCTATGGCTGTTATTGGTGTCCATTCGCTTATGTCCGGAACCGCAGCAGCCGATTTTGGCGGGCGAAAAGCAACCGCAACCTGCTCAGGCATCGTTGATGGTTTTGTTTATTTAGGCAGCGGTATCCAGTCTATCAGTATCGGGTATCTCGCCTCAAGAAGCTGGCATTGGTGGCCAATTTTCTTAATGCCTTTTGCATTAATTGGAATGTTCTTGGCTATCAGGATCTGGAAGGACCTTCCGGAAGCCACTAAAAAATACATTGCTGAAGTTGAAGATAAGTTTGGCGCGGAGATTTAATATCACGCGATTCCTCAAAAACCCGCTTTACGCGGGTTTTTTTTTGCCTTCTCCTGCTATTAGCAAAATTCTTCGAATAAATCCTACGCCTATTACGTAAAAATCATTATTATACTAAATAATTCTATTTTTTTTTGTAAACCTGTATCTTTTCATGCGGCAGGGTTCTTTTAGACATACTAGTAAAAATCATTCGTGGATTTTTTTTCGATGGCACGTAATTACTGCATTGTTTATCTGCGGCTTTTCTCCTCTTTCATTCGCAACTCAACTACAGGTTGATTCTGTCCTTAACAGTCTCGGCAAAGCACACGATACCATAAAAATAAAACACTTAAACGAGCTGTGCTGGCATTATCGCAGCACAAATCCTCCTTTTTCGCTTGAATGCGGCCAAAAAGCACTCGAAATTAGCGATAAGATTGGCAATAAATCGCTAAAGGCCCGCTCTCTTAACCTTGTTGGAATAATATGCAGAGTTCTGGGATATTATGATAAATCTATCGCTTACCTTCGTATGGCGTTGGCGCTTGCCGAAGAGACACAGAATAAAGTTGAAATGGGGTTCGCCGAAAATAACATTGGCGGCGCGTATCGATTGAAGGGGTATTACACTGCTGCAATGGAGCACGTACTTCGCGGACGTAAAGCATTTGAGAGCATTAATTACAAATATGGCATCGCGTATTCTCAAATCAGTATAGGCTTTATTTATGAGGATCAGCAAAACTATCCTAAAGCCCTTGAGTATATGCAGTATGCTTTTAACTTGCGAAAGGAAGTAGCCGATTCAGAAGGGTGTATACTTACGCTCATGGAAATTGCAAGGGCCTATGCCTATAACAATAATTTCGCCAAGGCAATGGAAACATTCAAACAAGTTGAAGAGTTTTTTAAACATTCGCCTAAAAACAGCGAAATTGTACGAAACACCAATGCCCTGGCCGATGTGTTTTTAAAACAAAAAAAATACAATGCCGCCTTACCCCTTCAATTGGCGAACTATAATACGGCCAGAGAACTGCACACAGTTCGCGGGCAGGCATTAGCAGCCATTAACCTGGGAATTATTTATACAAACCTGAAGGATTTTTCGCGCGCGGAAAAATATTTGAATGAGGGATTAAGTCTTGCCAATGATATGCCCGAATATAGTGTATTACTCTCTGCGTATAATGCGATGTCAGCATACTATGAAGCATCAAACCAATATGCAAAAGCCCTTATATACGCACGGAAAAGCGCCGAGTTAAAAGATTCCATTCTCAGCAAAGAAAATCTCTCGGGTGTGAAAGAGATGGAAGCGGTTTATGAAAATGAGAAGAACCAGATAGAGAATAGTTTACTGCATAAAGATTTAGAACTTTCACACGCGCAACGGAATTATTGGGCCATTATTACAGTACTCTTTATTGGTATATCCATTCTTATTTACTGGCGCTACCGATACCGTATGCATGCCGAAGAGCACATAAGAAAAATGAATGAAGAGCTTCAGGCATTGAATGCAACGAGGGATAAATTTTTTTCAATTATAGCCCATGACCTTCGATCTCCTTTCCACGTAATGCTTGGTATATCGGAACTGCTTGCAACCGAGTCGGAGGAACTTCCACCCGAGCAACAGAGAAAATTCAGCAGGGAGTTGCATCATGGTATCAAAAAACAATTCGAATTGCTTTCGGATCTTTTGGAATGGTCGAAATTACAGAGAGGGGATTTTCCTCTCGACCTCCGCAGCCTGCAATTGGCAGATATCGTTACCGATGTTATTGATAGTCTGACGGTTCCTTTTCAGGTTAAGAACCTCAACGTACAAAATGATATTTCGCCCGATACTATTATTTGGGCAGATGAAAATATGATACGCCTTGTAATCAGGAACCTGCTTTCCAACGGAATTAAATTCACCCCTGCAGGTGGTAAGATCACCATTTCATCCGCGAATACAACGCGTGGTATTACAATTTCCGTCAGCGATACCGGGATTGGCATCTCAGAAGAGGATCTTCAAAAACTTTTCCATCCGGACCATCGATTCTCGAATACGGGTACCGCGAATGAAAAGGGTACCGGTTTGGGTTTATTATTATGCAAAGAAATTTTAGACAAACATAACGGAACCATTTCGATTAAAAGTACCGAGCATCAGGGAAGTACTTTTACCGTTTCATTACCCCCGGGTCCGCAGATATAAAATGCTGCCCGGTTGCCAGTCACTGCATGCGCATTCTGCTACTTAATACGTAAACAGCGGGACAGAGAAAGTAAAGACGCTGCCGATATTTTCCTGGCTGCTCACAAGCAAACGACCTCCGTGCTGCTCTACCATATCTTTACATAGTGCCAGGCCAAAACCCGTACTCCCCTCATTATCGGTGCCCCTGCGAATAGAAACCTTCTCGATACTAAATAAATCCGCAACCATCTGTGTACTCATTCCTATACCCGTATCTTCAACACTGATATAGTAACGTTCATTCAATACCTGGCCAATCAGCACTATCCTGCCTTCTGATTTAGTAAACTTTATGGCATTGGAAAGAAGGTTCCGGACAATTGTCTGAACCATGTTTTTATCCGCGTGAACAAAGATATTCTTATCAATTTTCCAGTTTAACGTAACATTTTTCCTGCTCGCATTTTCACCGGATAATGAAACCGTAGGACCAAGAGCCTGACTGATATTAAACACTTCTTTATTGGCAATTATTGCTCCCGATTGCATACGGGACCATTGCAGCAGGTCTTCAAGCAACTTATAGGATTGCCCTCCTATTTCGTTAATCATCCGGATATATTCTTTACGCCCCTCTTCTTCGGTAATTTCATACTCATCCTGTAACAGGCGTGAAACACCCAACAGCCCCTGGAACGGGCTTTTCAGATCATGTGCAATGATTGAGAAAAATTTGTCCTTTGTCGCGTTCGCCTCGCGCAGATCCCGCGAGTATTTCTCCAATCGCGTAACCGCAGACTTTATTTCTTTTATATTGATTATTGAACTAAGCAAATAATGTTCGCCATGAATCAGCAGTTTCGCACTCGACACTATACATGGAATTACCTCACCGGACTTTATCGTAATTCCACATTCATACCCTTTAATTTCTCCCTTTTCCAGCACGGTCTCTGCAATAGTTTGTCTATCAGTTGCCAATACAAATAAGCCTAAACTATCCGACGTGGAACCAATAACCTCATCCTTTGAGTACCCTGATTCAAGTAAAAACGCTTCATTAATATTTATATATTTCCCTTCGTGAAGAGTTGTAAGCGCCATAGGTATAGGGCAACTTTGGAATGTAATCTCGAACATCTGTTCAGACTCACGCAGTTTTTGTTCTGCAAAACGGCGTGCAGTAACATCCACGAATGATATAATTATCTTTTTCAGTTTGGTGTTAGTAGCAATTGAAGCTAAAACGTATTTAATCTCACCACTTTTATGGTAAAACCCGAACTCATATTCAGTAGGTGCAGTAGCGGGATTGGTGAGCCGCTGCCTGTTGTAATCCATCAATCTCTCCAGTTCATCGGGAGGTATCTGTGCAATCCAACTGGTGCCGACCACCTCTTCGCGGGTAAAACCGCAAACACGGCAGTATGCTTCATTCACCATCGAGATTAATGAATCAAATTCATATATCCCGATTGCAGCCGAATTATGCTCAAAGATTGAACGAAACAATTCCTCATTGTATTGTAATGCCTTTATCTCTTCGGAAGTAAGTGTAACAGCGGGAAAGTCACTATTTCTTTCTGCAAGCAGCCTGAGCTGCTCCAATTCATCTTCCGGAATTTCGGTTCCATATTTCTTACAGAGTACATCGATTAGAACTCCCCTGTCCAGCCTTTGCAATACTTCCCGCAACTCAAGCTGCGAATTCTTCCCATTACCGGTTGGCGGCACCTGAGTATCATTATTCGGGTTCAAAAGATTCCTCATGATAAAATTATACTTAAACTGCCCCGGGATAATACGAACGACTCAGCAGGAAATGACCTGAATATATCGCTTTATTTAGATGAAACCCCTGATATTTATGGCACCATGCCGCATCGGGCGGCATGGCTTACCAATTTACGAATAGCTCATTTCCCCTGAATATATTTTGGCAGGGGTACGTTTGTTTTTACAATCATTCGTGAATTCGGTTTAAGAACAAACTCGCTTAAGCCGACATGCTTCTTCGGGTTCCCCCAGTCATAGGTATAGCCCAAACGGGTCCACGGGTACCACTTCTGCCCTTTCTGCGGGAAATACGAATAGATGATATTACCATTAAACCAGTTTATATATGCCTTATTTGTATCGGTCATATATATACCTGAAGATGTTGTAGTAATAGAGTTATCATACGCGGGGCGGTATAAATCCTCTGCACGTACCCATAACTCAACAATAGTAGAATCTCCCGTGTGAGGCGGCAGCCCCAATAATTGCTCAGCCCGAAGATAACAATCGCCTTTACCCGTAAAATTCGTCGAAAACCACTGTTTAAGCTGCGGTGCCATTGTTACCCAAACCGGGCCCCATGAATTAACAACTGTATCGCCAACCGGGAAACCGCTTCCGTAGCGGGTGAAAACACAGGTTAGCACCCAATTACCCTGGAGACTGGTCTGCCATTGCAGGTATTTATTGTCCGGGGTAACCGGAATAAGTGTGTGTACAATCTCGGATGAATCCGCCACAATAGCGTCAAGCACACCGGCATTATACATCTGCCATAACTGTTTATCGCTCGTTTTCTGGCCCCAAAGTGTAGCCATTCCCATAATTCCCCATAGCAGCAGCATAAGGGAGCGGGAATTCAGCATCATTATTCGTGTTCTCATTTTTTCCTCTGTTTTGTTTATTATATCATTATTGATATAGCACTTCATCAATAAAACTACACACCCACCATATAATTACCAGGGGTACAGTAGCACAAATTCGGGTAAGTTCACACACACGCGAACCAATAATACATAATTCCCTGTTCACGGGCAATAGAGAAATCATCTGCTAAAATTGATACTGCCACTTAGCCGGAATAATCGTCCAATGATAATACTCCCGTAATACCCAGTTCATCAATAAAAGCACTATCATGCGAAATTATCAGCAATGCTCCCCTGTATGTTTGCAACATGGCTGCAAGCTGAGCAACAGAATCAAGATCCAAGTTATTCGTCGGTTCATCAAGCACGAGCAATTCAGGCTGAAACTGCCGGGAAAACATACATGCTATCGCTGCTTTCATTTTTTCGCCTCCGCTTAAGCCCGAAGCTTTTTTATATACATCATCATTATAAAACAAGAACCTTGCAAGCCTGATCCGTAGTTCCGTCTCGCTATAACCGGAATCATTATACAATTGCATATTTTCGAGCACGGTAAGATCGGGATGGAGTATCGAGGCATCCTGATCCAGCTTACCCACCCGTTGAGTAAACAGTTCTACACTTCCGGTGGAAGGATGCAGTTCATTAATCATCATCCGGCACAACGTGGTTTTACCCGACCCATTCCGGCCGGTGATATGTATTCTGTCGGTCCCCCTAAGTACACACTCTAATTCAGTTTTCCATAATTTTCTCCCTTCGGGCAGCAAATAATTACAACCGATACACGACACCAATATTTTAGCTTCATGCCCTATGGCCTGCCGAAAATCGAGTGAAATACTTTTACTACCATCCAATGCCTGCCGTGCATTTTGATAATCCGCGCGCAGTTGTTGAAGCTTTTTTTCATGGTTCATTGCCAGGTTTGCGGCGGTATTTTCTCCTTTGTTGCGCAGTTTATTCAGCATAATACGCGGTATGCCCCCATCACGTGTTGCCTGCCCCGCGCTCAGTACCCGCTTCTTCTGACGCTCCATTGTAATCCGGAATTGCCGCTCACCAGCTTTTAATGCACTGCCCGCGGTAATAAGGTCCCGTTCTTTTTTTGCTTCTTCTCTATCCTTTTGCTCCCGGTAAAATTCATAATTACCACCGTACATGGTAAGTCCGGCGGGCTGCAATTCGCCGATACAATCCACGCTGTTCAATATTCGCACATCATGGCTGACTACAATTACACCGCCCGGGAATTGACCGATGAAATTATACACGAATTCGCGCATTGTATAATCCAGGTGATTTGTCGGCTCATCGAGAATAAGCAAATCGGCATTTTCAAGCAGCAGCCGGCTAAACAGACATCGCACCTGTTCACCGCCGCTCAGGCTGCTAAACTGGCGGTCGGGACTAATATACCCGATACCCGTAGCATGCAGGGCTTGCAGGAGTCTGTTCTCGATATCCCAATTGTTTTCCATTAACACGAAATCATCATTACTACCCGTCCCGGCTGTTACCCGCTCCAGTGCAGCACGTATTGCATTTACCTGTAAAACTTCTGCTACGGTAAATCCGTGATAATCATCGGTACATTGCGGCAGGCATGCAATTTTTCCCGTACGCTGTATAGCGCCGGCCGCGATTGGCAGCTTACCGGTAATACAATTAATGAGCGAGGTTTTACCCACGCCATTTTTACCTACAAGACCAATATGCTCGCGTGTACAAGAGAAATCGATTTCAGAAAAAAGCATTGTGCCATCAGGCAAACGATATGCAACATTATGCAGGGAAATAAAGGACATATAAACTCCGGTTTAAAATAATTAATGTTCCCATGTAAGGGATATTACTTAACGAAACAGAGTTTATATTCTCATCGGAGTCTTTAATTAGTTAGAAAAATCACTTAACAAAATTAGCGCAAAGCCCGACGAATTGCAAACCACGGGCGGGAGTAAACTAAGATTGCAATAGAAGGCTGCATTAATGTAATTAAACACAAGATGATGCACTATCCTATCGCGGAAATCAGCGGCAAATATTTCGCGCTGCACCGGGGAATAATTAATAAAGCAAATGCTTGGGGCTATTTCATAAGTGCGGTTTTCTATCTCTTCGCATAACCGGAATAATTTTTGTTCATAATCAATTTCAAAGGCAAGCGCATTCAGCGTATTTCTTTTATTCCTGCGGGCACCGTAATAAGCGTTGAACAGATCTTCCAATAAAACAGTATCCATAACAATGTAATATTATGAGCGGCAGTATTTCAGTTTTGAATCCTTGAGGCAACGCACGCTAAACCCGTTTTCCCTGTTGTTGTTGTTCAAGTTGATATTGCTATCATTGTTGTTCAGGTTCATGTTGTTTGCGTTACCGGCATCATACTCGGAGGAACTCCGGAAGTTAGTGTTGTTTCCTAAATTGTTGAAGTTACCATTGTTGTTGCGGCAGCCCACAAGAAGGGCCGAGATGTAAACAACCGCTTTATTTATAGCCGATTTAAAAGCCGCTACTTAAAATTGCCCCGAAGCCATCGGGGCGGGCTGTTGGATTTAAAGGCTCTCTCATTTCTGCCGTAACAAGAAATGACTCCCGCCGCGTTGTTTATATACTGTCGCTCAATTTCCCTTCCTTTTTCATAACCGATTTCTGCCAACCGGTTAATTGTTTAGAAATATTTTCTATGTGAACATTTATAGCCACCAATTGCTTTACATTTATCTGGTGCAGATCTTTCAATAACCGCACATACAGACGAATTACCTCTATTCCTTCACGCGCTCGGCTCAAATGTGAGCGCTTTTCATCGCTGCTGTTTGCACGGTATATACTTGTAACCACGTCCACTACTTCATTCTTTAAACTTTCGCCAATGGTATATTTATAATCCTTCTGAAAATTCTTCGTTAGAGAGAATATCATTAAAAGCAAATCGTAACTTGCCTTATATACCGGTAATTCTTCCGCTAAAGCCATTTACATTTCATTTCACAAAAATCGAACCGCCAAAGGCGGTAAAGTTAAATAGTCAAATAGCCCAATAGTCAATCCTTGAGGCAACGCACGCTAAACCCGTGTTCCCTGTAGTGGGCGTACAAGCTGATATTGCTACAATTGTTGTACAGGTGCATGTAGTATGCGTTACCGACATAATCCTCGTCGGGGGAACTCCAGAAGTAAGTGAGGCCCCCTAAATAGTGGAAGCCACCACTGAAGTAGCGGCAGCCCGCAAGAAGGGCCGAGAAGCCGCTTGTATTCGTTCCGGCTCCGCCATAACCTGCATTACCCTCACCGATTGCTTTTAATGCATTGCCGTTACCGCCTACAGAACTTGATAATGTCTCAAACTCTGCAAGAGTCGGTATATGCCAGCCTGCGGGGCATATACCCCGTGCTCCCGGCGTTGCTACATACTGCATCGCTTCATTCCATTGGTATAAGCCGCCGTATATTGTACAATTGGTCAAGTTGTCATTATAGCAATACTTTTCTATTATTCCGTTATTTGTTTGGTCATTCCATTCGGTTATCATTGTTCCCACATCAAGATTTTCTCTTAGCCAGCACTGCGAGCCTATTTGGACTGTATGATATATTTTATCCGCATAAGTAACTGTGGGTATGCCGGGGCAGGGATGATTTTGTGGGAAATACATTTCCCTTATTGAATCAACCGGCACTATAATCGTTCCCGCGTTGTTTTTCTTTTTTATTATCACTGTTCCTGTCTGCCCCTCGGCTATTTGAAATATTCCCAATAAAACCAGTAATGCCATTATTCTTTTCATTATTTTTCCCATGCGGTTATTTCATTAAAACTAATTTTTTCACAGATTTATACGCCGAATTACCTCCGTCTGATTGCACAATAAGAGTATAAAAATACACTCCGGAAGGAATATTACTGCCGTCAAACTGCACTCGGTGAACCCCTCCGGAAACAAAACCGTCAACTAATACTTGCACTGCCTGCCCGAGTAGATTGGAGACTGTTAATTTAACATTCCCGGCTCTCGGCATCGAAAATACTATATTTGTAAAAGGGTTGAAGGGATTGGGGTAGTTTTGCGCCAGTTCGTAACCCGAAGCATGAGCGGTTATTGTTTTCGGTTCATTTACTCCGCTGACAGCCTGCAGCGACATTTGATAAACCGAATCTAATGGCAGCGAAACAGTTCCGCCGCTATTTTTTTTCGTAATCAGCATTAAGGCGGGCGTTCCGCTTTGAAAAGCGATATTTGTAATTGAGTCGGCAGGAATAGAGATTACCTGCGAAGTGTCAGCCTTTGTTATTCTTAATATCCCAGAGTAATTTTGAAAAGATATTTCTTGTATACTGTCAACCGGCAGGCTTATAACGCCGGAATTATTTTTATAGTCCAGCAAAAAGTTATAAACTGCCGGTTGAGAAAATGCCGAATTAAGCAAACCGGAAAAAACCAGTAACCATAGAATGTGTTTCATAGTTAATTTGCCTTTTAATATTAACAAAATTAATTTCCTTAAATTCATAATTTACCGGATAACCGAATCGAATAGTAAAGATATGCTGCATCCGGATTAATGTATGCAATCCAGCCCGCATGTTCTTGTGCAATCGAAAAGTGCCTGTTTTCTCTACAAAACATTGCGTGAGACTACGCAAATTCTAAATATTAGTTAACTACTTAAAATTATTTACAAATTATAATTAACATAAAAAATAGGCGCATTTTTGAGAATATAGAATTTATCATTCTGTTCCTCGCATTGAGCAATGATTACTGGTTCGAATCTTCGGCCTGACGTGTACCCTCGAGAGGATTCGAACCTCCGACCTGCGGTTTAGGAAACCGTCGCTCTATCCTACTGAGCTACGAGGGCATTTTTAAATAGATTGTAAAGATAAGAATTCCCGCGCATTTTTAATAGCATTCAATACGGTAAATACAGAGAAATTCATTGCCTGCCATGAGGTCTCGCACAATGCGACCGGAACATTCGTCAGGCTTCCCGGCTTGGTATTCCCGGTGGAAATGACGAACTTAGGCGGTCAAATATTCAATCACATTACGGATCTGTATGTTACATAAAATTGTGCTACTGCTGAGCATGTGGTACTGCCTGGTTTTTGCCCAATTACCCGGTATTACCATTCCACAATACCCGGTTTTGCCAAGGCAGGCAGCCGGAACCATGAATACAATTGTTGTATTCATCCGATTTCAGAATGATGCTGCTTTTTCATCACCCCGTTCGGCCTACGAGAGCGATTTTAATTCCACCACGGCGACATCATTAAAAAGTTTTTACCGCGAAGTATCCTATAACAAGCTGGATATTAATTCCTATCTGTACCCGGCAAGTGATGCATCCACGAACGTATGCTATGTATTCCCCAAAGCACGCGGTTATTTCCAGGCATATTCCGGAAGTAATACTATAGGGTATAAAACAACGCAGGAAGCACGCCTGCGCGAGCACGAAATATTGGATAGCGCTATAATCGCCATTCGGGCACAGGTGCCTGCCGGGATTGATTTAGATTTCAACTCTGACGGCTATGTTGATAATGTTATGTTCATGTTCGCCGGTTCTCCCGGCCCGTGGGGCGATGTTGGCCTGTGGCCGCATAGCGGCGTTTTAGATACGTACGATGCCCGTATTAACGGCAAGCGGGTGTACCACTATTCAATTCATCTTGAAAGCATGGCAGAATACGGCACCTATTGCCATGAAACTTTCCATGTTATCGGCGGCCCGGATTTATACCGGTATTTTGTTTCCGGCGACCCTGCTGGTCCGTGGGATATTATGAATTCGAATAATGTTCACATGGGCGCGTACATGAAATATAAATACACCAATAAAACATGGATTAAAAATATCCCGGTTATAACACGGTCAGGCCATTATACCCTCAGCCCGTTAACCAGCGATACCAATAACTGCTATCGTATCAATTCGCCTTATACACCAAATGAGTTTTTCGTTCTGGAATACCGTAAGCGCGCGGGCTTATTTGAAAGTAATCTGCCGGGTTCCGGTTTGCTTATCTATCGCATTAATACACTGGCTGGCGATGGCAACGGCGGCGGCCCGCCTGATGAAATATATGTTTACCGGGTAGGCGGAACGCCAACAGCAGGCGGTACGGCTTCCAGTGCAAATTTCTCTTCCGATGCCGGGCGGACAGCTTTTAACGATTATACCACCAACCCGAAATGTTTCCTTTCCAACGGGGCTAAAGGCGGTATAGATATTCGCAATATCGGGTCGGCCGGCACAACAATATCATTCGATGTTATTATTGTTGATAGCAAAATTACACAGCCCATTGCAAATACAAGTTTTGCCTCCGGTAATCCTTTTACCGTTGCTGTTACCGCAACTGATTCCGCTGCCATTAAAAATGTAAGTCTGTATCTTGATAACATTCTTACAGCAACGGATACGACATATCCTTACCAATTTCAGGTTGCTACAACAGGGTTGGCAGCAGGCCTGCACACCATACGTGCCCGGGCGCTTTCCACTACCGGGGTCTTCAAAGATGATAGTGTTCAGGTGAATATTACAAGCGGCGCTCCGGCTGCCGTGTTTACTTCCCCGGCAGATTCTTCCTATTTTGGACTGAAAGACACTATCCGAATCGAGGGTTATGCATCCTGCCTGGGTACCGGTGTAAAAACGGTTACAGCAGCACTTGATGGTACCACCATTGCAACTGCCACATCTTCACCTTTTGTGTTCTACTGGAAACCCGGCACAATAACAACCGGAGCCCATCAACTGCAGTTAACCGTGCGTGACAGCCTGAACAGGGAATCATCGGTCAAACGAACGGTATTATTAGCTAATTACCTCCTACGGGAAGATTTCGAAGGCAGTTGGCCGCCAGCCGGCTGGCAGATAAACAGTAGCATAGCGGGCTGGTATCAATCGCTTAAAGGTGCCTATACCGGTAACGGGTGCGCAGCTACCCGGAACTATCATCCAAGCCTGCAGGCAATACTCACATCGCCTGCTTTCGTGCCCGATGCAACGACAAAATTATCTTTTGCATGGATGGACCGGTCACTGGATATTACAAAACGGCTCGCGGGGCACGATACCACGTACTGCGAAATATCGGTTAATAACGGCGCGTTCTCTGTGCTTCGCTTTCTCGCGGCTCCCGATGTTGAACCAGCTTATCATACAGAAACCATCAGCCTGAAAGATTATGCGAACCAAAATATTCGGATCCGGTGGCGCGATGTAAGCGATGAATCAATAGACGCGATGGGAACCGCTCTTGATAATGTAAATGTAATTTCTATGAATACCAACGCGATAGTGCCGGATAAACAGTCAACTAAATTGCCTGAACAGTATTTGCTGGAACAAAACTATCCTAACCCGTTCAACCCCTCTACAACCATATCGTACGGGCTGCCGGCAAGCGGACACGTTCGTCTTACAGTCTACACGGTTCACGGTAAGGAAGTAGCAGAACTGGTTAACAGCTATCAGTCAGCCGGATTCCATTCGGTAGTATTCCAGGCCTCGCGCCTGGCAAGTGGCGTATATTTTTACCGGCTTAACGCGGGTGGAAAAACATTCATACGAAAACTTGTTATTCTTAAATAGCAGCCTTACAAAGCCATCCCGTGCCCGGGGTGGCTTTTTCTTTATACCCCACTCTTTGAGTAAAAATCACCCGCAGAAATTTCTTATCTTGCAATAGTAATTTTAGAACTTATATGGAAATAGATAAAACTAAAACCGGTTACCGACTACGTAGATTTCTATCGGATAATTTCTCCGATATGGAAGCCGCGGCCGAATACCTCGGCACTACACCCGGCTCATTGCGTAATAGTTATTTTAACGGGAAAAGCTTACCCGGGGCAGATATAATTG
>JAJTBZ010000002.1 GCA_021286645.1 Ignavibacteria bacterium
CACAATATTCTGCACAGGCAATGTCAAATTTCCCAAGCTTTTGCGCTGAAAACCAGACAAAATTCTTCTTATTCGGAATCGCGTCTCTCTTTAAACGAAATGCTGGAACATAAAAGGCATGATCCACATCCTGCGAATTTAGGTTTACCCGCACAGGTTTACCAATTGGAACATACATCGTATCGGACTTTACTCCATTATCGTAAATGAATGTCCATTTCCACATTTGCGCCTGAGCCTGAACTACCATTGAGTCGGCCGGTGGATTAGATAATTGCTCATACCCTACCCAACCGAAATAAAACATACCTAAAACAAGGATTACCGGAATAACCGTCCATGCTATTTCGAGCGAAGTATTACCATGAATATTCTGCGCTTTAGCCCCCTTTTTTCGGTTGTATTTATATACGAAATACAACATTATTGTAGTGATGGCAATGAGCAGTAAAGCTGAAATAACAACTATAAAAATGAACGCGTTATCAACAGTTTCGATATAATTTGACGTTGTAAACATATTCCTGCCTAAACAAAACTGTAATCTGAAAATAAAAGTGCAAACGAAATAATCAGGAAAAGCAAACTAATACCAATAAATATTTTGAATACCTTATCTTCACGTTTAATATTCATAAATATGCTAAGTACCAGATATGCCTTTATCGATGCAATAACCAATGCTGTAAGCACTGTGTACTTGCCAAAGTTAATGCCGGCAAAAGTAACTGTTATTCCTGTAAGAACAATCAAAGCAAACCATACCAATAGATACGGCAGATAATTTGAGTGAATTGGTTTCGACATAATGTTATGCTCCTACGAAATAAGATAGAATAATGGGAAAAGGAAAATCCATATAATATCAACGAGGTGCCAGTATAACCCTGCTGCCTCAAGCCTGACATGATTATCGGCAGTGATTTTATTTTTGGCTGTTCCTAAAGACATGTATGATATAATCAACATACCGATAATTACGTGCAAGCCGTGAAGACCGGTCATAACATAATACAGTCCAAAAAACAGTATTTGCCCTGGGCTTTTTTCCATAAGCACATCAGCACCCGGAAAGAGTCCGTGATGATATTTCGCCGACCATTCAAAATACTTGTTAATTAAAAACCACAAAGCGAAGACCAACGTAGTTCCCTGTAAAATAAGAGAAAGCACCTTCTTATTATTCTGCAATGCTGCAATGGCTAAAGCCATTGTTAAACTACTTGTTAAAAGTATAAGGGTATTCAAAGTACCCATTAAGGTACTTAATTCCTTGGCAGCAATATGGAATTCTGCCTGATGCATATAACGGTACACAGAATATGCTAGAAACATACCCCCGAATAATAATAATTCGGTGAACAGAAAGAGCCACATACCCATTCTGGAGCCCTCATCATCTCTATGTGCATGGTGAATTGTTTCTTCTGTTGAACTCAATGTGTATCCTCCTGGGTTAAAACATCATTATCTTTATAAACATACGGGGCATCTGTAACAACCGGAATTACTGCGAAATTTTCTAATGGCGGCGGCGTAGTAGTTGACCATTCTAAAGTTTCTCCGCCCCATGGATTTTGCTCAGTAGTTTTTTCACCATACATTAAAGCACTTACCAGATTTTTGAACATCAGGAAAAGTCCCGTAACCAGTATCCACGATCCGACGGTTGAGATAACATGATACACCTGATATTGTGGTAAGTAGTCATAATAACGCCTCGGCATACCTAACCACCCCATTACGAACATAGGGAAATACAACGTATTAAAGCCAACAAACAAAAACCAAAAGGCACGTTTGGCACGTTTAAAATCATATTTTCTGCCAAACATTTTTGGCCACCAATAATGCATGGCTGCAAAGATACCAAAGCCGGTACCGCCGAACATTACATAATGGAAATGTGCTACAATAAACGATGTGTCATGAATATGCATATTTACTGAAAGAGCACCCTGAATCAGGCCGGTAAATCCTCCAATAGAAAACAGGAAGATAAATGCGAGTGCAAATAGTAATGGAGGATCAGTTTGAATTGAGCCTTTATATAAAGTTGAAACCCAGTTAAATACTTTTATTGCACTGGGAATAGCTACAATAAATGTAAGCAATGAAAATAAAAACATTGCAGTTCCGCTCATACCTACAGTGAACATGTGATGCGCCCATACGAGAGAACCGAGAAGAGCAATTGCTACACTGGAAAGAGCAATGAATTTATATCCGAAAATTGTTCTATGCGAGAACACCGGAATAATTTCAGAAATTACACCCATCGCGGGGAGTATCATAATATATACTGCCGGATGCGAATATATCCAGAACAAATGTTGATATAGGACAGGATCACCGCCTAATGCCGGGTCAAATATACCCACACCAAATAAACGCTCAAAGACAACAAGCAATAATGTTATACCAACAATAGGCGTTGCTAGTATTTGAATCCATGCAGTAGAATATAATGACCAAATAAACAGCGGCATTTTAAACCATCCCATACCGGGAGCTCTTAACCGATGTATTGTAGTAACAAAATTAATACCGGTCAGGATTGAAGAAAACCCTAATGTAAAAGCCGCCAACAAGGCAGGTATAACATTCGTATTGGTTCGCACACTGTATGGAATATAAAAAGTCCAGCCTGTATCAACAGGTCCGCCGGGCATTAATACCGATACAATAGCCATAATACCACCGGCTAAGAATAGCCACCAGGAAAGTAAATTCAATCGAGGGAAAGAAACATCTTTAGCCCCAATCATGATCGGGAGAAAGAAATTTCCAAATACCGCCGGCAGCCCGGGTATAATGAATAAAAATATCATGATTATACCATGCAACGTAAAGAATGAATTATACGTTTGCGGACCAACTATTGTTTTACCGGGAGTTAAAAGTTCCAGCCTCATAAGTACACCAAAGGTAACCCCGACTGAAAAAAAGAACAGCATGGTTACCATGTAAAGTAAACCGATTCTCTTATGATCAGTCGAAAGTATCCACGCCTTTAGACCTGAATATTTCCCTTTGTAGTGCAGATAGCTTACCGAGTTATCAGCAGCATTATTGTTCATATTCGTATTACCTCTGCTCGTTAATTTTTTCTTTTTTCTTCCGGCCAACGGTCAAATAACCAACAAATACCAATGTCATCATAATAATTGCAGTACCTGCTATTCTGGTAACATTCAGAACATATTTGCGACCTTCGGGGTCATATTTAAAACAGTACTTTAACACTTTTGCAATTGTAGGGCTAACTGTACCTGAAGAAGCTTCAATAAGTGCCATTTTCATATCAAATGGCAGGAAATCGGTACCGAGTAAGTATCGGGTGATTTTACCGGTTGGTGAAACTATGATCAACGCACCCGCGTGAATGTATTCATCGCCTTCCTTTTTATATCGGAATCCGGTGGCATCAGTTAGCTGAGCTATTGTATTACTATCAGCAGTCAGAAATCTCCAGCCATCATCAGGAACGGCTATTCCCGCGGTACTGAGATAGTTTTTTTTCTTTTTTAACGCAAGCTCACTCTTTTCTGAGGGATCAAATGATACGGTAATAATCCGGTAATCAGTTCCTGGTTTCAAATCTATCTTACTTATTTCATCTGCTACTTCTGAAAGCAACGGAGAACATAAACCAGGACATTCGTAGTAAACAAACATTAAGATAGTTGGTTTATCAATAAGTTTATCAAATTCAACCAGATTTCCCTGTTCATCAGTAACCCGTAACCCGGTAGGAAGCATTTTACCGAGTTGCTCATCAATTCCAACGGGACTTTTTTTTGCAGGCTCGCCGAATAATATTGCAGCGGAAATAATAATTGTTAATAATAATATTTTTTTCAACTTAGCACCGCCTTTAACATTTGAAATAATCCTGAAACTTTATCATCAGATAAGAGCACAAATTTTGCATTAAAACCGTTACGATCAAGAGCCAGTTGCACTACTTTTTTAAACTGTTCCTGGGTTTGTAAAGTTTCGGTATTTTTCAGTATAGTTTGTAAAGCTAATTGTGGTTGATAGGTTACTGTAAAAAACAATTTAGCACTTTCGTCTTCCAATTGTTTCTTCTGTAGTAATTGGATTGCATTATTGATTTTTTCTATTGCAACGTGATTCTGTTTCTCAAGTAAATATTTAGCGCCGCTAACAGGAATCTGTCCTGGTATTGCGGTACCTTGAGACAATTTATATGTATTATCCAACGCAGCTAACTCAGCAGGGCTGTCTTGTGGCGGTTCTTTCATAAATGTAGTACGAACATAGCTGATTACCGCAATCCGATCTTCAGGCGACATATAATCATATGGAGGCATGCCACTTCCCTGTATGCCGAATTGTAAAGTCTTAAACATTTCTGAAAGCTTCCTACCGTTTTTCCATCCTTCGGTAGCATGGAAATTCCTCGGTTTGGGATTCAATGCTACACCTGCGGCACCATCGCCATTGCCTTCAGGGCCGTGACAGGATGAACAAATTGTAGTAAATGTTCCCTTCCCTTTTTCAAGCATTGCAGGTGTGGGTGCAGATATTGTTTTCATATCAATTGCAGCGGCAATACGAGGCTCTTGCACTGCCAGTTCCGGTATTACAGCATTGGAATCTACTATTACCGGAGGTATGGTATTCTGTACCATGGCCGCGTTATTACCAATGAAAAACAAACCCATGCCGGTTAAGGATACGGCAAACAGAAAGAAACCCGCTGCCAATAACAATACCGGTTTATCAAAGATTGAAGCAATAATGTTTTTCTTTTGTTCCATATTATTATAACCTGAATTTCAATCCTTTTTTCAGTTTGGGGTCGCCAACAGGTACCATGTTTTGCCTGTTAACTCCGTAATAAAATACTAAAACGAGAACGCCAACGGCAGCCGTTGGGAAGGCAAATTGAAGTATAATACTCAGAATACTGAATTTTTCTGCGTGCATATTTGGCATTACCAGCCAATATAAATCAATAAAGTGAGCGAATAGTATCCATACGGCAACAAATTTTAAGCGTTTCGGATCCATCTTGGCAGGCTGCGATAATAATACCGCGTATGGCACTACAAAATGAATAATAATTAAAGCTAATGAAACTACGATCCAACCACCTTCCCAACGATGTAGAAGCCAAAAAGTCTCCTCAGGCAGGTTGGCGTACCAGATTAGCAAATATTGCGAGAATGCAATGTAAGCCCAAAAATTAATGAAAGCGAATAACAAAGCACCCAGGCTGAAATAATGATCATCAACCATTTCTGGATGTAAATAACCATTTTCGCGTAGAAGAACCGTAGCAATAGTAACTACCGAAAGCGAGGCCAATACCGAACCGGCAAAGAAATAGACACCAAATATTGTAGAATACCAGTGCGGCTCAAGACTCATAATCCAGTCAATTGCATTCATCGTGATGGTAATTGCAAAAACAGGAATAAAAATTGCGCCAAGACGAATATTCTTTTTTGTTAGATTCTGATCTCCGGTTTCATCCTGCTTTCTTGAGTTTTTAGTCATAAAGAAATAGAATAAATACCACAGTAAAACACTTCCTACCGCACGTATAATGAAAAACTGAATATTCAGGTAGGGTGATTTTGCTTTTAATATTGCATCATTTTGTACCACGTCATTATGGGCCCAGTGGAATAAATCTTTAATATGAAGCAATAAAGGTATAACCAGCAACAATAAAACGGGCACGAGAGAAGCTGTAACTTCAATTACTCTTCGAATTGGAACACTCCACTCCGCACCAACAACATATTCAAGAGCAAATAAAAGCATTCCTCCAACAGCAATTGAAACCAGAAACGCGTATGTAAACAAATATGTTGACATAGCGAAATGTGCATCAATTAAATAACTTAAGAGACCAAAGATTAATCCGACTGCAGTTAACAAAAACCCAATCTTCTGTACATTTTTCGGAAGTAATTTTTTCTTATAAACACTATTTGGTTCCATTTACTGATACCTCCTTTTTTACCTGTTGGATTTCATCAAGAGTAGCATTCTTTGCTTTCTGTAAAGCTCGAACATAGGTGATAATCGCCCAGGCTTCGTTATTGGTAATCTGCGAGGAATATGAAGGCATTACATTTTGGCCGGTCATGATAACGTGATAAATATTCCCATCGGCCCAATCTCTGACTTTCTGTGAATGCAAACTTGGCGGTTTGGGGAATTGCCCACGTAACCTGCTGTCCCCTTCTGCATAGTTACCATGGCATGGTGAACAATATGTTAAAAATTTCTTTTGCCCCAGTTCCAATACCTGCTTAGTTGGCAGAAGTGGATTTGTTACAGGGTTAAGTGGCTGCTCCTTTTGCCCTTTATACTCATAGGGTAAAAAGCCGCGGGCAACAGTTCCGGCAACCGGATTTCTCATCCCATACCCATCGGCATAAAATGTACTGGCCGATTGAGCATTTACCCTATCCTGCCGCATCATCCATGTAAAAGGAGGCATAAATAAAAGTTTATTCAAAGTAAAATAAGTACCGCCTGAAACAAGTATAAACACAACTGTTAAAAAACCGAGGAATTTTGGTGAAAAGGCATCAATAAAACGTTTTTCTTCCTGATAAACTGTTGAAGTTTCATAGGCACCCAGTGATATCAAAAATTCTTTTACTTCTGCTTCATTAAATATGTCATCTGCAGCTTCGATACATAAGCCATATTTATCAAGCGAAATACTTTTCATATAATCGGTATCATGCAACGGATGAGAGTTATCCGGGAATTTGAAAAAGAACGTAAGCATACCAATTACGGTGGCCAAGGTAGCGAACAAAACTGTAAGCTCAAAAGTTACCGGGATAAATGCCGGTAAGGCAAAGAATGGTTTACCGCTAATAATCATAGGGTAATCTTTTGCCATAGTAAAATACATTAATCCTAACGCACTGGCTGCACCGGTAAGCCCAAATGCCAGTGTGATGAAACCTAA
>JAJTBZ010000023.1 GCA_021286645.1 Ignavibacteria bacterium
TATTGCCATTCCACCAAAATTCAGGCCTTTCAGATTGGCTTTTTGACCTACAAGGGCCATACAGGTCAAATTAATTCCATCCATTTCATGAAATGCCTGTACACCGGCCAACCCAATAGTAATGCCCTTCATAGTGCCCGCTGTCGGAAATACGCCGAATGAGATACCATAAACAGTAAAGTCTTGTAAAGTATTGGAATACCCCTTCCAGAAAGTACAATTTAGTCCGGATACTCTTTTCACTCCGCAGTCACTGAAATTGATGCGAAAGCCATTACAGTATTCAGAATTACCGAAACAGATACCGTTGTATCCTGCAATTAAGTCTAGGCTATAGTAGGAACAATTAGATGTCGAATCTGCTTCGGGAATTACTAAACCATTCGGATGGGGAATGGTACTACCTGAGATACCCAATATCAGGATCAGAATTATGTACAGATTTTTCATGGAATACACGCTCATTTATAGTTTTAACATATTTGTTTTCCAAAATAATAATTGTAGAAATTATATTGTAGAAAACAGTATAAACGGTTAAAATAGTCAATAAATGAATAATTGAATAATATCCGGATATTGTTCATTGTGAGATACAAGTCAAATAAGCGAAAATATATTGGAAAAAGAGAGTCGGGGAGAGGTTAAAATACGAAAATATGGAAGGAATTGGTTATAAAACCTTTAATGTAAGGTATTTTGAGCATATTTAAACAAATTTTTTTGTATTTTTAAAAGTTAAACAATTAAACTTTGTAAGATGGCGCCAACGAAAAAACTGAAAATTCTATTTGTAACATCGGAATTGTTTCCTTTTGTTAAAACCGGCGGTCTGGCAGATGTATCAACTGCTTTGCCACAAATGCTTACGGAACTCGGGCATGAAGTTCGGATCCTTGTTCCTAAATATGGTGCTATAGACAGCAGGAAATATAAAATCCACGATGTTGTACGGTTAAAGGATATTAATCTCAAGATCGGTGAGAAAGATGTCGTTTTTTCCATTCGTTCCTCATTCCTTCCATCTCCTAAGGTACGGGTGCAGATTTATTTTCTGGATAATCAGGAATATTTCGGCAGCAGAAAGAGCCTGTATATTGACCCGTTAACAGGTAATGACTTTAAGGATAACGATGAAAGGTTCATTTTATTGAACCGGGCCATATTCGAGTTGATTCTAAAATTGGGATGGATACCGGATATCATCCATTGCAATGACTGGCAATGCGGCCTTGCCCCGGCTTATTTGAAAACTGTATATAAAAATGAGCCACAATTCGAGCACTTTAAAATTCTCTTTACTATACACAACCTGCTGTATCAGGGTGTTTTTTCGAAAAATTCTTTCGAAAAAACCGGACTGCCCGCTGAATTGTGTGCCGAAAATAATGGAATTTTGATGGATGGTAAGCTTAATTTCATGAAAAGCGGACTAATGTTTGCTGATTGCCTGAATACAGTTAGTCCGGGTTATGCACATGAAATAGTGCATGATAAGGAATTGGGCGGCGGTCTTCATAAGCTATTGGATAAAAAGAAAAATGTAGTTTTCGGTGTAGTTAATGGAATCGATGATTCCGAATGGCACCCCTCGCGTGACAGGTATATTACTGAAAAATATGATAGTAAAACTCTCACGCAAAAAGAAGAAAATAAAAAAGCATTACTCGAAAGATTCGGACTTTCTTACGATCCGGGAGTCCCGGTAATTGGGTTAGTTTCCCGATTATATGAAAGCAAAGGTATCGATTTAGTAATGAGTAGTTTTACTAAACTGATGAAATTACCGGTTAAAGTGATTTTGCTTGGTACCGGTGATAAGAAATATCACTCGGCAATTGAGAAATTTGGTGCTAAATTCCAGGATAAATTCGGGTATTACCTGGGCTTTTCGGACGAATTGGCGCACTGGATAGAAGCAGGCGCTGATATGTTCCTTATGCCTTCAAAATATGAGCCTTGCGGTCTTAACCAGATGTATAGCCTCGTTTATGGTACCGTACCTGTTGTTCGGCATACCGGAGGCCTGGTAGATACTGTTTCGCGATATAGCGAAAAGAATGAAGAAGGTAATGGTTTTGCCTTTAAAGAATATACTTCAGAAGCATTGTTGAAAGAAGTTGAACGCGCCGTAAAGGTATTTCAGGATAAAAAGACCTGGCAGAAAATTGTAAAAAACGGTATGAAATCAGATTTTACCTGGAAATCTTCTGCAAAGGAATATGTAGATCTTTATAAGAAAGTGCTGAGTATCTGATTCGAATGGGTTCCAAAGCAGTTTTTCTTGATAGAGACGGTACAATAAATTTTGATCCTGATTATTTGAAGAATCCCGATGAAGTCGTCATTTTGCCAACGGTTGGCGAAGCTTTAGCAAAACTAAAGATTTCCGGATATAAATTGATAGTTATATCGAACCAGTCAGGTGTAGCTCGCGGGATTATGACAGTAGAGGATGTTGAAGCTGTAAATGAAAGAATAAATGAACTTTTATTCGGCTATAACGTCCAAATAGAACAGTTTTACTTTTGTCCGCATCACCCGGATTTCAGTCCGACTGGAACGCCAGAATGCAGAAAACCCTCGCCGGAAATGTTGTATCGTGCGGTAAATGATCACGATATCGTATTAGACGGTTCTTACATGATTGGTGACACGCATATGGATATTGGATGTGGTAATAACGCCGGAATTCCGGCGATACTCGTTCGTACCGGCAAAGGTGCCAGCCAGGAAGAAGTGATAAAAAATAGTGGATTGAAAGTTGCATATACAGCTGATAATTTGCTTGATGCGGTTAATTTTATTTTGAAAGAGGTTCATGAAGAAAAATAGAATCGGTTTAGCCATTTTTATACTATTGGCCGGGATGGGATTTTTGTTTTCCTCCTGCAGCGATGACCCCGGTTTATTGGGTCAGGATTTAGTTGCCGGCCAGGAATTGGGAAATAACGTTATTACTGTTGATTCACAATCGGTTCAGGCATATACTAAAAGGAAGATATATGGTTTGGCCGGTGCTTCATATTTGCTAATGGGAAAAGCCGGTAATACTGAGGTTTTAACATTATTAAAATATAAGCCACTTTGGGCCGGAATGAAGGATTCGTTGTTATCCGGTGCAGTTGTGATTGATTCTGCAGCCATAACAATGGAAAAACTCTACACTGTCGGTGGTACTTCCGATTCATTCGCTGTTAAAGTAAATCCCTTGCGCTATGCCTGGAACGACTCATCGATAGTTAGCAAAGATTTGGCAGTTTATTCAAATAACCCGATTACGTATTGGAATAATGACTCTATTTCAATAATCGGGCTTGACCTGAACGTAGCAAAAAAATGGGTAGTAGCAGCCGAAGATACAAACGCTGAAGCTAATAATGGATTGTTTTTTGTGCCAAAATCTTATTGCACAAAAATACAGGGGTATCAGGCTTTAACTTCATCATCTTATGGTTATACTGATCCATTACTGACCTATAAATTTAGAAATACATCCACAAATGTATCCTACATTAAATCGTTTGATTGCGATGCTGACAGGCATGTACTCAACCTTATAGATACAAATACAGTTCATGACTCCACTGTACTTTATGTTCAGGAGGGTATGGTACTGAATTCCTTTATGACTTTTGATATATCAAAGTTACCCACGAATTGCATAATCAATTATGCTGAACTTACTTTAAACCGTCGCACTGATTTATGTGTTGTAAGCAGTATGGATAACTATACAAGTACATTGAAAGCTGCTTATGTAAAGAGTATAGACTCTACTTTAATTGATCCGTATTTGCAAGCCGGGTTTTCGGTAAATGGCGATGTTTATACCGGAAACGTAACCAGTATTGTCGGAACGTTTTACAACGCGAAAAATTCAACTGTCTCAATTATGCTTTTTTCTTCAAGTGGAGCTGAAGGAGCAGATGTAGTTGCATTCCACAATAAAACTGCGATATATCCATTAAGGCCGAAATTGAAAATTTATTATACAGTGAAAGGGCAACAAAAATGAGGAATTTAAGAGCTATTGCCCTCGTATTAACGATTTTTTCAACATGTATCCAAGCACAGTCGCTTTATTCCATGTTTGGCTTGGGACTTGTTCAGACTACCGGTTCGGCTAGAGGAGCTGCGCTTGGTAGTAATGGTTTAACCCTTACCGATGCAGATTTCATAAACGTGGCAAACCCGGCTGCTTTATCCTTTTTGGATATTACCCGGTTAAATGCCGGTTTACAGACTAACGCGATGTTCGCCGCGGATCAGTATGTTAACAAATATTACTCGCGTGTCGATTTTTCGGGTGTATCATTTGCATTCCCGATTTATCACCCCTATGGTTTATCGCTTGCAATGGGTATTGAACCGGTATCTATAATTAAATATCAGGTACGTAAGACATTTTCCGATACGGTTTTTGGCGCTTACAGCAAAGATTTTGACGGTTCCGGCGGGTTGAGTAAGTTCGCATTTTCACTTTCATACGCGCTGCCGCTTGATTTCAGATTAGGTTTTACATATAACTACTATTTTGGGCAGACTGATATTCGCACTGCAATGAACTTTACCAGCAGTACTATGGGCAGCGGAGAATATGCAACTAAATACGATATTGATGGAAACGGGTATCAATTTGCTGTAATTTCTCCTGATATCGCGCGGTATTTCGGTGATCCTCTTACCCATATGCGGGTCAGTGCCAGTGTTGATTTGTCGAGTACTTTACCCGCGACCTATAGTGAAGTTTCTATCACTTCATACAACTCAAATTATGTAATAAACACATCGAAACTGGATTTTGAATTGCCAGCTAAATATCAGGCCGGCTTTTCTGCTACTTTGAAAAATGGTTTAGATGTTTATGTTCAGTATCTTTCGCAGGCCTGGTCAAAATATAAAGTTGGCGGAGTGGCAGATAATAATTTGCAAGATCAATATCGTCTCAGCCTGGGCTTTGCATTATTAGGGGCTCGGGCCGATTATGGCAGCGACCGCAGTGTTTACCGTTTTGGTGTAAGCTACGAGCAAACCCCGGTGAAATACAATAATACCTCGGTGCAGGAGTATGGAATTCACTTCGGTACCGGTATACCACTGAGCAAAGGGAGTAATATTGAAACCACGTTGTCTTATTTGGCTCGTGGAAAAAAATCAAACGGTCTAATTCAGGAAAATATCATCCGGTTAGACGCGACTGTTAACTTAGGTGAAATTTGGTTTATCCAGTCCGAACGTTAATAAAACAAGAGAAAATTTATGACACAGAACATCTTTCACACAGATCCGGAAGCCGCTGCCATTATTGAACGTGAGTTGGCACGTCAGCAGAACAATCTGGAATTGATCGCATCCGAAAATTTTGTCAGCCAAGCGGTTCTCGAAGCCGCCGGTTCTGTACTAACGAATAAATATGCCGAGGGATATCCTGGTAAGCGTTTTTATGGAGGCTGTGAATTTGTTGATCAGGCAGAGGATCTGGCCCGTGAACGGTTGAAAAAATTATTTGGTGCTGAATATGTAAATGTTCAGCCACATAGCGGCTCTCAGGCAAATATGTCTGTTTTCATGTCTTTCTTAAAGCATGGAGATACATTCATGGGTTTAAGTCTCGCCCACGGCGGACACCTTACTCATGGATCACCGGTTAATTTTTCCGGATTACATTATCGGGCAGTTGGATATTTGCTTGATAAAGAAACCGGTCGGCTCGATTATAATCAGATAGCCGACATGGCGCAACAAGAAAAACCCAAAATGATAATTACCGGCGCGAGCGCTTATTCTCGCGATTGGGATTATAAAAAATTCCGTGAAATTGCCGATTCTGTTGGTGCATTTTTAATGTGCGATATGGCTCATCCGGCAGGTTTAATTGCTAAAGGGCTTTTGAATAATCCACTTGAATATTGCCATGTAGTTACTTCAACAACACATAAAACCCTTCGCGGTCCCCGGGGTGGAATTGTTTTATTGGGAAAAGATTTTGAAAATCCGTTTGGAGTTAAAACCTTAAAAGGTGATCGATTAAAAATGATGTCTGAAATCATTGATGGTGTTGTTATGCCCGGTATTCAGGGCGGACCATTAATGCATGTAATTGCCGCAAAAGCAGTTGCATTTGGTGAGGCCCTGTCTCCAGAATTTGAAATTTATGCCAAACAGGTTGCTGCTAATGCTAAAGTTTTGGCTGATGCATTAATGGGATTTGGTTTTTCCATTATTTCCGGAGGAACAGATAATCATTTAATGCTGGTTGACTTAACAAATAAGAATATTACCGGTAAGGAAGCCCAGATAACATTGGAAAAAGCCGGAATTACCACTAACAAGAATATGGTTCCTTTCGACCAGCGCAGTCCGTTTGTTACCAGTGGCATTCGTATTGGTACCCCTGCCATGACCAGCCGTGGAATGAAAGAAGAGCAGATGAAATCTATTGCAGGCTTCATTAATGAGGCTATTAATAGCAATGGAAACGAAGATTCTCTAAAGAAAATAGAGTCTGCAGTACAACAGTTTTGTACTCAGTTCCCTTTGTATCGCTCATAAGGCAGCAGACGGAAATAAAGTAATTTATAGAGCCGATGTAGTGTAATGGTTTTTTACACGGTCGGCTCTGTTGTTTTAATTGGAAATAGAGGGTATGGAAGAAGAAAACAATAGCAAGACTGAACAGAATGAAGTAGAAATGTCCTTTTGGGAACATCTTGGCGAGCTGAGGAGTAGAATAATAAAAGCCTTGGCCGGTGTTGCTATTGGTACAACAGCATGTCTTGTATTGGTCGATAAAATTGTTGAAAACATCCTGCTCTGGCCTGCCAAACATTACCACATGGAACTACAGAACCTTAAACCATTCGGTCAGGTAATGATGTATTTCGAAGTAGCTATGATTTGTGGTGTTATTGTTAGTATTCCCAATATTTTTTATCAGTTCTGGCGGTTCATTGCTCCGGCTCTTCGCAAAAATGAGCGCGGGTATATAAAAACAATCGTGGCATATTCAAGTTTATCTTTTATTATTGGCTTGTTGTTTGCTTTTTATGTAATGCTGCCGATGACTTTAAATTTTGCCGTCCAATTTGGAACATCGTATATAAAAAATCAGTTCTCTATAGAAGAGTACATGGATATTATTCTGAGTGTAATGCTCGCTTGCGGTGTTGTATTTGAGTTGCCATTACTATCGTATTTTCTTTCTAAAATAGGGATATTGAAACCTTCATTTATGAGAAAATATCGTAGGCATGCAGCAATAGTACTAGCATTTGCAGCGGCTATACTCTCACCGGGAACAGATCCGGTATCGATGATTGCACTAGCTATTCCATTGCTCCTTTTATATGAAGTAAGCATTATTGTATCAATGATTGCGGTAAAGAAACCACGTGAGTAAAACGAATTTAACAGATATAGCACGGCCTATTCAGGGAGAAATAAAAGAATTTGCCGATCACTTTAGGTCAGCAATGAAGTCGAAAGTTGGCTTAGTAGATCTGATTTCTACGTATATACTTAAGCAAAAAGGGAAAAAAGTACGTCCGGTGCTGGTATTACTGGCAGCCCGGGCCTGTGGTGATGTTAGTACTCGTACATACAGAGGTGCTTCGCTAGTGGAACTTCTACATACTGCCACATTGGTGCATGATGATGTAGTGGATAGTGCCGATAAAAGAAGAGGATTTCCGTCCATCAACGCGGTTTGGAAAAATAAAATTGCCGTTCTTATGGGAGATTATTTATTAGCCCGCGGCCTGATGATTGCTGTTGAAGGGAAAGATTTCGATTTCTTAGAGAAAATAACTGATACCGTTAAAAGAATGTCAGAGGGAGAACTTCTGCAGATTCAAAAGACCAGGAAACTTGATATAGATGAAGTTACATATTTCAAAGTTATTTCTGATAAGACTGCATCATTGTTACAAACATGCTGTGTAATTGGAGCTATGAGTGCGTCTGCTGATCCGGAACTTCACCAGGCATTGGAGCAATATGGCGCCAATTTAGGTATGGCTTTTCAAATAAAAGATGATATTCTGGATTATGACGGAAAATTTCAATTATTCGGCAAGACCATTGGTGCGGACATTAAAGAAAAGAAAATTACTCTTCCTTTAATTTTTGCTTTAAATAGTGTACCTGAAAAAGAAGCAAAATCGATCAGAGCATTGATTAAAAGTAAGAATAAGGATGTAGTATCCCGGGTAATCGAGTTCGTTCATGAACATAAAGGTATCGAATATGCAGAAAAAGTTGCCAACGAGTGTGCCGATAAGGCTCGCCTGGCTTTACGCCCTGTAGCCGATTCGCCCGCGAAAGAATCACTGCTGCAATTAGTAGATTTCGTAATTAAACGCGAAAAATAATGCTTGTACTATAGGGAATAAATTCTACCAGTTATTTCAAAATTTTGAGTCGTACCAATTCATTGATAATAAATGCATGATTTTCCCTCTGTACTTGTGATATTTCAATCGTCAGCTCATCTCTCAAACCTACAAAATAAATAGTTAATTATTTCGTATACCGAACTGAATTGTGCAATTAGTATTCTATTGCTAAATTACATTATGAATAGTTCAAATAGTTTTAGAGTCATATGAATGAAGTGCTTCAAATAAAACTTGAAAATCTGCCTGAAAATCCGGGTGTGTATCAGTTTTTCAATGAAAAAGGGAAGATTCTATATATTGGTAAGGCAAAGAACCTGAAAAATAGGGTAAGAAGCTATTTCCAGGTTAATAGGCCGGGTACTCGTATTGGAATTATGGTACAGAAAATTCATGATATAGAATTAATTGTTACCGACTCTGAAATTGAGGCCCTTGTTTTAGAAAACAATCTGATAAAACAATATAAGCCCCGTTATAATGTGCTGTTAAAGGATGATAAATCATTTCCATATATTAAAATTACAAATGAACCATTCCCCAGGATATATCCAACCCGCAGATTAGTCAGGGATGGCTCGAAATATTTTGGGCCTTATACAGACGTAAAAAATATGAAATCATCGCTACGATTGATAAACCAACTGTTTAAAATTCGTAGCTGTAAGCATATTATGACAGCTGAAACTATCGCGCAGAAGAAGGTCAAAGTTTGTCTTGATTTTCATATAAAGAAATGTGAAGGCCCCTGTGAAGGACTTCAAACCAGAGAGTCGTACGCGGATATGGTTAAAGAGGTGGCCAAATTACTTTCCGGAAAAACACAAGAGTTGATAAAGGATATGAAGGCCCAAATGGCTCAAGCGGCAGCTGATTTTAGATATGAGCAGGCTGCTTACATCAGGGATCGGCTTGGGAAGCTTGAGGCCCTCTCTGAAAAACAAAAAATTATTAGTACTGATTTGTTGGACAGGGATGTTATCGCAATAGCATCGGGAGAAAAAGAGGCAGCATGTTCATTATTCAATATCCGATCCGGGAAACTGGTTGGGAAAAAACAGATGCAATTAAAGGTTGGTAGTGAAGATGATATTTCTGAATTATATTCCTCGTTGATAAAACTCTACTACGATAATGAGTTTATCGATATTCCGGATGAAATAATTACTGAGCCGCTAAAGGAAGAAGAATCGGTAATTTTTGAATGGCTACAGAACCGGGCGGGGAAGCCTGTAAAACTTATTACCCCTGTTCAGGGAATGATGGGGCAGTTACTTAAAATGTGCAAAGAAAATGCCCGGTTACAATTAGGCGAAATTTTATTGCAGAAAATGAAACGTGAAGGCAAAGTTCCACATTCTTTGGTGTCATTAAAGCGTGATTTGCAGTTATCAAAACTTCCCCGAGTTATTGAGTGTTTTGATATTTCAAATTTACAAGGTAGTGATATAGTTGCCAGCATGGTCGTTTTCAAAGATGCACGGCCGGAAAAAAGCGCGTATCGCAAATTTATAATTGAAGGAATTGACGGGCCGAATGACTTTGCCAGTATGGAACAGGTAATTACCCGCAGATATACCAGACTGATAAATGAAGAGAAACCGCTGCCCGACCTTATTATGGTTGATGGCGGAAAGGGCCAATTATCTATGGCTGTAGCAGTTCTGAGAGAATTAAAGATTAAAAATTATCAGATAATAGGTCTTGCAAAAAGGCTCGAGGAGATTTTCGTTCCGGGGCAATCGGATCCAATAATTATTCCTAAAACCTCTTCTGCACTTAAACTGTTACAACGTGTTCGTGATGAGGCTCATCGTTTTGCAATTACATTTCATCGTCAGAGACGCCAGAACAGAATTATTAGCAGTGAATTAACCGAAATAAAAGGGATTGGCAGCCATACTGCTCAGAAATTATTAAAACACTTTGGGAGCCTAAAAGCCTTAAAAACGGCTGATTTATCTGCACTGAAAGAGGTTATTGGTGAAGCAAAAGCAAAAGTACTGCTGGAATACTTCAACCAGGAACGAGATATAAACAAAAATGAACAATAAGCTCTATTAAGTTCAGTGGAACTATTTTATATTATATAATCCAATAAAATTTTTATAAGGTCTGCCGGGTGTAACCTGAGCAGGAAAAATAAAACACATGAAGAAAATTCTTATAATATTTGGGCTTTGTGTTTTCCTAAGCCTACAGTTTAGCTGTAAGTATGTTCAGAAATACTTACCGGGTAAGCATGAATCTGCATTTAATGGACAGGTTCTACAACAACTGGTACAATCTGCATTTGAAGGGAACCAGGAAGCCAATGATACGTTGGGTAAGTTGTTCGATTACACTCTGCCGAAAGTGAAATCCTATAATTCGGTTATTATTGATAGTGTAACCGTGCGCCCACATGCCCGTTATTACTATGTACTTTTAGAGTTTTCAAATCCACTGTATAACAGATTTGCGGTATACGACTCAGCCGGCGCTGTTCGTATGATTGATAAATCACTTAATGGCTATTTGAAGGCAATGAAATATGGTGATGAACTTACCACAATGTTAACGGTTACCGAGAATTTTAAATCGAAGGATGTTATTAATTTAACACGAATTAATTTTTATTTCCTGAGTAAAGATACGGTTACTCAGGCTTTGCGTACATTTATCGTCTTTAATGACTCAATTAAACAAATGTACCAGACTTTCAGGGGATTCAGTCATAATAAACTGATGGCTTCGTTATCCACAAACTCGAATAATTATTTTCAAAAATCGGAAAACGTCTATTTGTTTGATTCAAGTAAAACCCGATTTGTTACTGAATACACGGCGTTTGACGACTCGGTTTACTCATGTGTTATCATGAAAAAGGGTAAATACTCACCATATCAGATAGTCGATAAAAAATCGGCTCTTATCTCTGCAGGTATGACTCCATCGGTAGATTCTGTTCAAAAATATAACAATGTTCAGAATAAAAAGGCAGGTTTCTCTCTTAATTTACCGGCAACCGGTTGGAAAATTAAAAAAGATGTGTATATCAGCACAAAAAAGAAAATGATTAAGGGCACTATATATGCAAATGATGATCAGGGAGCAAAATTCTCGGTAATCGAGTTAAAACCTGTAGAAGTTGCCGAAAATTTTGTTGATTACGAATTAAAAGAGACTTTGAAAAAGTTTTATACTGTTCGCTGTACAGATAAAATAGAGGTACATCGTTCATATTTCAGATATTTTGAAATTGCATTTCTTGAAAAGAAATTCCTTGTAATATTTGAAGCTCCAAAAATTTCCTATCAGAAATATGGCGATAGTTATGAAACAATTATGAGTTCATTTTCTATAGACAATTAGTATGAATATTTATATAGTCAGACATGGTGAGGCACAGGCAATCGGGGCAACACACCACGATTTTGATAGACGCCTGACGCCCGAAGGACGAGAAATAATGTATCGTTCTGCATTAGGGTGGCGCAATCTTATTCACGGTTTCGATCAAATGGTTGTTTCTCCGTTAACCAGAGCTATTGAAACTGCGGGGATTATCAAGGAAGTTTTCCATTTTCAGAGCGAGTTCATCGTAGATAAATCTATTGTTGGGGGGAAAACAACACACATAATTGAACTTGCTAATGCCCTAAAGGGACATAATGTGATATTTGTTGGCCATGAACCCGATTGTTCTCATTATGTTTCGGATCTGACATCCTTATCCGGGGTCAATATTAATTTCAAAAAGGGCATGATTGCCAAAATCTCCTTCGAGGGTAAGGCTCGTCTTGGTGCGGGAACTCTCGAATTCATCATTCCTGTTAAAGCTTATAAGTAGATAATTATTTGAACCAGAGCACGCCCGCCAGGCAGACTTGTCACGAGGTGATAGCCGGAATATAATTGTTTACGATACATAAGTAACTGACAAATCTATGATTAATTATTAATCGGAAAGTTCTATCGATATGAAAGAATTTGATATTGTGGTTCTCGGTGGCGGCCCTGCTGGTTATGTTGCCGCGATACGTGCTGCGCAACTGGGGTATTCGACAGCTGTCATTGATATGGACCGGTTGGGGGGGATTTGCCTCAATTGGGGTTGTATTCCCACAAAAGCCCTCCTAAAAAGTGCCGAATTGTTCGACTCGATTAAAAATCACTCCGATGAATTTGGTATCTCAGTCGGTGATGTGAATTTCGATCTTTCCAAAATAGTTTCACGCAGCCGCGAAGTCTCAGCTAAAATCTCTCAAAATATTGAATTACTGCTTAAAAAACATAAAATTGCGAGATATAACGGGAAAGGCAGTTTTGTTGACTCTCAAACATTATCGATAAATTCTTCATCCGGTGAAGCTATTGAAACACTAAAAGGTAAAAAGATAATCGTTGCAACAGGGGCTTATCCCGTGCAGCCGGGTTTTATCACTTTCGACAGGAAGCATGTTATTACTGCTCGGGAGGCGATGGTGCCGGATTCTCTTCCATCTTCACTAACAATCATCGGTGCTGGCGCAATCGGTGTGGAATTCGCCTATTTTTATGCCGTATTGGGTACAAAAGTTACAATAATCGAAATGCAGGATCATTTGTTGCCCATTGAAGATGAAGAAATTTCTTCTGCTCTTGAAAAGAGTTTTGCGAAGAGAGGCATATCTTATCACGTTAATGCCAAAGTTCAAGGGGTTACAGTTTCTGAATCAGAAAGGCTTTGCACCGTCTCATTCGAGAAAAACGGGCAGACAACAAATATCAATAGTGAAAAAGTATTGTGTGCAATTGGTGTTAAAGGGAATATTTCCGGATTTGGGTTGGAAAAAATCGGTGTAAAAACAGATAATGGTTATATATCGGTCAATAAGTTGGATTTTCAGACGAATATACCGGGTATATACGCCGTTGGTGATGTTATCGGGGCGCCCTGGTTAGCTCATGTAGCTTCTGCTGAAGCAATTCATTGCGTTGAATCAATTCATGGTTCTGAGTTTAAAGAATTTGATTACTCAAACATTCCCGGTTGTACTTATTGCCACCCTCAAGTAGCAAGTGTGGGAATGACTGAAAAAAAGGCGCGTGAAGCAGGTTACTCACTAAAGATTGGAAAATTTCCTTTTATGGCCTCCGGGAAAGCATTTGCTGTTGGAGAGAGAGAAGGTTTTGTTAAGCTAATATTCGATGAAAAATATGGTGAGTTATTAGGAGCCCATATAATAGGGGCCAATGCAACGGAATTAATAGGTGAGTTGGGGATCGCCCGCGAATTAGAAGCGACAGCCAAATCGATAATTAAAACCATTCACGCTCATCCAACATTGTCGGAATCTATAATGGAAGCTGCTGCTGCAGCATATGGGGAATCTGTTCATGCCTAATTATCGAGAGTTATTGATTTGCCAGCCGGGGAATGTGGATTATCAATGGATGTGGGATTTCCAGAAGCGTATTCTTGAGAAAAAAAAGCATTCGTCTTTACCCGATGTCCTGTTTCTTCTCGAACATCCTCATACGTATACTCTGGGTAAAGTTGCACATAGAGAGAATCTGCTTTTATCGGAAAGTGAGCTACAAGAAAAATCGATCTCTGTTTTTGATATAGACAGGGGTGGGGATATTACTTACCATGGACCCGGCCAGATTGTCGGGTACCCGATAATTGATCTTAAATCCTGGCACCAGGATTCACATAAGTATCTGCGGGGCCTTGAGGAAGTGCTTATCCGTGTAACAGCTTTGTATGGTTTGACTTCGGGCCGGATAGAAGGCCTGACCGGCGTGTGGATTGAAAATAGAAAAATTGCTGCAATTGGAATTAAAATATCTTCATGGATTACCATGCACGGATTTGCATACAATGCGTGTCCCGATCTGAATTATTTTCATGGGATTATTCCCTGTGGAATTACCGATAAAGAAGTTACTTCACTAACCCAGGAAATAAAAGTTTCAATAAGCACGGAAGTAGTTAAAAAACAGATAGTTACAGAGTTTACCCGGGAGTTTAATTATACTGATTTTAAAGGAATTTCAGTAGAGGAACTGCAAACCATTTTTTAGGGTTATACAGGTAGACAGGTCAGGATCTGAGCGGATATATAGGATTTCAACAACTATATGCCGGTAAGTCGAAGGCCTGAGAACCAGATTAATCGTAAGGAAGGTTGCATACATGCAGGAACCACTTGTAGAAAGTACGGATGAATTGATAATACAAGCGCCCTCGGCTGAATTACCAACCGTAGGGCAAAAAACGGAATTACTTGCTGCTTTTCGGTCAATGTACCTTGGACGGCGTATTGATGAAAAAGCGATGGCTTTTCTTAAACAGGGCAGGACATTTTTCCATATTGCCGGTGCAGGCCATGAAGCAATTCAGATTGCCGTTGCACGGCAACTTGACCCGCATGTGGACTGGCTGTTTCCGTATTACCGCGATTTATCCCTCATATTAGCCAGTGGCATTACACCTAAAGACTTTTTTCTTCAATCATTTGGTAAAGCCGAGGATCCTTCCGGTGGTGGAAGGCAATTACCGGCCCATTGGGGCGCAACACATATAAATTTACCTGCTCAATCAAGTCCTACCGGAACACAATTCCTTCAGGCAGTTGGCACTGCGTTAAGTTCAAGGCGACGGAATATAAATAATATTACATACGTAAGTTCCGGCGAAGGAACAACTAGCCAGGGAGAATTTCATGAGGCAATTAACTGGGCAAGTCGTGAAAAATTACCCGTTTTATTCGTAATACAAAATAATAAATATGCCATATCGGTGCCGGTTGTCCGGCAGAGTGGGGGAATGGACTACTCAATTGCTGAAATGATGGCAGGATATCATAGTTTATTAAGGATTCGGGTAGACGGGACAAACTACTTTGACTCATTTAATGCAGTTGCAAAAGCTATTGAATATATTAAAAGTGGAAGCGGGCCCGCGCTGATTGAGGCTGATACCATACGATTATTTTCTCATTCTTCTTCCGATGATCAAAGAAAATATAGAAATCCTGATGAAATTGCAGAAGATTTTAAAAATGACCCGATAGAAAAACTGGCATATTCTTTAACCACTTTTGGAATAGCTAGTACTGAAGAACTGAACGAAATTAAAGCGCAGGTGCAGGAGGAAGTAGAAAATGCCGGACAGCAGGCACTTCAGGCCAGCGATCCCGATCCATTACTGGCAGAGCGCTTTGTGTTGGATGAAAGCGGCTTCAGTATTAACTTAGTTTATGAAAAAAATGAACCCGCCGGAAAACCTATTGTAATGGTTGATGCAATTAACCACGCATTGCACGAGGAGCTTGAATTCAATAAGGATATTTATGTTTTTGGCGAGGATATTGCCGATGGAAAAGGAGGGGTTTTTACTGCTACAAAAGGGCTTTCCACGAAGTTTGGTGAAGCAAGAGTATTTAATTCGCCTCTGGCAGAAGCAAGTATTATAGGCGTAGCAACAGGAATGGCTTTAACTGGTCTGAAACCGGTTGTGGAAATTCAATTCGGCGACTATATTTGGCCGGCATTCATGCAATTTAAAGACGAAGTAGCAACATTTCGGTATCGGTCCAATAATCGATGGGCTGTGCCGATTGTTACACGTGTAGCGGTGGGTGGATATATCCATGGCGGCTTATATCACAGTCAGAATATTGAATCAATATTTGCCCATGTACCCGGAATTTTAATCGCATACCCTTCAAACGCGGCAGATGCTAAAGGATTACTTAAAACGGCTTGCAGATTACATGATCCGGTTTTGTTTTGTGAACATAAAGGCTTGTACCGTCAGAGCTATGCAATGAGTCCTGAGCCTGATGCAGATTATCTCGTTCCGTTTGGCAAAGCTAAAATCGTACATCCTGGAAAGGATATAACTGTCGTTTCGTATGGTGCTTCATTGTGGGATTCTGTTTTCGCTGCAAAAAAATTGGCAGATGAAGGATATTCAGTTGAGGTAATTGATTTAAGAACAATTATTCCTCTTGACACGGAAACCATATTTAATTCAGTCCAGAAAACTAATAAAGCTATAGTAATTCACGAAGATACATTTACAGCCGGATATGGTGCCGAAATTGCGGCCAGAATCTCTGACGAATGTTTTCAGTTCCTCGACGGACCGGTGAAAAGAGTTGCGGCGAAGGATACACCAATTCCGTATGCACCGGTATTGGAAAATGAAATTTTACCAAACAGGGGTTTGATCTACAACTCGATCAAATCACTGTTATTATATTGATTTACAGGTATGGAAATGGAAATAGAAATAATAATGCCTAAAATGGGGGAAAGCATTACCGAGGGTACCATTATAGCATGGCACAAGAAAATTGGTGATCCGATAAAAAAAGATGAGATTATATTTGAGATTAGCACAGATAAAGTCGATACAGAAATACCGGCCCCGGCGGATGGAATATTGTCTGAAATTCTTGCCGAAGTAGGGAGTACTTTAGAAGTTGGCAAAATAGTTGCAAAGATGAAAAGCACCGAGAGTTCAGTTCCACAGTCGCCTATAAGGATTACCGAATCAGTAAAGCCGGAAAATACAGAATATTCAACTATTGATATTCCTATGCCTAAAATGGGTGAATCCATCATGGAAGGGACAATACTCCGGTGGCACAAAAAGGTTGGTGAATCCATAAAACGTGACGAAATTTTGTTTGAAATCAGCACGGATAAAGTCGATGCAGAAATTCCCAGCCCTGTTGATGGAATTGTCATTGAAATTCTTGCCAATGAAACTGAAACACTATCCGTGGGTGAAACTGTTGCCCGGTTGAAAAGCAACACGGGTATATCTCTTACTAGTGAAGAGAAAATAATGGAGCAAAAAGATAATCTTCAGACCACGGTTACAGAAATTAGGGGAAAAGAACAGGCGAAAGAATCCCCAAAGTTAAATTCTTCAACCAAGTTCTACTCACCACTCGTATTAAGTATTGCCGAAAAAGAAGGTATAGCGCTGTCTGAACTATCCTCTATACGGGGGACCGGTGTGGATGGTCGTGTCTCTAAAAAGGATATCTTGGGGTACATTGAGTTGCGAAATGCCCCGGTTGTTACAAAATCTCCGGTCTTGGAAATACCCCAGGGTGGACAAGTTTACCCCGGAGGAGCCATAGAACGGGTAACCATGGATAATATTCGGCAAAAAATCATGCATCACATGATTGAGAGCAGAGATACTTCTGTACACGTAACAGGGGTAGTGGAAGTTGATATGTACCGTATAAGTCGATACCTCGAAAAACATAAAGATGAGTTTTATCTACAGAACGGTATAAAACTAACCTATTTGACATTCGTTTCATATGCTGTAATAAAAGCTTTATCCAGCCACCCGTTGCTAAATTCATCTATTGATGGTAATGAAATAATACGTAAAAAGTTTATCAATTTAGGAATAGCGGTTGCATTAGAAAATAACGGACTCATTGTTCCTAATATTAAAAATGCCCAGGATAAAAATCTTGCAGGCATAGCCCGTTCCATTATGGATGTAGCGAGCAGGGCAAAATTACGGAAACTTACTGCAGATGATATCACAGGCGGCACATTTACAATTACCAACTATGGAGTTTTTGGTACATTAATCGGTACTCCGATTATAAATCAACCGGAAGTTGCAATTTTAGGTATGGGGGCTGTGGTGAAAAAGCCAGTTGTTGTAGATATCGACGGAAATGAATTAATAGCAATTCGCCCGATGATGTATTTGACACTTTCACATGACCATAGACTGGTTGACGGAATGGCCGGCGGGAGATTCCTGGCGGATGTAAAGAATATTTTAGAAAACTTCACTGAAATTTAATTACAATAAAAGGGGAAATAGCTCTATTTTTGAGAAGTTAATTTATAAGAAATATGATAAATCAGCATCAGAAACACTATAAAGATCAAGTTGAAAAAAGCAGGGAAGAGTTAGGGAAACGTCCATCATGGTTAAAAGTGCGGCTGCCGGCCGGCTCAAACTATACTGAAGTGCGTAACCTTATGCGTAATAATGAGTTAAATACGGTTTGTGAAGAGGCAAAATGTCCTAATATGGGAGAATGCTGGGAACGTCGTACAGCTACTTTTATGATTTTAGGCGATACTTGTACACGTAGTTGCGGCTTTTGTAATGTAAAAGTTGGTATGCCGGTTAAACCAGATACCGATGAGCCTCGCCGTGTAGCTGAATCCGTTACCTCTCTTGGCTTAAAACATGTTGTAATAACATCAGTTAACCGCGATGAATTACCGCATGGAGGGGCAGAGATATTTGCCGAAACGGTAAAACTTATCAATCAGTCTAATCCTGAATGTACTACTGAAATTCTAATTCCGGATTTTAAGGGAGACGAGCAGGCATTTGACATAATTATGTTGCATCCCCCGACCATTTTAAACCATAATCTTGAAACTATTGAACGATTATATCATGTTGTAAGGCCGCAAGCCAAATATGAAAGGAGTCTGCAACTTCTTGATTGGTTTCGGAAAAAAGGACTTATGACCAAAAGCGGGATAATGGTGGGAATAGGCGAGAAACCCGAAGAAATACTGGAATTAATGAAGGATCTACGCTCGGTTGACTGTAAAATCCTTACTATCGGTCAATATCTTCAGCCTACAAAATTACACCTGCCGGTTGACCGGTATGTGGAACTTGACGAGTTCGCGATGTACCGAACCAAAGGAAAAGAACTTGGTTTTTATGTTGTAGAATCGGCTCCTTTGGTAAGAAGTTCATATCATGCTGATGAACAGGCCAGAGGTGTTGCATAACATTGTTGCATTTTGTTAGTGAAGTGGTAAAATCTGGTGTTAAGAAAATCTGGCTAAAAAGCTGTTTTTTTAAAGTTTACCGTTGATATTATTCTTTTAATTATTCAAATATACGCTGCTTTGCTAATTAATTTACCCACATAAAAATTATTTGCATATACATTAAAATATTGATACCTTTAGAACCCTTTTTTGCAAAATTATAATAACTAAATTAGTTATTGAAATTGGATAAAAAGGATGTATTTTGGTTAGTCAGTTTCTGAACTTACCCCGTCGTGCAGATCGGGGTTTTGTTTGTCGATGAGAATGATACAATTGCTTTTTTTGTCATTCAAACAAGAAAAAAGTAAATAAGTATTAAGGGTTCTATCCCTTCCGGGCTGTCAGAAATCAGGTCTATCAGGATAGTCAAATCATTATAACTGCTATAAAATAGCATTTGTAACCAGCGAACCACATATACGAAAATGTGGGTTGAAGAAATTGCCGGGTTAAACCCGAATGAGGCGTTTTTTTTACATAAATTTTGAATTTTATTTCTAGTACTTTTTAATAAAGAATTATTCTATCATTTAATTTTGTTGGATTTTAATGAGATACCGTGTCCTTTTGGTTTTATTTCTCTCAGGATTATTTTTCGGATTCCTTCCCGATGACAACAAAAAGCTTGCAAAGACGATGGATGACGACAATAGTAAGTATACTAATGTTGGAAACATCGGGCTCACCGTATCGAATTACGGTGTGTATGGCAACGGTTTAAGGAATTTAACGCAGCCAAACCATCCACCTTCATGTGAATATCCACTCGGTAGTGGTATTGAGCACATTTTTGTCGGTGGTCTATGGGTAGGTGCTTATGTTAAGGATAATGCAACCAGCATTTCTAAATCTGGCCCTTTTGTTACAACCGGAGCGATCGATGCGAGTTCTTTGGTCTCAGGTCGAAATGGCGGATTTGAATTTACCAACGCTGCCGGTGCTAAAATAGTTGAGCGTTCGACTTTGATTGATTCGCGATATTATAATCCTTTTGCTATTTCACATCAGGATTTAGTGTCTGATTATACAGATGTTAATAAAACCTACTCGAATGGTACTCAAATAACCGATCACGAACCTCTTAATATTAATATACATGAAGAAAATTACTGCTGGAACTTCCCGTTCGCTGATTTCTTCGTTATTAAAAATTATACAATTAAGAACGTTGGACAGAAATATTTAGATTCGGTTTATGTTGGTTTATGGACTGATGCAGTTGTCCGCAACACAAAAATATATACTTCTACCAATACAGCATTTTTCTCAAAGGGCGGAAATGGTTATTTGGACAATGATACCATGAAGCTTGCTTATGAATATGATGCCGACGTTTGGGGTGGTGCATGCGATAGTTATATTGGTATTGCATATCTTGGTTCTACTCCGGAAGTGAAAAATTTTGTTGTTTCTGGCGGTGATACTTTATTTGCATCAAACTTTAATGCATGGACTCACTCGAATAGCACGGATCCTAACTTTTTTGCACCCGGTAACGATTTACAGCGTTACACCAAAATGCAAGGGTATTTTGGCGGCACCAACAGGTATGGCAGGGGAATTAACCCGGCAGATCTGAAAGTTAAGGACCAGTCAATTCAGTCGAACAAATCCATGTTAATAACTCATGGTTATTATAAAAATATTGCTCCTGGCGATTCAATAAATGTAGTTTTTGCAATCGTTTGCTCGAATAAATCAGGCAATGACCCGGCTAACCTGGATAATCCTGATCAGAGAAAAGAACTGGTAAGCAATGCCGATTGGGCTTATCGTGCTTATTATGGCAATGATAAAAACCGTGATGGAAAGATTGATCCGAAAGAGGATATTTTTGGCGATGGTAAGATTCACCGATTTATTCTTCCGGCACCTCCAACCACTCCCGTTTTGAAAGTAGTACCCGGTAAGAATACCGCTACTATTTACTGGGATAAACGTGCAGAAGCTTCTATTGATCCTATTGCCTCTGAAGATAAAAAACGTGATTTCGCAGGATACAAAATATACCGAACCCAACCTCCTTTCGATTTAAATCTGAATCAGACTTTAGCCAACTCATTTGAACTTTTACTACAGGCAGATAGTTCGGCAGCTACTGGTTTTAATACCGGTTTCAAAAAAGTTATGATCGATCCTACAGACGCGAACAAATATGTTACCTTTGACGGTGATACAAATAAATATTATTACAAATACGAATTAAAGAATTTACTTAATGGTTGGCAGTATGTCTTTTCAGTAACTGCTTACGATAAAGGTGATCCGGATAATGGCTTACCTCCACTCGAATCAAGTCTTTTTGCGAATATGAAACGTATTATTCCGGGTACACCTGCTGTAAACGATAATTCTACCTCTATTGGTGTTTACCCGAATCCATATTATGCAAAAGCAATTTGGGATGGTAATTCAGAAAGATTGCGCAAAATATATTTCTATAATTTACCTTCAAGTTGTGAGATTACGATCTATACACTGGCAGGTGATATAGTAAAAAGGATCCATCATGATCAGACCAGCAATGGTTCAGATACACGTTGGTTCAGCACATACGCGAGCGATGGAAAGCAGCAAATGGCTGGTGGAGAACACGCATGGGATTTAATTACCGGTAACGATCAGGCGATTGCAACCGGCTTGTACCTTTTCACCGTAAAGAACAATGCAAGCGGTGAAATTAAAAAAGGCAAATTTTTAATTGTTAAATAATTTAATGTAGGAGTAACAGTGAAACGTATTATCATCTTTGCATTGTTATTAATGTGTGCCGGGTTGGTCTCTGCCCAGCAGTATCCATTAGTAACTTTACAGCAAATCAATACAGTTGACCCAAGCTTATGGTCAACATTTCCGCCATCACCCCTGGCAAACGATACCGTGCGAGTTCGTGGTGTATTAACTGTTCGCACAGTAGTTGATCCTTCAACAAATCGCCATCCGATAATTTGGGCTGGTGCTGCTTGGTCATCATATATTCAGGACCCGGTTAATCCTATATTTGGCGGATTAAACGTATATCAAAAAGATACCGTTGGTACAGCTCAGGGTACGTTATTTGACCTGGCTGATACCGGAAAAGTTTATGAATTTACCGGTGTGGTTACTCCGTATTTCCAGAGCACCGAGTTAATGTTATTAACCAAGACCCCGCTGGATACAAATCCTGTTGCAATTCAGCCTATTTCCGATTTGCACAAACGTCCTGCACCGGTTCAGTTATTATTAGACAGCTTATGGACACCGGGCCCGACATATAATTATGCTATCCGTAAATATCAGGGTGTTTATGTTCAGTTGACTGCAGATGACAATCATCCATTGATTGTTTCAGATCGTGTAACCGGTATCGGCTCGGCTTCCGGTAATTTTAAACTCAATGATCAGAATGGGTTGTTTGCTTACGCATACGCTCAGTCAAGCTATTTCAAATCAAATGCAAACGGAATTGTTACTAATTATCAACCACCAAACAATGGTTCATACTTAGCTTATGTTCGTGGTATTCTTACAATTCGTGCCGATGCTTATTATATTGTTCCTTTATACCCTGGTGATATTGGACCGGTATTAAAAACTCCTCCAACAGTTGGAACAGTAAAAAGAGATAAAGGTACCGTTGCAAAAGGTGAAACAGTTACAGTAACTGCGGTAGCAAAAGGTAATTCAGCAGCGGTTAGCTCAATGAAATTATACTTTAGAATTAATTCCGGTAACCTTGATTCATTAACAATGACCAAATCAGGTACGGATACTTCATTATACAGTGCTACAATTCCTGCACAAAACGTTGACTCAGCTTTTGTTGATTATTATGTAAAAGGTGTTGATGGTTTAGGTTTATATAATACCAGTCCTGCGAATATCACTAATAGCCGTTATTCGTATTTTGTATTAGCTCCTTCCAAACCTTTAAGAATTCAACACGTTCGTTACAGCCCATTCGGAAGCGCGTACAGCAGCTACAATGGTTATAGTGTAACGGTTAGCGGTGTTGTTAATTCAGATACAACAGATATACCCGGTAACCATGGAAGCAACCCTCCTCGTTTATATATGCAGGATGGTAATGGCCCGTGGAGTGGTTTAATGTTAGGCACAGTTGGAAATATCGGTACTCAGGTATTAACCCTGAAAAGTGGTGATTTAATTACCGTTACCGGTGTTGTTACTTTAACCTCAGGCTTTGGTAACAAGATTGATACGATTTCAGCTTTGAACGTGGTTTCTCATGGTAATGCTTTACCGGCTGCGGTAAAATTATATCCTTGGGAAGTTGGAACGTCTACTCTTGGTGTATTAAGTGCAGAAAAATGGCATGGTATGTTGGTGCGTTATGATTCATTACGCGTTGATAGTGCTAATGCCGATGGTACAAGCAATTTTGGTGAAAGCTATGTTAACAATGGCATTTTACCCCATACACGTGTAATTTGGTCAGATGGCGCAACACATTTTAATAATGCTGCGGGAACTACAGTACAAAATGTAGTAAAGAAAAATGATTTCTTTGGCTCGATTACCGGTATTTTAGGATATACCCATTCCTATTATAAATTGTGTCCACGTAAAGATGCGGATATCGTTAATTACAAACCACTTTCAGTTGAACAAATTTCCGGTATTGCACCAAAGAATTTTAATTTACAACAGAATTATCCTAATCCATTTAACCCATCAACCACAATTAAGTATGATGTGAAAAATGCAGGTGTTGTAACATTAAAAATTTATAACACGCTTGGGCAGGAAGTTAAAACTCTTGTAAACCAGATGCAATCTGCCGGTACTTATTCAGTAACGTTTAATGCATCTTCGATGCCATCAGGAATGTATATATATACAATACATTCGAATGGAATTTCGATTTCAAAGAAAATGATGCTTATAAAATAATTAATAACTTACTGCTGCGGGAGCATAGCCCCGCAGCAGTTTTTTTTTATTTAATCCGAAATTTTCATGTTACATAAATCTACATTATTACTATTACTGGTTTCGATGGTTATGTTCTATTCCTGTAAGGAAAACGGATCAGGTAGCCAATCAGAAAATCAGCCTCCGACAACGAAGTGTTTCTTGGCAGATATAGCCGTTGATACAACCGTCGCCGTACAACAAAGCAAGATCCATATGTATTGGTCTGGCGATGATCCTGATGGTTTTGTCATTGGATTTTATTTCTCTTGGGATAGCGGAAAGACATGGGCATTCACTAAATCAACAGATAGCTTATTTGCTTTACAAATAGGTGCAGTAAGTGCTACATATTTATTTAAAGTTTCTGCAGTAGATAACAGCGGTAACGGGCAATATGATACTATGGTTACGCAAAATGGTATTAATTATGGACCTGAGCCTTTTACCGATTTGAATAACAACGGCAAATGGGATGTAGGCGAGCCTTTCGTTGATATTGGAAAGATTGATCCCAATCCGGCTACTGTTAAAATACCTATCAGAAATACGGCTCCAACAATTTCATGGAACGTATTAACTACTATTCCGGATATCTCCTTACCGGTAATGTCATTTGGTTGGAATGCATCTGACTTGGATGGCGACGAAACCATCACAAAAGTTTGTATAGCCTTAAATGATACTAACAGTTTTGTGGAACTTGCCGGCAATGTTCGTATGGTAACTTTGCGGGTTCCCAAGGCGCAGGTGTCAGGCTCGCAAATGGAGATATTAATTGATGGCAATCCTAACAATATAGCCACAACTAAATTAAGTGGTTTACGTCTTGATGCTGAAAACATTTTCTATGTTCGTGTTCAGGATGTATCAGGTGCCACATCTCCTTGGATAAACTCTACCACTCAGAGCAAGTCAAAGAAATGGTTTGTAAAATCAATCAAAGGCGATCTGCTTGTTGTAGATGATTACGGATTAAATGATAATTCAGCTACATATTATAAAACCTTGTTGGATGCTATTGTTACTAATCAGGCATACGATGTAGCAGATATTAAAACATATGCATTACCATATAAGAATTATACATTCCTGGAAACAATCCGGTTGTATAAATATATATTCTGGTATGCAGACTATAACAACCCGTCACTGGATTTAGCTTCTGCTACGGTACAAAAATACTTGAAAGCAAACGGAAAAATATTCTTCTCAATGCAATTCCCGACAAATATTGATTTGGGTCAAATTCAAGGATTTCTGCCTATTTCAGCTGATAGTAGTAAGTTTACTTCTTTCTTATTCCCCGGAACCATTGTTGGACCGGTAGGCTCAATTACAGATTTCCCAACATTAAATCTGTCTGCAGCTGTTCCACGCGCGAGAACTTTCTTCCTGCCGAGCGTAGGAGTGCGCCCCATTTATTATTTACCTAATAATGAATTAAGTGGTTACTTGGGCCTGGAAAGTAGTGATGATTTTGGTAATCCGAATCTATTCTTTATTGGTATTCCGTTACATTTAGCCGATGGTACTTCGGGTACAGTGAAGACCTTATTTAAGCAAGTATTGAAAACAAGATTTGGGTTTAGTGGTATACAATGAAAAAAGTAATAATTTATCTATTATGCTTTACCGCTGTATTGCTCGGGCAGAATACAGGTACTGTATTCGGAAAAGTAACTGACGCTAAAACCGGCGAACCTCTAATTGGCGTGAGTGTTGCTTTAAAGGGTACCTACTACGGCGCTCAGACCGCGGTAAATGGCGAATTCAAAATTAAGAATATCAATCCCGGTACCTATAACATGGAAGTATCCTATATCGGTTACAGTACCATGCAGTTTACCGGTGTCAAAATTGAAGCGGGCAAAAACAAAGAATACAATGTTAAGCTCGAAGAATCCATTCTGACAATCGACAAAAACGTTATCGTTATAGGTGAAAAACCTATGATGGATGTTGAAGAGACTCAGAGTAAAAGAACTATTAATAAAGATGATATTGCAGCAGCGAAACTTGAAAACATTAGTGATGTTGTAACTCAACAGGCAGGTGTTGTAAAATCGGACAATGAAATACATATCCGTGGCGGTCGCTCCTATGAAAACGCGTTCCTTCTGGATGGCGTTTCTGTTCAGGATCCACTGGCTGGAACCGGTTTTGGATTGCAGTTATCAGCAAACGCTATTGAAGATGTGGAAGTGATTACCGGCGGTTACAATGCAGAATTTGGCCAGGCTACTTCGGGTGTTGTAAACGTTCGTACCAAAGAGGGCGGCGATAAATACCATGGGTCTTTCTCCTACAAGACCGATAGGTTAGCCAGCACTACTAATACGCATGTTTTTAATACCGATGTATATGAAGCCAGCTTCAGTGGCCCGATATTTAAATCGAAAACTTTAGGAGATTTTAACTTCTTCCTGAATGGTTATGTCGGTTTAACTGATGGAATTGCCCAGGGTATGCAAAAAGCAACCGCCCATTCAGTTAATTCTTCCATCTTCTATGGAACAAGATTTGCCCCGAGAGCAGAAAACAGCTTGTTCTACCTGGCAAAATTAACTTGGAAACCTACTCCTACATTCAGGGTGCAATATTCATTTAACCAGTCTGTAAACATTAACCAGAATTCTCAATCATTACAGCAGAATTTGGAATATGTTGAACCGAGTCCTGGATTCCAGTATAACTTTATGAAAATATTGGATAGTGCAAATACTTTTACTCATAATGCAAAGTACCAAACACTTTCAATTACTCATACATTGAATCCAAAAACGTTCTATGAATTGAAATTTAACTATTTCTTTACCCATTTACGCGCTGATGCAAATGGAAAAGAGTGGTATAATTATAATGAACCAAAGGATATCACAAACTATCCGGTAATTCTTTATAACACATCCGGACATGATACTATTGGTGTGATTCCGGGAGATGGTTTCTGGGATGTTGGTAACCCGTATACCTGGCACGATCACTATGTTCAGGAATACTCAGTAAAGGGTGATTTAACCAGTTTCTTCGATACGAAGAATAAATTCAAAGCTGGTTTCGATTTCCAATTTCAGGAAATGCAAGTTATTGATATCTATCAACCATGGATTAAGCCTTTAGGCCTGAATAATGATATGTATATCGTTAATCCTGCAAAAGGATCATTCTATGCACAGGATAATATCAATTTCTCGGGTATGATTCTTAATTTCGGTTTACGTTTCGATTATTGGTTCCCTGGAAAACTGGTTGATGATGCAGTGGATAATCCTGATGTAATAACCATACCCCAGGCTGTGCGTGATAGCTACAAAGATCATACATTCAATTTGTTTGGACATCGTTGGAAAGGACGTTTAAGCCCCCGCTTAGGTATATCTCACCCTGTTTCTGACTATCAGACATTATTTTTCTCGTATGGTCACTTCAGTAAATGGCCTAACCCCCAATTTGTTTATGCTAAATTAACACCTGTTAGTGCTCAGTCATCATTCCAGAAATTTGGTAATCCCGATCTGGATCCTGAAACAACAGTTGCGTATGAATTAGGATTAAAAACGCAGTTTACTGAAAATGACGTGCTTACGGTTACTACATATTACAAAGATATTTTTGATTATGTTAGTACACGTTCGGCTATTATAACTACATCGCGTTTATCGACTCAGAGTTTAACAACTTATATCAATTCCGATTATGCCCGTTCGCGCGGTCTGGAAGTTGAATATAAGAAACGTCTCGGAAAATGGTTTACCGGCTCATTTAATTTTGCATATTCTATTGTTACCGGTAAGAGTTCTTCACCTGATGAAGGTGTACTTGTACAGAAGGGAAGCCTTCAGGAAACAATTAAAGAATTTTATATGAGTTGGGATCGTCCGCTTAATATTTCTTTATCGACAAATTTCTATGTTGAGAAGAATAATGCATTATTTGGATTTGGCGATGGAATCCTTGATGATTATAACATATTTATACGTTTTCAGTTTGAGTCAGGTAAGAGATATACGCCTGCCGTATTCAGTGGTGTTTACTACAGTGACGGCAGACCCGAATACTTAACAATTCAGACAGACAGAAACAATAAAATTGGCGAAAACTGGTTTTGGGTAGATTTGAATTTTGAAAAGAACTTCCAGGTAAGTGGAATGAAATTCTCAATATTCGCCGAAGTACAAAACCTGTTAGACAATTACAACGCAGCGATTATTAACCCTGCAACGGGTAAGGCCTATGAGTTAGGCCAACCTACGCCTTCTTCCTGGAACGATCCGTTATATCCGGATCTTCAGGCCCCGATTAGCGCGTATCCGTTTAACCCGGCACGGTATTTAACCAGAAGAAACATAAAAGTTGGAATAAGCCTGAAATTTTAAGTATGAAAAAGTTTATTGTATTAATTTTACTGGTAATCACTCAGATAAGTATTCACGCACAATTGTTTCCCATACTTGGTGGGCAGCGTGCGGGAATATCAACGGCACAATTTCTTAAAATTGGTGTCGGTGGCAGGGCAGCGGCTATGGGTGAGGCTTTTGTTGCTGTAGCAAATGATGTTTCAGCTTTATACTGGAACCCTGCTGGTCTAGTTCAATTTCCCGATAATCAGGTTATGTTTTCTCATAACAGCTGGGTAGTTGATATTAGTCATGAATTCGTAGGAGCTTCTTACCACTTATCCGATATGGATGTGATAGGAGCCTCTGTGATCGCATTAACTACTCCCGATATGGAAAGAACAACTGAGTTCCAACCATTTGGCACAGGCGAATTTTTCAGCTATAGTGATATCGCGGTTGCTTTAACGTATTCGAGAAAAATGACCGATAAATTCTCATTTGGCGGAACTATTCGGTACATTGAAGAAACAATGGATAAAGTGAAACAACGCGGTGTTATGGTTGATTTAGGTACTTATTACTGGACAGGTTTAGGTACTTCGCGATTCGCGGTTGCAGTTAGCAATTTTGGTAGTGATCTAACTCCCGATGGTACTGTTACTTTATTAAACAAAGATAAAGTTTCCGATTGGCAGTCTTTTTCACCTCCAACTGTATTTAGAATTGGTTTTGCTATGGAACCTTATGAAGCAGAAAACCATAAGCTTACTACATCTATTCAGATCAACCACCCCAATGACAATAGTGAAAACGTTGCTGTGGGTGTTGAATACTGGTACCAGGAGATGGTGGCTTTGCGTGGTGGATATAAATTCAATGTTGATGAGCAGAATATTTCTTTTGGTGTTGGCTTAAAAGCACCGGTAAGTTTTGCACGTGTAACATTCGATTATGGATTCACTAATTTTACTAAATTAGGCGCCGCTCACCGGTTCTCATTAATATTAGGTTTTTAATGCATATGAAAAAATATTTATTTCTTGTAGTTAGTCTTTTTATAGTATTAGTTACCGGTTGTAAAGAAGATAAAACTGTTATGCCGGTTTCTGACGGATCAAACCAAAATCCTGGTGGTGATACTTTGTATATTCCGGTGTCGCCTTCCTGGGGTGGGTTTAATAATCCCCAGGCCATTCTGATGGGTAGAGAACCATTTATCTATATTTGCGATACGGATAATAATCGTGTCGTAATGATGAATACAGCGGGTACTGTTCTTAGCGTTTTAAGCAACATAAAAAAACCTACTGCTATCACTCAGGATTATTTGCTTAATTTATACATAATTGCGCAATTCGATACCCTGGGCCAGACCTACAGTTCTGTGTATAGGGTAAATTTACTTGACGCTAATTATTCACTTGAAGCAGCTACACCGATAAGATTATTACCTCGTGGAGCTGACTTCCAAAGGTCAAAACGTCAATATAAGGCACTTACCGCGTTCTACAATAATGCTATCTATATTGCCAGAAGCGGCCCGGATAACAGCAACGTAGCTGACTATGACAATTGTATAATGGCATATGTAAAAGTAAAACGCGCAAATGGCTATTATGATGATTCTCTTGCAGGTACGCGTCCTACAATCGATCCATTAAGCACCGGTTTAATTTCTGCGAATGGTATTAGCTGTATGACCTCATTCAGCGGTAATAAATATCGCAGCGACTTTATTACTACATTCATCGGCGATAACAGCTTTAAAGCACAATGGTTTCATTGGGTTGAAACCTCATTGGAAGCTAAATATACCAGCCAGTTTGATCCGAGCAAGAATATGGTTAAATTCGTTAAACCTAACCGCTTTGGTAACCCAACAGGTGTTTGTTTAGATCCTTCCGGAAACATTTACGTTGCAGATCCTGATGCTTCGAAAGATAGTGTATTCAAATTCAATTCTTTTGGAGAAGAACTTCAGTCATTTGGCGGTGTGAAAGTATTTAAAAAGCCTGTAGGAGTTGCATATTTTGACAGAACATTATATGTACTTGATGCAGGATTAAATCAGATTCTAAGATTCAAATTATCAACGGACTTACAATAATATGAAGTTATATCGAATTCTTCTGTTCGTTATTATTGCTTGTTTTAGTGCATTTGCACAATATACACCTATTAAAAATTTACATGATAACGATGCCAATGGAGCACCAAAAGATACCAACACTCTTTTTGTTGTAAAAGGTGTAGTAACTGCTTCTAATCAATTGGGTAACGGAACCAGTGGTCCGGGCTCAATCCAGGATGCAACAGCAGGAATTTCAGTGTATGGAACTGCCTTTGCGACAACAGCAAATTTGAAAATAGGTGACACCGTTATAGTAACATCCCGATTAGCGCAATATAATGGTTTGTCGCAGCTCGATTTTAGGAAAAGTACTTCTTCCTCGGTTGTGAAAGTTGCCAGTGGTATTCCGGCTGAACCGGTTGTAACTACTATCCCTGCTATCAAAGCACAAACATGGAACGGATATGAAGAATTCGAGAGCCGTTTAGTTAGATTAAATGCTGTAAAATTTACTGATACTACTACGTTTGCCCCCGGTACATCTGGTAAGACCTACACAATTACAGATACACTTGGTAATACCTTCGATTTCCGTATCTGCGTGAATGGTACAGGTATTTCAGGAACACCTATTCCAAGAGGGCGGTGCGACGTTATTGGAATTGTCAGCCAATTTAAGTCGTCGACGCCGTATAACAGTGGTTATCAGATAATTCCGCGTAATATCTATGATATTATTGCCGATGGAAGTCCTGTTGTGAATTCTAATTCGGTAATTATCAATGGCATTGATACCGCGTCATTTAATGTTTACTATGAAACCGTACGAAATGGAAATACGCAAGTAAAGTATGGACTGACACCGGAATTGGAACTCGATTCTGTAGTAATAGCTAATGATACCATGTATCACACGCTTAAAATTTCAGGATTACAGAAAGGAACTAAATACTACTTTAGGCCGTATTCACGTAATTCTGTTGGTTCTTCAATGGGACCATTACAGTTGGTAACAACTGCAACAGGCGGAACAACTACCGGTACAATAAATGTCTATTTTAATATGCCGGTGGATAACACGGTTGCTATACCCGGTAACGAAGCAAAGGGCAGTGTTGATCTGACTCAACCTTTGATAAATAGAATTAACAATGCTCAGTATTCAATTGATATGGCCGTCTATAGCTTTAATGGTTTAGATAATTTAACCAATGCATTGCTTGCCGCAAAAAATCGTGGTGTTAAAATTCGTCTGGTTTATGATAGCCGTTCCGGCAGTACAACACAGGCAAGCGTTAGCCAGTTATTGAATGCCGGAATTAAAATGAGCCAACGCCCTGCATCTTTAGATGGCATTATGCATAACAAATTCTTCGTCTTTGATGCTCGTGATGGTGTTGCTGCTAATGATTGGGTATGGTCCGGATCCTGGAACCCAACCACAACTGAAATTACCTGGAAAAACAACGCACTTGAAATAAATGACCCTGCTTTAGCAGCTGCCTATACAACTGAATTTGAAGAAATGTGGGGCAGTAATACCGATACTCCTAATTCAGCAACGGCTAAATTTGCAGGACAGAAAACTGATAACACACCGCATTCATTTTCAATTGGCGGCAGACCGGTACAGTTGTATTTTAGTCCTTCTGACCAAACAACAAACCATATCATATCTACAATAAATACTGCTGATAAGAGCATCTATTTTGCAGTTATGGCATTTACCAAAAATGAAATTGGCACTGCAATTAAAAACAGATATAATGCAGGTGTACCAGGCACTGAAATCCGTGGTATTATTGATGATGTTAACGGTGTAGGAAGTGAATTCTCATTTTTGAAAGGTTTTGCCGACATGTGGGCTAACCCTTCGCCTACATTGCATAGCAAATACCTTATAGTTGACGCTTCTTATCCAAGCAGCCAGCCGACTGTATTAACCGGATCACATAACTGGTCAGCAGCTGCAGAGACATCAAACGACGAAAATACTCTGATAATTCAAGATTTGAAAATTGCCAATCAGTACATGCAGGATTTCAAAAAGCGGTACAATGATGCAGGTGGTCAGGCAAGTTTCATTATTCCTAACAGTGTAATGGGCGATAATAAAGTTAAAGATTATTCATTCACTTTATATCAGAATTATCCAAACCCATTTAACCCGGTAACTACAATCAGCTTTAATATTCCAACTGCACAGCATGTAAAAGTTCGTGTTTATAATGCGCTTGGTGAACTTATGGGCACTATTTTTGACAAGGACTGTGTTGCTGGAAAGTACGTGGTTGACTTTAGCAGCCGTATTTCCGGTAAAGAAATCCCAAGTGGAATTTACTTCTACCAGGTTACAGCAGGCAGTTACAGCCAAACCCGTAAAATGGTTTTAAGCAAATAGTTTGATATAAGTGTGAAAAAGGGCTGTTTTAACAGCCCTTTTTTTTTATATGCATGGAACTTGAAATAGTGTATCTTGGTTCACTTATATAGAAAGAAGTGCAAAAAAAGTGATCTTCCATTAATAATCCATACTATATTTCAATAAGTTTTACTAATTTTACTAATTGAATAATCAGGATATTGCTAATATCCTTTTGATAAAAAAATGGAAAATTCCTAACTTTATGAGTTAAATTATTAGGAGAACAATGAGCCAGCAAGTCGGAAAAATTGTACAAATCATCGGCCCGGTTGTCGATATTCAGTTTGAAAATAACTACTTACCGAAGATATACAACGCAATTAAAATTCCCCGTGTAAACGTTGAAGGAAAGCAGGAGGAATTGATTTGTGAAGTGCAACAACATCTCGGTGAAGACCGTGTCAGAACAGTTGCTATGGATACTACAGACGGTTTAGTTCGTGGTATGGATGCAATAGATACAATGGAACCAATTACCGTTCCTGTTGGCCCTGAAACTTTGGGTCGCCTGATTAATATTACCGGACATGGGATAGATGGACTTGGTGAAATAACCACAAAGATGCGTTATCCAATACACCGCCCGGCACCTGAGTTTAAGAATCTTACTACAAAATCGGAAATGTTTGAAACTGGTATAAAAGTTATCGACTTACTTGAACCATATTCCAAAGGTGGTAAAACAGGTCTGTTTGGTGGAGCCGGTGTAGGAAAGACTGTTGTTATCATGGAGCTAATCAACAATATTGCTCAACATCATGGTGGCTATTCGGTTTTTGCCGGTGTTGGTGAAAGAACCCGAGAGGGAAATGATTTGTGGCTTGAAATGAAAGAATCAGGCGTTATCAGTAAAACAGCCCTGGTATTCGGACAGATGAACGAACCCCCCGGAGCTCGTTTACGCATTGGCTTAACGGGTTTAACCATTGCGGAGTATTTCCGTGATGAAGAAGGTAAAGACGTGCTCTTATTTATTGATAATATTTTTAGGTTTACTCAGGCAGGTTCAGAAGTGAGCGCGCTATTAGGGCGTATGCCCTCAGCAGTAGGGTATCAGCCCACACTTGCTACAGAAATGGGTGCTTTGCAGGAACGCATTACGTCTACTGATCGTGGTTCTATTACATCGGTTCAGGCCATCTATGTGCCGGCTGATGACTTAACAGATCCTGCTCCTGCAACTGCATTTTCACACCTTGATGCAACAACGGTATTAAGTCGTAGAATTTCTGAGTTAGGAATTTATCCTGCAGTAGATCCACTGGATTCTACTTCCCGAATTCTGGAACCAGGCATTCTCGGCAATGAACATTATATGGTCGCTCGTAAATGTAAAGAAGTATTACAGTCATATAAAGATTTGCAGGATATTATATCGATTCTCGGTATGGATGAACTTTCTGATGATGATAAAACTACAGTGAAGCGTGCGCGTCGAATTGAACGTTTCTTCTCACAGCCTTTCCATGTCGCAGAACAGTTTACCGGTTATGCCGGAAAGTATGTAAAATTAGAAGATACCATATCCGGTTTTAAGGCGATACTCGATGGCCAATGTGATGAATGGCCAGAACAGGCGTTCATGTTCGTGGGCACATTAGATGAGGCTGAAGAAAAAGCCAAAAAAATGATGAGCTAATATGAAAGAATTTCAAGTAGAGATTGTAACACCTGCAAAATCCAAATACTCGGGTTTGGTTCTTTCGCTTACTGCTCCGGGTAGTTCCGGTGAATTTCAGGTGCTTTATAACCATGCACCTCTTATAAGTACATTTGAGGTCGGTAAAATTACGATTAAGGAAGATGAATCGAAATCTGAAAAAATATTTGCAACCGGCGGGGGAATCATTGAAGTTTTGCAAAATAAAATCTTGGTTCTTGCCGATTCTCTTGAATCTCCTGAGGAAATAGACATTTCTCGAGCAGAAAAAGCTCTTGAGCGTGCCAAAAACAGGCTGGGTCCGGAGAAAAATAAAACTCTGAATGTAGCCCGCGCCGAAGCAGCTATGGCCCGTGCTATTAACAGATTGAAGGTAGCCCGCTAATATTGTAAAACCTCATTCATGAAAGTGGATGAGGTTTTTTTATTTAAATGAGTTTATATCGTGACAGCTCTAAATGAAAGGCTGAGAAGCCTCGAGATATTAAATTATTTTATTCTTACCGTATCCGGCAGCATGTTTTGTATGGATCTATCCGCTGCTCCTTTTCTCCTCCGCCATCTTGATATTTGCATTCTTATCATATTCTTTATTCTTCAGATTTTTATTATGCTACGCGGTCAAACGGTTCACTTAGGGAGTATGAGAATTGAAAAAGATAGGCATCGTACATGTTATATTTGTATTTTACTTACAAATTTTGGCGGTCTCCTTGTATCACTATGGGCAATGGTTCGATATTATCGGCAATAATCACCGATTTATATAACCATCGTGCATGGTAAATTTTTGAGCAATTTCTCTTCTTTTTAGCGATTCTTGCAGCCTTTCGAGATGTGTTATAAGAAATTGCACTCTTTCATTTTCATTCTGTAGCGAAAGTAGCTTGATTTGCTGTGGCAGAGCTAATCCGCTTTTTTCTGCAATTTTGTATGCTTTGCTGTTTGCCCTCGCCAGGTTTCGCCAGAAGGCCTCATCCAACGGCACAGAAATATCTTTTATTGTCTCCCTGAATTTCGATTCTAATTCATGAAGTAATATAGGACTTCCATTTGCTTCTTCATCATCGTATGGTGTTACACTGGCTTCAGCGTAACCCGCAGAGTGCATCCACCATTTACCTATTCGAAATCGCTTTGTACCTTCAACAATGACATCAACCTCGCCATTGGCATAGATATTTACTTTTTCAAGTACGTTGCTAATTGTGCCTATCCCGGTTATCTGATCTTCATCAAGCGGTACCACTCCAATGCTTGTATGATATTTAAGGGCGTTATTTATTAACAGTAAGTAACGTTCTTCAAAAACGTGTATAGGATACATCGCCGCAGGGTAGATAACCAACGGCAAAGGGAAGATAGGTATGATTCGTTCCATACTATACCTTTCGACATAGAAAAATATTATCTAAATAACACACATCCAATGCAACAATTACGTCTAATCCAAGATTTACATTACATTAAAAAATGCATAATATTTTTGGATTATTCAAGTGATTTGGAATACACAGGGTAGAATCATATTAATCCGACAAAGAAAATCGTTCTTGACATAAACTTCTGAATCAACTATCTTAAGAATTCGACTCAGTTTGTACTATATTCGCGTTAAATTTTGAAAAAATTGTGTCATGCAACTACGCGATTCTGAAATTTGCGAATATTTGTGTGTGTTATAATTTAAAGTGATGTTACCAGAAATAAGCTAACTAATGATGGGATGGTGCAATGGAAATTACTGACTCTGCTGCAAATGAGAACTTGGAAAGTGGAACTCAAAGTAAAGGACAGGCGAGGAGAAAACAATCATCCGGGCAATTCACAAAATCGAGTTTACTTGAGAAAATTGCTTTTTTAGAAAATGAAATCGCGAATTTTTCCCTTCCCGATTTACCGTTGCAATTACACAAAGAGAAAAATTCTGTTTCGGAAGGCAAGCAGAAAAATGTTCTGGATTTCTTTCCCGTACCCGTGCTTTTGATTGACTCAGATTTACATATTACCAATATAAATACTTTATTTAATTCTTTACTGTTAGATAATGCTGCCTTTGTCCAAAATACCGTATTGACTCAATATCTCGATGAAAGTTCGGCCACCAGGTTTAAATATTGCTTTAAGCAGCATGGTGATGACTGGAATAATTCCACCCGATATCTGTCTGTAACTATAAAGAAACAACAACAGACGATTCCGGTTCATTTCTATATTTCTGAATTTACAACCGGACAGTATTGTATTGTGGCTATTGACCCGGCGGATCAGCGGTTGTTTAATGACGATAGTTGTAATTTACAAACAGATAAGTTTGAATTTATTACAGTATTAAAGCAGCTTATAAAACTGTGTGAAATCCAATCGGCCAAAAAACAGATAAAGATTCAATATACCGGTTCTTCTGAGGAATTCCATTTCAATGCCCCATTGTCGAAAATTTGGCAAATTTTTGAAACAGTGATTAATGAGGGGGTAACATGTATCGAAACCGGGGACATATCTGTTGAGGCTAAACAGGTACATAATGAAACGATTGAATTTCTGGAAATTTCTATAAGAATAGAAGGAGAATTTCTTCCTGAAAAATCACTCTTAATAAAACAAGCCGTGCTTGATGTAGATGAAGTGGAAATAAATTCATCAAAGCCAATTGGCGCCGCGATAAGATTGCTTAAGGAGATATCCGGTTCATTCTCATTTACTGAAATAGGAGAACATAGTTGGGACTGGAGAGTAAAACTGCCCCTGTACCATATTGATAAGAGTACAATGCTTCAGGTTACTGACCTATTAGATTTGGACAGATGTGAAGACCAGAGAAATAGTTTTGTAACCTTCAAGGCGCTCTATGTAGATGATGATCCTATTTCCTTACGTTTGGCACAAATTGTTCTCAAGGATTTGTGTATGGTTGATTGTGCTAAGAATTCGAAAGAGGCACTTGAAAAGGTAGCAGTAGAGAAATACGATATAATTCTTATGGATATAAATTTGGGGAAAGATCAAATGGACGGGGTTAAGTTAACCGGTATGATAAGGCAAAAGCCCGAATATAGCAAAATTCCATTAGTCGCTTTAACCGCGTACCCTATGGATGAGGAGATGTCAGAATTCCTTTCCAATGGCTGCGATTATTATATTTCAAAACCATATTCAAGAAACCTTTTACGAGAAATAGTAACTAAAACTCTTGTTGATGCAAAAAAATAAAGCCGGGGTTACCGGCTTTATTTCCAATCACTTAGAGATTAAAGGGAGTTTGCAAAACGCTTTGCAACTTCTTCCCAATTAACGGTATTCCACCAGGTATCAACATATTCGTTACGTTTATTTTGATACTTTAGATAATAAGCATGCTCCCAAACATCAAGTGTAAGGATAGGAGTTCCTTTTACTTCCGCGATATCCATTAACGGATTATCCTGATTAGGCGAAGATGTGACAACTAATTTACCATCGACTGATACCAGCCAGGCCCAACCCGATCCAAATCTGGTCATTGCTGCATTCGAAAATTTAGCCTTCAATTCATCAAAAGATGTAAATGCTGAATTGATCGCTTCCAATAGTTGTCCTTCCGGAACACCACCACCATTCGGTTTCATGATTTTCCAGAACAAATTGTGGTTAAAAACACCGCCACCATTGTTCCGTAATGCCACTGGTAATTTGGATACATTCGCGAACAATTCTTCGAATGAAGCCACTTCAACTTTGTTATCTTCAAGTGCTTTATTCAGGTTGTTTACGTAAGTATTATGATGACGAGAATGGTGAATTTCCATGGTCATTTTATCAATGAATGGTTCAAGCGCGTCATATGAATAGTCTAACTGGGGTAATTCGAACTTTGCCATAATTTTTTTCCTTTGTTTTATTAAATTCAAACACTAAATGATTCACCGCAGCCACATTTTTTTGTAGCATTGGGATTTTGAAACATAAATCCTTTACCATTTAAGCCGTCACTGAAATCAAGTACCAATCCATCTAAATAAAACAGACTCTTGCCGTCTACAAATAATGTAATACCATTTGATTCAATAACCGAATCGCCTTCACGTTTATCCGAATCGAAATTCATGGTATACATTAAGCCAGAACAGCCTCCGCCCTTAACCCCAATACGCAAAGCAGATGAGGCTATGACTTCACTTTCAGTTTTTATTCTGTTTATCTGGTCAGCAGCTTTTGGTGTAATTGTTATATCGCTCATAATAATCAGAAATTATTGTGTAACTTCCTGGAGTGTTCCTTTTTTGAATTGTGGCATATTAACTACCCATGCATTCGTTTGAACCTGTCGAGCCTCATTGTTTTTTACTAAATGCTCCAGAAAATCTTTTGTAAGAGACTCACAATCAGTATAACCAATCTTTTGGCCTTTGAGTTCCAGAAAAGCTGAAATTGTAAATTGAAGATCCCTGAAAAAAATATTCGAATTATGATATAATGGCAGCTTTGACTTAAAGAAATTCAACAGACTGCTTTTTTCAGCCAGTAAAGATTCCTTAACTAAATTATAGTTCTCTTGTTTCATGATAATTAATCCTTTCTTAGTTCTTTTAATAGTAAAATCGTGTATTCAATTTCTTCTCTGGTTGTAAATTTGCTGAGTCCAAAGCGGATTGAGTTTTTTGTTATATTCGGTTCTTTCCCAATTGCCTTCAGCACGTGACTCCCTGAACTTTTTTCTGTACTACAGGCACTTGAACTTGAAAAGGCTACTTTTGGCATTTTCTTCTTTACCGCTTCCACTTTTACACCAGGGATAAAAAAATTAAAATTCGAATAAAGCCTGTTTGCAACTGGTCCATTAAGGTACGCAAAATCCCCTCCAGCCACAAGTTTATCATATAGTAAATTCCATAAAATACGTAAATGGGAATAATTTTGCCCGGCCTCACTATAGCCAATTTCCATGCATTCAACTAAACCGACAATCAGAGGAACATTAAGAGTGCCGCCACGAATGCCTGATTCCTGTCCTCCGCCATGGATGAGAGCAGGGAGGAGGCTCTTGATTGGTTTCGTGGCCAGTAAAGCGCCCACGCCTTTGGGTCCGTGGTTTTTGTGCGCTCCAATGGTTAGAAAATCAATTGGTGTATTCTGAAGGTTTACGCTAATTTTTCCGGCAGCCTGTGTGTAATCGATATGCAAAGGGACTTTATGTGATTGGCAAATCTGAGTAATTGTATCTAAATTTTGCAAGGTGCCAATTTCATTTTGCGCCCCGATAATGCTTATTAGTGCCGTTTCCGGCAAAATTGCCGTTTCCAAAGACTGAATATCAAGAAATCCATCAGAATCTACGGGAATAACCGAAAATTGAACTCCCAGAGGCGATAAATAGTTTAGTATTTCATACACCGCGTTGTGTTCTATTTCTGAAACTATAATGTGACGTTTTTCCGGGAATGAATTTTCGATAACGCCCTTAATTACTGTATTTATTGATTCTGTTGCAGAACCGGTAAAAATTATTCCGTTTGGGATTGTGCCAAACAAATCGGCCAAAACGCCACGTTTTTGTTCAATAATTCGTTGAACAGTGAGGCCTTGCAGATGTGACGATGATGCAGGATTAGCAAAATTATCCAGAAAAAAAGGTTTCATCGCCTCAAACACGCGTTCATCTACTTTTGTAGTAGCATTATTGTCCAAATAAATTGGAAAATTGACCATATTTAATAAAGAGACTTTACTATTACATATAAAATTTATATTATACAGAAATTAAGTACAATTTTTCTATTGAAAAAATTCCGGATTCATACTAATTACTTTGAAAGCATATAAATATATATTTAAAAGACAGGAATTCTGGCAGGAGGAACTGACGGAATTTCACGAATCAATATTGCGCGATGCCGAATTAGATGAATTTACCGGTGGCGACCTCTACATTATATTAGAGGAATTGATTAGCAACTATTTCAAGTATTCGGTGCAGCCAAAATATAAATTTGGTATCGAGGTGCGCATCGATATACTTACTGAAACTATAGAGATCATTCTTGAATACGAGGGGGATGATTTTAATCCGTTTAATTATCATCCGGTTCTGTACGAAACTGATGTTGAGAATGCATCAATCGGGGGTAAGGGTATTCAAATGGTGAAGAAACTGGCTGAAACATTCTTTTATGCCAGGGAAAATTACAAAATTAAACTACATATCGTGAAAAACCGTATTATGGAGACTGAAATGACCTTTACCGAAAGAATTGAAGGAAACGTCCTGATTCTTTCTCTAGACGGGCGCTTAGACATCATGTCATGCGACTCGCTGCAGAAAAAATTTGATGAAATAATCGATATTCAAAAGCAAAATTTAATTCTTGTCGATTGTGAAAAGTTATCGTTTATTAGCTCGGCAGGCCTTCGTTTGTTTATGATTGCCTTGAAGAAGTTAAACAAAATTAATGGCAAAATAGCCTTTTGCGCATTCAATATGAATAATAGAAAGATTTTCGATATTACCGGATACGATAAGTTCTTCAGTATTTACGATAGTATTCAGGAAGCATTGGAAGCTTTTTAGGAATTATTACCCGGGAGTAAAACGATAAATATTTACTTCCGGGTGCCCTAACCATTCCAGATTTACCAGTTAAGTATCTTCTGGTATTTTTATTCATGTTATTTACCCCTTTTTCCTTCCATATAAGTCTTATATTATTCATTATTACCAATCTGTGGTACAAAACATGCAGCCGTATTTGTCGGTAATTGTGTATATTTTATTTCATTATATTTCAGGGATTATATGAAACTGGCAACACTTTGTTATGTTCAGGATATAGAGCAGAAAAAAACGTTAATGCTGCATAGAGTGAAGAAAAATAACGATTTTCATGAGGGGAAATGGAATGGTTTGGGAGGAAAACTTGAGAATGGTGAATCGCCTGAAGATTGTGCCATTCGGGAAATTTTTGAAGAAAGCGGATTACAAGTCAACAATCCCAAAATGAGCGGTTTTATTACTTTTCCGAATTTTGACGGCATAGATGATTGGTACGTTTTTCTATTTACAGTTGACAATTATTCGGGCACTTTGATAGATTCACCCGAGGGTGATTTGAAGTGGGTACCCGATGCGGAACTTTTGCAATTAAATCTGTGGGAAGGCGATAAAGTGTTTCTTCCCTGGGTTTTGGCAGGTAATTTTTTTAGTGCAAAGTTTGTTTATACAAACAAGAAGCTCGTTGATTATACGGTAACTTTTATTAATGATGGCAAAGATTAATGAAAATTTTCAAACTGCTCACTTTTGTTTTATTGACTTCGATATGTATTTATGCCGGTTCGGTTATTACTAACCCTAAAACAGGTCAGAAGTATATTTCAAATGAATTGATAATTAAGTTCAAAGAATCCGGGTCGGATATAAACCAGAAAATGGTATCTGATAATCAATTGAAAAAAGCTCTTATGGCAGCAGGCAAATATACTCTTGATGCGGTGGTAATATCGAATGATAAAGCCTTCGAATCGATCTCCAGAATTTTTTCCCTGAAATATAGCTCGGATATTGACCCGCTTACTTTCTCGAATACCGTAATGCATTCTGCATTAATTGAGTGGGCCGAGCCACGATACATATACGAAACATCTTATACTCCTAATGATCCTTCACTTTCATCTCAATGGCATCTTACAAAGGTTGCGGCCTCAGGAGCATGGGATGTATGCCAGGGCGATACAAATGTTATTATTGGAATTGTAGATACCGGAATCGATTGGGATCATCCTGACCTGGCTGCTAACATTTGGCACAATTGGAAAGAAATTCCAAATAATGGAATTGATGATGATAATAATGGTAAAATTGATGACGACAAAGGTTGGGATTTCGGAGGATTAACCGGAACACCGGATAATAATCCAATGGAAGATAAACCAGATCATGGTACTCATGTGGCCGGATTAGCTTCAGCGGTAACAAATAACGGAATTGGAATTGCTTCATTGGGATACAAGTGTAAACTAATGGCGGTTAAAACTAGTCAGGATAATAATCGGAATACCAGCGGCAGTCCATATATCGTATATGGTTATGAGGGAATAATCTACGCTGCAGCAAATGGTTGTAAAGTGATAAACTGTAGTTGGGGAGGGAGCGGGTATTCTTTATTTGGAGCCGATGCAGTAAGGTTTGCAATTCAAAAGGGAGCAACAGTAGTCTGTGCCGCCGGCAATGATAGTAGTCCGAATCTTTATTATCCCGCCAGTTATCCGGGTGTTCTTAGTGTTGCAAGCACTACCTCTGCTGATAAACTATCATCTTTTTCGAATTATGGGAAAACGGTTGATGTTTCAGCCCCCGGTGATAACGTTTACAGTACCTGGATGGATAATACGTATACTTATCTCAGTGGTACATCGATGGCCTCGCCGCTTGTAGCCGGACTCGTTGCATTAGTACGATCAAAATTTCCTACACTTAATGCATTACAAGCAGCAGAAAGAGTACGCGTTACCAGTGACAATATTGATGCTCTCAATACAAATTATGCAAAAAAAATGGGTTACGGCCGGATAAATGCAACAAAAGCATTAGCGCAAAGTCCTGTTTATTCGATCAGAATCATTGAGCAGGCTTATAGCGAGCTTTCGGGTGATGGTGACGGTATTCTTGAACCGGGAGAAACGGTGGGAATAACAATAAAAGCACGTAACTATCTTGATGCTATTACAGGCGCAACAATTACATTGGTTTCGCAATCTGCGTATGCAACGTTAGTTAACTCTCAGATGGTTTTACCAGCCATGAACTCACTGGACTCGGTTACTCAGGTGAACGCGCTCTCATTTAAGATTGCAGCAAATACACCGAACAATACCGAATTAACATTTTTAGTAAACTATTCTGCCGGTAATTATTCTGATTATGAATGGTTAAGTGTTACTGTGAATCCCTCTTATGCTACGGTAAGTTCAGGAAAACTGGATGTTACTGTAACCAGTAAGGGTAATATTGCATTTAACGATTACCCGACAAATTTACAAGGATCAGGCTTTAAGTTTGATGGCAGTAATAATTTACTATACGAAGGTGCCTTGGTAATGGGGAATTCCGCTACTAAAATCATTAATTGCGCCCGAAACAGTAGCAGCAACGCCGGTGCGCAGGATACTGACTTCGTGGTTAGTTCTCCGTATATATTAAAGATTCCCGGAAATAGCGCTGATATCGAAGGAATGGGAATTTTTAATGATAATAACGCGGGTAGTTCAAAACTTGGTATTCTTTGTACTCTGAAAACTTATACGTATACATCTCTGGCTGATCAAAATTCTTTGATATTACGTTATATCCTGCAAAATACCAGTGCCGCTTCAATTTCGAATTTTTATGCCGGGTTGTTTCTTGATTGGGACTTAACCGATGGTACAGGTGACAGAATTCAATATGATACTTTAGGTAAGCTGGGTTATGCCATGCATCCTGCAACAAGCGGTTCTCCGATGGCCGGGGTGGCTATATTAACCAGTCTTAGTCCGGGTTTTTATGGTTTCCTGAATGATGGCACCGACGGCGGTATAAATATATATAATGGTTTCACAGATGCTGAAAAATGGAGCGCGCTTTCCAATGGTATCTCGAAGCCCCGATCTCTGGCGGATGGTGATATCTCGTGTATGATTTCTCAAGGACCATATACAATTGCCCCAACTAAATCAGTTGAAGCGGCGTTTGCCCTGATAGCAGGTTATTCTGTTGATGACCTGCGAATAGCGGCTGATAGAGCCCGGGTACAATACAATAAATTGCTAACAAATGTGATTGGTGAAACTAATACAAAGGTTCATACATTTCATGTAAATCAGAATTTTCCAAATCCTTTTAACCCAAGTACTACAATCGAGTATTCAATAGGTCAACCTGGTAATGTAGTGATAAGTATTTACAATCAACTTGGCGAACTGGTATCGCATTTTATACAGGAATCTAAACAAGCCGGAACACATCAGTTTACATTTAATGCAACAGGAATGGTAAGCGGTATCTACTATTGCCGAATAAACGCAGGCGTAAATACCTCTGTAATTAAAATGATATACCTTAAATAGAAAAAATATTTTATGCTGAATAATTCTTCGATACCTAATAGTATATATCGGTACAACATAGTATTCTATCTTATTGCTTTTTTTCTATTATTACTCCCGATACTGACAGGTTGTTTTTCCGTACAAAACGAGCTACAAAAAGGAAGTAATCAGCCTTATTATGTTCTACCTCCGGAAATGAGTAAAGAGAATGAAAATCAAAAATTGATGAATAGCGCCAAGCCCTTATTCTTCGGGAAAAAGTTTTTTCTCGATCCCGGGCATGGAGGCGAGGATCGTAAAAGTGTCGGGGTAAACAAACGGGTTGTTGAAGCAGACATTAATTTGGCTGTTGCGTTGGAGTTGCGCAAATATCTGGCTGATGCCGGGGCGGATGTAATACTTTCCCGAGATAAAGATACTACAATTGCATTATCCGATAGATCAGAATTGGCAAATAAAAGCGGGGCTGATTTTTTTATTAGTATTCATCATAATGCTCCCGGCAGATATGGTGATGAATGGATTGATTACACATCAACTTATTATCACGGCAAAGACACAAATTACGAATATACCCCCATGTGTCAGGACATAGCACGATATGTTCAGAGGGATTTAAGCTATGCTCTGCGTACCAGTGGTGGTCCCGGATCCTTTGATGGAACTTATTCAGATTATAATATCTATCCGGGTGAAGGATTTTCTGTTCTGCGAAAGACAAAAATTCCTGCAATATTAGTTGAGTGTGCTTTTTTCACAAATGCATATCAGGAAGAAAAACTTGCCATACGGGAGTACAATCGTTTAGAAGCGTTCGGTATCTTTCGAGGGCTATTTAGGTATCTCAAAAGTGGATATCCCGTGTGGAAGAATCCGGTTATTGAAAGGACAAACGATAGCGTGGCAGTTACCTTGCACGCTGAAGATTCTTTAGGAATCGTTGAAACATCAGTAAAAGTTTTTGTGAACAAAAAAGAAATTCATACTTTTGATTTCAATAAAGCTCAAAAGAATTTGCATATTATATTACGGCCCGCAGATGAAAATCCTATGATAATTCGAGTAGAAGCCCGTAATAAAAATGGAAATTATTCATATCCTATTGAGCTTAAAATTGATAATATATTGCTGAAGTAAGGATCCACTATGCTAAATTATGTATGGATAGGACTTATATTTTTAGGTCTTACTGCTGCCTTGTTTTATGATGTTCAGGATAATGTAAATAACACATTTCAGAATGGCAAACCAATTGCCGCACAGATAAAATTGCAAAGCCTACCTACCCCGGCTACTTCAGTTGATGGTAAACTTGTAATAAATAAGGTTGAACTGCAAAAGAGTTTCAATTTAAGTTCTGTATCTGATATCGTGTTCAATTGTAAGATATCTTCCGGTAAGGATTCAACTAAATATAACTTCTATGCAAAAATTGACAAGAGTTTGCCAGAGTTATTTCAACGTATTGCAAAAGCGAGTGGGAAAGATGATGATCTAACCGGAATCATTGAATTGCAAAGGCCGGATAGTACGGGTGTTCGTGAAGCTCATATTGTTTTTGAAAAAGTTACTTTTTCGAAAATGAAGGAGGTTGTATCTTCTGCATTGCACTATGCCGGAACTGCTGTCGAAATTGCTTTGGGGTTAATCGGCGTAATGGCTATGTGGCTTGGAATAATGAAGGTTGCCGAGCAGGCTAACCTGATATCTGCGATTGCAAAAGGTGTTCGACCCGTTACGCGATTTTTATTTCCTGATGTTCCGCAAGATCATCCGGCCATAGGTGCGATTATAATGAATTTGTCGGCAAATTTTCTGGGACTGGGTAACGCTGCCACTCCATTTGGATTGAAGGCTATGGAAGAACTCGATAAACTTAATCCGGAAAAAGGCACTGCTACCAATGCAATGTGTACTTTCTTAGCGGTCAATACCGCCGGAATGACATTAATTCCCGCCACCGCGATTGCATTGCGTGCTGCGGCTGGTAGTTCTGATCCGGCTATCATTATTGGAACTTCCATTTTCGGTTCTACTTGTGCTACAATAGCCGGTATTACAGCTGCTAAAGTGTTGGAAAACTTTCCTTTGCGGAATAAAACATTCTTGCAGGTGCTTCGTGAGAAAATTGGTTTATTCATTACAATGTTTGGTATTTTCACTATAGTCGGGATACTGGCAGGTACAGGGTTACTTAAATCATTTTTTACGAATAATACTGAAACAGTAAAGAATGCTATTGAATTAATAGCAACATTTGCAATACCGCTATTGATATTTATCTTCCTTCTGGCAGGAATAATAAAAAAAGTTAAAGTATATGAAGCATTTGTAGAAGGTGCAAAAGAGGGATTCAACATTGCAATTAGAATCATTCCATATCTGGTGGCAATGTTAATGGCTATTGCTATTTTTAGAGCCGGTGGTGCAATGGATTGGTTAATTTATCTGTTACGCTTTATCACGGATCCCATTGGTATGCCTACAGAAGCTTTGCCAATGGCCCTCATGCGTCCTCTATCAGGAAGCGGGGCATTGGGAGTTATGGCTGAGATTATGCAAGTACACGGGCCTGATTCATTCATTGGAATACTAAGCTCTACTTTTTTTGGCAGTTCGGAAACTACTTTCTATGTTCTTGCTGTTTATTTTGGAGCTGTAAACATTAAAAGGACCAGACATGCATTAGCTGCAGGTCTTATTGCAGATGTTGCCGGTGTTCTTGGCGCCTTGTTTATTGTTCGAATGTTGTTCTTATAGTTAATTCAGGAATTTATCTAAGCATATGAACAGGCAGAAGGCATTGAGCCTTCTGCCCGTCTCCTGTCGTAAGTCAGTTACATTTAAACTTTCAATCCCTGGAAAGTGATGCCTGTATGTCGGAGAATGAAATTAATCATCAAAATTTAATTCAAGAAAATCTTGATTTGAAAGAAAAGATCAGGAATCTTGAATTGCAACTCAATTATACGAATCCCCACCTGTTTGCAAAATCATCAGTCGATTCAGAAGATTACTTTCGGAATGTTTTTCATTCTGTAAGCGACGCGGTTTTTATTCATGACGCGGATACCGGTAAAATAATCGATGTTAATGAAAGAACACTCGAGCTATATGGTTATACATATCAGGAGATTATTCATAGTAATATTGGCGCCCTTAGTTTAGGCGACAGCCCTTACTCAGATAAGGAAGCTGCTGAGTGGTTAAGCAGAGCCAAAACAATGGGGGTGCAATCTGTTGAATGGATCGCCAGAAAAAAGAATGGATTTTTATTTCATGCCGAAGTTGGTATTCGTTTTGCCAATATTCGGGAACAAAACGTACTGTTGGTAACAGTACGTGACGTTTCTGAAAGAAAATCAATTGAACAAAAATTGAATGAGAGCCAGAAAAAATTTTTACGGGTCTATGAAACAGTTAGTGAAGGAATTATTTGGCTTGATGAGTCAGGTATTATCGAAAGCCATAATAAGGCCATTTATGAGATGACTGATTATATGACAGATGAGTTAATCGGTCTGCATATTAATGAATTTCTACAACTTAAGACTGCATCTGAATTCGAAAATATTTGGCGAGAATTAAAAGAGGGAAAGAATTATTATTCAGAGGTTCAACTACGCGCAGGGATGGATAAAAATATATGGGTATTAGTATCACTTTCTTCTCTCCGAAACGATTTTAGTGAATTTATAGGCGCATTCTGTCTTGTAGTGGATATTACAAACAGAAAAAAGATGGAAGATGAGATATTCCGTTCAAGAAACTATCTGCAAGCAGTATTCGATTCGGTTAGTGATGCTATTTTTATCATTGACGGTAAAACAAAAAATATTCTGGATGTTAATAAGAGTGCATGTGTATTATTTGGCTATAATATTGATGAATTAATAGGAAAATCCATTCATGCTCTGGAAAAAGAATATCATATCCTAAGTAATTCTGATTCGGAAATGCTACTCGATAGAGTTAGTGAAAATGGATATCATGGGTTTCAATTTCATTCCCGTAAAAAGAATGGAGATAAATTCTGGGCTGAAATTGGAATTAGAATCGCAGATATTGGAGGAGAATTACGATATGTAATAACTGTTCGCGATATCACTGAACGGTTAACTCAGGAATTAGCTATTAGAGAAAGTGAGGAAAGTTATCGGGGGTTATTTAATACAGTTCAGGAAGCTATCTACATTCAGGATATGGACGGCCGGTTTATTGATGTAAATGAAGGCGCAGTTCTTATGTATGGTTACGATAAAGAAGTACTGATTGGACAAACACCTGAGTTTGTTACAGCGCCTGGAATGAATGACCTGGTAAAACTTGCCTACCAATTAAATGCTGCTGCAAGCGGTGTGCCTCAACAATTTGAATTTTGGGCGAAATCCTCAACAGGCAGAATTTTCCCCAAGGATGTCAGGGTTAGAAGAGGAACCTATTTTGGAAAAGATGTTCTTATCGCAATTGCATTCGACATAACTGAGCGGAAGCATGCTGAACTGGCACTACGTGAAAGTGAAGAGACCCACCGAATATTATTGGAAGAATCTACGGATCCAATTTTTGCTATTGAGCATGACGGCACATACAAATATGTAAACTATGCGTTTGCTAATCCTTTCGGTCTAAAGCCAAATCAAATAATTGGTCGAAAAATATTTGATATATTTGAGAAAGCGGAGGCTGAAAAAAGATTTGCGGTTCTCCAGAGAGTATTTTTGACAGGCGAATCTATTGTCTTTGAAGTACGTGTACCTGCTAAAGAGAAAGATCTGTATTATTTAACTACGGTTAATCCGGTTAAAGATAATTCAGGGCATACAATTTCTGTAATATGCAGTTCCAAAGAAATAACAAAGCTAAAACATACTGAGCAGGCACTTCGTCAGAGCAGGGAACAATTTGAACAATTTATGCGGCATTTGCCTGGCTATGCGTACTTGAAAGGTAATAAACGGGAACTTCTTTTTATAAATGAGCGATTCCGCGATGATTTTCAGTTAGTTGGCGATACCTGGAAGGGCAGCAGGGTAGATGAACTGGTGAGTGGACCGGAAACTGCCCGAAGTAAAAATGATGATGAATATGTAATATCTTCCGGAAAACCATTAATAACCGAAGAGAAAGTTTCCGTTCACGATGAACTTCGAACATTATATACAATTAAATTTCCAATCCCGGTAACTGAACAAGAGAACATTCTGGGTATCATGTCGATTGATATCACAGAACGAAAAAAATGGGAAGAGCTTATACGTGCCCGGGCAGATCTATTCCAATACGCCGACAGGCACCCGGTAGATGAAGTGCTGTTTGTGGCGATTGCAGAGATATGTAGACTAACCGATAGCCCCATCGGATTTTTGCACTTGGTTGACGAAACTGAAAAGCGACTGATTACCAAATGGTGGGTGCAAAATGGCAAGCAGTGTATTCCTGAACCAGGCAAGTTTAACTCAATTTTAGCATTTAATGAAACCGGACACTGTGAATATGTACTATATCAGCGGAAAGCGCAAATTCTGAATGTGGGAGATGAATCCTCTACTGAGGCTGCATATCCATTCTTTACCGAGCACGCATATCGTCGAATAGTACTCCCGTTAATTCGCGAGAATAAGATTGTTGCAATTCTTGGAGTAGGAAATAAACCGGTTGATTACGACAAAAAGGATGTTGAGTTATCTAATCATTTGGCAGATATGGCTTGGGATATAGTTGAGAATAAACTCTCTCAAAAACAACTCGAAGAAAGCGAAAAACGATATAGAAGTGTAATTGAAAATGTCCAGGATATTTTTTATCGTGTAAACAGGGAGGGCGAACTCTTATTGGTTAGCCCGTCTGTTACAAAATCTCTAGGCTATATTTTACCCGATGATGTAATTGGGAATAAGCTATATGATCTATGGCTCTCTGAAAAAGATTATAAGCAAATGTGTTCACGTATATCAATGGATGGTGCTGTAACTGATTATGAAGTGACAGTTATTCATAAAGACGGGTCATTAAAGTTCTATTCAACCTCAAGTAACTATTTCTATAGTGAAAGTGGTACTGTTCTGGGAATCGAAGGGGTCTTCCGGGATGTCTCTGAACGGAAAAGGAATGAAAAAGAACTTGTACAGGCTAAGATCCGGGCAGAAGAACTCAATCAGGCAAAGACAAGTTTCCTTGCCAACATGAGTCATGAATTACGCACTCCTCTCATCGGAATAATTGGGTATTCTGAGATTTTACGAAGTGAAATTTCTAAACCGGAACATAAAGTAATGATTGAGACAATCTTTCATTCCGGTGGCAGACTTTTGGATACACTTAACTTAATATTAAATCTGGCAAAAATCGAGGCGAATAAACAAGAAATCAAATGGCAGCAGTTAGATCTTAATGATATCGTTGTCGCAAGAGGAAAATTATTTGAATCAGTGGCAGTTAAAAAACAGATTAATTTATTAGTGCATACATACGAAACTGCATTGGTAATATATTCTGACAAATTCTTTCTTGAATCGATAATAAATAATCTGGTCAATAATGCCGTAAAATTTACCGATCAAGGTGAAATTAGTATTAATACCGGAGTTCATTATGAAAAGGATGCAGCATGGGCCACTTTCAGTGTGAAAGACAGCGGAATTGGTATCCCACGTGAATCACTCGATCTGATATTTGAAGAATTCAGGCAGGTAAGTGAAGGTTATGGGCGTGATTTTGAAGGTAGTGGATTAGGCCTCGCGATAACAAAACGCTCGGTTAATTTACTTGGTGGCAAGATAACCGTTGAAAGTGAGTTGGGTAAAGGTAGTATTTTCCGCGTGTACTTACCGCTTACCGAGTCGGGGAATATTCGACTCCATGATTCAGTAGATAGAGTAGAATCGCCTAAACTTTCAACTTCGCTCCCCGATATTCTTCTTGTAGATGATGATGATATTACGTTTGGTGTATTACAGCATATGCTTGGTGAAAATGCGCAGCTTGATCATGCAGTGAATGGATACAATGCATTGGAGATGGTAAAAAAGAAACAGTATGCTATGGTTCTCCTGGATATTAATCTTGGAAGAGGTATAAATGGGATTACGGTACTCCGTAATTTGAGAGAAATGAAAAACTATGCTCGAGTACCTGTTATAGCCATAACTGCTTATGCAATGCAAGGCGATAAGGAAGCGTTTATTAGTGCGGGATGCGATTTCTATCTCTCAAAACCATTTACTCGTCATGATTTATTTGAGATAATTGAAAGATCGCTAAAAATTATTCATTCCAAAAACACCGATTAGTACCAAAGGGTATTCTCTTGTCTTTTTTAGAGTGAATAAATTAGTTATTTTTGTCTGATAATTTAAAAATTTAGGTGTTTAATATGGGACTCAAAGAAAAAATTAATGAAGAAATGAAGCTTGCCATGAAGGGCGGCGATAAGATACGTTTGGAAACGATCAGATCGATTAGGGCAATGATTATTGAATTTGAGAAAAGCGGGGCAAACAGGGATATTACCCCTGAAGATGAAGTGAAAATGCTTAATAGCGCGGTAAAAAAACGCAAAGAAGCCATTGAGCAGTTTACGGCGGGCGGTCGCCTGGAACTGGCAGAAAAAGAACAGGCAGAGTTAGTAGTGTTGATGGAGTTCTTACCCAAGCAGCTTGATGAAAAAGAAATTGAAGATATTGTTAGAAAACTTGCTGCAGATTTGCAGGCGGTATCAAAAGAACAATTTTCTGTTCTTATGCCCGCTGTTATGAAAGAATTGAAGGGTAAAGCTGATGGTAAGATTGTTCGTAGCACCGTAGAAAAAGTATTAGGGATGAATTGATATTGCTTGATATAATTATTTTACTGCTTTTAATAGTAGCTTTCACTCTTGGGTTTAAGGATGGATTTGTTCGTAAGCTTATCGGCTCGGTAGGCTTTCTTCTGGCTATTTATATGGGAATTAAATTGTCTGCCCCCGCAGGTAAAGCCGTACTTTCGATTACCGGAATTGAGGCAGAATTCGCGCGTGTAGTGGGTGGGTTCGTTATTTTCCTGCTTGTTATTGTCATCACTGCTGTAATTAAGCGTATTGTACACCCATTCGATAAAGTTAATAATCTGATAAACCGTATTATTGGCGGTGTTGTAGGCATTGTTCAGATTCTTGTTTTTCTCAGTGCGGTATTTTACTTGTTAAGTGTATTCAAGGTTCCCTCAGATCAGGCGAAAGAAAAATCTTATTTATATAAACCTGTTGCGCAAACATTACCGTTTATAATCAGCACCATTCAAGGTGTATCGCCCACGGTCCCGGCGCAGTTACAATCCATATTGAAAGATTCTGTTTCTGTGAAAGGTAAAGATTCGATAGTGGCTCAACCGGAAGCTAAACAGGAACCCCAAAGAAGTTCAAAATTACGAAAGAAAAAATGACCGCTGATATCCAGCTTGATAAACTTGAATTTAAAAAAGTCCTTAGTGCAATAGAAAAATTTTGTTATACCGTTCGTGGAAAACAGATTATCCGGAGCCTGACACCGTTCGCAAATAACATTACAGCAATTAAAGAAGGACATTTAGTTTCTGAGGCGAAACATTTACTGAATTTACTTCATTACCCGCCCTTGGAAAATATAGATGATTTATCTGAAGAACTCGGATTGAGTCGAATCGATGGATCTGTTTTGCCTGCCCAAAAGATATTGCAGATTCTTCGCCTTGCTGTATGCTCGCGTAATTTGGTACAATTCATCAAACAACATTCTGACGAAGCTCCAGGTTTAACCGAGTTTTTGCCAGTGCTGTTTATCGATAAAGTTTTTGAAAATGCAATACAATCTGTTCTTGATGAGAACGGTGAGGTGAAAGATTCGGCCAGTAGGGAATTGGCTAGAATTCGTGTGGAAATACGGGAGAAATCCTTCCATTTACGGAAATTGGTTAATAAAATTGCCCGTGATTTATCAGATGAAGATGTACTTCGTGAAGAATATCTTACATTACGTGATGGCAGGATGGTCGTTCCTATACGGGTCGAGCACAAACGTCATATCCGCGGATTTATTCATTCAGAGTCGGCTTCCGGTCAAACTGTATATTTAGAGCCGGAAGAAACACTGAATCTGAATAACGAAATTGTTACTTTGACTTTTGCTGAAAAAAGAGAAATAGAGAAAATTTTACGGCAGCTTACTCGCCGCATTGGAGAAGTTAGTCGCGATTTAACAGCTTCACTGGAAATTCTTGCATATATCGACTCTCTTTTTGGAAGGGCTCATTATTCAGGTGAAATCAACGGTTCCTACCCACAAATAAATGATCGGCAACCATTCGAGGTGCTGGATGCCAGACATCCATTGCTTTATCAAAAGCTTGGCAGGGAGAACACCATTCCCATCAATGTAAAGTTGGACAAGGATCGGGTAGTAATTATTACCGGCCCGAATGCGGGCGGAAAAACAGTTGTCCTGAAGACGGTCGGGTTATTAACCTTAATGGTATATTCGGGTATTCATATTCCGGCATCGCCCGATTCCACATTTCATACGTTCACGCGATTATTTATTGATATAGGCGACGAGCAATCGTTGGAAGAAGATTTAAGTACTTTTTCTTCGCATTTATCACATATCAAACAAATTCTTAGCGAATCTGATTCGCAAACTCTGGTATTACTCGATGAACTTGGGACTGGTACGGATCCAATTGCCGGGGCTGCACTTGGCACTGCAACCTTAATGCGTTTACGTGATATTGGATGTATTACATTTGCCACTACTCATCATGGTTCTCTTAAAACTCTTGCTCAGGCTTATGATGGTTTTGAGAATGCTGCAATGGAATTTGATACCAGCAGGTTAGTACCGACGTATCATTTTAAATTAGGACTGCCGGGATCCAGCTACGCATTTGAAATAGCTGCCCGTTTAGGGTTTACAGCCGAGTTCCTGGATTTGGCAACTTCGTTTCTCGAAAAAGATGAGCATAGACTGGAAGAATCTCTCTTGCAGATAGAAAGGCTTGAACAAGATCTCAAAAAACGACAAAATGATTTTGAAAAAGAAAATTCTCGTTTGCAGGGGTTGGTGCAGGTACACCAAAGAAAAATTGCAGAAATTGAACGAGAGAAAAAAGATATACTAAGGCATACAAAAGATGAGGGAAAGGCCTTCATTCATGAGGCGAATCGTGAACTGGAGAAGATTATCAAAGAACTACGTGAAAGTTCTGCTGATGCTGAACATGTTCGTAATTCAAAAATATTCCTGAAGAAAGTTGCCGATAAAACAGAGCGTATAGCTCCGGCAAAAAAAGAACCTGTCTCTTTGGAGTTTGTTGCTGAAGTGGGTAAAGCTGTTCGTATAAAAGAAACGGGAACTATAGGTACAATTATAGAGGTTTATGCTGATAAATCGAGTGTGAAGATTCTTGCAGGTGCAATACCTATAATAGTTGAGTCAGGAAAATTGGAACCTGTTACAAAAAACAAGACAGAATCAGCAAAACAGAATGTACATTTTACCAATAGTAATCATATTCAATACCGAATAGATATTCGTGGTAAGCGCCCGGAAGAAATTGAATATCAGGTTATAAAATTTCTTGACGAAGCGTATAGTTCAGGTATGGATAGGGTTGAGATATTACACGGAAAAGGTACCGGTGTCCTTAAAAAAATGGTAAAAGATGTATTAAAAGATCACCTAGGAGTAAAAAATTCGTATTTTGCTCCGGTTGAGTATGGAGGCGAAGGCGTTACGATTGTCGAAATGAAAAATTAGAGGGCAGCTTGTTTAAAAAAATACTTATTGTTAACCGTGGCGAAATAGCAATACGGTTAATGCGTGCATGCCGTGAAATGGGTATCGGGTCAGTTGCTATTTATGCCCCCACGGATAAAACCAGTCTGCATGTCCGTTATGCAGATGAAGCCTATCAAATTGATGGCACAACCATTCGAGATACATATCTGAATATTCCTGAGATAATTAGAATTGCTCATGCATCGGGCGCGGAAGCTATACACCCGGGCTATGGTTTCCTATCAGAGAATGAATTATTTATTAGAGAAGTTGAAAAGCATGGTTTGGTATTTATCGGTCCTTCGGCTGATTCAGTAGAGAAAATGGGTAGCAAAACTGCTGCACGACAATTAATGCGTCAAAAGGGTGTACCTATTGTACCGGGTACAATAGAACCATTAAAGAACATTGAAGAGGCGCAAAATTTTGCCGAGTCAACGGGGTTCCCACTGTTACTCAAAGCGTCTGCCGGCGGCGGTGGAAAAGGAATGAAACTGGTTCAGAGTATGTCAGAACTGCATCCAGCCTTTCAAGCTGCTCAACGAGAGGCATTGAATGCATTTGGGGATGATTCTGTTTATATAGAACGATATGTTGTTAATCCGAAACATATTGAAGTTCAGATTATTGCCGATAAATTTGGTAATTATGTACATCTATTTGAGCGTGAATGCTCGGTACAGAGAAGGCATCAAAAAATAATCGAAGAGGCACCCGCGCCTTCGATTACTCCAACACTCCGGAAACAAATAACTGAAGCGGCTATTAATGCAGCGAAAGCCTGCAATTACATTAATGCAGGAACTATCGAATTTCTTTTAGATAGCAGTGGTGATTTCTATTTTTTAGAGATGAATACACGCCTGCAGGTAGAGCACCCGGTAACAGAGTTTGTGTCAGGTATAGATATCGTAAAAGAACAAATATCCATAGCTGCTGGCAATCCACTATCATTTTCGCAAAATGATTTGGTCCTAACCGGTCATGCACTCGAAGCACGTGTTTATGCTGAAGATGCTGCGAATGGATTTTTACCCTCTACCGGATATATACACACACATAAAATACCTTCCGGTCCCGGAATCCGAGTCGATACTGGTCTGGATATGGGTAGTACTGTCAGCCAGGTTTACGACCCTCTATTAACAAAAGTGTCTGTATTCGGTCGGGATAGAAATGCAGCTATTGCCAAGATGCGCAGTGCATTAAAAGATTACCAAATTGGAGGTGTAATAACCAATATTCCACTTCTACTTTGGGTACTTAATCAAAAAAAGTTTACAGATGGCGATTATTCGATAAATTTTATTGAAAATGAATTTCTTTCGGGTGAAACAGCGGAACTATTGCGCTGTAGTAATGAGGAAGATAAAATTGCTGTAGCAACTCTCGCGGGGCTTCTAAGGCGCAAAGGGCATACAGGTAAAAAGAAACATCTACACGGGGCTCAAAAATCAGACACGTGGAAGAATCAGATTTATGAGTGAATATATAATAAATATTGAAAAAGACGAGTATTCTGTTGTAAGCAGTGAAAAAACTGTAACTATAAATGGAACTGAATATACCTATGAACTTGTTTCACATAGGCCCGACCAGTTTACTCTTTGGTTGGGGAGTAAGGTATATGAAATATGTCGGGTACTTTCCGAAGATAACCACACTATATATCTTATTAATGGGCAATACGTTCAGGCTGAGTTACAAAGCAGAATTGAGAAGATGATATCCGGGTTAACAATTAACCAGGCAGCATCCGATTCAAAGGTGATTATAAAATCGCCTATGCCAGGGATGGTAGTGAAAATTCTAAAACAGGTCGGCGATGTTGTTCAAAAGGGTGAAATTCTTGTTATTCTGGAAGCAATGAAAATGGAAAATGATATTAAAAGCCCCAAAGATGGTAAAATATCGATTGTTTCAGCTCAAAGCGGGCAAAAAGTTGAAAAAGGCGTTCAATTAATGATAATTGAATAAAAAAATAAAAAAATTCATTTATTTCTTGTTTCAGATAATAAAGTTTTGTTATCTTGGCAAGCCTTTGTACAAATAATTAGTGATGAGCATAACGATCACATTCCCTGAGCATCCTTTCAGGTAGTACAAATGATATAACAAATAGCATAGAAAGAACGATTTCATAGTCCTTTACCAAAGGATTGTGTAATTGGTCACTTTGTTATTTGTTATTTGTTTTATGCCAAATATTAATTATTTATTGAATCATTATTCATAAGGAGGAAATGTGAACTTCCGTAAGCAAGTAATTGCTTTTATTATACTCATTAACTTTACCTCTCTGTTTGCCGGCGGCTTTCAGATAAACGAGCATGGCGCTCGCGCGATGGCTATGGGCGGTGCATTTACTGCCGTTGCCTTCGATCCTTCAGCGGTTTATTTCAATAGTGCTGCGATTACCCGGTTAGACGGGGTACAGATAATGGTGGGTACTACAATGATTGCTCCCAATGCATCATTTCGTGGTCCGTATGGTCCGACAGTGAGTAACCCTACACTGAATGAAAGCAAAATGCCCAAGCAAGTATTCTTTCCGAGCCATGGTTATGTAACATATAAATATTCCGATAATTTGTCTTTCGGTTTAGGTTTTAATGACCCATTTGGCTTAGGTACAAAGTGGGATGATTCATGGGCCGGCAGATTTGTTAGTACAGAAGCAGATGTTAAAACGTACAGCATAAATCCTGTCGTTGCTTATAAACCTTTCTCAACTCTTGCTGTCAGCGCTGGTTTTCAGTATAATTGGGGAACGGTTACACTTATGCGGTATACCCCAATTCCTACATACAATCCATCATTACCTGTTGCCACCATTGGTGAAGGCCATGTTACCCTTGATGGGAAAGACAATGCTGCATACGGCTATACGGCATCTTTACTCTATCAGCCAACTAAGGAGTTTTCTTTCGGTGTGCAATTTAGAAGCAAGAGCACTTATGAATTTACCGGAACACAAAAAGTTGATTCAAAAGTTATTGCTGTAGCAGATAAAGATATAAAGGCAACTTTAGTTACTCCTCAGCAAATAACATTTGGTGTTGGCTACCAGGTTAACGAAGCCCTTATTCTCGATGCTGATTTTCAATATATTGGCTGGACGAGCTATGATACTTTGAAGGTTGAATATACCAATTCTACCGATGCTCCGTTAGCAACAGCCCGTGAATATAAAGATACCTGGATTTTCAGAATTGGCGGCGACTATAAATACGATAAAGATTGGTCATTTCAACTCGGCTTCCTTTACGATAGAAATCCCGTCCCTGATAATAGAGTAGATGCATCATTACCCGATTCAGATCGCTTAGGCTTTTCTGTTGGATTTAGTCATAATCTTACTGAAAATTTATCTGCTCAGTTTTCATATCTCTTCCTTCACTTTAAGGAAAGAACTATTAGTAACTCCGATGTGCAGAGCTTCGATGGTAAATCATACGCCCCTGAAAAATTCAATGGTACGTATAATTTTACTGCTAATCTCGTTTCTTTCAGCTTGTACTATCATTTATAATAGGGAAGAGGTATTTCAATGAAAAAATATATAGTATTATTAGCACTTATTGTTTCAGTATTCCAGTTTGTTGGCTGCGAAGACAGAACTGATTTATCATTACCTTCTGCCCCGGCTATCTCAACAGGGAATGTTGATTTTACTACATTTGCTTCATTAGGCAATAGTATTACTGCAGGTTATCAATCTTCTGCATTATATCAAAGTGCGCAGGATTATTCCTATGGCAATCAGCTTGCAAAGTTAGTTAATGCCACCTATGAAATTCCGTATGTTAGCGATCCTGGGCTTGGGGGTAAGATATCACTCCTGAAACTGGATGCTTCTACTAACCCGCCTACTCCTATTTTGGTTGTTGATATGACAAATTCCGGACAACCAACAAATACTGCTTTGACCAGACCATATAATAATCTTGGGATCCCGGGCGCTATTCTCTATGACTTATTAGATACTGTTAGTACTTTTGCTTCAAAAGCGGCAGCCCCAAGAAATAACCCGTTCTTTCAGTTAGTTTTGAGAAACCCTGCTTTGGGAGCTTCTTCTTATACACAGGCTCGTTCTTTAAAACCAACAGTACTTACATTGTGGATTGGTAATAATGACGTTCTTGGTTATGCAACCACGGGCGGAACTTCTGGTACCGATGCAACCGGTAAATTGCCTACGGATGCTTCAGTTTTTGATTTCCTTTACAAATCATTGATAAATAAAATCGCTACTGAATTACCAAATACCAAGGTTGTAGTTGCCAATATTCCTAATGTAAGCGCAATTCCGTTCTTCACTACTGTTGGTCCTTCAGTTGCAGCAAAACTAAGTGCTGCCGGGCTTCCGGGTGTTTATTATCAAAAAGCTTCTTCGGTTAGTGTTGCATTGGTTAGTGACCTGAATACATTTAAAGTAATGTTAACTCTTAAATCGAGTAACTATTTAGCTTATCTCGGAAAACCTTCCGGTTTATTCTACCGCGATAATAAATATCCTGCTTTACCTGCTGGTATAGACACTACCAAAGCATTCGGTGCAGATCCTGCTAACCCGATTCCAAACGCTTTAGTGCTTGATGCAGATGAACAGGTTCTTGTAAATAATGCGGTAACAAACTTCAATAACTCAATTGCCGCAGCGGTAGCAGGAAAAGCAAATTTTGCTTTGGTTAATATCAACAGCGTTTTCTCCTCAATCCGCGCTAACGACCTTAAGGGCACAGTTTATGGAACTCTTACTTTTAGAACATCATTCCTTACCGGTGGTCTTTTCAGTTTGGATGGTGTACACCCAAGTAATCAGGGACATACGATTATTGCTAATGAATTTATCAAAGCAATCAACGCGAAATGGGGTACCAATATCCCTCAACTGAATGTTAATTCAGTTCCTACCGGGTTGAATTTAGCGAAATCTATTCAAGTAGATAAATTTGGATTACCACAATTTCCCAAAGGGGCATTCGATAATCTGTTATTCTAACAATTAGAAACCCCAAAATTCCCAACCCCTTCGGAGCCTCCCCCGGAGGGGTTTTTTTTATAAAACTTGTCACCACACCGGGTTACTGGTTTGATTTTGTGCTGGTAATTTCTTATTTATGTATGTCATATAATTTATATCCACGAAAGATTATGAATAAATATTTATATGTTGGGGCAGTAGTGATTGCCCTTTTACTAGCGGGATGTACACCATCTCAGGAAACAACTAAAGCAGAACAAGCTAAACCGGCCGGAAAAGATTCGTTATATGTCTTTGATGAAGTGCCAGCTAATGGTAATTCTAAAAACTTAGATATAACGCCCATCCCGGATAAAAACGCACCGGTTGATAAACCGGCTTCTGAAGAAAAACCCGTAGTGGTTTCAAAAACAACGGAGAATAAGCAACCTGCTAAAAGTATTGGTTATTTCGTTCAGGTTGGAGCTTTTTCAACTATGGAAAAAGCGCAAGACATGGAAATGAAAGTTAAACAGAAAATACATCGTGAAGTTAAAATTACTCAGAACAAAGTTAGTGGTTTATATATCGTGCAGATTGTTCCTGCTTTCAGTTCTAAGCAAGAAGCCGAGGCTTTACGGAATGATATCTGGAAAGTAAAAGATTTTAAAGATGCATGGGTTGTTACGGAAGAATTAAACTAAAAGGTTAAAGAGTGAGAAATAGAGATATTAAAAAGAATGGCTTGTCACAAGCCACGAAAAAAACGAAAAAGTCATTAATTGATCCGCGATATAAAAGTTTTGTGAATACCATCATTTTTATTCTAGTGTTATTGGTTTTTTACATTGTAAATAATACCAGACCCGAACCGGCTCATGGCCCATACCCGATCGGATACAAACCATCCGGTACTCCAGCCGTGCATCCTTGAATCCTTTTACGGTAAAATGAATCAAACTAAAAAAAAGGATATCATAATGAATATAAAAAAGTTCGTAGTTCTGGTGTTAGTGGCAGTTATTATTACTGCTTTTCGTTTTTATTCTCCTGCAGGTGAGAATACAAATGATAGGAAAGTTGCCCCGGATTTTTCTCTTACTTCAACAGATGGGAAAATGGTCAAGCTTTCTGATTATCGGGGGAAAGTAGTAATTCTTGATTTTTGGGCTACATGGTGCGGGCCATGCCGCAAAGGGATTCCCGACTTAATTGAGCTTCAAAATAAATACAAAAATGATTTAGTAGTAATTGGTATTTCAGTTGATCGTGAATCGAAAGGGGCAGTCCCGGGATTTATTGCAAAGAATAAAATTAACTACCCGATTGTTTATTTTACCGATGAAGTTATAAATGCTTATGGAGGAATAACCGGTATTCCAACAAGTTTTATTATTGACAGGAACGGGAAAATTGTAGATACTCACGTAGGTCTGGTTAACAAATCGGTATATACCGATTTGGTTGAAAAGCTTAAAGCTGAACCGGTTACCAAAGCCGAGCCAGTCAGAAAAAAAACGAAAACAAAATTAGTAAAATAAGTTTTAACCGGAATCATTGTGGTGGTTCCGGTTTTTTCTATCTGATACCTCTCTATGAAAAAAACTAATGCAACACGAATAATTGAGTCAAAGGGAATTGAATATTCACTTCATGAGTATGAAGTGGATGAAGACGATTTAACTGGTATTACCGTTGCTAAAAAAATACATGCTGAATCAGATTCAGTATTCAAGACATTAGTAGCGCGAAATGATAAAAACGAAATCTTTATATTCTGTTTGCCTGTGACCGTGGAGCTAAACTTGAAAAAGGCAGCTATTGCTGCTGGAGCTAAGAACATAGAGTTGATTAAATTACATGAATTATTACCGTTAACCGGGTATATAAGGGGAGGATGCTCGCCCGTCGGAATGAAAAAACATTTTCCAACGTACTTTGATGAAACAGCTCAATTGTTCAATTCAATTTATGTTAGTGCAGGGATTCGGGGGGCACAGATTAAAATTAATCCATTCAATCTAAAGGACTTAGTGGAAGGGGATTGGGCTGATTTGGTATAAGAATCAGTAATTTTTTATGAAATGAGCCTTCTTCCCTGTGCGTATTTATGCAATTTACTGTAGAGCATCTTTCTGGCACGGTGCAATCGAGACCGAACAGTTCCTACCGGGCAATTAACAAATTCAGCAATCTCTTCATAGGTAAATCCCTCGATATCAGAAAGAATGATTACCGTTCGAAAATCCTCTGGTAATGCAGCAATTGCACCGGAAAGTTCGTCATCAAGAAGGTTATCAAATATTTCTTTCTCTAAGTGCGCATCCTCGGTGTATGAAGGTTTAACATTTTCATAAAAGTTTTCGATTTCTTCATAGTCAACTACAAGGGGACCGCTAGCTTTTTTCTTATATGAGTTTATGTATAGATTTTTCATAATTCTATACAACCATGCCTTACAATTTGTGCCCTTCTCAAACTTATCAAAAAACCGGAAAGCGCGTAGAAATGTCTCCTGAACTAAATCATTCGCATCATCTTCATCACCGGTTAACTTGAATGCGAAATTAAATAGGCTATCCATGTGGGGAATAGCTTCTCTTTCAAATTCAAGGTGTAAATTATTTTTGTTTGTATCAGGCATTCAGTACTAAAACAAGGGAAATATTTTAAATGTAAAATAAGGTAATAATACCGTATTAAAAAAAAATGGAACTATTTTTTTATTCGGGAATTAGTTTTATGAGAATGCCATTGAGAACGAGAAAAAATTGTTCAAAATTGGAATGCAAAATTAGGTTAGCGGAATCACCTTGCTTAAAAATTACCGGGTAGTTTACCGCGGAAATTAAGTCAGCAATGTGGTGGTAAAACTCACCGGAAACAGCTAAAGTTTCAGTAGAAAGATTATAAATTGGATAATTATTTTTCTTTTCAAGATAAAATGCAGTTATTGAAGTCAGGAATTCGTTTGACATCGGTAATGCTCTATATCCCTCAAAATCATAATCATACAATCCATATAACCCGGTAAGGTCGGCTATATTTTCAATTATAGCGTGGTTATTACTCAAACTTTTTTCGGCGGAAGGTACATAAGTATTATTAATACCGATGTCTATAATAATTTTATGCGATTGGCTTACTTGAATATGTATATTTCGTAGGACTAAATCATATAGAAATTTTTGATTTTCAGGAATAGAGGCATATTCTTCAATAGTATGTTTTTCATATGATTTTCTACTAATAGCCAAAAGGGCGCTAAGAATAGTTTGGGTATGTAGTTTACGAATGTATTGTTTTTGAAAATCTTCTTTACATGCACCCGATTCGATAAGAACAGTAGCTGTATTACAACTCTGAAAGTAATCCCCAAACGCTCTTATCTCAATTTCATCTGAATACCTTCCGATGTGTCCTGGTATTAACGTATGCAAAAGGGCAGCCATTTGGGATATCAGTAACATAGCAGCTTCGCGATGCCTACTCAGTTCAACCGGTTGAGAAATTTCCGGTGGGGCAAGAAACGAAAAGAACGCTTGATTAGGAGTTGCCCCCACTGAGTATAATGGGTTTTGATCGTGCAAATTGAAGCCAAAATCTGGTTTTATTTCATGAAATGTATTAAACAATACACGGGATTCAGGGCTATTTAGGCGAATTCTATCTCTGTTAAGATCAATATTAAGAGCATTCTCTCGTGTCCATTTTTCTGCTCCATCAGGGTTAACCAGTGGCATAATATATAGTGTGCAGGAGTGTAATATCTCGGATTTTACTTCAGCAAACCCTGAATATTTGGTGAAAAAACTGAATAAATCCATCAGCGATGCTGTTCCGGTAGATTCATCCCCATGCATTTGCGACCAAAGGAAAATTTTAATTGGACCGGTTCCCATACGAATTAGCGTAATCGGGGTATTTTGAACCGAGTAGCCTTTAATTTCATAGGTTATAGATTTATATGCTTTTAATTGATATAAAAGGGGTTCAAGCAGTCGATAAGTGATAAATTGTGTATTTATATCAAATTCTCTGAACGAATCGTACTCTGAGCCTAATGAATGGAAAAAATGAGCGATATCGTGTTCCATGTGAGCCTAAATACAAAAAAAGAATAAAATTAAACAGATATAAGGAAAATGACTTGACATAATAGCATAAAATAGGCTAACTTACGGGTAAAAAAAAGGAATATTTTACCGATAGTTGCTACATTTTAGTAAGAGTTAGTTATTTAATTTATTTGAAGAGCAGGTATTTAGTAGCATGACCGGTAATTTGTTCCGTATCGATACCATTCGAAGCCATGGAGGCTTTCTCACTTCTGTTGCATATCCGGATTCATTACGCAACTCCAAAAAATATAATTGGAACGGCAAAACCGATCACGTATTTTTCGGTACAATATCTCATTTTTCACATGCTCAATCAAAATAATTTGGATGATTATGACTAAAAGAATCAATCTGTTTTTCCTAATTGTACTTAGCTGTATAGCCCTAAGGGCGGAGATCCCGGGAGTTAAAGTACTTAGCAGTAATAGCCAATCGCTAAGGCTGCAAATCAGGCCTGCTATGATTGATTCCATAGCTAAAACAATAAATGGGACAACATATACCCAATTACGGTTTGCGGGATCCCGAGTTTTGAATGAGAATATAGGAGCCCCCGAGGTCTCGCAGTTGCATATTCCTATAGGGGTGCCATCATCAGTTGGTAATTCGGCTAAGATTATCAGTTCCGGGATTCGCGAGATAGCTGGAAGATTGATTCCGGTTGAAAAGTTTAATTTTTCCGGCAAGGCTTCTATTGCTGAATCATCAGTCTATTCTTTAAATGAGTTATATCCTCTCGATTTAATAAAATTTGAATACCGTGGAATTAGCCGCGGAATGCAAATTGCTTATTTGGATATTAATGTTACGCGCTTCCAACCAGGTACCTCCAGAATCCAAATTGTAACTGACCTGATTATTGAAATACAATTTGGGAAGAGCACAGTTGAAAACGGAAATGCTATTGTTAACGATGACGGTTTCCTAAAGAAAAGTGTAATTAACTTTTCTGCTGCAAGACAATGGTTAAACACTTCAACTGCTTTGTCCAAGACCAAAGCAGTTGTACCCAGTGTACTTTCTTCAGGCAAATGGGTAAGGTTCGAAGCCCCCGAGGAGGGGATATATAAAATATCTTATTCGATGCTTCAACAGATGGGATTTTCACCTGATGCAGTTGATCCGCGTACAATAAAGATTTATAATAATGGCGGAATTGATCTCCCTGAAAGAGTTACAGCGAAACGCCCGCAGGATTTGGCAGAAAATGCAATTTATGTTGAAGGGGAGAGTTCAGGAAAATTTGGCTCAAATGATTATATTCTCTTTTATGGAAGGGGAATAAATTTTTGGAGTTATGATACTGTTTCGCAATCATATATTCGGAACAGAAGTCCCTACACTGTACATAATTATTATTGGATAACTACCGGCGGCAGCCAGGGTAAAAGGATGGCGGTAAAACCAGGTATTTCATCCAGCCCGGTAGTTACAACGACTACCTCACCTGCATTTGTATCTCACGAGATAGATAGAGTTAACATTGGGAAGGTTGGGCGCCATTTTTATGGTGAAGCTTTCAATGAAAATGCTCCAAACCAAACATTTATCAACCATCTTGATGCAATTGATCAAACTAAGGCCGCGTATTATACAGTTTCTTTAATCAATACATCTTCAGCCGAAGCATTGAATTCCTCCGGGAAATGGAATCAGCTGGATTATTGGGTAGATGTAAATAATGTAAATATTGAAACAAATTACATGAATGGAACTACCGGTGATGATTTCTTTCGGGAGAGTACGATTAATAAGCGAAGTTATCTCGGCGATTTCCCAAATGAAATCAGCAACCTGAAGATTAGAACCCAGGCTGATGCACCCGGCTTGACTGTTTATTTAGACTATTATGAAATTCAATATACCAGAAATCTAAAATCTCTGGACGATAATTTAACGATATTTTCACCGCTAACTTCGGGCACAGTTGAATATGATATGTCGAACTTTTCAACTGTTTCTGTGAAGTTATTTGATGTGACGGATTTTTCGAATGTATCGTATACATCAATTCAACAGTCGAATGGTATATATAAATTTCTCGCTGCTGAAAATGGGAAAATGAGTTCGAAATATATGGTTCTTACGGATGCAAATGTAAAAACCCCTGTGAATTTTACCCTGATGGCTAATCAGGATATCCACAGTTATTCAGATGGTGTTCCATACATTATAATTACCGCTGCCGCGTTTAAAGATCAGGCTGAAAGACTGCGTGCTTACCGGGCAAATACTTCGCCTAATCCGATTCAGGGTAAGGTGTTTACGGTAGAAGACATTTATAACGAATTTGGCGGAGGAGCTTTGCAACCATCCGCAATTCGCGATTTCTTACGCTATGCTTATGTAAATTGGACCATCAAACCAAAATATATACTTCTATTAGGGGACGGAACATTTGATTATAAAGCGATCGAAGGTAAAGTGACGAATTTTGTCCCGGCTTTTGAAACAGATGAGTCCGGTAATGATATTTATTGCTACGCCTCCGATGATTATTACTCATGTATTGACGGTGATGATGACGTAATGGATGTAGCAGTGGGTCGTTTAAACGTTAATACTGTAAGTGAAGCCACGGTGGTTGTAGATAAGATAATTGCCTATGAGAACAATAAGGATTTAGGTGAATGGAGAAATCACATAACTCTTGTTGCTGACGACAGGGATGGATCAGGATCGAGCTTTGAAGTGACTCACACGTCTGATTCAGAAGGGATTTTTAAGCAAATAGACAAATCCATAAATGTAAAAAAACTATATTTTGCTCTATATCCATTAGTGAGTAGTAGTGCGGGTATTCGAAAACCTGCTGCTACGGACGATTTAATTAAAACTACTTCAAAAGGGACCTTGCTCCTAAGTTATTTCGGACATGGTTTGCCTGAATTATGGTCCAGTGAACATGTATTGGAGAGAGATGTAACCATTCCTTTAATGAAAGGTGAAAACTATTTCTTCTGCACAGCTGCAACATGTTCTTTTGGTGAATTTGATCAAACTGGGTTCCAATCAGGAATCGAGGCAATGGTTCTTAAGGCCGATGGTGGTGCAATAGGCGGAATTACCGCATCAAGAAAAGTGTTTCCCGATGATAATTTAGGGTTTTTCAGCATCTTTTATCGCGAAATATCGGATGAGCGTGATTTGTCGAATGTGCCTAACCCAATTGGTGATGCTTTCCTTACATCTAAAATTGGTGCTAATTATGGGGGCAATGCAAAATTGCTTCTTTTCTGCGATCCGGCTCTTCGACTACTTTTACCTTCGTATTCCGGGCAATGGGATACGTGTAATGGTCAGGCTATGAATAAGAATGTGGTTGTAAAAGCCCTGAGTAAAATGTCGGTATCCGGCAGAGTAATGAACGGGAGAGGCATTGTTGATACCACTTTTACCGGTGATGGTACGGTAACAATCTACGATGGGACGCAGAGTATGGTCGTTCCTGATTTAGGCTATATAATTGATCAGCCCGGCGGAATCATTTATAAGGGTAAATCTACAATTAAAAAGGGAGCTTTCGGCATTCAATTCGTTGTGCCAAAGGATATTTCGCAAAGTGCAACATCAGGTAAAATTGTATTCAACTATTCCGATAACAATAGAGCAAATGGCTTGGTTTTTGCGAATAACGTAATTTTTAGCGGTACAGATACTACCTCAAATGATCAAAAGGGGCCGGCAGTACAATTGGCTATTAATAATGAGGAAGGGAAAAGTGATTACATCGTTAATTCTTCACCTCAAATGTTTGTTAATGTTTCCGATGAAACCGGGGTTAACACTACAGGAATGGGTGTGGGGCACCGTATGCAGGCAATTCTAAATCATAATGAATTAAATCCTATCGATCTTTCTGAATATTTTGTTGCTGACCAAAATAGCAATGGCAGGAAGGGCACAATTAAATATCAATTCTCTGATTTACAGCCTGGTGAATATTCTCTAACTGTTAATGTATTCGATGTATTTAATAACAAAGGTTCTGCAAACACCAATTTTAAAGTTGTTGCAGATAATACGCCTTTAAATGGTTTAGTATATAACTATCCCAATCCATTTAATTCAACGACAACATTTTTTATTGAGCAAACAAATTTAAACGCTGTAACAGCAAAAATAAAGATCTTTACGGTAGCCGGCAGATTGGTAGCCGAGTTGTCTCAATCGAGTGTTAATTCAGGAAAAATTACGATTCCGTGGAACGGTACCGATAACGATGGTAATATGCTGGCAAATGGCGTTTATTTATATAAAGTTATAATTACACCGGTCACGAGCGGGTCGGTAAGTGCTACGCTGGGTAAGCTTGTTATAATGCGCTAATGCAGCATTGTAGAAATGTTTACTGATTTTATTTAATTAGTAATATTTAGTAATTTACTAAATTGTTTTAAAATATATATACTCATAAATCATCATTGGTTAGGAGGATCTTGAATGAGGCGTTCTGGCATCGTCTTGGTTTTGATAGCAACGCTGTTTATTGGAAAAGTAAGTGTCTATGCGCAGGGTGAAGCTGGTTTAGCATTCCTGCAATTAGCTCCGGATTCACGCTTTAGCGGATTAGGTGAATCAGGTGCGGGCCTTGCTGATAACTCTTCTGCAATTTTTTGGAATCCTGCAGGCGCAGCTTTTCTAAATGGTACTGAAGTTAGTTTTACTCATAGTAACTGGCTGCCACAGTTTAAATTAGATTTATTCTATGAATATTTAACCTTCCGTATGTATTCTCCCGATATTGATGCGAATCTTTTGGGTAGTGTTACCTACATGAATTATGGCGAGTTTGTTCGGACAGGTGAAACAAGCTCAGATCCTTTAGGAGTTTTTCGCTCGTATGATATGGCTCTGACGTTAGGTATTGCTAAAAAAGTTTCAATGGATTGGGGAGTTGGTTTTAACTTCCGCCTGATCCATAGCCGACTTGCCGACCAGGGTGCCGGTAACGAAAAAGGTTCGGGTGTTGCTACAACTGTCAGCTTCGATTTAGCAGCAATGTACCGCCCGTCAAATGAGTTTAGTGTTGGTGTAAACCTGAGCAACATGGGTCCTAAAGTCTTTTACATAGATAAAGATCAGGCAGATCCTATCCCTACAAATTTTAGGTTGGGTTTTGCATATGTAATATTTGCCGATGAATTTAACTCACTTACTGCTACGCTGGATTTTAGTAAACTGCTTGTAGTAAAACAGGATTCCACCCATAGTGATTCATGGTATAAAGCAATTTTTACCGCATGGACTAACAAGCCATTTAAGGAAGAATTACGTGATATCGTAACTTCGGGTGGTCTTGAATATTGGTACGGTATACCGGGCGATTTTCTCTTCTCGGCACGAGTAGGTATGTTCTACGAAGATCCTGATTATGGAAATAGAAAATTTATGACCCTGGGAGCCGGTGTACGGTATGACATGTATGGGTTCGATTTCAGTTATATTACTACCTCCATGTTCAAAGGAATGGAAAACCATCCACTGGCAGATACATTGCGTTTTACGATTTCGTTGGCCTGGGATACCGTTTCTGATGCTATTCGTGGCCTTCCAAGAGGGCTGTAATAGTACTTTTGTAGCCGATATTGATATATGAGTTTGTGAAACCGACTTTTGGATATTCGAATTCCATTAGTCGGTTTCCGGGTTTAAAGTAAGATTATCTCTTGCATAATAAATAAATTAACCGTGCTGAAAATAAAGCCTAAAAATATGATTCTTAAGTATACAAAGTTAATCACATCGATATTCTTGTGTATTGCTCTATATGCAAATGCAAAGAACCTGTCTGGTGGCCCTAATAACAATTTTAATAATCAGGTTCAGAATAACCAGGTTAAAGTACTTGCTGTAATGGTAGAGTTCGCTAAAGATAACGATGCTGTTACTGTTGGTGATGGAACCTTTAAATCGATTTTTACTAAGGATTGGGGAGTTAAAATACTCGATCCACTGCCCCATGATACTTCAGTATATTATGAAAATCATTTATTATTCGCTAAAAACTATTACGAAAAGCTCTCGCATGGCCTGGTTAGTGTAAATTATAAGGTTTTTCCTGTTAAAATTACTCTACCCAAAACAATGAAGAATTATTCTCCTCCCATCAATTCAGATGATTTTTCTCCAATATCGGAAATGATGACTGTAGTATGGCATAAGGTTGACTCGGTGAATGCTTTAATTCATGCTATAGACTTTAAGAATTATAATTTATTCGCGATTTTCCATGCAGGTGTTGGACGTGATGTTTCTTTGCCGGGGAGCATTGGAAATGAAAGAGATATTCCTTCAATTTATATGAGTCCAAAAACGCTCGCTTCAATTCCCGGTTTCCCTGCAACAGGAATATCGGTTCAGAATGGAGAAGCATTTATAACAAACTCCATGATCTTACCTCAAACCGAGAATAGGGAGGTGGATTCATACGGTCAGAAGTCGCTGGTACAAGTATCGATAAATGGTCTTATTGTTTCAAATATTGGCAGTTTTTTAGGATTACCGGATTTATTTAACACGAAGACCGGTGTCTCTGCTATAGGCCGATTTGGCCTGATGGATGGTCAGTCTATTTTCGCCTACGCAGGTACTTTTATGCCGGAACCTTCTGCCTGGGAAAAAATTGCACTCGGCTGGGAAACTCCGGTTATTGTAACTCCTGCTCAATACCGCAATATCAGGATTACAGCAAGAGCGTCCGCTACTGCGGCAGATACAGTCATTTATATGATTCCTATTACAAAAGACGAGTATTTTCTAATTGAAAATCGTCAGCGCGATGTGCAGAAGAATGGGGCAAGAATTACTACTTATGCAAACGGTCGTCAGGAAATGTTGACATTTAAAAATGACACCACAGGTTTCGTTAGCGGCGATGTATCATCACTTTACGGTGTTATTACGGATGTAGATGAGTATGACTGGGCATTGCCTGGAAGTGGTATATTGATTTGGCACATCGACGATAAAATTATTAGAGAAAAAGCAGTAACTAACTCTATCAATAATGATAAAGCTCGTCGTGGTGTCTGCCTGATGGAAGCCGACGGTGTTAAAGATATCGGGAATCAGTTTTATACGGTTTTTGGCGATCTTTTTACGGGAGAAGGTACTGCAGATGATTTTTGGTATGCGGATAACAAATCTACCCTGTATAAGAATATATTCAATACTGCTTCCCGGCCTAATTCCAATGCTAATGATGGCGGTTCTTCATTGATATCAGTGACTAATTTCAGTGCTCAAGGAAATTCAATGACCTGCAGAGTAGCCTTTGGTTCAGAAAGCATAAAGCCGGTAATGACACAGAAATTATCAATTTCAGGTAACAACAATACAATTGCTTCCGGGCAGGTGAATGGCGTAGATGTAATTGCTGTTCAAAATAACACTGATTCGATTTGTGTTTACAAAACAGATGGCACTTTGCTATGGAAATCTTCGATGTTTTCAAAGCTTCCGATAAAAATTTTAGGTGGAGTAATTATTGGAGTCCAGGATACTTTGGTTCATATCTACAAGAATGGAAGCGTTCTTACTCAAGTATTATCTGGTTTTAATGCAATGTGTTATTCTGCGGATTTATCAGATTCAAAACTAACCATGTTCCTGGGGTCTGCAAGCGGACGAGTGGCAAAAACCTCGTTTGACTTAACTACCAATACGTTTGCTCAATCTGTAATTAGTCAATTAAGCTCAAGTGCTCCTGTTAGTCAGATTGTTTCATTACTACCAGATCTGGAATCATGTTTTACAACTCAATATAGTCAGGCGCAGAAAAATAGTTTGATAACCAACGGGGATAAATCTGTGACGATTAGTGGTAAGGCACTTGATATTTGCTATGCAGGAAAAGTTAATAACGCTATGACTGTAGTAATCCTTACAGACAATAATACTCTTGCCAGTATTTCTGAAGGTAAAGTAATTTCATCATTTGCGCCATCTGTTGGTGACTCAATTGCTACATTTTCTTTGATCGATTTGAAACAGGACGGCAACCCATATATAGTGTTTCAATCGGGTAAATTAATCTATGCCTATACAATAACAGGTGCTTTAGCAGAAAATTTTCCGGTTGTTATTGGTGAATTCGCCAAAACTACACCACACAGGGTAATGGCATACTACGATAATTTAACAAAGCAAACCAATCTGCTTGTTCTAGCCGCCAACGGGCTGCATCAAATAAATGCCCTGAAGGGTGAAGAATTGTCCGGATATCCTGTATCAATTTCTGCATTTACCGCCTCGGCAGCCATATCCAATTTGAATGGTAGTTTTTGTGTTTCAACATTGGATTCTTTAAACAATTTTGCAATATGGCAGCTTGCAGATAGAGCAGTCTCTATAGCAGCTGGTACCAATGGTTATGTTGGAAATGAGAACAGGAAGATTGTACAATTGGGAACGCAAGTTACAAAACAAGCCTTTCTTCCATCCGATAAAGTATATAATTACCCGAATCCCGTTTACGGCGGAGTTACCAATATTCGGTATTATACTGATGAAGAAGCAGAGATTACCGTGAAGATATTTGATATAAGCGGCGATCTGGTTACAACATTACATAAACATACAAGCGGAAAAATTGAAGAAGAAGTGAGTTGGAATGTTAATTCAATTCAGAGTGGTGTTTACCTTGCCAGAGTTGAAGCCAGCGGTATTAGCGGTAAAAATAGCCACACAATAATAAAAATTGCAGTTATTAAGTAAACTGATGAAGATAAGCTAATGATCAAAGTAAATTTTACGTATATATTCTTCCTGTTATTGCTCGGAATATTCATAATTCAGCCATCGCTTCATGCTCAGTTTACTGATTTTCATCCGGAATTGAACTGGTTTAGTGTTCAGGGAAAGCACTGTATAGTGCATTATCATGAAGGTGCAGAAAGAACAGCTTTAACCGTAGCAAAAATAGCCGATGAAGTATGGAGCCCCATTACTTCATTATATGATTATGAACCCGAGACAGTACATTTTATTATAAAAGATATCGATGACTACTCGAATGGTGCTACGTACTTTTTTGATAATAAAATAGAAATTTGGTCAAGTGCACTTGATTTTGAATTACGGGGTTTCCATAATTGGCTCCGTAATGTTATTACGCATGAATTTACTCATATGGTGCAAATACAAGCATCCTTAAAAACAAAGCGCACACTTCCGGCAGTGTACTTGCAATATCTTGGTTACGAAGATGAGCGTCGCCCGAATATTCTCTATGGTTTTCCGAATGCAATTGTTTCTTATCCATTTGCAATGGTAAACATGCCCTCATGGTTCGCTGAAGGTACTGCTCAGTTCATGAGAAGTGATTTAGGCTATGATACCTGGGATTCGCAAAGAGATATGATTTTACGCTCTTATGCTCTTGATAATAATATGCTCACCTGGAACCAGATGGGTGTATTTGAGAAAACCAGCTTGGGTAATGAATCTGTTTATAACTCCGGTTTCGCGCTTACCCGGTATATCTCGCAGAGATATGGTGAAGATAAGCTTGAAAAAATTACACATGCTTTGGGTAAAATGAAAAATTTTACGTTTGATGCCGCTTGCAGTGATGTACTTGGTATTTCCGGCAGGGCGTTATATGATGAGTGGAGCACCTACGTTAAAGAAGATTATAAAACCCGAACTGCAAAGATTAAGCAGAATGAAGTAAAAGGAGAAATGCTATTCTCTGAAGGATTTGGTAATTTTTCTCCCATATTCTGGAATAATTCTGATACTATTTTATTCATTTCAAATAAGGGGCAGGATTATTTGGGGCATTCAGCTATTTATATGATGAATGTCAAAGATAAAAAAGAGAAATTGATCATCGGCGGAATAAGAAGTACGCTGGCTAGAATACCTGGTGAGAACAAAATTATATATGCAAAACTTACAGAAGATAACCCCGGTTGGGCCAATGTTCATGATTTGTTTGTATATGATTTGCAATTAGAAAAGGAAACCCGACTTACCAACTCTATGCGGGCTAATCAACCCTCAATATCCCCGGACGGAAAGACAATTGTTTTTACTTTTCAAAAGGATGGAACAGGCAATCTTGGAATAGTTAATAACGAAGGAAAAGAGTTTAGACAAATAACTTTCTACCAAAACGGTGAGCAGGTTTTTAATCCTATTTTTTCCCCGGACGGTAAAGAAGTGGTGTTTGACTTTGCTTATTCTGAAGGCAGGGATATTTGTAAAGTGTCACTTACATCACCACGTGTTATGCCTTTAATAGCTACCAAGGATGATGAACGTAATCCGGTATTTTCAAAAGATGGCCGGTTGATTTATTGTTCGGATAAAACTGGTATTAGCAATCTTTATTCGTATAATTTGGTTTCAGGAGAAACTAAACAGCTTACAAATGTTTTGGGCGGGGCTTTCATGCCTGCTATAGACGCCAGGGGAAATATTGTTTACGCAGGTTATACTTCGGGAGGCTATAAATTATTCTACTTGCCGGTTGAGCAACAGCAGACGGTTTCTGATAGTGCCCATTATGAATACAAAATGAATCCGCCAATAGGGAAATCTAATCCTAAAAAAAACCTGTCTGACTACGAATTAAATTTATTGCGGAATTATAATGATTCAGCAGCTTCAAAATATACAAGCGTGCCATACAAAGGCAAATTTACAAAACTCACTATTTTCCCGGTAGTAAGAGTTGATAACTATAACACATCGAATAATTTCCTGGAGAAGATTAAACCAGGGGCATATTTCATGTCCAGTGATATGCTTAACCGATATAGTTTGTTTGGTGGTGGTACGATAAATACACGATTTGAACGTGATCTATTCCTGAGTTTTGATTATCGAAACAGACTGCCCGGGTTATTCGATCTTGGTATTAAACCTGAATTAACTCTGGAACTCTATAGTGTGAGCAGAAAAGCACCGACACTTGTTGAGATTGATGAATATCCTTCAACACATACTGACGTTACATATAACCTTTTCGAGGTTGATGTTCTTGCTAAGCATCGGATATTTTCGCGAGGTAATACGCTAACACTGAAGTATTCATTTAGCAGATATAGTGCTTCTTTAGGTTCGTTCCTGGTACCGACTACCAGCATTTTTTCTCCTGAATTTACTGATACATATTTGCTGGCCAGTAATTTTGAGGTGAAATATAATTTTGAAGCTCATGCGCCCTCAGTTGACGAGGATATTAATCCTGTTGGCGCTGATATAGAGCTTAAATTGGATTATGAGTTGAATAGATATAATCCTGATGGTCAGTATAAAGTAGATGGCGATGTATTAGTGCCGAGTTACCAGAATTTCGATTTCCCAAGAATTGAAATCAATACAAGATTCGCGATTCCGGTATTTCAAAATCATACAGTGACCTTGAAAATGCGTGGGGCTTCCATTTTAGGGCCGCAAGTGCCGGATTTTTTTGATTATTACCTGGGTGGTATGATCGGGATGAAAGCATATTCATTTTATGCAATAAGTGGAAACGAGCTATGCTGGTTGAATTTAACGTACCGTTTCCCATTATTCAGGAACATCGATGCACGGTTTGGTCATCTATACTTAGATAAGTTATATATGTCTGTATTTGCCGATTATGGTAACGCCTGGAATGGCTCAAATCCATGTATTAAGGACTTTAAAAAGGGTGCCGGTGCCGAATTACGATGTGCCTTAACCTCATTTTACATGTTCCCGACTGATGTGTTCTTTAGCGCGGCTTATGGTTTCGA
>JAJTBZ010000072.1 GCA_021286645.1 Ignavibacteria bacterium
GCCCGCGTCATTTGGCGCGGGCTGTTGTGTTTTAAATAAATCTCTGCTATATTGGGAAAAACTATAGCGCCGAACTGATGAGGAAAATTGAATTGGTGGTGTGAAGGTTATTCGTGAAGACTTTTTCGGTCAATACAAGAATGAACAGAAAACCAGATCGAAACTTATTTACATGATGGCAAAAAAAGCTCAGATATTATATGTAATTAATTTTATTGGCGGTGAAGAATGTTATGCTGCCAATAAGGCGGCCATTGAAGAAGTGTTTGATAGCTGGCAGATTTTTCCATAAGCAGAATTTGTATCAGTGTAGATTTCTCAATTTTCCTATGTGAAATTGAGATGAGGAGAGGAAAGGCATAAACCCCCGCCCGCAGTATATCGCGGACCGGGGGTTTGTGGTTTTATCGCGGAGTAAGTGCGATACTACATTATTTCGGAAATATATTACCGTACAATTCTTGGTCTGTTATGTTTCAGGCGCCAGATATCTTTCGAGGCCTGTTTCTGTTCGGCTTTAATCATTCTTCGTTCTGCTTTGGTTACTTTTCCATCGGCTTTTACCATTAATTTTGTTCGTTCAATGGTGCGTTGTTCCTGCTGCAAGGCTCGGGCTTCGCGGGGCGTTAGTTCGCCCGAACGAACACCCTGATGTATTCGCTGTTCCTGCTTTGCCTGTGTTTGGTTAACACCGGGAGTCCGGGTCTGTGCAAATGTGGCGGATACTGCTATAGCGAGTATTATTACGGTACTAAAAACGAAATTTTTCATTGCCAAACCTTTCTGATTATTCGTGCTTTCAAAGGATTTGACATGGGTATAGAATGAAAGGTTTAAAATATTCTATCATGAACAAATTTTTTAAACTTAGGGCATGAGAAAAATATGAATTAACAGGACAGCAGGATCTAACCTGCCAAAGAGAAATAGTAATTTTACTAAAAAAAAAGAATTTACTTTCGACTACACGGGAAATGTAGTAAATTCCTGTTGAATTGCATCAGTACTCTGATGCAGGCCGTTTCCCGAAAAACTGTTGAGGTTTCAATGAGTAATCCCAGGCTCAGTATTATTGTCGGTTATATTGTTATTGCAGTTGTATGTGCCTTCCCGCATGCACGTAATGTTTCTGCGCGTAAACTATCGGGGCATGAGACGAGAGTCTCGCACCTGGTTCGCCTGCAGGATAAATTAGAGCATAGCATTGCAACGCAGCAACGAAAAATTGAAGATCTTAAGAAGTCACTCGTTGAGTTGAAGAAACGTATTTCTGAACGTGTGAAACTCGAGATTCAGCAGAAAGAACTTGACATTAAGAAACTGAAGGAGGCATTGCGGTTGGTGAAAGAGGAAGAAAAATCAAGGGAACGTAAGGAGAACGAACGCAGGAAAGACCGGCATATCGTAAGACTTGAAAATTCTATTCAACGGCTGGACAGGGAATTGGCGGAGTTGAAAAAAGTAAAAGCGAATTAAAAAGAGGCGCCCGAAACGGCGCCTCTTTTTGCAATTTTTGCGTTAAGCTGTTGCCGCGGTTATTGAGGGGAGCGAAATTGTAAATTCGGTAAAGCTTCCGGGTTCGCTGGTAACTTCAATTGTGCCGCCATTTTTTTCAACGAACTGTTTACACAGAATTAACCCCAGGCCTGAACCTTTATGCGGCGAATTGCCAACTTTGCTGTTCGTATCAATGCGAAACAACTTGCCAATATCTTCCTTACTGATTCCTATACCATGATCCCGTAACCGAATAATCACCCTTCCATTATCTTCATCAGCGGAAATATGTATTGCCTCGCCGTCCCGATTAAATTTAACAGCATTGTTAACCAGATTGCGTAATACCAGAGTAATGGTCTGCTCATCGGCCAGTATTATAGTTTCAGCAGAGATATTGCAGGTGAGTTCCATATTTCGTTGCCGCGCGAGCGGTGAATAGAGATCAATAAGGTCACTGACTATGGGTAATAGCTGAACGGGGACAGGGGCAATTGTAAGCTCGCCCAGTTGTGTGCGCGACCAGGCCAGCAGGTTTTCTACCAGGCGGTATGCTTTCTTGGCGCTATCGGCAACATCCTGAATAAATGAGTACTTTTCTTCATCGGTTAACTCGGGATACATTGTTATCAGGGTATCGGTAAATCCCAGAATCGAGGCAAAGGGGCTGCGCAGGTCATGCGAGATAATGCTGAAAAAGCGGTCTTTGGTAGCATTTGCTTCCCTTAGGCGTTGTTCCGATTCTACCAGGGCTTTTTCCGCTGCCCGCTTCTCGGTAATATCGTTAATTACACCAATAACACCGGCGACACTGCCATCCATGTTCTTCACAATCGATTTGCTGATCACTACTTCTTTCTGGCTGCCGTTCTTATCGGTAATAACTGCTTCGTAGTTAATCATCTCCGGATCATCATCTGTTTCTTCGGTGGGTATATCTTCACCCTCAATTGGGAACTCGGGCATGATGTTGCCAAGAATGTTAAATTTTATTTCATCGGCTGTCATACCCAACAGCGCTTCAAAATATTTATTACAGCCCATAACAACGGCGTCGGTATCGGCAAAATAGGCCGGCACGGTCATGTTGTTAAGCATCGCGATGACGTAGTCGCTATAAAGATTGGTAATATCGGAACCAAGCAGCTGGCCGAAAATTTCACCGAAACCTTCCATGCCTAAAGCCATAGCGGAACTATCGTCTGCCTGCTCTGCATTTACCGGAATTTCTTTAATAATAGATTCTAACTCAGTAACCCGCTGAATCAGTTCTTCTTTACTGTACTCTGAATAATCAGGTGTATCCATAGCCGAATAAATTTGTGATGAAATGTGAATAACAAAATACTAATTCCCGCTGAAATTTATTATGATTAATTACCGTTTTTATCTACCCGGAACTTCGTGTATTTTACAAAGGTTATTACAGGAAACCCGAACGAATAGTTGGAGTATATATGACTACTGAAATGAAAGAGATGCTGCTGCGGCAAATGTGCGCGGCTATTGATATGCTTGAGAATGCCATGGATGTTTGTCCCGATGATTTATGGGATGAAGGCGGAGAGCAGCCGCAGTTTTGGTATATAGCGTATCACGCGTTGTTCTGGCTCGATTTTTATTCATCAGAATCTATAGAAGGATATCAGCCGCCCGTGCCTTTCAACCTGGATGAGATGGATCCGGCAGGGTTATACCCTGACCGCGTGTACACTCGTGAGGAATTATTAACCTACCTGGAATTCGGCAGGAATAAGGTAAAAGCTGCAATTGGAAACCTGACTGCAGAAAAAGCGTTGAGCCGTTTTGTGTTTGGTACGCTTGATATTAGCTATGGTGAAATGTTTTTATACAATATGCGGCATGTTCAGCATCATGCAGCGCAGCTAAATCAGTTGCTTCGTTTGCATAAGCAGAATGCCCCTCGCTGGGTGCGGCAGGGCAGAATAATATTAAATTAAAGCGTTAAACCGCCCCGTGCCCCGGGGCGGTTCGCGTTTAGTTCCTTCCCCGAACAGAATAGCCGATCCCCCGTTATTTTGCTGCCGGGTATCAGCTGCAACAGCCTTCCACATGATGCAAAAACCGCCTGCAGTATTACCACAAACTTCCGCAGTTAATGTGGAACCAGTACCGCTGCCGGATGGTTATCTGAATTATAGTAATTTGGAGAGAAGATGAGAAGTGCTGACTATGGTACTGATGCACCGGGTGTAATACGTAATTTGTTACTTTGTTCAATGGCCGCGTTATTGGTTTTCCTTTTTGCTCCTCGAGTGGTAATTGGCAATGTAATAATTGAAACCGGGGGATTTATCTGGATGTCTATTAGTTGTGGTACGCCTGCCATTCTTATGCTTTTGTATAGCCGTTTTGGAAAATTCAAGCACAGGGATGCTATGCTTGCCCTGGTAGAGTGGGAGGGGAATGAACAGGTGCTTGATATTGGAACCGGCCGCGGCCTGCTGGCAATCGGGGCGGCGAAAAAGCTGAGTACCGGGAATGTAACGGGCATTGATATTTGGAACCGGGAAGATCTTTCCAACAACAGCGAAGTAAACACGATGGAAAACGCGCGCCTCGAGGGAGTTGCCGATCGTGTCCGGGTTATTAGTATGGATGCAAGGAAGCTCGAATTCGCGGATGAATCATTCAATATTATTGTTAGTAATCTGTGCCTGCATAACATTTATGATACTGATGAACGCGAGAAGGCACTTCGTGAAATTGTTCGTGTATTGAAAAAGGGCGGGACGGGATTAATCTGCGATTTTCAACATGTCTCCGAGTATGAAAAAATATTTTCGGCCAGCGGTCTTCGTGTAGAGAAAATTCGTGGTTCTGTGTTGGCCACATTTCCCCCTCTCACGACACTACGTATCAGCAAGTGAGTCAGGTCTATGCCGGGGGGTATATCGCCTTCAGGAAATAGCGGGGGATTTAGTATCTTGTGAATCCGGATAAAAACATTTATCCTCTTGCAGATATAAGGTTTTAACAAGGTAGTAGTACATGAGCATTCGTGTTTCCGTAATCGCGGCATTTTATAATAAGATTGACTTTCTTAAGCTTACTTTGGCGGGTTTTGCATGCCAAAGCAATACTGATTTTGAATTTGTTGTTGCCGATGACGGGTCTAACGAAAATACCATTGCATGGCTGAACAAACAATTGCCGTCCTATCCATTTATAAATAAACATGTATGGCACGAAGATAAAGGGTGGCGAAAAAATGCAATTTTGAATAAAGCCTTAATGGAAGCAAGCGGCGAGTATATTATTATTATTGATTCCGACTGTGTGCCTCATCCCTGTTTCGTTGAAGATCATTTACGATTTGCCCGGAAAGGGGAAGTGCTTGCCGGGCGCCGGGTGCATCTTTCAGAAAAACTCACCTCGCGTTTAACTGAAAAAAACATTAGCGAAGGATACCTGGAAAGGCATATACCATTTATGTTTTTTGATAGCCTACGTAAAGGTACGTATGATGTTGAAAAGGGCATACGGGTAACCTCGCCTTTTTTACGGAAGATAGCCGATAGAAAAAACAGGGGGTTGCTGGGGAGTAATTTTTCCACGTACCGGCAGGATTTTTTGGATATAAACGGTTTTGATGAACGATATGTTGCCCCCTCCATCGGTGAGGATACCGATATACAGTACCGGTTTGAAAAAGCAGGTAAAAAGATACATTCGGTAAATAATATGGCCGTGCAATACCACCTGTATCACAAAATACTAAATCATCCTGCGGAGAATATCGAATTGTTCCGGGAAGTACAGGCGGCAGGTAATTACTGGACCCCGTTTGGGATTAAGAAAACACCCGCCGCGTAAAAATTTTACTTCATTTACAGTGTATAATGCATGCCAAGGCGTAAACCGTGGTCTTTGCCTACCATATACCGAACGGAAAAGGCTAACGGTGCAGTAATGTGCATGCCAACCCCCGCACCGAAAATTATTCCCGAATTGGTTGTGCGCGAATCGTTTGCCGCGGCAGAACTCCGCTCATGAGTAATATGGCCGCCTATCTGTAACACAGTAAAATATGGCCTGTCCTGAACCCAAAAATTATAAGATTCAGCGTTAATTTCGAACCGGTCCCTGGTTTCTACACTGGAACCTGAATTCCAGTTTGAACCGGTATAGTAACCGGCTCCCAGGCGAAACGAAACTTTTTCGTGATTCCAGGTACGTACCTGGTAGCTGCCGGAAATGCCCATCAGAGTACCATTACCATTAATATGGTAGGCAGTACCCGCAGTAAAGCTCTGTGCCAATACAGCAACAGAAAATACTATACAATACACTAAAATTTTCATACATCCTCTCTGGAAATTACATTCAAGCGAACACAGTTTTCTTCCCACTGAAATGTAGCTATTTTTTATGCTGAAATCAAGCGGGTGTATTGAACCGCACGTTGTGCACTTGCATAGTTACCGGGGGCTGTGTAAATTGATGGTATATAGATTTAATTTCTTGCATATACCGGAATTTGTCTGCCGGTGTATTCTTACGGCATTTATTTTCACTTATTAATAGGGATATAGAATGAAACGTTTAGTTACGGGTCTTATTATTTTATCCACTTTCTTGTTTCAACAATGTACTACAGTTCCCCTTACCGGCCGCTCGCAGCTTAGCTTAGTATCATCGGCAACCATGCAATCATTAAGTTACCAACAGTATGGCGACTTTATGAAAACAGCAAAAAGGAGCTCGGACCAACGTAATTTCCAGATGGTGGTAACTGTTGGCAGAAATATTCAGTATGCTGTTGAAGACTATATGCGTCAAAGTAAACTTTCTGATCAGTTGAAGGGGTATGCCTGGGAATATAATCTGGTAGATGATAAGCAGGTAAACGCATGGTGCATGCCTGGTGGTAAGGTTGTTGTATATTCAGGTATTTTACCAATTACCATGAACGAAACCGGCCTGGCCGTTGTGTTGGGGCATGAGATTGCCCACGCAATTGCCAAACATGGCGATGAAAGAATGAGTCAGGGCTTGTTAACGCAATTGGGCGGGGCGGTATTGGATAAAGCGTTGGAAAAACAGCCAGCTCTGACACGTCAGCTTGCAATGACTGCATTTGGTCTCGGTGCGCAACTCGGGGTGTTGTTACCATTTAGCAGGTTGCATGAAAGTGAAGCTGACCGTCTCGGACTGATTTTTATGGCAATGGCGGGTTACGATCCTCATGAAGCAGTTGGTTTGTGGCAGCGTATGGCGCAGTTGCATGCCGGCAGTGCTCCACCGGAATTCTTAAGTACACACCCTTCAGATAATACGCGTATAGCGGCTATTCAGAAAGAGTTACCTGAAGCAATGAAATATTACAGGAAAAGGTAATTATATTATTGAAAATGGAAAACCCCTGAAGACCCAAAGGTATCAGGGGTTTTTTATTGAAAAAGTTTTGAGAAATAATTGGAAATTATTCCAAAATACCATCAACCGGACGGGATTTCAGCGATTCCAGGATGCTGAAAAATACGATATCAATCTCACTCTTGGATTTAAATGTATATTCCAGATATTCATCAACTGATATATAAAGTTTAATACTTACCGAAGCGTCATCTTTAACTACTTTGAGCACCCGGGTAAAGTTTATCAGTTCATCCGCAATTTCAATCCACATAACTGCTCCTCAAATTAAGTGTAATTCCTATTTCCTATTGTCGAATAATATAGAAAATTCTTTATAGAGAAAACGAATAAAACTCCGAAAAGCGAAAAATTAATTGCCAACGGAAATAATTCGTATGGTTTTTATGCTTTTGTGAATAGGTTTTAATTATAAGGTAATATAGACACAATCGCCGTCATGGACGGTTTCTGTCTGATATTCTTCACCATCAACATGGAAAGTAATTTCCAATTCCTCTTCCAGTTCAAATGACACATCCCCGGCATCATTCGTGTATCCTTTTAGCCAGGTACTGGCCGGCCAGCTATGGATATCGAGAAAAACACTAACATTCGCGGCATTCGATCCATCTTCGTACTCGACATGAACGGTAAACTCAATCATGGTACACCCTCTTTTATGAAATGAATGAATTACGGCACCCGAAAAATTACGGGAAAGGGAAGTGAAAAACAACTGTGCGCGCCGGTAACTTTAACGGGCTTTTACATGCGTTTCACCCTGTTAGTGAATGAATTGCGCGAACATCTCGCGTATTTGATTATTTCTTTATTCCGGTAAAAAGAATTTAAGTATTTTGCGTAACTAAATTTTTCATAAGGATAGTTCTATGCGTTTTCAATACCTGCCGGTTGCTTCTGAGTTCGCCCGTACCGAAGAGGCGATAACCTCAATACTGGGAATATACTTCCCGCATCTTGATTCAATAGGGGGCGAACGAGTCAACTCACTACCGGCTGAAACGCCTTTGCCATTATTATATTTCGTTGCTACCGGCGGAACTGAAAATGATGTACTGGCATTGCAGGGCCAAAGAAAGGGCAGGCACGCCGATGAACCGGTTTTTCTATTGGCGCACGCTGCCAATAATTCACTACCCGCGGCAATGGAGATCCTGGCAAAATTGCAGCAGGAAGGCAGGAAAGGAAGAATTTTATTCCTACGCGGAGCGGGTGATTCAGCCGGTTTTACCGCCATAGAAGAATGCGTGCGTGGTATCGAGGTTTATCGAAAACTGCGTTCAACCCGCATTGGCGCTGTAGGCAAGCCCTCTGACTGGCTGGTTGCAAGCGCGCCCGATTTTAGCGTTGCCCAAAAGAGTTGGGGCCCCGAGATTGTGCCGGTGGATATCGAAGAAATTCATAAACGGCTGGATGTACAGAGTGAGGAAGAGATACAGAAGTTTCGTGAGTCGCTGGTGGGCAAATCCTCAGCGGTACTGGAACCTTCGGCACGGGATATCGATGATGTGGTGCGGGTGTACCTTGCCCTGAAGAATATTACGCACGAATATAACCTGCAGGCACTTACCGTGCGCTGCTTTGATCTGGTATTACGGCGGAAGACAACGGGCTGCTTTGCTTTAGCCGAATTGATGGATGAGGGAATTATTGCCGGCTGCGAGGGCGATATTATGAGTGTTGTTGGTATGACCTGGGCGTACCAGCTTCTCCAGGCAATACCGTGGATGGCTAACCCTTCTGATATTAACATACCGGAAAACGTTTTAATTCTGGCACATTGCACCATTCCCCGCAAATTGGTACAGGGATATACATTACGCTCACATTTCGAATCAGGCCTGGGGTTAGGAATACAGGGTACATTGCCTGAAGGGCCGGTAACATTACTGCGATTAGGCGGAAGCCGTCTGGAAAAAATCTGGCTTGCCGAAGGAACTATTCTAAGGAATGGCACGGCCGAAAACCTATGCAGAACACAGGTGGAAATTAAACTGGATAATGGCGGGCATGTTGAAGATTTATTACGGGCCCCGCTTGGTAACCATATTATTGTTCTTCAGGGCAGGTATATGAAAGTTTTGCAGGATTGGTGGGATTTGTTACATTAATCGGGCTGAATACAGATATTGTTATACCGTGCATGCTGAAAGGAAAATGAATAAAGCGGAATGAAACAACAGAAATATTATGTAGTATGGCAGGGGAGGATTCCCGGCATTTACGAATCATGGCCCGCGTGTAAAGAACAAATAGATGGTTTCGCTGATGCGAAATATAAATCATTTTTAACACGCGAAGATGCGGCAATAGCATTTAACCAGTCATATACCCGTCGCGGCAGGGCCGCAGATACCGCCGTTCCAAGGACCGATATGCCCCTGCAGGACGCGTATTGCGTGGATGCTGCCTGTTCAGGGAATCCCGGTATTATGGAATACCGCTGTGTGAAGTATGATAGCAGGGAAATAATTTTTCGTAGTAAAAAATATCCGTACGGTACAAACAATATAGGCGAGTTTCTTGCTGTAGTACATTGCCTGGCCCGGCTGCAAAAGGAAGGTTTAACGAATCCCATTTATACCGACTCTGCCAATGCACTCAGTTGGGTGCGGCAGAAACGATGCAAAACTAAACTTGAACGGGTACCCGAAGCAAAAGAATTGTTTGAAGTGATAGCAAAGGCCGAGAAATGGCTTCGGGAGAATTCATTCAGGAATGAATTACTGAAATGGGATACAGTTCGTTGGGGCGAAATACCGGCCGATTTCGGGCGTAAGTAATTATTGTGAAGATTGCATCAGGTCTATTGCATTGTCAACGGCCTGGTGTGTCCCGGTTAAAACCAGTACATCGCCATAGCGTATTACCTCATTACCTGAGGGGTTATTGATGGCGGTATCCTGCCGGACGATGCTGAGAATAGTTGCCCCGGTCTTTACCCGTAAATCCATTTCTTTTATTGCCTTATCTACCGCAAAGCTGTGTTCTTCAACGAAATAGGTTTCTGTTACCGATTTCGCTATGATATCCATCAGGTGCATGGGTGAAATGCTGCCATCTTCACTCCGCAACAATTCATACCCGCCTTGCCGTATTACATTAATCTGCCGCAGGATTATATTCATAGGTATATGAAATTCCTGCAATACGCGGCTGAAAATCTGGAGCGATGTTTCGAATTCTTCGGGTATTACGTAATCTGCTTTTAATCGGTTGAGCTCCTCAATTTCTGTTACATATCGCGTGCGTACGATAGTGTGCAGCGAGGGATTTAACTTTTTGGCAAGTGCAACGCTTGTACGGGTAGAATGGGGGTCGGATATGGCATAGACCATTACTTTTGCTGTCTGTATCCCTGCCTTTTGCAATATATTTGTTTTAGTAATATCGCCGTACAGAATGTTTTCATTTTGCTCGCGCATCGATTTTACGGTATCGGGATTCAATTCTATTATAATATATGGTATCCCGGTTTCTTTCAGAACCCTCGCCAGGTTTTTACCGTTCAGCCCGTACCCGGCAATAATTACATGGTTTTGTAATTTCTTAACCGTTGAATTCTCACCGTTATTCCCGTCATCTTTTGAAGCGGGATTTATGAGATCGGCAATATACGGTATGAACTCGATGAAAAAAGGAGTGAGTGTCATGGATAAAATGACGACAGATAGCGCGATATTATACGAGTGTGCGTTAATGATATTATATTGCAGGCCGGACTGAAATAAGATAAACGCGAATTCACCGATTTGCGCCAGTGAGAACGCGCTGATTGCCGCGGTACGCGAGGGATACCCGGAAAAGCGAACAATGGCGAATACCACTACGGCTTTAACAAGAATGAGGGAGCCGAGCAGCGTGGCGATTAGGGTAATTTCGGTAATAAGCGCGCTGACTGAGAGCAATAACCCGGCAGAAACGAAGAAAAGGCTGTTGAAAATATCGCGCATGGGTAAAATTTCGGCTGCTATTTCGGTCGCGAAATCGGAATCTGCTATAATAAATCCCGCAATAAAGGCACCAATGCTGAAAGAAATACCTGCAAGATGAGTGCAGTATGCCGTTCCCAGTAATAATACAATAAGAGTTGCGGTAAATACCTCGCGGCTGCGCATGCCTGAAACCGCGAATAGCAGGCGGGGAACTATATAGCGGGAAAGCGCGACAATAGAAATGATAACGAGTACAGCAATAACCAGTTGTAACAATACCGCCGAAAGCACCAATTCCGACCCGCCGCGAAGCAGGGGCAATACCAGCAGCATAGGGATGATAGCAATATCCTGAAATACAAGAATGCCTACTGCAACTTTCCCGTGCGGCGCATCGAGTATTCCTTTATCGGTATAGATCTTCAGGACAATTGCCGTACTGGAAAGAGCCGCGATCATACTGAAGAATATTCCCGTTTGAAGCGACAGGCCGATAAAATGGAGTACGAAATAGGAGGCGATAAAGGTAATAATAACCTGCAGCGGGCCAAAAACAATGAAAAAGCTTTTCATGCGAAGCAGGCGCGCGAGCGAGAATTCCAGGCCTACAGAGAACATGAGCAGAATAATACCAATTTCAGCCATTACTTCTATTTGGCCGGTTTGTTTCAGCAGGTGCAGGCCGGAAGGCCCGATAAGAATACCGGTAATCAGGTACCCGACAACGGGCGATACTTTTATTTTCCGGAATAGAAAGAGTACCGGAAGTGATACCGCCAGAATAAGGGTAAGGTCCCTGATTACCGAAAAATTGTCCATGTATATAACCCGTTATATAAAAAAATTAATATAACGAATATCTATTTATTTTGCTCGGCAAACTGCCTTCCTGCAGCGAGTGCAGAAATATTTGACTCAACAACTTTTTCGCCTTTTTTGCCGAATATTTTTTTGATACCGTTCTCGAGGCATTGATAGGGTATATTGAGGAACGGTGAAGCCGCGCCCAGCATAATAATATTGGAGGAACGTGCCGATTTCAGGTCACGTGCCATTGCATCGGCATCAATGAGAATATGGCGGGGTAAATGACGTATTTCATCGTGTATTGAGTCAAGCGCCGGGTAATCGGGTATATTAACAAACGGTACGCTGTTGGTTACCAGCCAGCCTTCAGGGCCAAGCCACGGTAAATAACGGAGTGATTCCATTGGTTCTACCGAAAGAATCAGGTCTGCTTTGCCCAAAGGGATTAAATCTGATGCGATTGTCGAATCGGAGATACGCATGTGCGATTGCACTGCCCCGCCCCGTTGACTCATGCCATGCACTTCTGCCTGTTTAACCTGTAAATTGGAATCCATGGCGGCGACACCGATAATTGCGGCGATGGAGAGTATCCCCTGCCCGCCAACCCCGGCGAGTATAATATCTGTTTTCATAAATAACCTTTGTATTTATTGCATGTGCCCGGGCTGAATATAAGCCCCGGGTAAATGTTCACTACTCAGCCTTACCGGCTTTTTTTCTTCTGCTTAATGTCTGAATACATTCTCTTCGGGCAATGATTACCGAAACGCCCTGATACGCGAATTCCTGTTTGAAGAGAGAAACCATTTCCTCGTGATTCTTTTTAAGTGGAATTACTACATGCAGATGTTCCGGTTCAACACCAATACCGGCGCACATCGACTCAAGTTTTTGAAACGCTGCCGAATCCTGCCCTCCTGTCATACCGGTAGTTTCATTGTCTGAAATAATGATAGTAACCGGCGATTGAGAGTTAACGCAGTCTAATAGCCCGGTTAAACCCGAATGAGTAAAAGTGGAATCGCCGATAACAGCAACAGAAGGAGACAGACCTGCATCCGCAGCGCCTTTAGCCATGGTGATTGAAGCGCCCATATCTACACAGGAACAAATGGAATTATACGGGGCCAACGCGCCAAGGGTATAGCAGCCAATATCAGAAAATGCCCTGTTGCCAATAAATTCTGCCATAGCCTCATTAAGGGCATCAAACATATCCCTGTGCCCGCAGCCGGAACATAATTCCGGGGGTCGGTTTGCCACTAAATCGGGTTTTTTAATGCCGGGTCTTACCTGATTGCCCAATGCAACCGCAACGACATCGGGATTTAATTCGCCGTCTCGGGGTAACGTTCCATCGAGCCTGCCCTTTACGATAATGGTTTGCGGGTAGTATCCTTTTAATTTATCTTCCACGACCGGGTAGCCATCTTCCAGTACAAGCAGCGTGGAGCAGGCTTGTGCAAGGCGGGTAAGAAGTTCATCGGGCAGTGGGTATTGACCTATTTTTACAATTGGATACGGGCATTGCAGATTTTCAAAATTTTCCAGCAAATAATTATACGCGATTCCGCATGCCACAATTCCCAATGATTTGTCGAGCCCGTCAATATATTCATTGTATTTGGAAGACTCGGCATGTTTTGTCATTTCGGGCTGTAATGCTAGGAGTTTCTTATACCGGTTGCGGGCGTACGCGGGCAACAGGATGAATTGGTTTTGCGATTGCGGCAGAGAGAGTGAACGCTGATGAATGAGTTCACGCCTGCAAACAACGGCCCTGCTATGAGCCAGTCGGGTGGTTAGGCGGATAAGTACCGGGATACCGAACTGTTCGGAAAGCCTTAAGCCTTCGTAGGCCATATCGTAGCATTCCTGCTGATTTGCTGGTTCGAGCACCGGAAGTAAAGCAAAATTACCATAAACGCGGGAATCCTGCTCGTTCTGTGACGAGTGCATCGAAGGGTCATCGGCGGCAACAATCAGCATGCCTCCGTTAACACCGGTCATTGCAGAATTCATAAACGGGTCGGCAGCCACATTTAAGCCCACATGCTTCATACAGGTCATTGAGCGCTTACCGGCGTATGACATACCCAAAGCTGCTTCCATTGCAGTTTTCTCGTTGGCAGTCCATTCGCTATGGATATTCAGTTCGCGAGCCTGTTTTGAGTTGAGAACATATTCGGTAATTTCAGTCGAAGGGGTACCGGGGTAGGCGTATATACCAGATAGTCCGCCATCAATGGCGCCCTGGGCTATTGCTTCATCGCCGAGTAAAACGAGCTTTTGCATATATCTCACTTTTTGTTGTGGAACTATATATGCAAAATTATAAAAAATAGGCGTATTTACACGTTATTTCTTGCATCTCTTAACCGCTCTGTTAGCCGGTCTTCCTTGATTTTTGCCGTTTTTACAAATAGATGTCCTTTCCGCTATTTATTTAAGGTGAATTGCGGAATTTGCCATAAATTATAAGCAAGTAATCGGGTAAAAAAATACCGAAACAGAATTTGCTGAAAGGGAAACAGATGCAAACTATAGAAAATAAAAAAGGACCCCTGACCCGGAAAGAAATGATGGTTGAATCATTTCGGCTGGGAGCAATTGTGTATGCAGCATTTTTTATTGTTAGTGTAGCTGCGAATCCTTTCGCCTGGGGGCCATTCTGGGGCCCGGCTTCGCGTACGCCGATAATGCTGATTATGGCTTTGGTTTTCGCAGGGATAGCCGAAATTGTACGTCGTCGGCCGGATTCCGGTAAAAATTCAGAGCGGGTAGCCGTGGATATATGGACACAATTAACCCGGCGGGAGCTTTCCATGCTGGCGCTCGCTGTGTTCCTGATGTTCGCAACCATAGGGCCGGTAACCTTGTTTATGAATACTCCGTTTCGGCATATCAGCGTGTTACGAGTGCTGGTAAGCTCATTCTTTGCCGGCAGCCTTTCAGCCAGTATTATTTTATTCGGCAGAAGAAAAGTTATCCTGTTCATTTGCCTCGTAATTACCATTGCCGGTATATCTGCGCAGGGTGAAATTACCAGTTTTTTAAGCGGAGCCGAACCAGAGCAGATTGTAGCCCGGGGTGTGGTAACACTTACCGAAGCAGAGCGCGAATCGCTTGAGATGCAGCGCATCAACCTGGGCGTCTTTACTATTATGCTTATAGCCGCGGGGTATGTAACTTTTATCTACGTTATCGGGCGGCAGGGACACAAAAGAGTAAAACTGCAGACCGAAATTCAAATGGCCAAAAAAATTCAGGATACCCTGAACCTCCAGGGGAAAATATCGAAAGACTGGGTAGCAGTGGAAGCAATTACCGTAACTGCCGATGAAGTAGGCGGAGATTACGTGGACTGTTTTGAGCTCAATGAGCACGAAGTGGTAATTGTTGTAGGTGATGCTTCGGGGCATGGAGTGGGTGCCGGTATTCATTCCGCCATGGCGAAAAGCGTCTTAAAATGCCTGCTCGACCAAAAATTGGCTGTGCCCGAGGTTTTGCGGCAACTCAACAGGACAATTTTTAATTTACTCACCCGTGACAAGTATCTTACCATGGCGCTTGCCCGTATTGACAGGCAGGCAAACGTTATTGAAATTGCCACCGCAGGCCATCACCCGGTGTTTATGCAGCATGCCGGAGTGATAGAAGAAATCCGCACTCCTTCACTTGGCCTTGGCTTATATCAGAATGCTGCCTATACAACGGTGCTGAAGTCGTATTTACCAGGTGACAGATTGTTCTTTTTTACTGATGGAATTGTTGAGGCGGTAAACGAGGAAGGTAGTATGTTTGGCCCTGAACGGGTAAAGGAACTATTTGCCGCGAGTGCTGCAGGTGCTGAAAGCTGCTGTTCGTTAATAGCAGATCAACTGACACGTTTTAGAGGGAAAAAGAAACTTACCGATGATGTATCGCTAACAGAGGTGCGGTTGAAGGCGTAATAATTGGCAACCGGAATTAAAACGGGGCAGCATCAGTAATGATACTACCCCGGTTGGAAGGGCAAGTGTACTTTGTAATGATTCGGAACGTTATAAATGTCTTTTTTTCTCGAGTTTATATTCTTTCATTTTAGCATATAACTGGCGCCGGTTGATCTTTAGGCGTGATGCAGTCTGGGTGCGGCTCCAGTTGGTTTCTTCCAGGGTACGCAACATTATCTCGCGTTCGATGTTATTAAGTATATCTTTAAGTGATTCACCATTCTTTATCTTTTCGTTGAGAGAAGTTACTTCATCTTCTCCCCGGATTTTCCCCGGAAGCAATTCAAGAGTAATAATGTTTTCGCGTGCAATAACCACGACACTATGGATTACATTTTCCAGTTCTCTTACATTGCCCGGCCAGTTATACGAGGTAAGGCGCTGCATCGCATCGGGTGAAACGATGGTTTGCGAATGCGGATTGAATTTCTTCAGGAAATGGTTAACAAGTAAGGGAATATCTTCCGGATGCTCGCGCAGCGGGGGCAGTGTAATACGAACCACGTTTAACCGATAATACAAATCTTCACGGAACCTGCCTTCGCGTACTTCTGTTTCCATGTTCTTGTTTGATGCAGCGATAACGCGAACATTCACCCGGATAGTTTGCTTACCGCCGACTCTTTCAAACGATCTATCCTGTAAAACACGCAGTAAGCGTACTTGCAGAGAGGGTGACATGTTGTTTATTTCATCAAGGAATATCGTGCCGTTGTCTGCCAGTTCAAATCTGCCCTGGCGCGAAGAAATAGCCCCGGTAAAGGCACCTTTTTCATGGCCGAACATTTCACTTTCCAGCAGAGTTTCGGGCAGCCCGCCGCAATTTACTTTAATAAAGGCCTTATTATTGCGTACAGAATGCCGCTGAATTGCATCGGCGACCAGCTCTTTACCGGTCCCGCTTTCGCCCTCAACCAGCACCGTTGCATCGGTTGATGCAACTTTCCCGATGAGCTTAAATATCTGCTGCATTTTGGGGCTTCGGCCAATGATCATCGGTTCATTCTGAACTTCTTCATTGCCGGTAAGCTGTGATTTTAGTTGTTTGATTTCATCAAAGAGATTTGAGTAGTTAATAGCCCTGAATACCGAAAGCCTGAATTCATCCAAATCGAATGGTTTCTCGATGTAGTCGAAAGCTCCCACTTTCATGGCTTCAATTGCGCGCTCGCTTGTTCCATAGGCGGTGAACACGATAACAGCGACATCGGGATTAATTTTTTTAATTTCTTGCAGGGCAGACATGCCATCCAGTTTAGGCAGGTTAATATCCAGAAGGATAAGAGAAGGATTGCACGATTTTGCTGCTTCAATTGCCTGCAGTCCATCGGCAGCTTCAAACATGATAAAGCCTTCGCGCGAAAGCAGATCCGTTATGTTCCGGCGCATTGAAGCTTCGTCATCTACTACGAGAATTACCTTATTTTTATGCATACTTAACTGTATTTTTCCTTTTGCTCGACGGGTAAGAGTATTTTAAAAATTGTTCCATTCGGGGTATTCGGTAAAAATTCCAATTTACCATTATGCGCCCCGATGATTTCATAACAGATTGAGAGTCCCAGCCCGACACCACTGTTTTTGGTAGTGAAGAACGGATCAAATATCTTTCCCCTTATCTCTTCTGCAATGCCAATCCCGTGATCGGCAATACGAATTTCAACCGCGTTTTCTGCATCGTTACGCAGCGTGCTGATTTCTACTTTCCCTCCCAGAGGCATGGCTTCAACAGCATTATTTAAGAGATTGATGAAAACCTGTTCCAGGGATGCTGTATCGCAATACACCGCGGGAAGGTTTTCGCCGAAATGGCTTTCAAGATTGTGGCCGTTGGTAAACTGAATCATTGCAATGGCATGCTGAATTATATGGTTAACATCTGCCGGGTAGAGCTTTGATGATACAGGTTTGCTAAAATAGAGCAGGCGGCGTACCAGTTTAGAGAGCCTGTCGATTTCATCAACAACCATTTGCAAAGAGTCGGTGGTCATAATAGAGTGAATGGGTGACTCTTTATCGAGTTGTTTAATTTCCTGCTGCCACATTTGTGTACGGGTTTTAATAATTGCCAAAGGCGTTTTAACCTCGTGGGCTACACCGGCAATCAATCTGCCGAGAGTGGCCATTTTTTCCTTTTGATGCAATTCGAGCTCTAATTCGCGGCTTCTCTGGTGTTCTGCCGAAAGAGCATCCACCATTCTATTAACATACTGGCCAATAGAGCCAATTACACCCGGCATAAGCCTGATCTTATAGGTCGGCTCGTACTCAATTCGTTCAATGCCTGTTTGTATTTCGCGCACTCTGCGGTAAAACCGGATTGAAACAAACAGAACAAGAATAAAACCGGCTATAGCTGATATAGCAGTAAGGTTAAATGTTTTCTTTATCCGTTCAGAAGGCAGTTCTCTTTCGATATGAATACGGGTCCACGCAACCCCTATAATCCTGTTTGATTGAATAATAGGAATAGTAACCAGCGGAAACACCGCCGGATCGAACTGGTGCATACCGGTAAAAGCCCGTCCTTTTTCCACCGATTGTTCCACCTGGTGCAGAATAATATCGTACGACCGTGGCGGAGGACCGAAACGGGGGATTGGCGGAGGGGAAGTCGGGAAGGCATACCCGACAAATTTATTGATTTGGGGCAAATAGAAGCCGCCTTCTACCCTGTCAAAACGCGAAAGTACGCTTTGAGTGGTCCAATGGAGTGTGGAATCGACCATATCGGCGGTTAATTCGGTCAGAATACGGGGATTTAGTACTCCGGCCTTCGAAAGACTGTCGATATAGTATTCCGATGATGCCAATAAAATTGAGGCAGCCTGGGCGGACAGATTTTTGTTTGCTTCAATTACTTCTGCTGTCCAGTTATCGATTGCTTTTTTCGCGACAATGCTCAATGCACCACCCACGAAAAGGCATGCAACGAGTATGAGAACCGTGCGTAAACGTAATTTGGGAATCAAAAAGTTAATAATCAGTTCCTTATATAAAAATCATTCAATAGCATGTACCAAATCCACGGGTAATTAGCCGTACTTTTGCCAATATTTACGAAAAGCAGTAAAATGGTAAATACTATACCTATTATTATACTGCAATCGGAATGCCAAAAAATATGCGTTAAAAACCCACAAAATTTGCACATCTGAGCCTATACTGCTCATATACAATGGGCAAAAATAACCCATTGCATGAATACATGCAGAAAAAAGTTGAAAAACCGGCAAAAAATGCATGGAAAATTTTTGGTACTTAAGTTGCATGTAAATAATGCCGAAGAAACAGAAAGCCAATTCGGGTTAATGATTTTTTTTCGAAAAGGTAACAGAAAGGATGAATCTGATACATGTATTTACCAGGGTAAACCGGTAAATTAGCTAATCCAAATACAAGGAAAAGAGCACGTGAAATTTCAGATGTTAAGTACTATGAGAACCAGAGTCCTGATACTAATCCTCCTATGCAGTATGGCCGCGTACCCGCAAAAAGATACCAGCGGAAGCCTGAATGCATTAGTTACCTATGTAGTGAGTAAAATGCCCGGTATGGGGGCAAATGCCTTCATCGTGCCCACGAATACCGAACTTTCAGTTTTTGCCAGTTCATTTAGTTTTATTGCTTCAAAAAATTACGCTCCCGTTACCGGCATGGTAGCCGCGTACGGTTATAGTTTTTATAAATTTTACGATGTAAATGTCAGAGATACTTTTTACGTTCTAAAAGAAAATGTTCCTGTCCAAAGAGGGTGGGGGACGTATATCTATTGTGCCTCCTCTCAAAACAATTTAATGATTGAAATTCCTCATCCGCTTTGGGATAAAAACACGTGGGATGTTGGTATCAGGACGTTTTTGGCAACAAAGGCACGCTGGTACTCGCTTTCGGGTACGCACAGGTATTGCAATACCGATTCATCCTCTGATGTTGCACACGAAACTCAGACGGTGTTTTATAAATCGCATCAGACCATTGCCTGCCCATTGGCAGTACAGCCGCATGGTTTTGATGGAACAGACGCAACATACAGCGGTTACCCGGATGTTGTTATCAGTAATGGCACCAAAACACCCGTTACATTACATTATACCGTACGTGACGCGTACGTAGCAGCCGGATTTACCGCGGGTGTATTTAGCACGTCAACGTATTCTTCGTTAAATAAGCTTGGGGCCACCACAAATGTTGAAGGGCAGTGGTCGAACGCCAACGGGAAAACGTTTGTCCATATCGAACATGATTACCCGCTTCGTAAGGATACAGCAGCGGTACGAAAAACATCCAACATACTGATTGGAATCTTTTCATTATCCAACGCTGTAACAGATCAGCCAATGCATGCTGCTTCATTTACACTTCATCAAAACTATCCTAATCCTTTTAATCCATCTACTACTATAGAATATTCGTTGCCGGAAGCAGGCAATGTAGTGGTTGAGCTCTATAATAGCATTGGGCAGAAGATTAAGGATCTTACACGTGGGCTGCAGTTAAGCGGTACCCATAAAATTACCTTGTCGGCACAGGGGCTGTGCAGCGGTATATACCTCTGCCGGGTGCAGTTTCAGGGTTCGCAAAGAACTATCAAATTAAATATCATTAAATAATCACTAACAATGATGTACGGTATGAATTCACTTAAAGCTACAAAATACCTGGTTCTTATGAGCCTGCTTTCCGGCTGTTTGCTGTTGTTGGCGGGTTGTAACCCATTTCTCGATGACGGCATAACCGATGCCTCGGCAGTGCAGAGTAAAGGCTATTTTTATGTGACCGATCAAACGTCTTACTCGCTAATTATGTACGATTACAATATGGCCGAAATACAGCGCTGGGCTTTAGACAGCATTGTAGCAGGCTCTACCGTACAAGGCGCTACATTTGACGGCAAGAATATATGGCTGGCGTTTTCGAATCCGTCATACAGAATTTTTAAAGTACAGATAGATTCAACGGGCAAATCATTAAAATGGGTCGATTCAATTAAGGCACCACCATCGGGTAAGGGCACTAACAGAGGTATAGCATGGGATGGCCAGTATTTATGGGCATTGAACAGCGGATCGACAACCTATAGCTATTCACCAAGTTTATATAAGATTGATGTAGCGACAAAATCCGTACTAGCCACATACGTTCTGCCTTCAGGCGAACCACGCGCGCTCACTTTTGTTAATCCCGTTAACGATGTTTACGGCAAGGGGCCCCGCAAAGGTTTATATTACACCGATATTGAAAAGAAAATGGTGTATTACTTCTCCACCGAACGCCCGTATTTTGATACGGCATTTTCTGCCCCTGAACCGCCCCTGGGTCAATATTATGTATATCCCACCGGTGTTGCCAGTGACGGGCAGAAATTCTATGTGATTAACAGCAGCGACGCTGCCGATAACTTTTTCCGCCTGGATTATACCGGTCGGCCTGAATCACGGCACGATTTCTTCAAGGTTGAGCACCCGGGTGCAATGTTCTGGAGCAGTGTTGATATCAGAACAATAATGGGTGTAGTAACTATTAACGGATGCGCGCCGGCAAAGGGCGCTGCCGGAGCAAAAATTGAAGTAGATATCACCGGTTCAGGCTTCAAGAGCAGCGGAGTAACGGTTGATTTTGGCGCGAATATTACCGTTGATTCGGCAAAAGTAATCGATGTTACCCGTATTCATGCATACCTGAATATTGCTTCATCTGCAACCCTGGGTAAGCGATCAATAAGCGTTACCGTAAGTGGTGTAAAGGCAACACTTACCGATGGTTTTGAAGTTACCTCTGTTCCTTTAACAGAATATCTGTACTTCGCAGATCAGAATATGAACAGGGTATATCAGTTACGGATTGAAGATACCGTGATAGTTGGTTACTGGAGTACAAAATTAGTTTCTGCCGGTAGTATTCAGGGACTTGCCTATGACGGGCACGATTTCTGGATTACCTGTTCCGGAAGTGATAAGAGTATCTACAAAGTTACCTTCCCTGTCGGCGATACAAATGCTGCAAAAGTTGCCGGTTCAACCTCAATCTCTCTGGCAGTTTCGGCCGGAACCGTTCGCGGCTTAACATGCTACAACGGCTATTTATGGCAAACTGCAAGCGGTACACCGAATGGAAAATTATACCGTGCTAACCCCGATTCGGCTACCGTGATGGAATTTGCAACCGCAATGAGTGCAGAGCCGCGAGGTATTTGTTTTGTTGGTCAACGTTTGCTTTCCGTTGATAATAAGAATAAAACTGTCTCAGAATTCAGTACAAGTTCATTTACCTGGAACACGATATTTACGATTCCTTCAACAAACGGCGCGCAATTCCCAACGGGTCTATCGTATGATGGCACAAATCTGTGGGTTGCCAACAGCAGTACGAATATGGATTTGCTTGAAAAGTTTTCAGTAACAGGAACCCTTATCGGCTATATTGATATCAAACGCGGTCCTATTACCTATGACCCTTCGATAACCGGTTTAATCTACATAGCAAAGTAAAGGAGAAGGAAAATGAGAACTTATAAACATGTTTATTTCGTAATAGCGTTGGTAATACTTTGCTCGGTAACCCCGGTACAGGCCCAGGTGACTCTTGATGGAGAATTCAGGATTCGCTGGTACAGTGATGTTTACGAATGCACACGGGATGCCCGTGATAAAGAAAATTACATGCGGGTATTTGCCCGCATGCATTCACTCTGGAAAGCTTCGGATATTGCCAGCGTGAATATGGAAATGGCAACAGTAACAGAAAACCCCAATTCACCCACCCGAAACATTTCCGGTACCGGTGTGTATAAATATGCTATAACCCAGTTATATGCAGAATTGAATAAAACTGATTATTGGGGACTTGACGCTATACGCCTTCGTGCCGGTCGTCAGCAATTCCAGATCGGTAATGGCCTGGTTATGGGCGAGTCGAATTACTATATCGACCGCTTTGACGGGGCCCGGGTTGATTTAGCCTACGATAAGTTCACCCTAACCGGTTTTGGCGCAATTTATGGCCAGAATGTTAGCGCGAGCGGTTTATATCCCGATCCGGGCAGCGACCAGATCTACGTGGTTAAAGCAGGTGCGGAAGTTGAAAAACAAGAGCTTATGGCTTATTACCTGGTAGATAAACCACGTGGTGATTATAACGATTATTACATACTTGGCGGTGGTGTTGCTTCCAGCCTTATGAAAGGTCATCTTGAATATTTTGGCGAATTCGCTTATCAAAAATTCAATACTCCCGATGGCGCTCCGAAAAAACATGGTATAGGTTATATGGCCGGAGTTGCATACCGTTTTGCATGGGGGCCGTTCAAATCAATAAAGGTTGAAACAAAATATGCTGCAATGCAGGGAGACGATAGTACAACAGCTGACCAGGAAATTTTCAGCCCCCAATTCCCTAACTTTTTCTGGGGCGAGCGTACCGGTTACGCTAACGGTGTTGCCGGCGGCGATTACCCATATCATCAGAAGAATCTTGAAGGCTGTAGAATTTGGTACAGCAGAATTTATTTTGTTCCGAAAATCGCGCCAAAAGTTCGCCTGCAATTCCAGTACACGAACGTGAATGAGTACAAAAACAATGATGGCTATAATTCAATGGATGATGAATTAGCAGTAAAGTTATATTACACGTTTTCATCCAATGTACAGGCACAGTTCAGATATGGAAGGGTACTTGCAAAAGATTCTGATTACGATCCACAGAAAACAAACGTGGTTACATCCAGCAAGGACCGTTATGATATGAATAGATATATGTTCGATTTACAAATTCAGTTTTAATAATTCTACGGTAATATGTCTACAGAATTGATAGTTTTAATAGTAATGTTAGTTACGTTCGTTGCCGGGGTATTCATACTCCGGCTGCCTTCGGGTGTTACCCTTGCATTAAGCGCGCTGTTAGGAGCATTGGCAGGCGGCGAGGGCATACCCATACGGCATTTGGTTGAAGGCAGCATTGCATTTCTCGATCCGATATTGATTGTTTTTACCGCGATGGTATTCATGAAAGTCGTTGATGCAACAGGTGCATTGGCCTCGATAAATTACACGCTTATAAAAAGGCTGCACCGCTTTCCTACGCTGTTATTCATATTGATTGTATTTTTTATCATGTTCCCCGGAATGCTTACGGGTATTTCATCGACGTGTATCCTGACAACAGGCGCCTTGGTTGCCCCGGCATTACTCGCGATGGGAGTACCTGCAACGGCAGTAGGAGCCTTTCTGGCAATGGGAGCGGTACTTGGTATGATTGCCCCGCCCATTAATTTGCCGGTAATGATTATAGGCGGCGGTGTGGATATGCCCTATATTGGTTTCGAAAAGCCGCTTTTGTTAGCCACGGTACCCACTGCAATTTTAACTGCTTTGTATTACCGTGTACGCTACCTGCGCAAATTTGATATCAATGAAGTACTTGCAAAGTTGCCGGAATCAGTGTATCCGGAATATGGATTCAAATTATTCCTCCCGATTATTTTCGTTGTGGGGTTCATGGTAATAGTTCGCGTATTCGCGAAATTTATCCCTGATATTGGCATCCCGTTAATCTTTTTAATTGGTGCACTTGCGGGATTTGGAACCGGAAAAAAATTCAAACTTGATGATATATTCAAAAAATCATTAAATGACTCGCTGCCTGTACTTGGTATATTGGTAGGTGTAGGTATGTTTGTTCAGGTTATGACCTTAACCGGCGTGCGGGGGTATATTGCAACAGCATTACTGCAATTACCACAGGCGTATTTATACCCGGCCATAGCGGTTATTATGCCGGCTTTTGGATCTGCTTTCACCGCCTCATCGGTTTTAGGTGTGCCGTTGGTATATGTATTCCTCGGTACGAATGAAATTGTTGTTACATCGGCGCTCACGCTTATTGCCGGTATTGGCGATCTGATGCCTCCTCCATCTCTTTTGCCAATATTCGCGGCGCAAATAGTTGGTGAAGAAAATCATTTCCGGGTATTAAAAAAATGCACTATACCAATTATACTTTCATTAATCGTAGGCGTACTAATGATAATCTTTGCCCGCGATATTGGAATACTACTCGGATAACACATAAGGATCAGACAGGTAGAATATACTATGCTTCATATAATTTATATACTTATTACACTCGTGCTGGGCGTTTATATTGTTCGGCAGTTATTCACTGAAGGCGAATGGAGAAAGCAGGTAGCGCTGGCAATACTCCTTATTCCCGTCATTTTACGCGTTCTTCACATTAAATAACAGAATCTGAATTGATTATGCAAAATGCTAAAATACTTCTTGCTGCAATTTTCTTAACACTACTACCTGTGCAGGCAGGGAATATTTCTGATGTTATTGTTAAAACACTTCAGAACAAAGAGAATGTAAAGATACTTGTTACCGATTCCGGTTTAGGCGGCTTATCGGTTGCGGCAGAAATCGATTCGATTTTAGTTGCCAATCACATTTTTCAAAATGCAGAAGTTATCTTTTTTAATGCGTTACCCGATGCCGCATTCCGGTATAACTCGCTGCCCGATGTAGCAGCCAAGGCAAAAGTGTTCAGTTCATCTTTGGATGCCATGGAACAGGGATACAAACCTGATATTATTCTTATTGCATGCAACACGCTTTCTGTTGTATATCCGTATACGGAATTCGCGCGTAAGAGTACAATACCGGTAGTAGGTATTGTTGAAATGGGTGTATCTGCTGTTAAGGATAGCCTTGAAAGGCACCCGGAAGCAAAAGCATTAATACTTGGAACGGAAACCACAATCAGCTCGGATGCACATAAACAGGGACTTGTGGCGGCAAAAATTGATGCGGGCAGAATAATGACCGAAGCCTGTCCTAATCTGGAAACAGAAATTCAGGCTAATCCCGAAAGTGATATAGTTAGTAATTTGATAGATTTTTATCTTGATGAGCTAACCGATAAAGGCGCGAAGAAAGAAGACAAAGTGTATGCAGCTCTTTGCTGCACTCATTACGGGTATGCTGCAGCGTCATTCGCCCGGAAGCTGAATTCAATGTTCGAGACAGTATGCCTGGTTAACCCGAACAGAATTATGGCGGCTGCATTCACGAAGTTTGACGCAGGAAAATTTCCCCGGGGCTCAGTACGCTGCACGGTAGTTTCACAGGCTGAATTAGCTTCTGATGAAATTAACAGTATCGGGAAATTGATAAAAACCGTTTCACCTGAAGCGGCAAAACAGTTAGAGAACTATAAGAAAATCAGTTGGAAATATTAATATTATGAGTTAACACCCTCCCTCAATGAACATTGCGGACTCTTGTATTAATGAAGGAAGAAGTCTGTAAAGAATTCGTATGATTTGGCTATGTGTGGCAGATTTCTTTTGAAAAATACGAGATGTTCCGCAATGGTTCTTTATAAAAGGGTGACAAGTTTTAATAAAGTGGTTATACAGTACTATACAGCTGTAAAACCGTTCACTACATCAGTTACACAAATGAATCGAAAGGTGCATTTATGAGAAAAAGTTACATCCAAATAGCCGTTGTGGCAGCTATTTTGTGCTTGTACACAAATTTTGCATTCGGGCAGGCTACCACAGCGCAATCAGGTTCGTGGTCATCAGCGGCAACCTGGGTTGGCGGTGTTGTGCCGGATAGCAATAAAAATGTGACTATTGCCGCGAGCCATGTGCTTACTATCGATGACAGTACAGCAGCATGCAAGAGTATTGTATTCGGTGATACCAGTTCACATTTAGTGATGAATGATGCGAAATCAGTATTGAAGGTATATGGCGACTTTACCATTTTCAATACAACTCATAAAGCCTTTACAAAATGGATCGAAGGCGCGAAGATTAAATTTGTGGGCTCGGCAATACGACAGACTTTGTCAGGCTGGAACACGGCCGGTTCATCCACTTCATTTATGGAAATGGTTGTTGATAAAGATACCGGCGTTGTTGCCACCAATCGTTCAAATGAACGGTTCAGTTTTGGTAAATCACTTGAGATTGTCCGCGGTACCTTCCTTTTGGATACTCTTGATGATATTGAAACCCGTGGCATAGGCGGTACAGGTACCGATGCAACAATTACCATATACGCCAAAGGCGTTTTCTCGATGACGGGCGGTACTTCATACATTCGTAAAGGTACAATAACCGATTCAACAAAGAACTATATCGGCAGAATGACCATTTACGGGAAAGCTACTTTTACCTCGAAAAGCACCAACTGTCTTAACATTGACGGTATTGATATCGAAGATGGTGGTCAGCTAACGCTTACAACCGGCGGTATTTCGAATTACGTAAACTGCAAAGTAATTACCGTAAAGAACAATGGTGTTTTTGTAAATGGTACAACGTTAAACCCATACTATGCAGCTGTTCCTGTTAATCTGGTAGTAATGCCGGGTGGTGAATACAATATTAATACAAGCAGCTCTTATTTACCAACAGGAACCTGTGACTACTCAAATGCAACCGTGCGTTTCTCACGCTCAGGCGATCAGACAATGCCCGCGGGCCTTACCACTTTTAACTCGCTTATTTTAAGCGGCAGCGGAAATAAAATTCTTTCTTCGAATATTACCGTTAATGGCACATTTTCGTTACGTGGAACAGCAGTGCTGAGTCCAGGTACATTTACCATGACCTACGGTAATAATGTTACTTTGCAATACGGAGCCTCCGGCCAAACATCGGCTCAAACAACATCTGATTTGGAATTCCCCGAGGTAAATGGACCAAAGCATTTAAGTATTTATAATACCGGCGGTGTAACATTGCACGCGAACAGAACTATCCCCGGTACGCTTACGCTTTCAGCAGGCGTTTTTGATAATAATGGCGCCGCGAATGATAAAGTTTTAACATTAGGCGATACAGCAACAATCAGACGCGCGAGCGGATCCCTTGCTTCTGCCCCGCAGTTCGGTGCACATGTAAACGTGGCATATATCAGCACATTGGCCTCCGATACGATGAGCTATGAAATACCCGCCGCAGCAGGTGTGCTAAACAATCTTACCATGAGCAGCACGAAACCGGTTTATCTTGCTTCGGATGTTACCGTTAACGGTCTGGTTACCTTTGAGCAGGGTGCTAATTCAATTTATACGGGTTCGAATACACTTAAGCTTGCTTCTTCAGCTGCTATTACCGGTGAAACAGGCAGCGGCCTGGTAGTAGGGAATGCATATACCGAAAGAACCGTTGGCACCTCTTCAGTTGATTTCGGCGGACTCGGTTTCGTACTTGGCAGCGGTTCTGCAAATATCGGGTTAACAAAACTTACCAGAAAAAATGGCCCGACTGCAGCAGTTAATTTAACCGCGAACTATAAGAGTATTGCACGCACCTTCGCCCTCGATGAAAGCCAGGGTACGGCAGCAGCTCGTCCTATTACAATATCATGGACAGCTTCAGAAGATAACGGGAACGTATTTAATGCAACTACACGCGCGAAATTATATCAATATACCAGTTCATGGGCCGCAACAAATTCTGTTGCCGCGGTAAACAATACCGATCCCCGCACTGTTACCGTAACACCTACTGTGGTTGGTACATACACTGTTGATGCTGAACCGGTTGCCGTAAACGAACCCAAAGTAAAAGCAGGTTCCTTTGCATTGGATCAGAATTATCCTAACCCGTTTAACCCCGTAACACGTATCAGTTATTCACTCGCGCAAAGCGGAATGGTTACGCTGCATGTATTCAATTCATTAGGTGAACGGGTAGCTACATTAGTTAATGAAGTTCGTCCGGCGGGTACGTATAATGCAACATTCCAGGCTGCGCAATTATCATCGGGTGTTTACTATGCAGTATTGCATAGCAACGGCCAGCAGCAGATTATTAAAATGGTGTTAATGAAGTAATTCAGGCACACAGATAATTTCATAAACAGATTAATTAATGGATGAAGTGAAAATAGAATCGTATGAAATCAAGTAAAATATTTGCAATAGTTTTGTTGGTAATAGTAGCATCTCTGGTGGGAATAGCCTCTGCTGATTTTCTGAAAATGAGAACAGAAGATACTATTCGTCCGTCCACTTCATCCTGTGTTAAAGTCGGGCGTTTAAGCGATTATTTGCCCTCGATCAAGGGAACATCCGGCGATACCCGTATATTCTTTATGGACAGTAAAAAACCAGGTGCAACAGTATTGGTTTTAGGCGGCACTCACCCGAACGAAGCGGCAGGTTTTATGGCGGCGCTTATTTTGGTAGAAAACCTCGAGATACAGGCCGGCCGGTTCATTGTAATTCCCCAGGCCTGCCAAAGCGGATTTACCTGTACAGATCCCCTGGAAGGATGCCCCGAGTTCTATACAATTAAAACCAAAACGGGAGAGAGAACTTTCCGTGCCGGTTCGCGGGTATCCAATCCATTAGATCAATGGCCCGATCCGTTAGTATATCGTCATTTCCCCAGCGGGCAAAGCCTTTCCGGTTTTGAAACACGGAACCTGAACCGCTCGTACCCAGGCAGAGTTGATGGCTGTTATACAGAAAAAATCGGTTACGCAATTATGCAACTGCTGAAAAAAGAAAATGTTGATGTAGCATTTGATTTGCACGAAGCAGCGCCGGAAATACCAATTATTAATGCTATTGTAACACACGATAAGAATCGGGAAATTGGCGCGGCTGCAATATTTAACCTCGAAATGGAATCATTGACATATGCTCTGGAACTTTCACCAAAAAATTTCCATGGGTTAAGTCACCGTGAATGGGGCGATAGTACATCGGTTCTGCCATTCCTGATGGAGACTTGTAACCCTATTCAGGGCCGATTACGCGGACGCACCGATACAAATCTTCTAATTGAAGGTAATGATAAATTTTATGCCACGGCTCAAAAGGCAGCCCGGTTCCGTATTACGTATGATGCCGAGAACGGTTCGCCATTAAAGACCCGTGTTGCGCGTCATATTCAGGGAATCAAGGCTATCCTTGACGGTTATAATGAGGCGCATCCGGAAAAACCAATTATGTATTCCCATATTCCTACTTATTCAGAGTTAAATGCTTCGGGAATAGGAAATTTTCTAAAATAACAACTTATTAAGGATTCAATATGAAACAGTTATTCGTACTTGCCATTATCTGCTTAGCATTGCAGGTAACATTTTCCAAGAATGGAGCTCCGGCTCTTCAGTTTGATCAGCCGGTATTGGTAACATCTGCAGGCCAGAGTGCTGATGTAAGTCTTGCAGGCACGCTGCTTAAGAAAATGAATGTTAATCATAAAGTAGTAAACCTTGCTAAGGAAAATGATTTGGCCGGTATTAAGACTTTAGTTATCGTTCCCGGTTTCAGTTCAAAAGGCCTGGGTGCCGCCGGTATTAGCCGGGAACAGGAACTTGAAAGAGTAAAAAGCATTATTAAAGCTGCAAAAGAGAAGAATATAAAAGTCGTTATGGTTCACCTTGGCGGTAAAGCCCGCAGAGGTGCACAGTCGGATGATTTGTGCCAGATGGCAGCAAATGCTTCCTCATATATGCTCGTTGTAAAGCAGGGCGATGAAGATCAATTATTTTCAAAGATCGCATCACAGAAGAAAATACCGATTAAGATAATTGACAGAATGGCCGATGCAGTTACGCCATTAAAAGAAGTATTTGGTGTAAAATAACGATCTAACTGAGTGGTAAACTGATGTAGTTACCGGGGATTGGAACATGGTTAACGTCTCCTGTATAGAAAAAAGGTTCCATTCCCCTGGTAATTAAAGGTAAAGCGAATGAATATGAAAACTCTTGTAACTATACTCTTATTGTGTGCTGCTATTGCCGGATGTACGCTCGCGCGTGATTACGAATCGGGGAAAACGTACTATGGCCGTCATAATTTTATTGAATACTGGCCAGGTACCCTGCCAATTGTTATTTCTGTGCCGCATGATGGAAAATTAAAACCCGATGAAATACCGAACAGGCATGCCTCAACACGGGCCGATGTTTTTACACAGGATATCGCGCTGAAAGTTCGCGAGTATTTTTACGAAAAATTTCACCAGTACCCGCATATTATCATCAATCAATTACACCGCAGTCGTCTGGATGCCAACCGCAATGTAGAAGAAGCTGCAGCCGGCAACGATCTGGCTAAAGAAGCCTGGGAAGACTATCATCACTTTATTGAGTATGCTTCTTCGGTAGTTGCAAATGAATATGGCAAAGGATTATACATTGATCTTCATGGTCATCATCATGATATTCAGCAATTGGAATTAGGATATTTATTAGCTCCCGAAGAGTTGCAATTACCCGATTCATTGTTGAATACCGATTATTTTATTGAAAAGAGCAGTATCCGGCACATGGTGCGTAATACCGTTGAGCCGTTAACATTCATGGAAATAGTTCGTGGGAAAAAATCGCTTGGCGCCATGTTCGTGCAGCATGGCTATCAGGCCGTACCCTCACCCGATTTTGAAACGCCTCCAACCGAGGATTTATACTTCCCCGGAGGATATGATACATACCGTCACGGGTCGTCAGGGTCCGGGGTAATAGACGGGATTCAGATAGAAACAAATATTAAAGGTTTACGCGATAACGCGGGCAATATAGCCAGGTTCGCGAAAACAATGACTGATGTTGTAACAGAATATCTCCAGACGTATTATTTTACGAATAAAGAATTAAAACGATTACCCTAACGAGGCACCCGGGCGAAGGGCGCTTGCAGGTATATAATTATAAACTAACAGAGCAGTGCAATGAAAAGACATAGTTTCTTCACACAGAGCGCGAACAGGTTTTATGCAATACTGTTTGTACTTTTACTCACATTTTCAGGCGGCCTCTACGCGCAGAATGAAAAGAGTGTATCCAGTAAAGAAGGGATGACCGCAACAGCACATCCACTTGCAACAAAGGCTGCACAGGAAATGCTATCTAAAGGCGGTAACGCGGTTGATGCCGCGGTGGCTGCAGCGTTTGCTATTGGCGTTGTTGAACCTGACGGTTCAGGCCTTGGCGGCGGCGGCGGAATGGTAATCTACCTGAATAAATTAAAAAAATCTGTCTTTATCAATTATTATCAGTGTGCCTCGAAGGATGTAGCGAATTCTACATTTAAGTTAAATGTAGATAAAAATAACGCGAAAACCATTTTAGTGCCCGGAACTACAGCCGGCTTATTGGCCGCATTGGAAAAATATGGTACATTGCCCCGATCCGTCGTTCTGGGGCCTGCAATCAGATACGCTAAAGAAGGCTATCCAATCGACGAAACCTTATCAAAGATCATCCTTGATAATTCCACTTCGCTTCAGGGTTGCAAGGCTACGGCAGCTAACTTTTTACCGGAAGGTTTCCCCTTAGGACAGGGTGATACTTTACGTCAACCGGAACTTGCTGTTACATTAACAAAGATTTCCGATTTGGGCAAAAAAGGCTTTTATGAAGGCGATGTCGCTAAACAAATTGTAGACGAGGTTAATGCTGAAGGTGGAGTAATGACCATGGAAGATCTCAGTGGTTATGAACCGGTAATCAGCGAACCAGTTCGCGGCAGTTATCGTGGGTATACAATTTTAAGTACTCCCGCGCCTCTTTCAGGCACTTCAGTTTTAGAAGCTCTTAACATTGTTGAGAATGTTGATCTGGGATCGTGGGGCCATTTTAGCACTTCGGCGAAATCGTTGCATTTGTTGGCAGAAACATTTAAACGGGTTTCTTCAGACAGAAGCTCGTATCTTGGCGACCCCCGCTATAGTACCATTCCTACTAAGGGACTGCTTTCGAAAGATTTCGCGAAAGATCGTTTCGCCAGTATTGATCTGACTGCCGTTAATCCACCGAGGAACGCCGATGTAAAATCGGGTAACGTGCAATTATATAATAAGACGGCACCGAAACAAAAACCGGTAGAAGCAAAAGAGAAATCGGTTAAACAGCAGGTGGATGCTGCTGATGACGTTGATGATAACGACAATGATATTAACAGTTCTTCACAAAAGAATAAGAACCCGCGGTTCGATTACTGGGGAAAACAAAAAGTAAAATCGACTGGCAATCCGGTGAATGTTACCGAGCCGGAAGTTAAAGATACTTCTGACAAAGTTAATGATCAGGATAAACTGGAATCGTTGTTAAATACAGAGAATAATCAGGAATTAACCGCATTAACTGAACCGATCTTCGAAGGCGGTCATACAACCCATTTATGCGTTGCTGACAAAGAAGGTAATATGGTTTCGTTAACGCAAACATTAGGAAATTTCTTCGGATCGGGTGTGAGTGCTGCAGGAGTATTATTGAATAATGGAATGGTGAATTTTTCTGCTAATTCGGACAAGAATAAAATTGAGCCGGGTAAACGTCCACGTAGTTCAATATCACCGACCATTATTCTCGATAAAGAAGGTAAACCCTGGATTGCAATAGGCAGTCCCGGAGCAGGAAGAATTATTCCTACCGTAGCACAACTCATTATGAATATTATTGATTTTAAGATGAGCATAAACGATGCGAATCTCGCGCCCCGCATGTACAGCCAGAAATTTGATGAAAACCTGTACGTCGAAAGCCGTGTTACCCCTCAGGTACGTGAAACTCTCGAAAAGATGGGACATAAAGTTGTTGTGTATGGCGATTTCGATTTGTTTTTCGGCGGCGCGCAAATAATTATGTTTGATAGTGCAACCGGATTATTCTACGGTTCGGCAGATCCCCGGAGAGGCGGTACAGCCGGAGGAGATTAGTCCTTCAGTTTATATTCTGAGCTTATCCCTTCCTTTGTATCGTGAAGATATAAGGGAAGGGTATTTTTTTTAATAACCGGCAATAAAGCATTGAGCGACCCGATAAAAAAAATTATGGAAATGAATGACTCTTGCTGTAGTTTTGTACAATACAAAACTAACGGGGAGAGCGATATGAATCGTTTTTGTTCATTTTTGCTGGTTAGTCTGTTATGTACAGGGGAAGCGCTTCACGGGCAAGCCGTCTCTGCTCAGAGCGGGGAGTGGAATAATCCGCTTACATGGCAGGGAGCCGCAATACCAACATCTTCAGATAATGTAACCATTTCAGATACCCATACAATCAGTATAGATTCAGCAGTAAGTTGTAAGTCGCTTGGCTTCAGTGGTAATGATGCGCATATAGCATTTACTGCCTCCGCGGGCTGCCTGAATATATATGGTAATATGACATTTTATTCAGGCTCGCATCAACCATTCTCTTATTGGGCAGATGGAGCAAGAGTACGGTTTACCGGCTCTGAACAAAATCAGTTGCTGAGTAACTGGAATACTGCCGGTACAAATGCTTTACGGTTGATAGAAGTGGATAAAAATTCGGGTACCGTAATTACTTCCGGGCAGAACCTGCGATTTTGTTTTTCCGATACACTTCATATTATTAATGGAACCTTTGATCTGGCCAATTCTGATGATATAGAAACCCGTTCTGTCAGCGGTGCCGCATCAAGGGGTTACGTAATTGTCGAGTCGGGCGGGAAATTTATTATTCGCGGGGGAACAACATATTTCCGGCGGGGGGCATTTACCATACCCGATTCAGCCCGTTCGGGTATGTGGCTGATTAGGGGAGCGGTGGAAATGGCCACCAAGAGTTCAAGCCGACTGAATATGGATAGCATCGTGGTTGATAGTGGAGGCATGGTAACCATAATGAACGGGTGGAATACCGGTCTTTTGAATTCCCGCTTCTTTCATGTAAAAGCAGGCGGTAAGTTGCAAACCTACCCTGCGGGGAACGTATGGTACGCGGGCTCACGGGTTCAGGCAGATTCCGGCTCAAGCACAGTGGTATATGGCTCACCCGTCGACTTCCCTTCGGGTAGCATTTTTAATGGGATATTTGAGTATGGTGCTGAAGGTTTTCAGCAGCTTGCCCAATCTGTTACAAGTTATGGACTTTTACGGTTTACCGGCAGTGGAACCAGGCAGCTAAGCGCGGGCATTTACATAAATCAGGGATGCCAGATAGGCGGCAGCGCACAGGTGGACGCGAATATCTATCAAATGAATTACAGTCCCAACGCCAGCCTTGAATATAATTCGGCTACAACAGCACAAAATATTTCATTCAATGAATTACCGGCTACTGGCAGTCCGGGAATTCTGATAATTAACAATACAGTGGGTGTGCAATGCACTGTACCGGTTCGCGTTAGTAAGAAACTGGATTTGCGAAACGGGCTTTTTCAAAATTCAGCCAATACACTTATAATGAGTCAGGGAGCCATACTTAACAGGACTCGATCGGGTTCCATTTCAATGCCCCCTGCGTGGGCAGGCGGCGTAAATATCATTTATGATTGTGCTGATTCTGCAACTATCGAAACCGGAAATGAGATTCCGGCAAACGGGAGTGTTGATACGTTTAGAATGGCAGGCACCGGATCTGTAAAGTTAAATAAAAATATTTCGGTGCAGGCAGCCTGCTCGATGAGCGGTAAGGGCATTGTAACGGGCGATTATATGCTTTCGTTAAATGGAACCTCGGGAATAGAAGTGGAATCAGAGAGTACGCGGATACGAGGCCGGGCAGAGTATTCTCTTTCGGTGAATAATACCCCGGCTATCAATGCACTTGGTGCAATAATTACCGGGGAGCAGCTACCATATCAATTGCACGTCCTTCGAACAGATACCATGTGCGCGGGCATCACTGCAATTTCAGAAATTTGGTCAATTGATTACAGCAGCACAAAAGCCGATGAGCCAAATACATTGTATATAGGTTGGTATAAAGATGTGGATAATGGTCTGCAATGGTCCCCGGGAAATCGGGCGGTATGTTTATATAGCAGCGACAACGGAGTAACATGGCAAAGAACGGGGGAGGCAACTGAAATTACGGGCTCCGGTATTCGTAAAGTCAAAGCCGGTGTTCCCCGAAGCGGGTTATATACGGTGACTGACGAGAATCACCTGGAAAGAAAATACACATTATTGGTGCATGCAATGATTGAGGGCTTCTGTGAATCGGGTAAATGTATTCCCGATACTTTGCAGATAGAACTCCACGATTGTCAGTCGAATGAAATAGCCGCTATATCGCGTTCGCTTGCAGATTCCGCGGGGCAGGTAGTATGTACTTTTACAAATTTAATACAAAGCAGGGGGTACTATGTTGTTGTTCGGCATAGAAACGCGCTCGAGACATGGAGCGCGCAGCCAATTCAGTTTACCGGCTATAGTGCCGAATATAATTTTACCACGGGCAGAGGTAAGGCTTTTGCTGATAACATGAAAGAAGTTGATGGTATTAGCTATATTTACGCGGGAGATGTAAATCAGGATGGGGCAGTAGATTTTAATGATATGGTAGCAATCGATAATGATTCTTACAATTACGTTACCGGGTATGTCGCCTCGGATATTAACGGAGATGGCAGTGTTGATTTTCTTGATATGATAATTTGCGATAATAATTCTTTTAATTACAGACAAATACAAAGACCGTTCAAATGATGAAAAAACTATGTTTCATGTTAGTATGTATGTACGGGGTAGTGTGTGCTCAGACAACGGTAACAGGCGATCTTTCGGCATATATCAGTACATATATCGGCAATATTCCCGGTGAAGGAACAAATCTGTATATTTCGCCGTCAACTAGTCAGTTAACCACCTGGGGAAGCGCGCTTACTAACATAATACAGGGAAATTACAGCAACGCGAATACGGTGGCAGCCGGCATAGGATACGAGGTAGTAAAGTACATCGATAATTCGGTATCGCCCAATAAGACCTATTATGTAATGCGGAAAACAACAGCCAGTACCAACTATTGGGGGTTGTTAGTGTTTAACCCGGCACCAGTGAGAGCTAAGCTTGCAATTATGTCGCCTCACCCTCTGCATGATATGAACACGGGGCAGCAAGGTTTTTATATTTTTGAAAATGTCGGAGCCAGGCTCTTTATGGTAGCGGGGGCGCATCGGTGCAACGCTACTGACTCTACTACGTGCGATGGCACTACAGACGCGTGCAGTGACGATTTGCGTAAATATAAAATCTCAGATCAATGTCATAATGTAAATTCATCGTTCCAGCGGACTACAGAAATACTTTTATCTACGTACCCGAACATGATTTTCTTTCAGCCGCATGGATTTTCACGAGATACGGGTGACCCGTACCTGATCATCAGTAACGGAACACGGAAAAAACCCGCGACCGATTATGCCATGAAAATTTGGAATAAACTACAGGATATCGATAATACCTTAACGGCAAAGATTATTCATATAGATTCTTCATGGACAAAACTTACAGCAACCAATAATACACAGGGGCGCTTAATTAATGGCAGCAGCGATCCCTGCGATATTAATCCCGGTTCCTGCAATGGCAGGTTTATTCATATTGAACAGGCCTATACAGGGTTACGCGACAATCAAACAAATTGGAAGAAGCTATCCGACGCGATAGCGCAGGCATTCCCTCCTGCCTCAACCGTTAGTTCCGGGAATTGGTCAACTGCCGATATCTGGATGGAAGCACAGGCGCCCCAGAGCAATGATGATGTTGAAATTAATGAGAATCATACAGTAACTGTAACAACATTAGTTGATTCATGCAGGAATCTTTCATTCGCTGCCGAAACGGCTAAATTGAGTTTTGGTGCATCTTCTATACTGAATGTTACCGGCGACGTTACTTTAGCATCTACGAGGCATCAGGCAATAGGTTCCTGGAATAGTACTGCGCAAATGAAATTTACCGGCAGCGCGTTACAGACCCTGACCGGCTGGGCCCCGGATACTATCACCACACCTTTAATGAATGTGATAATAGATAAATCCGCCGGTGCGGTTACTACTGATGGTACAGGAATGTACCTGGGATTGGGAAATAGCCTCGATATTGTGAATGGAGGATTTATTCTTGCTCCGAACGATAATATTTACGGGCATGGAATAACCGGTTCGCCGGTAGCAACTACAATTACCGTGAGGGCCAACGGCGTGTTTTGGGCCGATAGCGGTACCTCGACAATTCGGAAAGGTTTTACAACGGATACTGTTGCATCGCGTATAGGGAAACTTACTATATATGGAAAAGCCTATATCTCCACTGCCGATTCAGCGAAAAAATACAATTTCGGAAATATCGATGTTGAGTCCGGAGGCGAATTTATTTTTTCGGGCGGATGGAAACCAACCGGATTTAACCCGGGAATTTTTACTGTTAAAAGCGGCGGTACCCTAACCAATACAACCACATCGAGTTTGTGGCATTCTACCGCGTATCTCACACTGCTTGCCGGTTCTAAATTGTATATCAGCAGTTCAACTATTTCGCTTCCTTCACAATTGAATTGCAGCGCCGATACAGTTGAGTATTTCCGCAGCACAACAACCAGTACGATGTCCAATAAAATTACTACGTTTAATAGTCTGATACTTTCCGGCACGGTAGCAAAAACACTCGCTGCCAATATTACGGTAAACGGTACACTGGTAGTAAAAGGCGCGGCATTTGTCTCAGGTTCCGGGTATAAACTGAGTTTCGGCAGTAATGGAACTTTGTATTACAATAATCCGGATGCTGCACAGACAACGGCCGATGCAGAATTTCCCGCTACGAGCGGACCGAAGAATGTAACATTTAACAACTCGCGAGGAGTTACGCTTCATGCAGCCCGAACAATTAATGGAACGCTTTCACTTCTTTCGGGCACGTGTACAAATGCATCTGCAAAGAATATAACTTTAGGAGCGGGTGCCACAATTCGCCGCGCCAGCGGTGCGCAGTTGGCAATTGCCCCGGTGTTTGGCAGCAGTGTAAATCTCGACTATTGCAATACTGCCGCTACAGTAACAACGGGCGTGGAAATGCCTGCGACCACAACTATTCTCGCTAATCTTTCACTTAGTGGTACTCAGGCAGTAACGTTAGGTGCAAATGCCACGGTCAATGGTCAGGTAACGCTCTCATCATCTGTCCTGAACACCGGTTCATATACTCTTACATTCAGTTCGACCGCTTCCTCACCAATTGAAACCACGACGGGTTATATTTATGGAACGTCACTTATGAGTACAGGGGCAGTAGGAACTGGTAGTTTAAGTATGCTGGGTGCTACGGTAACCGGTACGGCTAATTTAGGCAACTGCACGCTTACACGCGTTACCGGTCAGGCAGTAAGTGGAGGAAGCAATTCTTCTGTTGCAGCGGTATGGAAATTAACATCTTCTGTATCCGGTCCGTATTCCGGCAGAACTATTGGTATATCATGGCCCCAGTCGCTCGATAACGGTAAAACGTTTACTACTACGAACAGGGCGCTTACCTGGTATTCGGCTAATAGTGGCAGTTCATGGTCTCCCGTAGGTTCGTACACCGATGTATCTGCATCGCAGATCAGAGCAATTTCGGCACCACTGACCAATGCTTTCTGGTTCACCGCGAGCGACTCGCTGCATCCCCTAATGCCAATGGTAAGCGCACGTGTACTCGTTGAGGGGCTCTGGGATGGAACGACAATGAAGGCGGATACAATAACTGCCGAGCTGCATTCGGCACAAAGCCCGTATAATGTACTATCAACTGCACAGGCTGTTACTAATACCGATGGAACGGTTCTCTTTCCTTTCGCTGCATTGCCTGCTCAGAATGTGTATATCGTCTGTAAGCACCGCAATAGTATTCCCGTTTGGAGCGCCGTTGCTGTAACTCCGGCAAATCAATTGGCCGGCATGAATTACGCCGATGTGAGCACCAATACTTACGGCAATAACGCGGTGGGTAAAGGCGGTAAATTCTGTATGAAAAGCGGCGATGTCAACCAGGATGGAATTGTGAATTTCTATGATATGATGGCGGTTGACAATGATATATACAACCGGGTATCGGGTTATGTTGCAACTGATCTGAATAACGACGGCGTAGTTGACTTTAGCGACATGCTGATAGTTGATAACAACTCACTGAACTATGCCGAGATAAAGCAGCCCCAGTAACTATTCCCAGCGAATAGCTTCTAATGCATTAATTTTAGCAGCCCTGGCCGCCGGAAACAACGCGGCCAGGAGGCTTAAACAAATTGCCGCCGCGCTTACCGTTATAAAATCAATAAAATTCAATTGCATGGGCATCGCATCAATCTTAAAGCGTGTCGGATCGAGAGGATATATTTTATACGTAACCTGAAGCCAGTACAAAAATACTCCGAGCATGGAACCGAGAATTGTTCCCGCAACTCCGGCAATAGCGCCCTGTATCAGGAATACACGACGGATGGCATCGGGCTGAAGGCCCATAGCCTGTAAGATACCAATCTCCCGTTTCTTTTCCATAACCGACATTGCCAAAGACGCGAGTATGTTAAACACTGCAACAAGAATGATGAGCGAAAGTAATACAAAAGCCGCGATTCGCTCTATACGCATAACGGTAAATAATTCCTTATGAAGATCGAACCATGTTTTTACCGAGTAGTCTGACTGGTTAATTTCGGAGCGCAAAAGTTCGGCAGTTTTCTCACTGGTATTCACATCGGTAAGATGAATGTCGATTCCTTCAAATGAATCATTATAACCGAATAATGATTGAGCGCTCGCGAGGTCTCCCATTACACATGCAATATCGTAATAATTATTTTGGGACATGTAAACACCCGATAAAACGGATTTGTTAACATTGGGTAAAGAGCCGTAGAGGTATGCTGATTCCAGATTCTTTGGCGAGATAAATGCTACTGTATCGCCAGGTTCTATGCCGAAGCCCGATGCCATTGGCTGCCCGGCATAAAAGAAATTTTCATCGGTGGTCCCGGGAAAAATTTTCTTACCATCAAAAATATATTCATTTAGATTATAAACACTTACCAGGCTGGCAGTTTCAACACCTTTATAATTAATAATCTGGTATGTACCACGGTGGAAGATCAGCACTTTTCCGCTAATGTATGGCGACATTGGTATATCGGGATGATTTTTACGTAGAGAAGTAAGCAGGTCATTCATTCCCGCCTGCCCCGTAGTATTATTTGCTTCGATGCAGATTTGCGGGTCAAGCGAAATTAACATTGTTGAAACAAGAGTGCTGAACCCGTTGTAAACTGACAGAACAACGATTAAAGCCGCAACGCCAATGGTAATGCCTCCGAATGAGAGATAGGAGATAATAGTAATGAAGTTTAACCTGCGCCGTGCAAGAAAATATCGTAAAGCAATAAAAAATTCAATGCGCATTATTGAAACCTCAATGTTGTCACGGGTGAAAATTTCGAAGCAATATAGGCCGGCACAACGGATACAAAAATTGACATAAAAAAGGCAGCCAGCGATACTTCCAGATAAATTTGTGCTGAAGGCAGCATCGGTACCCTGGAAGTGAAGTATACATTTGCAGGAAGGGTGATAATATTATATTTCATTTGCAGCCAGCATGCAAAAAAAGCAAGCAGGTTGCCTACGAGTATGCCAATAATGCTCAGGTAAACGCCCTGAAAAAGGAATATGGATCCGATAACACGGCGTTTGGTTCCCATAGTGCGCAATATCCCGATCGCACCACTTTTTTCGAGTACCAGCATTAACGTTACCGAAATAACATTGAATACGGCTACCAGGATAATGAGTCCTAAAATAATGGGAATGGGTTTTTTCTGTAGTTCTATCCAAGCGAAAATATTTGAATATAACCGGTATATGCTTACTGCACGATATGGTGAGGGCAATACATCGGCCAGGCTGCTGGTAATGGCATTAAGATTATCGGTGCTTTGTAGGCGAAGTTCTATACCGGTAGCTTCGGCTTTGGTATATCCGAATAAATCGGAAACGACAGCCAGATCGGTATATACGACTTCATCATCAAAACGGGCAATACCGCTTTCAAACAGGCCGGTTACCGTAAACTGTTCAAATACCGGTGGATTCTTGGCATCGGGCAGGGCGTTATATTTCAGTGAAAAAACACTTACGCGGTCTCCGAGTTTAATAAACAGGCGCTCGGCGAGGTGCTTGCCAATAACGATACCATGGCCATTGGGTGTAAGGCTTCCCTCACAAAGTTTAATAGAGGGCCTGCCCTGGAAATAGTCGGGGCGTATGCCACGGAGCTGCACGCCATCGCGTTTTTTACCTTTTCCAATCAGAATCGTTTTTTCGATGATCGGGCTTGCCTTAACAAGGTTATTCCCCAAGTGCTTCTTTATCTGTGGAATAACCAAATCTACCGCTGGCAGGTTGCTGCCGCGATATGCGTACACGAGTATATGCGAGTCGAGATTAATAAGCCTGTCGCGCAGTACATGTTCGAAGCCGTTCAGAACAGTTAATGATATAATTAACGCAGCTGCTCCGATAGCTATTCCGATAATAACGATAAATGAAAAAAACGAGAAGCCCGCCATTGCTTTGCGTGCTGAATTAAAGCGGCGGACTATGAAGAGAATAAATTCCATGAAACCTGTTAATTCTGATAATTAAATTTAACTATCCGGAATTGTTAATAAAAATTATTTGTTACATGATTACGAAAGCGTTAAATCTTTCTGCTTTAGAGTGCATCAAATTTCAATTACATAATAAAACAATAGATACAATATGTATAGTATAATAATTATTGGCGCCGGCCCTGCCGGCCTAAGCATGGCAGTGGAATCAATTGTATCCGGAATCCCAACAGAAAAAATACTCGTTTTGGAAAAAGCGCAGGAACATTCATTCTCTATTCGTAAATATTACCCGGAAAATAAACTGGTTACCGCAAATTATAAAGGCTTTGAAGCAGTGTGCATAGGCACTTTGTGTATTCCGGATTTATCGAAGCATGAAACAATCTCCTATCTTGATACCGTTATAGACGAATATAAAATTCGTGTGCAGTATGAAGAAACGGTATGGAAAATGGATTACGATGCCAATGAGCAATCATTTACCATTTATACCGATAAGGGCACGTATCAATCACGTGTTATGGTAATTGGCATCGGGATACTTGGTAAACCCAATAAACCCGAATATAAGCTGCCCCTTAGCCTGAAAGAACGGTTACTGTTTGATATAACCAGCAGCCAGATAGCAGATTCACGCGTTCTTGTTGTTGGCGGCGGCGATTCCGCATCCGAATATTGCCAGTACCTTGTTCAGAACAACAATGAGGTTAGCCTGAGTTACCGGCGCGGAGATTTTACCCGCATGAACCATATTAATAATGACAGCCTGCAGGCATTGGCCGAAGCCGGCAAAGTGCGGCTGCTGTTAAATTCCAACATCACGGAAATTATTGATCAGGATGGAAAACCCCGTGTAGTTTTCCAGGAGCAGGAATACGCCGGCGAAGCATTCGATTATATCGTTTATGCGCTTGGCGGCACTACCCCGGAAAATTTCCTTAAGACCTTAGGCATTGAATTTAACGGGAAAGAGCCGGTTTTAGGCGAAGGGTATGAGACCAATGTGCCCGGTCTGTTTCTTGTAGGAGACCTCTCAGCCGGCACCAAAGGAGGTTCGATAATTTGGGCATTTAATTCTGCCAATACAGCAATAAAAAGGATAACCGGGAAGTATTTGGATGTGTAATCAAAAGGCAGGTGCTGCCCCGCGTGGAGAACAGGGCAGCATCTGCTTCATCTGATCATGAGTGTAAATTAATAACCAAGCTGAGAGAGAACTTTTCATTCATAGAACCGGCCTGCTCACCGCCTTCAGGGCGGGGACCTCTGCCACCCATACTACCGCGGCTGCCCATGCCACCGCCGCCATGCTGCCCGCGGCCGCCCATTCTTGGGCTGTCAGAATTTCCATCACCCCTGTCAACTCTGGCTGGCATTTCAAATTTTGGTATTTCAAACGTTACCGGCAGCTCTTTTAAATCGCCTGGTAACGAATAACCGAGCATATCTGATTTGTACGGCAGTTTGATTGTATAGGTAAAAATATCAATAGTATCCCGAACACTGATGGAAAGATTATAACCGGATTCGGCAGTTGCTTTAGAAATGCGGTCTTTTGAATTATCCATTGGCCCGATTATATCAATTTCCGGATAGAGCGCGTCAATATTATTAATCATGCGTGCCATATTGAATTTGGGCCTTCCCTCCGGTTCGCCATTTTCCCTGTTGCGTTCACGTGCATCCATGAGTGGCGTGTTGCCATCGCGGCGCATCTCACTTAAACCCAGGGGATATTTTATTCCGATCATGCGTCCGCTGCCTTTAGTGGGGAATGAAGTAACAAGACCTCGCATAAAAACCTGTCTGATAAATCCGGGGTCTGTAGTTTTTAAGCAAATATAGATATAGTCGTTATCGTGGGTACTGGCAATAGAAATCTTCTCAACCGTTTGGAATTCGGCCGGTTTCCAAGAGTTAAGCAATACAGCAGACGACGTTTTGGGCGAATCGATTAAGGTGGATGAGGAGCACCCGCCAATAAGGGCTGCAATTGCCAGGAGGCCTGCCGGTATGAGGTACCGAAGCAAAGTACGGTTGGGCTTCATAAAGATTCCTTTATATATTTTGTTCGTAATTATAAATATTAGACGTTGAATTTCGGAAAAGAGTTTAAATTTGAGAGAATTAAGTTTAAAAATGCTTTGAAAGAAGTTGATACAGCCCGATGCCTGAATTGGTGATAACAGGTAAAACCAAGTGATGAACGGCGGAGGACGAAATGAAATCTGCGGTATTTTATAAATGAGTGTAATGAAATTTTTTTCCACAAGAGAGCAATACTAATGCATGCAATTGAAGTGAAGAATCTGGTAAAACGGTTTGACGGTATTACAGCAGTCGAGAATGTCTCGTTTACTGTACCGGAAGGCGCGATATTCGGATTGATAGGCCGTAATGGTGCGGGTAAAACAACAACGCTGCGAATGCTGATGAATGTATATATGCCCGATGAAGGTGAAGTGCTCGTCCGTGGCGCCAGCGCGGGTCACGAATTCCGCGAGCGTTCCGGCTATTTGCCCGAAGAGCGGGGGCTCTATAAAAAACTAAAGGTTTTCGAAACCTTGTTGTTTTTTGCGGAGTTAAAGAATGCCTATGGCAAAGAAGTTGAAGAGAAAGCTGTTGAATACCTGAAAAAATTTGATCTGTATGACAGGCGAAATTCGAAGCTTGAGGATTTATCGAAAGGTAATCAGCAAAAAATTCAGTTTCTTTCGACAATTATTCATAACCCCGATTTTCTGGTGCTTGATGAACCTTTTTCCGGTCTGGACCCGGTGAATACGAATATTTTGAAAGAGATAATACTCGATCTGAAAAAACAGGGTAAGGTTATTATTTTTTCTACACATTTGATGGATTTTGCCGAAAGAATGTGTGATACAATTACAATGATTGATAAGGGCAAGGTTATTCTCGCGGGTAATTTGCAGGAAATTAAGGCAAAATTTGCCGAAGGTACCGTAAAAATAGTGTGCGATGGCGATATAGGGTATTTGCAGGATCTGCCGTATGTAGAAAAATTAACTACTTTCGGCAATACAGCCACTGTTAAGGTAACGGAGGGCGGTTATGTGCAGGACGTTCTGAAAAAAATGGTCGAAAAAGATACACGCGTGCATTCTTTCATAAGCAATGAAATTACATTGCATGAAATATTTATCGCTCTCGCGGGTGATGATAATGATGTTCATGTTCAGAGTGGAGGCAAAAATGCTTAACAGGAGAATACTTGTAATACTGAAACGTGAAATTCTTACACGTCTGTTTTCAAAAGCATTTATTATAATGACTCTTCTTATACCGCTCTTTATGTTCGGAATAATAGGGTTTCAGGTTTTTGTAAATACGTATGAAAGCGACCACGGCACAACATTAAAGATTGTTGCCCCCAATACTTACGCTATGCAAAAATTCCAGGCAGCATTCGCTCAGGCAGATGTTGTGAAAAACGGGACGTATAAGATCAGCTTTGATACTCTGGGAGGGAAGACCGGGGAAGCCTACACGCAAGAATATAAGGAAAAGCTGCTCCAGGAAAAGCTGAACGGTATTTTTATTGTTCCGGAAAAGGCATTGGAAAACAAGGAGATAAATTATTACTCGACTAATCCCAATAACCCGACAGTATTCGGTAAAGTGCGTTCGGTAATTAATGAAGTGCTTATCGATATGTATTTCAAAGACCGTTCTCTTTCAAAGTCGGATAAGGAATTTGTTCGAAAGGGCGTGAACTTTGAAAGCTTCCGGGTAACGAAAAACCAAAAAATAGAAGAAGAGGGTTCAGGCAATCTTATCCTGTCGTTTATTTTTACATTCTTCCTGTATTTTAGCCTGTTGATGATTGGCACGAACCTTATGCGTTCGGTAATAGAAGAAAAGTCAAGTAAGATTGTGGAAGTAATTCTCTCATCAGTTAACGCAAAAGAGTTGATGATAGGCAAAATTCTGGGAACAGCAATTACCGGACTGGTACAAATGGCAATATGGTTAATACCTATTGTTGTAGTGGCACAGACGAGCCTGTTTGCATTGCCGGAAAACTTCCAGATAAAGGTTGATCTATGGATGCTGGGATATTTCCTTTATAATTTTGTTGTATCACTGGTGACCTATTTGGGCATATTTGCTGCAGTTGGCGCCATGTTCGATAGTGATCAGGATGCACAGAGCGGTATGTGGCCGGTTATGATTCTCATAATGATACCGTTTTTTATTGCCATGGGTCTGCCCGCACGGGGTGATAACAGCCTTTCAATGATTACTTCAATGCTGCCATTTACCGCGCTTATGGTAATGCCCGCGCGACTGGCGCTGATTAGCGTTCCGGCCTGGCAAGTATTGGTTTCTATTGTAGTTAATATTGGCTTAATGCTTACCACTTTTTCACTCGCCGGAAAGATATACCGGGTTGGTATTCTGGCCACGGGTAAAAAGGCTACGTATCAGGATTTGGTGAAATGGCTTAAAATTAAATAAATCGAAAAAAAACTTGTAGCGAATAGATGTAGGTGTTATCGCGGGATGTTCTAAGTTTAGGGCATCCCGCTTTTTTATGAATGTTAGTTACCCCTAAATGAAAACGTTTGTAACATGGCCAGAAATACCGGTTTGAATTCATGGAAAGCCGGCTCGCCCTTAACAATAAGCTTAAACAGATAGTCCTGATCGTTTTCTGTTCGTACGTATACCTCAAACGTGTATTGTTCTTCCAGTATTTCGGGTTCGTTATAATATGCCTTGCTTTTACCCATATCTACCGATTGCTTATACCTGCCCGGATTAAACAGATATTTATCCTGTACTTTCATGTGGATGTAAGGTATTTGGCCGTTTGAGGTGGCCGGACCGAGAAATGTTATGCCGTCCAGTTGCTTTTTTACCTTTTGATCGAGATACGACCAGCCATTGGGGTAGCGCATATGAACACCAAGTGTGGATTCTGTATAGCTATTGCCCAGAGATGCCGAATCTCCCGTACCCCATAGATTTCCCCCGCCGGAATTTACGCCTACCTGCGCTTCGGAATGTGGCTGCTGATTTGGGCTGTCTTCGCCCGGTTCGGGTGGCGGGGTTGTTTTGCCCGATTGCGGGGTGCCCATAGAAGCTGCATCGATGGAGAAAAACGGGCCGCCTTTAATATTATTATCTTCGTCAATATGCTGCATAGTTGCCAACAGGAAGAAAAAGAATAGACACAGGTGCAGGGCAACGGATAGCCCCCAGGTAAGGCGGTCTTTTGTCATATAGCTTTGCCTGGAACTAAGGCGGGAAATATAACTCGAAAAATCAAAAAGGGAGAATTCATCCGTCCTGCCGAAAAATTGCAAAATAATAAAAAGTGCATTATAAAATACATATGCAGGGGAAAAAGAAGAATAGAAATATTGGTGGATGATTTAAAAAACAAAATGCCCGTTAAAAAACAGGCATTTTGTCAATGAAGGAAAGAAAGAAATCCTTTTCTTACGTGCTTCCCCGTCCTTCGAAGCGGGTTCGAAACCTTGTAATGGCAGTGCCATTAAAAATCCAATCTTAAACGGTTAAAACGAACAACCGCTTCGAATTTGGGGTGTGGCCGCTGAGAAGCTCTATAATCAAACTGTCAAATATCAATTAATCACAATTCAAATTTATTAAGCCTGCTATACCTGTGTAATAGTATTTTTTATGATTTTTTTGTAGTAGAAATGCGGCTTATTTAGTACCTGCTGTATCGTAGGCCGAAACAAGAAACGGCAGCGCGAGAATAAAGTATGAAATATCGAATAACGGGCGCTCAAACAAGGAGTTGAAAATACCATTTTGCGATATATGAATGGAGAACGAAACAGCAACAAGAATAAAAAGGAAAACGCCGGTAAAGAAAAAAGATTCCTTCTCTGCCTGCAACTTTCCGGCCACGGCCAATGCAAACAGTCCGGCACATAGCATAAACCATCCGGGTAAATATAACGATTGTATGGCGAAAGGGCCTGAATGCATGAAATAATTATAATCCCAGGCCAGGAAGGGTATCAGGGTAAGCGCAAATACACCGAGACTGATGCCGGTAAAAACAAAAAATTTATTCAGCCGGGAGCCGATGAGCGGCAAGACCAGGATTGCGGTTATCGGCCAGGCAGTTAATCTGGTCGAAAGCAGAAAACCAAAACCCGCGGCAGCGGCTATAAATTGCGGAGAAATGGAGTCCTTTTGCAGATTCTTTTTAGTAATGCTGTAGAGCAGCAATAGTAATGCCCCGTTCAGTAGTAATTCGCTTCGAACCATAACTTCATAAAAAAGCATTGGGGAAAGAGCCAGCAGTAATAGTACGGTTGAAGCTGATTTCTCATTTCGTTCCGAAATGCGGAGAAAGAAAATGAAAATAACGTAGCCAAAAATACATAGCACTTGGGCTAACCCCATCAGGTAGAAGGGCATTGCCAATAAAAACAACCCGGGAAAACCTGAAGGGTTTACAGGCGATTTATAGGGAAATATGCCCTGCATTAAATTTCCCAGCCAGATTTTAATCGCGGGCAGCCGGGTTACATTTGACTGTTCCGGGGTGAAAATTACAATCGAAATCAAGAATAATCCTAATCCTGCAGCCAGAATAAAGAATGCACGTCGGGCAAATTGAACAGAATGGCCGGAAATAACCGATTTACCCTTAAGAAATATGGCAATTATTCCAATGGTTGTTAATGCAGAAACGGTAAACGATAGTGGTAATGAATGGAGTACCCGAGTAGAATATTTAAATAGAAACAGGAAATTGATGCAGGAAATTAAAAGAATTATGATTGAATTTTTATACCGCATGAGAAATTTCATTAAAACCCGACACCGTGATTATTATAGCCTGAAAAATAGAGATAAAATACTGAATGAAGAAATTTGGGTTCGTGGAACAGGAAGGAATGTTTAAAATAAAAAAGCCTGTTTAGAAAACAGGCAAAAATTCATTTTTTTTAAGCCCCGTCCTTCGAAGCGGAGTTCGAAACTTGTATGGTTTTACCAAAACTCCGATTCTCAGCTTGCGGTTTTAACGAACGACCGCTTCGAATTTGGGGTGTGGCCGCTGAGAAGCTCTATATTTTCAATATATCAAATCATCATTAACTTACAATTCAAATATCGCCATTGAGATAAATTTGAGTTATAGTATTTTTGATGATATTTGTGTAGTAGTATTACTACACAACCTGCTATTTCGTCCCCTTTGCATTTTCTTCTTTAATAAGAGCATGCATAATGCTGTGTTTTCTGCCGTATGTAAAATAAATTACCAATCCAATACCCAGCCAGATAAATAACCGCCACCAGTTTTCGACAGGGAGCGAGAACATGAGAATAAGGCAGGTGATAATACCTAAAATTGGTACAAGGGGAACAAACGGAGCCCTGAACGGGCGGGCTGCCTCCGGGTGTGTTTTTCTCATGATGAGGACTGCCGAGCATACAACAACAAACGCGAACAGGGTGCCAATATTAACCAATTCAGCTAATATACGCAGCGGCAGTAAACCGCCAAGAATGGCAACAAAAATACCCGTGAGGATGGTCGATTTCCATGGAGTGCGGTACTTGGGATGTACATCGCCGAAAAGACCCTGTGGTAAGAATCCATCGCGTGCCATCGCAAGGAAAATTCTTGGCTGACTCAGCATCATTACCAGAAGAACCGAAGTAATTCCGGCTATTGCGCCTGCTGAAATAATAAATTGGGCCCACGCGAGTCCTTTTTGTTTAAACGCATCCGCAACAGGAGCATCAATATTAATCTGATTGTACGGAACCATACCCGTAATAACCGCGGCAACGAGTATATAAAGGATTGTACAAACAATGAGAGAAGTAATAATGCCAATGGGCACATCCCTTTGCGGGTTCTTTGCTTCTTCCGCGTGAGTAGAAACAGAATCGAAACCGATATAGGCGAAGAAGATCATTGCGGCACCTGCCAGTACACCGAGTGGCGCGCCTGCGGTGTTCGACTGCCCCATGATAGTATGCCCGAACAGGCTGAGACCGGTGAAGCCGAATGGGGCAAAGGGTTTCCAGTTATTTGTATCTATATAAAATACACCCACCCCTATTACTAAAACAACAACGAAAAGCTTAACGAGTACCATTGCTGTATTAAAACCGGCACTTTCCTTTATACCTTTTACCAAAATAATGGTTACCAATATGGTAATGATTATGGCAGGCAGGTCAAACAGTGTACCGGTAGCGAAAAAAGTACCGCTGACCGGGTCGAATTCCGTAGGTGACTTAGCGAAAATTTCGGGAATTTTTAAGCCGAAAATGCCAATAAAGTTTTGGAAATAATGAGACCAGCCATGAGCAACGGTTGCAGAAGCAACGGCATATTCCAGAATCAGGTCCCACCCGATAATCCAGGCGAACAATTCTCCCAAAGTAGCGTACGCGTATGTGTATGCCGAGCCGGCAACCGGTACCATGGAAGCAAATTCTGAGTAACAAAGAGCCGCGAAAATACATGCCAGACCGGCAAAAGCGAAAGAAAGTGTTATAGCCGGGCCCGCTTTATCGTGTGCTGCAATTCCGGTGAGCACAAAGATGCCCGTCCCGATTATTGCGCCAACACCTAAACTGGTAAGGGCAGCCGGGCCAAGTACGCGACGTAAACGGTTTTCCCCCTTCATTTCTTCTAACAGAACATGTAATGGCTTTTTAGCGAACATTTGTTTCATACAGTTCCCTACGGGTTAGTGTTTAGGATAGTTACAATCAGTGAATAAAAAATAGGGATTACTTAACTAATTGAAAAACAATTTCTTCCGGGCTATTCGAATTTTCTCTATATTATGTATATACTAGATTTATCATCAACCGGTTTCCAGGTATTTTTATGAAAAGCAGTGAACAAAAAAAATTACTCGATGATTTGAATAAAGTTATCAGCAAAATGAATCGTACCGATCAGGATGCTTTTAAACTATTGCAGAAGAGAGACAAAGATGAAGAAGAATTTGATACGCTTTCCATTGCCCGCCTGAAGGAATTGCACACCCGGTATGTAATTTCGAAACCAAAAGCGGATTTTAACGCGCTTTTTAAGAAGTAAAGTTCGGATTTTGGTGGATTCTTCAGATAACTATAATGTGTTAAAAGCAAGCGGTAAAATAGGTAAGGGAACTTTCCTCCTGTACAGGGAATTGTTTTTTTAGTATATTGTAAGGTTATATTAAGGAAATTATGAGTTCTTATTCCATTATTGTAGTACTGCACATAATCTCGGCACTTATTTGGTTCTCGATTATACCGGCGGATTTAGTTTTACGTAAATATGTATTGGGTAAAGCAGGAGTTTCAGGTCAGCGCAAAGTGATTTCGGCGTGGCTGCAACTGCTTAACCTCACCGGAATGGCCGGCATGACCGGTATTTTGATAACAGGAATAGTTATGGTACTGGTAATGCCCGGGTACGGTTTCTTTCAGGTAAGTTCAAATCATTGGCTTACGTTTAAGCAAATTAGTACGCTGGCAATTATTGCATTAACCGGTGCATATATAATTCCCTTAGGGAAAAAAACACGAATTGCAATTGGCAGTAATTTAGAAAATAATGACGGACTTACGGAAGAAGCGATAGATACCCTGAAAAAATTGGTTCAGTTGGCTGAAATAAGCGGGTTATTGGTAGGTATAAACTTACTCTTTGGCCTGGGCCATAGTGTTTTGCAAATATTCTAAATTCCTGTCGGAGTAAAAGAAAAGTTAGTGAAAAAGAAATTGCTGATAATGGGATCCAGTGGTTCCATTGGTAAGAGCACCCTTGAAGTTGTACGGCAAAATCCGGAATTGTTTTCGGTTACCGGGTTGGCAGTTAATACCAGTACAGCAGCTGTAATTGAGCAGGCGCGGGAGTTTTTACCTTCGGTAGTTGCCGTTCGCGATCAGGCAGCGGCAGCAGCAATTGCCGGAAATTTACCGCCCGGTACCGAATTAGTGATTGGTCAACAGGGTTTGCAGCAAATAGCTGCTCTGGCAGATTATGACATATTTGTCGGTGCCATGGTCGGTTTCGCGGGCTTAATTCCCACCCTTGAGGCAATCAGGCGTGGTAAGCGTATCGCGCTGGCGAACAAAGAAACTTTGGTAGTTGCCGGCCAACTGGTTACAGAACTTTGCAAAAGATATAAAGCTGAGTTACTTCCGGTTGATTCAGAACATAGCGCGATTTTCCAGTGCTTATATGGTGAAGCATCTGATGCTGTACAGAGATTAATTTTAACTGCTTCCGGCGGGCCGTTTTACCAGCTCCCTAAGAGTGATTTTGAAAAAATTTCGATAGAGCAGGCGTTAAATCACCCGACATGGAAAATGGGTTCAAAAATTACTATTGATTCGGCAACCCTGATGAACAAAGGCCTGGAAGTAATTGAAGCGCGCTGGCTATTTGGCCTGCCGCAGAACAGAATTGATGTAGTAATTCATCCACAGTCGATCATTCATTCAATGGTGGAATTTGTGGATGGTTCGATAAAAGCGCAATTAAGCGTACCCGATATGAAGTTGCCCATTCATTATGCTCTTAATTACCCCAACAGGGTAGCAGCTTCATATATAAGGACCGATTTTTTACAGATAGGAACTTTGACATTCGCGAATCCCGATACAGAGAAATTCGAATGCCTTCAACTGGCTTATGATGTACTGGCCGAAGGTGGAAAGGCCCCCTGCATATTAAATGCGGCGAATGAAGTGGCAGTAGCAGGATTCTTAAAAGGACAGATAGGATTTACGAAGATACCCCGCGTTATTCGAAGCGTATTGGAGAAAATACCCGGCGGGGAACCGAATGAGATTGAAGAAATAATTGAGTGTGATGTGTTGGCCCGAAAGGCTGCCGAACAGGTTTTAATTTAATTGGAGAAGTAGTTGGTTTATGGTACTTGAGCAGATATTCTATTTTATTATCACGATAGGAATATTGGTATTTGTGCACGAATTCGGGCATTTCGCTGCCGCAAAGCTAAGCGGTATGCGTGTGGATGCGTTTGCTGTAGGCTTCGGATACCGTTTATTCGGATATAATAAAATTAGCGGTTTTACCCTTGGCGAATTACCTAAAGGTTTTGATACCGAAGGTTTTACTGACTATCGTTTATGTCTGTTGCCGATTGGCGGTTATGTAAAAATAGCAGGCATGGTTGATGAAAGCGGTGACGTATCATTTGCTAACTCAGAGCCAAAGCCCTGGGAATTCCGGTCGAAATCTACAAGTAAAAAAGTTTTCGTTATTACCGCCGGTGTTATGATGAATCTTATTCTGGCATTGGTAGTATTTTGGGGTAATAATTATTTTATTGGCAAAAGCTACACGTGCACAACAACAATTGGATACATTGAGCCGGGCAGCCCTGCCGATAAAGCAGGCCTGAAAGAGCATGATATTATACAAACAGTGAATACCGTGCCGGTACATTATTGGGAAGAAGTCCGGAACGAGATGTTTATCTCAAATATGGGAAGAGATCTTGATCTAACCTTATTGCGAGATAATAAGCAGTTTAATTTACACATTTCACGTAAAGCAATGCCTACTGATGAGGCAAAAGGCCCTTTCATTATTACCGAAAATCTGCGTCCCATTGTTGCCGATTTAGTAAAAAAATCGCCGGCAGATTCAGCAGGCCTGCAGGCCAATGACGTATTGCTTAGCTTAAATGGAGTCGCACTTGGCTCAATTCCACAGACTATAGCAGGTATTTCAGCTTCCAAAGGGCAAAAGGCACAATTGATTGTTCGTCGTGGAAGCGATACATTAAATTTGGCTGTAGTGCCGGGTGCGGATGGTAAAATAGGCATTATGCTTGGCGGTTATGAATTTTTAGGTAAAACCGAGAGGAAAACATTTAGCATGTTTGCTTCTGTAGGCCTGGGTGTTACCGATATGATGAAAACCGTGCAGTTGACATTTAGCATGATTTACCGTGTATTCACTCATGATGTCGCGTTTGGCAAGGCGTTTGGCGGCCCGATAAAAATAGCACAGTTTGCTGCCCGTAGTGCAGATTCGGGCATGGCCAGTTTTATCATGTTTCTTGGATTGCTTAGCCTGAGTCTCGCGATATTGAATATTTTGCCTGTTCCGGCTTTGGATGGCGGCCATTTGGTTATCATTCTGATTGAAGGTGCTTTGAAACGCGAACTTTCATTGAAAGTGAAGATAGCATTCCAAAATGTAGGTTTCGCGCTGCTTTTGCTCCTCATGGCATTTATCATTTATAACGACGTCCTTTCATTATAATTTTTACCCTGCTCACCCGGTTAGCAATGCCGGGTGAGCAGTATTCATTCTGAGCAGAATATCAACTTGCCATTGAATGTCTCCGATAATAAATTTTCAACATGAGTAACATTCGGTTATGTCAGCAGAATTTTTAACAATACTACCGCTGGGCGGTGGTAACGAAATCGGGGCGAATTGTTATTATATCCATTGGGGTGGTACGGGAATAGTACTGGATGTCGGCATTCACCCTAAGAAAGAAGGCCTGGAATCACTTCCGGATTTTTCTCAAATTTATAATGCCCCGGTTGATGATATTATACTTACCCATGCACATCAGGATCACATCGGAGCGCTTCCCTTTTTCATCCGCGAGTTTCCGCATACGCGAATCATGGCAACCTACCCCACGGCAATTATGGCGCGTATTGCTTTACATAATTCGATTCGAATTTTGCGGGAACAATTAATAAAACATCCTGAATTTAAAATATACTCGCACGAAGAAGTAGAATTGATGCTCAGAACAATTCGTGACATTGCTTATAGAAAACCATTTCAGTGTAAAGGTTTTAGCATTCCCGAATCAGAAGCTATAGAAGCAGAATTATATGATTCGGGCCATATTTTGGGTTCGTGTGGAGTAAGGCTGCAAAAAAATGGTCATTCATTTTTTTACACGGGCGATATCAACCTGAGAGCGCAGTCGATTGAAGTGCCTGCACAGCGCCCGCCCGGGAAGGTACATACGTTGTTGGTTGAAGCAACATTGGGCGCAACCGACCCCGATGCATTACCCGACTGGGATGAAGAATGCAGCCGGCTTGCCCGCGAATGCAACCGCATTTTCTCGAAAAACGGGTCAGTATTAATACCTGTATTTGCAATCGGCAAAACCCAGGAACTATTGTCGGTAATATGGAAGTTGATGGAAGAGGGGAAGATGATGAAGGTACCGATTTATACCGGCGGTATCGGCAGGAAGGTAGCAAAGATTTACGATAAATTCCGGTATATGGTGCCGGTGCAAAATCCCCGCCGGGAATTAAAAGATATTCCGCAGATTCCTTTGAATGGTAATGTTGAATATCATTCGCTTGTGCAGGAACCATGTATAGTACTCGCTTCAAGTGGTATGATGGTTCACCGGACTGCATCGTATAATATAGCAAAAGTGTTTCTGCGAAATCCTTATAGCGCTATTTGCACTGTGGGATATATGGATGAAGAATCGCCCGGGTATAGAATAGCACACGCTAAGCAGGGTGATAAAATACGATTAACCGATTATTCTGAAGAAACCCGGGTACAGTGTGAAATATTGAATTTCCGGTTTACTTCACACGCGAGACGCGATGATTTACTTGAATATATATTTTCATTGCATGTAGATAATGTGGTTTTAACTCATGGCGATGCAGATGCTGTTGCGTGGATGGGAGAACAGATACTCCGGGAAAACCGTGGTATTCGGGTTTTCGCGGCGGAACCGGGCAAAAAGATTGAAATTCCTGTTATATGGTAGTTTGAAGTGAAAGACGAATTTTATAAATTGATTTCTCGCTTCCTGATGTATTTGTCCTGAGAGAATGTAATTAATTAATAAAGCAGATTTTAATAAGATTTTACCAACTGTTGAGGCTTATAGCATGAAAGAAAATGATAATTTCCTCAAGTATGTACCAATCTTCGCGGATTTGGATGATGAAGCTCTTGAAAAAATTTCCCGGCTCGGTAAATCGAGAACCTACGAAAGGGAATCGGTTATCCTTATGGAGCATGAAACAGGTTCGGCTCTATTTGTAATCGTTTCTGGTAAAGTAAAAGTTTTCAGAGTAAGTGAAGATGGCAGGGAAGTAATTCTCAGTATCTTAAGCGAATCGGATTTCTTTGGCGAAATGGCCATTCTGGATGGTTTGACCCGTTCGGCAAACGTAACCGCGATAGAGGAATCGGAAATATTTATCATTCAGCGTTCGGATTTTCTTGATCTATTATACGATCATCCGGAAGTTTCGATAAGCCTTCTGCAAGAATTAACAAAACGCCTTCGTTCGGCTGATATGAAAATTAAATCGTTATCATTAAAAGATGCCGAAGGAAAAGTTGCTACAGTAATATTGCAATTGGCAGATGATATCGGAAAAATCAGGCAGGGTGTAGTTGAGATAGAAAAACTTCCTTTCCAACACGATCTCGCGAATATGGCAGGTACATCGAGAGAAACAATTTCACGTACGTTGCATTCATTTGCAAAACGTGGACTCATTGAACTCGATGGCAATAAACTGCGCATACCCAACTACGAAAAATTCAAAGAATTGTTTTTATAAGCATGATAAGCAGGAAAATAGATCTCCATATTCACACAACACATTCCGATGGGACCTATTCTCCTGCTCAAATTGCAGCAAAGTTAGTCCAGTTAGGCATAGGTACATTCAGTTTTACCGATCATGATACAATAAGTTCGTTGGCAGAAGCAGAAGAAATTTGCATGGCACATGGGCTTCATTGTCTTCCCGGAGTTGAATTCACCACGTATATTGATGACAAAGAAGTACACATTCTGGGGTACGGTTTTGATCGTACCAACCCGGCAGTTAATCGGTTGCTGGCATATTTTTTTGATGAACGGCTTAGCAGGGCTAAAAGAATACTACAGAAATTAGAAGCATATCACAAACCACTTACTATTGAAGAAGTGCAGGCAGAAGCAAAAAATGCGGCAATAGCCCGGCCACATATCGCTATGGCTATGATTAAAAAAGGTTACGTCCGTCATTTTTATGAGGCATTTGATCTGTATCTTGGTAATAACGGCGTTTGCTATGAGCGGAAATTTTTTATAGAACCCCAAGTAATTTTTAACGTAATTC
>JAJTBZ010000094.1 GCA_021286645.1 Ignavibacteria bacterium
CGAACAGAGTAGTTAAGCTCCTATACGCCGATGGTACTGCATGCGCAGGTGTGTGGGAGAGTAGGTAGTCGCCAGATTTTTTTTTATACAGCCCCCGTTTGCTTCGCTCCCGGGGGCTTTTTTTTGCTCCCTCACTCCCTCGCGCACCAGCACTTTCCCCCTCATCGCTTTGATTATCTATAGAATTATCTATTATAAACTCTGCTCTGTATTGCATTTTTGCTTTATTTTAAGCAAATTGCGAAAGGTGGGTTTTATTCTATTGAATACCGTTGAGATTCTACTTCTTATTATTACGGGAATCCGGTATATATGTATATTTTACAATTTTAACTGGGGTATGATTAGTGTTTACTATTATCAAAAATGCCTCTATTCGTGTTAAGCTCGCGATTCTCATAATCGCGGCGTTTCTTCCTATTGTTTTCATTATTTCGTTATATGTGTTACCTGCTATACGCGAGAAATTTTATGAAAATAAAAACATCGCTACTAAAAATATCGTTGAACCTATATTTAATGAATTGGAATATTTTAATGATTTAGTGCATAAGGGTAAACTTTTACCTCAGGATGCAAAAAAAATGGCGATATCACTGATTGCATCGCAGCGTTACGACAGAGAAAATTATTTTTTCATCTTTGATACCACTTATACGTTGCTGGTTCATCCACTGAGGCCGGAGAATATCGGGAAGAGCATGAAGGATTTTCCTGATGCAAAAGGGAAGAGGCTTTATCAGGAATTGGTGCAGAATGTTAAGAATGGCGAAGGTTTTGCAGAGTACTACCAGATTAAACCCGGTGTTAAGAAACCACAACATAAAATTGCCTATCTTAAATACTTTTCACCCTGGGGATGGTATTTGGCAAGTGGTACATACTTCGATAAAGTAGAAAGAGATAGTGCCCAATTCCAGACATATCTTTGGAGTTTTCTTCTACTCTCACTGTCTATAGCCTTCGTATTTGCCTTTTTGATTTCTAACATTATCTCGGTACCTATTACCCGGTTAAAGTCATACGCGATGCGTGTGACAGAAGGCCAATATACTGGTCAATTGGATCTGGAGCGTGAAGACGAAATCGGGCAATTCAATAAAGCGCTTCAAAATATGATAGAGAGCCTTAAGGCTTCTATTGAGAAAATTCAGCAGCAGGAAGAACGCTTTCGCAATATGTTTGATGGACATGATGCAGTAATGATGCTTATTGATCCGGAAGATGGTAAGATCATTTCTACTAATCCGGCCGCCTCCAAGTTCTATGGATATTCGAAACAGGAGTTTTTAGAGTTGAATATTCGTGATCTTAACGTTCTTCCGGTTGATAATATTAAGAAGAATATTAATCTTGCGATTGAAGAAACTCAGAACATATTTATTTTCCGGCATCGGTTAGCCGATGGCACTCTTCGGAATGTAGAAGTTTTTGCATCGCCAATATTATTCGACAATCGACAGGTTCTATTCTCAATTGTTCATGATATTACTGAACGCATTCAAAATGAGCATAAAATTCGGTTACAAAGCGCGGCTCTGGATTCTGCGGCCAATGCGATTCTCATTACAGATGTTCGTGGATATATTAAATTTGTTAATAAAGCTTTCTGTAAGCTTACCGGCTTTTCTTACAATGAGTGTATTGACAGAAAACCCGGAGATCTATTAAAATCGGGGCGCCAGTCACATGAGTTCTATAGAGCACTATGGACTACAATTCTCCATGGTGAAATTTGGGAAGGCGACCTTATTAACCGGAATCATGATGGTAAGGAGTATCATGAGCACATGACCATTACTCCAATAGTAGATTCAAAACAAAATATCGATCATTTTGTAGCAATAAAAACTGATATTTCCGATAGAATTATTGCAGAAAAACAACTGATTGCTGCAAAAGAAAAAGCAGAAGAGCTCGCGAAAGTGAAGTCGAGCATTCTCGCGAACATGAGTCATGAAATTCGTACTCCCATGATCGCGATACTGGGGTATTCTGAACTTCTCATGGAAGAAATTATAGATGCTGATGCAGCCAGAATGATTGAAAAAATCTATTCCGCAGGGAAGCGCCTGCTGGAAACTCTCAACCTTATTTTAGACCTGTCACAAATTGAAGCCGGTAAGTACGAAACTCACATTCAGGAAGTTGATTTTTGCGAGCTGATAAAGGAAATTAGCTCGTTGTACGTAAAGAATGCTGAACGGAAAAATCTGCAATTACATGTATGCCTTCCTAATGGTGTATGGAAAATTCAAACGGATCCAAGGATTATTAACCAGATTTTAACGAACCTGTTAACCAATGCAATTAAGTATACTGATTCTGGAAAAGTAACTGTTAGCTTTATTCCTCCCGATACGAATTCTTCTGGCTTGGAATTGGTTGTAGAGGATACCGGAATGGGAATACCCGAGCAGTTTAGGGAAACAATTTTTGAAGAGTTTCGCCAGGTAAGTGAAGGCAGAGGGAGGGTTTTTGAGGGAATCGGGTTAGGATTAGCCCTCACGAAAAAATTTGTTGAAAAACTGGAAGGAAGTATTCGGGTGGAAAGTGAAGTAAATGTCGGATCCAGGTTTACTGTTTCTTTACCGGTAATAAAAGGCACTTTTATCGAGGAAACCGAATCCGGCGTTACATATGATGTTCAACAGGATATAAGGGAGCCACACTTGGAAGGGAAACCAAATTTACTGATAGTTGAAGATGAATCTATTGTTTCGCAATTGCTGGCTAGTTATTTATCTGAAAATTTTACATACTCATTGGCAAAAGACGCGGAAAGTGCCCAGAAGTTATTAAGTGTAATGGACTTTGATTTAATACTAATGGATATTAATCTGGGAAAAGGGATGAGCGGCATTGATTTAACGCGTATTTTACGCGCGAAAGAGAAATATGCCAAACTACCGATAATAGCAATGACCGCTTTTGCAATGGTGGGTGATAAAGAAGAATTCCTTGAAGGAGGCTGTACCGATTATATTTCAAAACCTTTTTCAAGACAGGAATTATTTACTGTTATTCAAAAAAATATGCAGGGAATTGAGGGATAGTATAGCTTAGTCTTCAAGTTCATACGAATTATCGATGGTAGTACTGTCTATTATTGTTACCCGGCCGGATAGCTTTTTAGTATGAATTTTCAAATCGGTATTTACGATATTACTGTTTGCTCACTACCTAAATAAGGATACAGCGTAAACGTTTTCAGTTGGTGAAAAACTGATTCAATAATAACCCAATTTACTAACAGATGATATGAGGACGTTGGTTTGAAACGATTTCGGGATTTTTCGTTGAGTGTAAAACTACAGGGAATGGTGTTCTTTGTTGTGGTCCCAATCTTTGCAGTCTTCTGGTTGAAAATTCTGCCTGATAGTAAAGATCAATTTATACAAGACAAAAAACGGGAACTGAAAAGTGTAGTAGAACTGGCATATAATATTATTGAAATCTATAATAAAAGGGTAGTCAATGGGGAATTATCTTTGGCGGAAGCCCAGATTCGTGCGGGAAGAGATTTGTCACAGCTTCGGTTCGCCGGAAAGGAGTATTTCTTCGCGTATGATATGCAGGGGGTAACAAAAGCTCTTGGCTCTGATTCCCTTCAAATTGGAGTGAATCGGTATGAGTATACCGATAAACAGGGCACAAAAATTATGCAGCGGCTTATCGATTTATGCAAGACTCAGGGAGGCGGGTATCTGACGTATTTCTATCCGCGACCTGGGGACTCGGTTGCATCGCAGAAAACCTCCTATGTAATGTACTATAAACCCTGGCAATGGTTTGTTGGCAGCGGGTTATATCTGGATGACGTAAACGAAAATATTAGTATTATCCAAAATAATCTGATATTTGCTTTATTGCTTGGGTTAATAGCCGCTTTTATTATTGGCAGCCTTATAACCAGGGCGATCCGAAAACCAATTCGTTTATTAAGTTATGCGGCTGAGGAGGTATCTAAAGGTAATTATTCTGTTGTAATTGAACCAGCTTCGCATGATGAAATTGGCCAATTCTACAACGCCTTGCAGAGAATGATAAAAAGCATCAGGGAGTCATTTGAGAAAATCCGTCAGCAGGAAGAACGATTTCGAAATATGTTCGATGGACATGATGCAATAATGATGTTGCTTGATCCTCAAACAGGAAAAATTCTTTCATGTAACCCTGCCGCTGAAAAATTCTACGGATATTCCCGAGAACAATTCTCAACATTCCATCTAAGCCATATCAATTCGCTTTCTGCCGGGCATATTGAAGATAATATAAGAATGGCAATTGACTCCAAACAGAATGTATTCCATTTTCGGCATAAATTGGCAAATGGAGAGCAAAGGGAGGTAGATGTTTATTCTTCTCCGATTTTATTTGATGACCGCACGGTGCTTTTCTCAATCGTTCATGATGTAACTGAACGTGTGGAAAATGAAAGGAAAATCCGACTGCAAAGTGCCGCGCTCGATTCAGCTGCGAACCTGATTGTTATTACCGATGTCAGGGGCTCTATCCGTTTTGTTAATAAGGCATTCTGTAAACTATCCGGCTATACCGCCGAGGAGTGTATCGGTACTACACCTGGTAAGTTATTAAACTCAGGCAGGCAGAGCCATGAATTTTACCGGGAGATGTGGTCGGTAATTTTGAATGGCGAAATTTGGGAAGGTGAGTTAATAAACAGAAACAAGGCCGGACACCTATACTATGAGCATATGACCATTACTCCGTTGAAGGATTCTTCTAACCATATCGATCATTTTATCGCTATAAAAACCGATATTACAGATCGAAAGCTCGCGGAACAACAATTAATAGAGGCCAAGAAAAAAGCTGAAGAATTGGCTCATGTAAAATCAAGCATACTGGCGAATATGAGTCATGAGATTCGTACGCCTATGATCGCGATTTTGGGCTATTCTGAAATGTTACAGGAATTAATAACCGAAGATACTCCCGCTCAAATGATTGAGAAAATCCATCTTGGCGGTAAAAGGCTGCTTGAAACTTTAAATCTTATTTTGGATTTATCGCAGTTGGAAGCAGGTAAATATGAAGCAAGAATTCAGGAAGTTGACTGTACAATTCTTTTCCAGGAAATAACAGATTTGTATAAGGCCAATGCAGAGCGAAAAAAACTAATGCTCGAATGCACCTTGCCTGGCGGTCCATATTATTTCAGGTCCGATCCACGAATTGTTAACCAGATTCTGACCAACCTGATAAGTAACGCGATTAAATACACGAATGAGGGGAAAATTGAAGTGACTTTAATTCCTCCTGAAGAGGGTAAAGCATTTTTGGAATTTCGGGTTTCTGATACAGGTATTGGTATACCTGCCGAAAGCCTCGATACGATATTTGAAGAATTCCGGCAGGTAAGCGAAGGGCGGGGCAGAAGTTTTGAGGGGATTGGGCTGGGATTGGCGCTAACGAAAAAATTTGTTAAAAAACTTCGGGGCACCATCTCAGTAAAAAGTTTAATCGGGAAGGGCTCGGAGTTTTCTGTAAAGTTACCAATTTTGGATGATCTGCAGATTGGTGCTGGTCTGGCAGTTGATTCACCCGCGACTGAGGGAGTGACAGGAATTATTCGGGCGGAATTAGTAAAGTTATTAATTGTGGAAGATGAGATCATTGTCTCTCAATTGCTAAGCGATTATTTAAAAGGCAGATTCGATTTTACTATTGCTCCGGATGCGAAATCAGCTCTTGAAAAACTTGATGAAAGTAAATTTGATCTAATACTGATGGATATAAATTTAGGTAAGGGAATGAGCGGAATTGAACTTACCAGAATATTGCGCCAGAAGACAGAATATAGAGATATCCCGATAATTGCAATGACAGCTTTTGCGATGGTTGGTGATAAAGAAGAATTTCTGGAAGGTGGTTGTTCCGATTATATATCAAAACCGTTTTCACGGTATCAGCTGTTTTCTATAATTGATAAAAATCTTTCCGGGCATTAAATATTACATGCATCCCGCTGATACAATTTATCAGTAACAGCGGGATGCCAAAAAGCAGATTTTATTTTGTCATAACATTGTTTTGGTGATTTATACTTTCCATGTGAATTGCTTCAAGGTAAGTTTTTACAAAATCAGGACTTAATCCCAAAGCTTCGCCTTTTGCTGTCTCTCGCTGCAAAATCTCATTCCACCGGGCAGTTTGAAGAATGGTAATATTATTTTCTTTTTTGTAAATACCAATTTGATCGGCAATTTGCATACGTTTGCCCAATAACAATAATAACTCATCGTCGATATTGTTGATCTGATCACGAAGTTGCTCAAGGGCTGTATTAAATGCTGCCTCTTCACTCTTTTCTTTTCGCCAAACAATGCCGTTAAGGATTGTTCTTAACCCTTCCGGCGTTACCTGTTGATTTTTATCTGTCCAGGCGCATTCGGGATTGATGTGGCTTTCGATCATCAATCCGTCGAAATCAAGATCAACTGCTTTCTGGGCAACGGCGGGAATCAGATCTCGTCTCCCGGAAATATGTGCCGGGTCATTTATCATCATTAACTCAGGATTTCTTCGTCTCATTTCGATGGCCAGGTGCCACATGGGAGCGTTTCTATACTCGGTATTACCGAAAACGCTGAAACCACGATGTATAAGACCGATATTTTTTACACCGGCTTGTGCAACTCGTTCCAATGCCCCAGTCCAAAGTTCAAGGTCGGGATTCATTGGATTCTTAATAAAAACCGGGATTTCGGTGCCGCGAAGGGCGTTTGCAATTTCCTGAACACTAATGGGGTTAACCGTCGACCGTGCCCCAATCCATAATGCGTCAGTTTCGAAATGCAACGCATCTTCAACCTGCCTGGCGCTGGCAACTTCAACCATGAATGGTAAACCGGTTAAATCACGGGCCCTTTGTAGCCAGGGTAAACCTTTTGTTCCAATTCCCTCAAAGGAACCTGGACGGGTACGGGGTTTCCAGATGCCTGCTCTCAGTATATCAATGAGCCCCAATTCAGCGAGTGAAGTTGCAGTATCAACAACCTGTTCTTCAGTTTCGGCGCTACACGGCCCTGAAATAATAACCGGGCGTTTTCTCAGGACTTCATGGATGTTTTTTCTTTGTATTATTTTATCGGTCATTTTATTATTCTCCGTATTTCGTTTGCTTGTTCCATCAATTTATGTAACGTATCATACTGCTCCATCTCGATGAGTTTCTTCATTTGCCGTAAATAAAAAATTTGGTCATTGAGAACGTCCAATACATTGCTGCGATTTTCTTTTATAATCGGGGTCCAGGTATCCGGATTACTCTTTGCAAGTCGAACGGTGCTTTCAAATCCGGCACCTGCAAGCCGGAAAATTTGTTCTTCTTCTTTTTCTTTATCGAGTACTGCCAAAGCTAATGCGAAAGAAGTCAAATGCGAAATATGGCTCACATACGCGGCGTGAATATCATGGCTCTGTGCATCCTGGTGTACTATTCGCATCCCAAGGGTTGTGTACATTTTTTCCACCACTTCTACTGCATCGTTATCGCTATCCTCTGTATTGCAAATAACGGTAATTCTGCCTTTCATTCCACCGGCAACAGCTGCTGTTGGTCCGCTATATTCAGTTCCCCAGATCGGGTGAGTAGCTACGAATCGTTTCCCATTCTTATGCGATTTTGCTATACTATGAATAGCTTCTTTTGTTGAACCGACATCAATAACAATTTGATTGGTAACATTATTTAATATACCAGGTATTATACGTACCGTTGCATCAACAGGAATAGCGATTATAATAAGCTCGCTTTGCAAAATGAGTCTGTCAAGAGGCATAGCCTCATCGATTAGTCCCAGTTCTTTGGCTTTTTCAGCATATCCCTCTGTTGCATCGAATCCGAAAACCTGTGTGGCGAAGCCGCAGTTCTTTAAAGAAATTCCCAATGAACCGCCGATAAGGCCTGTACCAATTATACCTATTTTCATAAATTATATCCAATCCTTTCGGCTGCTTCCTGCAAACGTGGCAGGGGAGTACAAAGGCTAAGTCGGATATACCGCTGCCCATTTGAACCAAAAATTCCGCCAGGAGTCAGGAAAACTCTCGCCTTTTGCAATATTTCATCGGTAAAAGTATAACAATCTATTTGGTTATCGGGTATTTTTGCCCATATGAACAATCCGGCCTGTTTCTCTTCCGGGGTACATGAACGTGCTGCTAGAATTTTACGGGCGATAAGCTTTCTACGCCGGTACTCTTCATTGACCGTATCATACCAGTCCGCATCCAGGGATAAGGCTTTAGCCGCGGCGAGTTGCATAGGTAGAAACATTCCACTATCCATATTGCTCTTAAACCGAATTACTTCATTAATTCGTTCCCTGTTGCCTGCAAGCATACCAATACGCCAGCCGGCCATATTATGTGATTTACTTAAAGAATTAAGTTCTAAAGTACATTCCATTGCTCCGGGAGTGGCAAGAATGCTTACGGGCGATTCATTGAGAATAAAAGAGTACGGATTATCGTGGCACAACAGTATATTATGCTTTCTGGCGAAAGTAACAGCTTCGCTGAATACCGAATCATTGGGTAAAGTTCCGGTTGGCATGTGTGGATAGTTCATCCACATCAATTTTACGCCTTCCAGTCCTGCCGCCTCAATTTCTGCAAAATCAGGGAACCAATTCGTCGAATCGGTCAGGTTGTACTCTACACATTCACCACCTGCAAGCGTTACCGCCGAGCGATAGGTAGGATAGCCGGGATTTGGCACTAAAACCTTATCTCCCGGATTTAAGTATGTCATGCATATATGCATAATCCCTTCCTTACTTCCAATAAGAGGTAAGATTTCATCCGCAGCAGAAAGCTGTACGTTATAGAATTTTTTGTACCATGCAGCGAAAGCCTCACGTAATTGCGCCGCCCCCCTGTAACTTTGATACGCGTGCGTATTAGGCTTTTCTGCCTGAACGGCCAATTCGGAAATAATTGAATGGTGCGGTGGTACATCGGGACTGCCGATACCAAGGTTAATGATATCTTTGCCTTGTTTGTTGAGTTCTTCAATTTCACGGAGTTTAGTAGAAAAATAGTATTCTTTTACCGACTCCAGTCGGGCAGCTGTTTGAATGTTCATATTGTCAGTCCTTTTCGGTAAACGCCGTAAACGGTTAGCTCTTTGGTAAGCTTTTCAATTTTACTTATTACCTGTCTATAATCTTCAATTGAATTAAATTCCATATCTACATGAAAGAAATATTTCCAATCGCTGCCGGGGATAGGGAACGACTGAAGTTTTGTCAGATTAACACCGCCATCGGCAATAATAGATAATATTGTCGCAAGGCTTCCGATTTTATGCTCTGTTTCGAAGTATAGTGAAGCTTTATTTGCATCCTGCGGGATGACCAATTGTTTTAAAGGCTGCAGTATCAGAAATCGTGTATGGTTATTTTTCAATGTATGAATATTTCGCGCAATAATTTTTAATCCATATAATTCTGCAGCCACTTTACTGGCAATGGCTGCCGCGTGTTTGTTATGATGCTGCTTAAGTAATTTTGCGCTTAAGGCAGTATCATCTGACTCAACAAGCTTCCATCCATGCTTTTCAAGATACGCGGTGCACTGTAATAATGCCATAGGGTGGCTGTGAACCTCGCGGATGTGCGCCACTTCAGTTTCAGGCATTACCATAAGTTGTTGTCGGATTTGTAAATATATTTCGCCGGTTACTATCATACCACTTTTTTGCAGCAGATTATAATTTGGCAAAATGCTGCCTGCTATCGAGTTTTCAATAGCCACTATAGAGGCATCTGCAACCCTTTTATTATTACCGGCCGCGAAAGTTTCTTTAAAGGTTGCACAGGGAACTACGGAAATATCTTTTCCAAAATAATGCTGTGCAGCCTCCTGATGAAAACTGCCTTCGTAACCTTGTATCGCGATTCGTTTGTTCATTTCTACGCCTTATATAAAAAAAAACCCGGTCTGTTGAGACCGGGTAACTATTGATTTATTTATTAATTTCTTCTATTCAAAATAAACAATAACCACCCGGGCTACTAAAAAAGTAGAAATAAAAGTAAAAATAATACCGGGCTTGTTTATAGTTCTGTTTCATATAGAGCTAATATAGGCATTTTTTTTATAATTTTCCAAACAACAGGTAAAATTTTCGTTGCGTATTAGTGAAAAAAATGATTATTTTCAGTCTGAGTGTATAAAAACTCAGCAAAGTGATGAATTTTTATACATACATCAATCTTTCAGGGGCAGAAAGATGGCACAACATTTTTGGGGCGCTTGTTCTCATATCGGAGAATATACTCGGTTCCTTCTTATCAGTAGCGGGAATTGCTTCTTAAAAATAATTGATTTTCATGTAATTAATTGGAATGATAATTGTTGTTATCTATCAAATATTATTAGGAGGAAACTATGTCTCAATCTAAATTATTGTTCACATTTGCAGCCATAATTCTGTGTGCAGCTTTCTTATATGGGCAGGAAGCTAAAAAACACGCCTTTATTGGTGCTGAATCGTGCGGAATGTGCCATAAAAGTGAAAAACAAGGAAAACAGCTTGATATTTGGAAAGGAAGCGCTCATGCGAAAGCTTATGAAGCGTTGACGACCGAAAAAGCTGATGCAATTGCAAAAGAAAAAGGGCTGAAGACACCGGCAGCAAAATCACCGGAATGCTTAAAATGTCATACCTCAGGACATGACGCAGATGCAGCATTGATTGGCAAAAAATTCAAAGTCGAAGATGGCGTACAATGCGAAACTTGTCACGGAGCAGGTGAAGATTATAAGAGCATGAAGATAATGAAGGATAAGGCTGAAGCAATGAAGAACGGTCTTATTGTACATGAAGAAAAAGAAAAATTCTGTACGAGTTGCCATAACAGTGAAAGCCCTACCTTCAAAGAATTTAATTATGATGCACAATGGGCAAAAATTAAACATTCAATTCCGGCAAAATAACATAGTAATTTTATTATAAATCAATCAATTATCATGAGAAAACTAATAACCTTTCTGTTCGTACTTGCTTTAGTTCCCGTGATGATTGCTCAGACTTTAAGCGGAAGAGTATCCTCTTCCGTTTTTAATTTTGAGCGATTTGATACTGCTCGCCATTCCACATTTTACGCCCGGGCTTATCAACAGGCACAGTTAAATCTTAATTATGAAAAGTACTCATTACGCACTTCTTTTAATTATGAACATGACCTGGATTTATCTCACTCGAATCCTTCGTATTTTAGGGTTTATACCTTATATGTTGAAGGACGTGAGATTTTTGATATAGCTACCGTGCGTATTGGAAGAATTCCAATTTTTTCTGGAATCGCGGCTGGTGTATTCGACGGAGGATCAATCAAAGTGGATTATAAAAAAATCCAATTCGATGCCGCGTATGGCGGAGTGCTGGCAAATCACCAGGATTTCGGTTTCGCGAAAAATATTTCTGACAATTATGCCATGGCTTTCAATCTTTCGACTACGGCTATTGAAAGTTTTAAATTTGGCGCCGGTTATTCGTGCAAAAACTATAAACCGGATGATTATTATGCTCTTCGTTTAGACGATCATTTTAACCCGATAAATATGCTTATTCAGCAAAGCTCAACAGAATATGAATTTCTGCATGGCGCGGTTGATTTTGAGCAGGAAAAATTAAACTTAAATGCCCATTTGCGTTATGAGTATGATTTAAATATTGAAAATACTTCGAAAATTGAACTTGAATCGCAATATGGCCTCGATGATAATCTCGACTTAAATATATATGGCAGCTACCGCGAGCCTCGCGTTCGTTATAATTCAATCTTCTCCGTTTTCGATTATGGAAATACCAAAGAAGGTGAAATAGGAGCTACCTATCATTTGTCGAAAACAATGAGCGTAGGTTTGCGCGGCGGTTATACCAAATATAAAGACGACGATGCATCTCGTGCTTCTGTGGCCTTTAATTCGGAATATGGTTCTGTGAGCTATCGGCAATCGTTTGGTTATGCCGGCGAAATGCAGACTCTTGCTTTGAATTACGCGCATACTTTTAAGCCGCTGTCAATTACTCCCTCGGTGGGTGTTGCTTTTACCGGCTATAAACTGAATCCGGATGATGATCGGGAAACGTTAACTTCGGTTGTTCTGGGTGTTAATATGCGGCCGATAAAACAGTTTTCTGTTGATTTGCAGGGACAGTATATGAATAACAGGATTTATAAAGATGATGTTCGTTTCCTGTTAAAGCTGAACTATTGGTTCTTCACGAAGTTATAAGAGGGATATGATATTATGAAAATGAAACATTTATATATCGCGGTATTAACCCTCGGCTTCGGATTTTTAGCGCTAACAGCGTTTCAGAATAACCAGGGTAGTGCCAACTACGATGTTGCTGTAAAAAAGAAAATTAAATTCAATCATAAGCTGCATAAAGATGCTGCAGAATGTACTGCATGTCATTCAGGTATTTCTGCCAGCACTTCTCTTTCCGGAGGACTTTTCCCCAAGAAAGAAGACTGCGCCAGCTGTCATGACGTAAGTGATCAAAAGAATTGTACGCAATGCCATTTTGAGAATACATTCGAAAAATTGCAGCCGGCTTCATATGATCTTTATTTCAACCACGAGGCTCATCTCAAAGCTGATAAAGATTGTAATAAGTGCCATTCCGGAATTTCGGAGGATGATGGTACTACTTCTATGAAGTACACTCCGAAAATGGAATCATGCTATACCTGCCATGGCACTGAAAAAGGCGGTTCGACAGCTTGTGAAGCCTGTCATAAAAATACGAGTGACCTGACACCAAAATCCCATAAAGTTACGGATTACAAGCGCTTCCATAAATTTGCAGCCGAAGCCCCCGGGGCTAATTGCAACATGTGTCACGATGATGCATCATGTGAAGAATGCCATACCGGAACTACCGGAATCACTGAAAGAAACAAAAAGGGTGATTTCTATATGCCATATGCAACCGCGCAAAACGGCTCAGGCATTAAACAACAGAGATTAACCCGGGTTCATGAAATTGGTTACCGCTTTACGCATGGTGTTGAAGCTTCATCAAAAACAAAGGAATGTACAACCTGCCACCAGACAGAAACATTTTGTGCACAATGTCATAGCGGTTCATCGCAGGATTATGCTCAGGGAGGTATTCTGCCTTCATCACATAAAAAAGCAGGCTTCCTCTTTATCAGCGTAGGGTCCGGCGGTGGTGAACACGCTACTTTAGCCAGACGTGATATAGAAAAATGCGCGTCCTGCCATGATGTGCAGGGCGGTGACCCGACCTGTATTATGTGCCATACCGATAATGTTGGTATTAGGGGTCACAATCCCAAGACTCATAAATCAGGTTTTATGCGTGATGTTCATGGTGACTGGCATTCAACATCATCTTCTGTATGTTACAACTGTCATACCGACCCGACGGCACGGCCCAGCGGAACGCCGGGTATAGGGTTCTGCGGTTATTGTCATGGACAGAAGAGATAAGGAGCGTGATATGAAAAATTACATTAAAATTAGTTTGGTTGCTCTTCTGGCAGCGGTATGTTTTGCCGGTTGTGCTAATCAAAAAGAGGATATACCGGTTCAGCCGGGTTTAACTACCCATACATCGGGAATAATGAGCAAAACTGCATCAGATTTTCATGGTAAAATGTTGTCTGACTCCAACTATCAATACAGTCCCCAGTGCGCGCGCTGCCATGGTGCCGATTATAAAGGCGGTATTGCAGGAGTGGCATGCTCGCGTTGTCATCGTGAAGATTATCTCCATCTCCGTGGTTCGGACAATGCGAACAAGATAAAAGCTGATTTAAGCTATCATCAGTATCTTGTAAAATCGGTAGATGCCTGGAGTATGACTCGCTGCCAGCGCTGTCACGGAACCGATTATGCAGGTGGTAAAGTAAATGTTTCGTGTCTTACCTGTCATAAGGGTACCAACGGGCCTGAGGCTTGTAATACGTGCCATGGTACCGATGCTTCCGGCGCACCTCCAAGAGCATTAACTGGCGATACTATAATAACCACCAGGGGTGTTGGTCTTCATCAGATACATTTGAAGAATACCACGTTCTCATCTACCCCGGTTGCATGCGCCCAGTGTCACACACCGGTAACAACCGTTGCACAGGCAGGCCATATAGATAATACTGCAGGTGCCGAAGTTATTTTCGGAGCATTGGCAAAGACTGCCACAAATGCCCCAAGTTCTACCAACGTGTGGATTACCTATGATGCTGCGCAGGGAGCGATTACTCCTAACCCGGTTTATGATCCGATTGCTGTAAACTGTTCAAATACGTATTGCCACGGTAACTTTAAAAATGGCAGAAAAGCAACTGTATCCTGGATACAAAAAGGAATTAAGTGCGGATCGTGCCACGGCGACGGAAATGATAACCCGGTACCGCAGGATAAATTCCATGCCGGTAAAACCGATTGCCAGCCATGCCACGATGGTTTCTCGAAATCCGGTTCAGGCTATGTTGTCAATAAGGCTAAGCATTTAGACGGTAAAGTAACAATATTCGGTAACGATTATACATTTTAAGGAAAGAAAATGGACCCACGGGAAGTACAAGCTACCGCGACTCAACTGGCCGATTTAACTTTTCGGTTATTGGCCAGCTGCCATGAAAAAGAAGAGCGGTTATCAAAACAATATGGCCTGACGCAGGCAGAATTTCGCTGTTTACGGCAGTTACATGCTAATGAAAGCATAAATAATAAAGAAATTGCCGAACGGATGAACCTTAGCGCGAGCAGATTAACCCGGATCATTGATGGCCTGGTTGAAAAGCAATATGTTACGCGTGAAATTGAACCGAACGACAGACGAAATATGAGGGTGTTCCTTACTGAAAAAGGTAAAGAGTTCGTTGACCTTATCAATTCAGCTTATGTGAATATCCACGCGCAGATACTCTCAGATATCGAATCAGGGCAGCATAGACCACTTATTAATGCGATGTCGCATTTCCTGGTGGCTCTCGAACGCTGGATAGCACGATCTGTGGTATAAACGTTTCTTTTATTCAACTGTATTTTAACCCCGGTCTCTGCCGGGGTTTTTATTTTTACCCTTTGATAATTTTCCATGTAAAAACGATATTTGTAATTGCTTTTTATGTATTATAAACTGTAAGAGAAACCAGTCCCTATGATTTTTAACTCCCTTGCATTCCCATTCTTTTTGCTGTTCGCTACAGCAGTTGTGCTAAGTACAGCGCCGGAAAAAAGAATGATCTCTTTATTGTTTATGGGAGTAGTATTTTTTTTTATTGTTTCTCCATTCGGGCTGCTTGTTTTATTAGTACTTTCCGTTCTTACTTTTATAGCCGCCCTATCAATTTCCAAAGCCAGCGGCAGAAGCAAAACTTATCTTTATGGTGGTAGTATTTGCTTTCTTACAGGCACGTTATTATGTGTTAAGTACCTGCAAAATTTTGCAGTATTTAACCTCATATCCCGCATTGTACAAATAACTCCATCTTCCTGGTTCGAAATAGTTCTCCCGATCGGTCTTTCTTTCTACACTCTCCAGATGATTGCCTATTTAACTGAAATATATATCGGGAAGCTAGATGCTGAAGGGAATCTGGTTACAGTACTTACATATTTCAGTTTTTTCCCTTCAGTATTGGCTGGACCTCTAAACCGGCCCGCGGATTTAATTCCACAATTAAAACAATCATCTGCAGTATCTATTAGCCATTTGAGTCGGGGAGTGTTTCGCGTTGCCGTAGGCTTAATGAAAAAAATTGTTATTGCCGATAATCTTTCGTTATTTGTAACAGCTGTGTTTGATGATCCACATCGAGTAACGGGTTGGCGCCTTCTGATTGCAATTTACGCGTATTCATTCCAGATATATTATGACTTTTCGGGTTATACCGATATAGCTATTGGATGCGCGAGCCTGATGGGCATTACTTTACCGGAGAATTTTAATAAGCCATATCTGGCCATTTCCATTATTGATTTTTGGAAAAGATGGCATATTACGTTAACAAGCTGGTTTAGAGAGTATATTCTTCCGGCACTGGAATACCTGTACATTTTCTTAGGGGGCGAAAATCTGAGTCGTTCGCGGGTTATGATTAATGTAATAATTGTTTTTTTGATTAGTGGTATGTGGCACGGTAACACTGTTAACTACCTGCTTTGGGGTGGCTGTCATGGATTGAGTATCTGTCTGGTATTCTCTATTCGCCCCTACTGGAGTAAATTGGAACCAGTCCTTTCAATCATTCCTCATTTTATCCGTATGGCAGTAAGTATAACTGTAACTTTTACACTGGTTTCATTCTTGTGGATTTTTTTCAGGGTGCAGGGGGGCGGTGAGGTTGTTGAAGTATTTTGCAGAGTATTTCAGTGCCATGCTTCAACAGTTTCGACAATGAGTTATTCGGCACTTGCCATAGCTTTTATCGCAACCTGTGCAATTGCTATTTCAACTCGTTTAATTAATAGTTGCGTGAAAGTAGTAAATGTACGTCGAATTGTTATAGTGTATTTACTCGTTGCTTTCATGTTTGCGATAATTTTTTATCTCTGGGGTAGATTTTCAGCCGAGTCATTTATTTACTTTAGGTTCTAAAAATGATGGAAAATAAATCACTGCGAGCAATTCAATTTTTAGGCATGGTATCACTCCTGATACTACTGCTTCCTCAATTCGATTTTTTTCTTAAACTTAGTGGTGCCGATACAGCGGGTGATCCAGACCTGTTCCGAATATGCCGCGTAAAAGATTTCTATGAAAAGTTGCCGGATGCGGTCACCAATAGTGCAATTTATCCTGAAGATTCGGTCCGGTCTATATATTTTATAGGCGACAGTTATTTGGTAAAAAATTATGGCAGTTTGTCTTTAGCCGATGCTCTAAGCAAAGAATTACAACAGCCCGTTCACGCAGTAGAAGCTTCAGCAGTAAATCCTCAATATTTTAATGGAACTGAATATTTAGCGCATGCAACGGCGAATCGGGATAGGAAGAACTTTGTAATAATCGAGATAGTAGAAAGGAATATAGTTGATCGCTTTGCGGATATGCGAAAATATCACGCCCCTGCTGCATCGGGATTAGGGGAAAAGTCCGCGAAGGAAGGGAATGGCAGACAGGAATCATTTACTACAAGAGTAGATTATTTTTTAAGGAATAATTTTGCCTCCCGCTATATAACAGAGCAAATTAATACGTTCCTATTCCATGAATTCCATCGTATCCATCCTGATACCCGGGTGTATTCATTGCAGCCGCCAGTTCTTTTCTATTCCGAAGAAACCAACAGGGCATTACCCGGGAGCTTTTATTCAATACATCCGGATTCTGTAATATCTCTGATTGCAGATAACCTGCAAATTATTCAAAACAGGTTGAAAAAGGAATTTAGTGCTGAATGTATGTTCGTATTTGTTCCGAACAAGTACACATTATACCACAACTTCGTTAATCTTGATACTTACGATAATTTTTTACCACGCCTGACCGAAGCTCTTAATCGGCGGGATGTCTTAAATGCGGATATTTATTCCTCTTTTATCTATGCAAAAGAAATGCTCTATTTCCGAAGTGATACTCATTGGAACAAGAGGGGGATTGAGATATGCCTGCGGGCAATTATGGATAAACTACCCGCATCATATAAAAGAAAGAACTAGATTAGAGTTTTTTATACTGCTCAATCAATTGCTTTTTACATACTAGCAGATCCTGCGAGATAACTTTTACCTCGCCCAATACAGGCATGAAGTTGGTGTCGCCATTCCAGCGAGGAACTATATGAAAATGAAGGTGAGAATCTATTCCCGCACCGGCAGTTTTACCCAGATTAGCTCCGAGATTAAATCCTTCAGGATTGTAGTTCAGTCGTAATGCTTTTATAGCCTTATCCAATTCCGCCATTATTTCAGAATGCTCTTCCGGCGTTAATTGTGAAAAATCGTTCAGATGACGATACGGTACTACCATCAGGTGGCCATTGTTGTAGGGATATAGATTCAATACCGTGAATGTCAGCTTACCTTTATGAATTACTAATGATGAGTCGTCTTCGATGCTTTCCTTTTGTGCTTCGCAGAAAACACATGCAGGTGCAGTATCTTTAGTCTTAAATGAATCAATATATACTGAGCGCCAGGGGGACCATAGTTTTTCCATATACCATCACTTTTCAAGTTCACATAAAATATTTTCAGAGATTGATTACAATTATAAAGCAAGCTCGTTGATCTTCCAAGTTTTCGATTGAAAAAAAGGAGAGGAGTACTGAAACCCTAAATTGAATTCTATGACGTGATATGTCACTTTTGTTATCTGTAGAATATTTAGTAATTTTTACCACGTATAATTTTTTTTCGAAATTATCTCATCGGAGGCACTAAATTTATGAAAGTAAAGATTTACGGTTTACTTTTTATGCTCTTCACGTCATTTTCCTTTGCTCAATCTTATCATGCAATTACTATTGACGGGAATAATGATTTTACAACTGCATCAGAACGCATGCAAACCACTTCAGGTACTTCGCTATATTCGTATATTACCTGGGATAAGAACTATTTGTATATCGGGCTTTCAGGCAATTCGCATAGTGGAAGTGTTACCGATGGTAATCGCGTTTATCATTTATATATCGATACCGATCCTCAGAAAAATCCTACTGAAGGAACCGGAACCACAGCGGGACTCGCATGGCGTAATACCCCGACATTACCATTCAGCGCGAATTATCATTATGCGTTTAAAACGGCCGATAACACCGAGGCACGTGATGTATATAGCTCCGGCAGCTGGCAGAATGCCACATTTGCAACCTCAAATTGGAAATCAACCGGTTACTGGGAAGTACGCATTTCATTAGCTGACATCGGTTTCCCCCGACAGATAAACCTGCTTGGCTATGTTGAAGAAGATTGGAGCGGGGGCTGGTTATGTGGCGGTATGCCTTCTAACCTGTTTACCGATAATAATAACGGCGGTGCGATAACGTTTGCGTCACATTGGTTAAACTTTTCTTTATATGATCAGGTGATACCGAATGCGACGTATAATCAGGATAACTATTCATGGCAGCTACGGATTAAAGCTTCGACCAGTCTGAAAACAGATACCAGTGCGTTCGCGGGTATGGCAAAGAATGCCACTAATGATTACGATGCAAATGTTGATGTAGCTAAACCACCAACACCTCCATCAAATTATCTTGAAGTATTTTTCCCTCACTCAAATTGGCCGTCGGCTTTAGGGCCATTTTACAGCCGTGATATTAAAAAACTTATCTCGTTAGACAGTACAACATTATCCTGGGATTTCACCGTACGTACAGATAATGCAAATACCAACGTTACCCTGGCAACTGATTTTCTTGCTTCAATTCCGGCAAATTACCCGGTGGCAATACAGGATATATCAGCAGATTCTATCCATAATGTGCGCGTTCGCGGAAATTATGTATATAATTCAGGTGTCGGCGGTGATAAATACTTCCGTCTGATCATTGGTACTTCGCTCTCGGCAGCACATATTACAAGTTCATCGGCTGCCTTGAATTTTGGCTCATTGAAAATTGGTAAAGATTCATCAATTACTGTTACTTTGGGTAACTCTGGTGACTCATTGCTCACAATCACTAATATAGTTTCATCTTTGTCTGCATTCACGTTCAGCGGGGCAACAACATATAATATCCCGCATAATGCAACAGTTCCGGTTACCGTCAAATTCTTACCTGTGGCTGCACAGGCTTATTCAGGCAGCCTAAAAGTATATAGCAATGACAGAACCACCCCGGAATTGCAGATTTCGCTATCGGGCTCGGGATACGCGCTTACTTCAAATATTGCTGCAAGTACAACTTCACTGAACTTGGGCCAGATAAAAGTAGATTTTGATACGACTGCATCATTTAAGCTATATAACTCAGGTGATACGACATTGGTCATTAATGGTATGAGTTCTTCAACTGGCCGATTTTCGGTAGTCGGGAATTCGGCAATTTCCATAAACAAAAAAGATTCTGCTACCGTACAGGTGAAATTCACACCATTGGCAGTAAGCACTTATACGGATACTTTGGTAATAGCGAATAACTCGGCTAATGCACCAGTGTATAAAATTGCTTTATCGGGTAGTGGAAAAACTGTAACTGTTGCCCATAGTTACACGAAGGGTTGGAACCTGATATCTGTGCCGGTTAGTCAGCAGAATGCGTCAGCAGCGGCCGTTATTGGCGATAATATAGCATCTTTCTCGCTGTTCGCTTATGCAAATGGTGCGTATGTAACCGCTGATTCGGTTTTTGCCGGAAAAGCATATTGGCTTGGACTGGAAAGCAATGGATCGTTTGATGTTACCGGTGCTCCAAAAACGGGTAATGTTACCCAGAGTTTAAGTACAGGCTGGAACCTGATTGCTTCTCCATACGTCCGTAACTACCAGAAAAATGTTGTTCAGTTTAAGCGTGGAACAGTTACCGTTTCCGCAGATAGTGCGGTAAGTCTGGGTTGGATACAAAATACATATTATACGTACCGCCAATCCGATAGCAGTTATACTTCCGCCAATGAACTCGCACAATGGTCAGGCTATTTTAGTGCCGGGTTAAAGGATAGCGTTCAGGCGATATTTATTCATGATTCGGCAGGTGTAGCAGTCGCAAAATCATTGCCGGCTCCGGTTGTTGATAATAACAACTGGATTGTTAATCTTTCAGTAAAAGAGAATGGATTGCAGGATAATTTGGTGAGTTTTGGTGTCGCTGCGAACGCAACCGCGGGTTTTGATGCACGATATGATCTAGCTAAACCTCCTACAACTCCTGTTGCTTCCGCTCCCGAAGCATATTTTGTTCGTTCCAACTGGTCACAGTATTTTACAAAATATTCAGCTGATATCAGAGAACCTCTTGCCGGCAACGCTGCTCCTGAATGGAGTTTCGTTGTTAATGCAAAAGAAGCGGGAAGTGTAACAATCAGTTGGCCCAATATTCTCGCTCAGGTGCCTGCTGAAATTCGTTCGAAATACCGTTTCGAACTGCGGGGTAACGGAATAAGCTCAGCGGTTAATATGTTGCAATATGCAAGCTATAGCTATCAGGCAACTCAGGGTACCTCAACTTTCTATATTAATGCAACACCCACTGCTGTTAATGAACACCCGGTGAAAGCAGTTGCATTCGCGTTAGAACAAAATTACCCCAATCCGTTTAATCCATCAACCAGAATTGTGTTCTCCTTACCTTCTGTCTCTAAAACCCGCTTAGTGGTTTACAATACACTCGGTCAGGTAGTAGCAGATATGCTGAATACAACAATGGCAGCCGGTCGGCATGAAGTTACTTTTGACGCGACTGGTTTACCTTCAGGTGTTTATATTTACAAACTTGAAGCAGAGGGATTCAGCGCGGCCCGCAAAATGTTGTTAGTCCGTTAATATAACAATTTACATGAAGAGGCTGTATCGATTAGCTCGATACAGCCTCTTCTATTTTAAATTTTACCAGACTGCAAATAGAGTTCCGAACTATTATATTCCAATACTGAAAGGAAATTCGTATCCTTTATGGAATAATTCCTGATTTGAAAGGGGGAGTGCAATATCGTTTATCGACTCTGAATTGTCAAATTGAATGCCGTTAACAAAGTGCCTCGCGGTGCGGACACGGGTAAACGGGTATAAGATGCATGCAGAAAAGATAATTAAGAGAGCGTTTGTCACGCAAAGTTTAAAATATTTACTGCCTTGTACCTCGCAACGGAATCGTCTGTTCTCCAGTTTTAAATGATTAATTTTGTAGTTAAACAGTTCCTGCCTGAGCCAAAATACATATATGCCAAGTGTGCAGACGGTAAAAAATATTCCGAAGATCCATAGTTTAAGATATTCTGAATCTACACCATCATATTGAAATCGTTCTTCCTGTATCTTTAAATGAGAATACAATGTTTTCATCCGGCGATTTTGCATAACAGGGTAAAAAAGCCCTAACGTGAACATTGAAATGAGGGAATACCTGAAGAATTTGCCGGCTTCCAGGCTTATTTGCAAATCAAAAACCATCGGCATGTTATTTACCGTTAAATTATTAAAGCGATAGGCTTTCGTGGCAAAATATAAATAATTCATCAGCCACAGACCGGCTATATAAAAAATTGGGAGAAGTACCCCGCTCAAAAAGGCCTCAGTATAAATCCGTGATGGCAGAATGGATTTTACGATGTATAATACCGAACCAATAGCAAAGAATATTGTCAGCATGAGATAGAATATATTCAGCAGAACTGATTTTGCTTTACCATGGAACCGAATTTGGTAGGGACCTGCCTTACAATTATTGTAGAAATATTGTAAAATTGAAATCCTTGCCCACGGGTAGTAAAATCCACAGGATAGGCAGAAGAGCAGGAAGTTTTTAATGCTTAGAAAAAGATATGCGCTTGCGTTTCCTGTAAACTCAGCAAAGAGCATTTGTGATTCTGTATTCCGGGTTGTGGTCATATCGATAAAAAGGTTTGAGTAAAAAAAAAGTCCCCGAAAGGCAATTCCGGGGACTTAAATTATCTAAGAAAAAATTACCGGTTAAGAACTGCGGTAACTTTTTCAGCAGCTTCTTTTAATGAACCGGCAACCTCAAAGTTCAGGCCGGAATCGGCTAAAAGCTTGCGTGCTTCAGGCGCATTGGTGCCTTCCAGGCGAACAACGATAGGAAG
>JAJTBZ010000101.1 GCA_021286645.1 Ignavibacteria bacterium
GTTCAGAATAATCAGTATCACCACTCCCACTAAAGCAAAGGTAAGTCGATAGTCGGCCATGGAAGGAGGTAAAAAACTAAAAATTGCAGCAGCACCGGATGCGATCGAAAGAGTAATTGTTAAAACGTAATCGATTACCAGCGCGCAACCCGATACCATGCCCATGAACGGAGAAAGTAATTTACTCGCAACGAGGTAACCACCACCGCCGGTGGGGAATAATTCGATAATCTGAGAATAACTGGCTGATATAACAAATATGGTAATAGCGGAGGCAATTGCTACAAAAACACCTAAATATGGATGGTTACCGAGTGCCCGAAATGCTTCTTCGGGACCATAACATGATGATGAAAGCCCATCGGAGCCCAAGCCTATCCAGGCTAAAAACGCTATTAAAGACAGTTGGTGAAATATTTTTTTATCATTAAAATCCCGCGCATCACCAATCAGGGTAGTTTTTAATTTATGTATGAGCCCGTTTTTTTCCATTTTTAAAAGTCACAACCTAAGTAATTTTTCAACAAACTTTGTAATTTAGTTTACTTCAATAAAACATAAAAATAAATAATGTATCTCGCCAAACATTTATTATATTCATAATTCAAAAAAATTATGTATACTAATTCAGGCAGTAAACCGTGTCAACTAACTTTCTTATTAATGAAACCAGCCCTTACCTCCTCCAACACGCCAATAACCCCGTACTTTGGCATCCATGGGGAGAAGAAGTATTTGCAAAAGCAGCAGAGTTAAACAAACCGATATTTCTCTCAATCGGCTACTCAACCTGCCACTGGTGCCATGTTATGGAACGTGAATCTTTTGCCAATAATGAAGTGGCGGCAGTTCTCAACGAACATTTTATCTCGATAAAAGTTGACCGCGAAGAGCGACCGGATATTGATGCCGTATATATGAATGTTTGCCAGATGCTTACCGGAGGAGGCGGTTGGCCGTTAACAATAATTATGACTCCGGAAAAACAACCCTTTTTCGCCGGTACCTATTTCCCTAAAGATTCTTCGCAAAATAGGGTTGGACTTATGGACCTACTGCCAAGAATAGCTAAACTATGGAATGAGCAGAAACAGGATTTAGTAAATTCTGCTCAGGAAATCTCTTCCTCATTACACAAAACTTTTACCTATGATCTTGGGAATGAACCAGATATCACTCTTGTTCAGGCAGCATATAATCAACTGGAACAACGATTCGACGAAGTATACGGCGGCTTTGGTACTGCCCCCAAATTCCCTTCACCACATAATATCGTTTTCCTGCTACGCTACCAGCATTATTTTAAGAACCCGAAAGCCCTGCATATGGCAGAAAAAACTTTGCATGAAATGAGGCTGGGGGGTATGTACGATCATATTGGCGGCGGATTTCACCGGTATTCTACTGACAGGAAGTGGCTACTCCCCCACTTCGAAAAAATGCTCTATGACCAAGCCTTACTTGTTTGGGCATACGCTGAGGCCTATGCAGTAACCGGAAAGGCACCATACCGCGATGTGGTAAGCGAGATCGTTGCTTACCTCAAAGAAATCATGATTTCGCCTCAAGGGGCTTTTTTCTCTGCTGAGGATGCGGATAGCGAACACGAAGAGGGGAAATTCTACATGTGGGAAGCAGCAGAGATCGAAAATATACTCGGTAACGATGCGGGCCTTTTCTCGATGCTCTTTAACATTGAACAGGGCGGAAATTTTACTGATCCTTTTAAGTCTGTTCCTGAAATTGATAATATCCCCTACCTTAAAAAGGATATAGAAACCATAGCGCGAGATTTACAAAAGGATAAATATGAGCTCACGGAATTTATTCAATCTTGTATAAAAAAATTAAAAACTGAACGTAATAAGAGAGTTCGACCATTCCGGGATGAGAAAATTTTAACTGACTGGAATTCTTTAATTACTGCTGCATTGGCAATTGCCGGAGGCAGGCTCAATGAACCTGAATATATTTCAATTGCAGAAAATACCATGAGCTATCTGCTGTACAACCACGTTTTGCCAAGTGGTGAACTCGTGCATATGAAAAAAAATGAATCATCCGGGGTGCCCGCGACTATGGAAGATTATGGGTACATTATTTGGGCATTGCTCGAACTTTACGATACCACATATAAGCTGGAATATTTACATAAGGCACTTGAATTCACCGAGCAGGTTTTAGATCATTATAAGGATGTAGAAACAGGTGGTTTCTATTTCACTGCTGATAATGGAGAGAAATTAATTACCCGATTGAAGGAAATCTATGACGGGGCTATTCCCTCCTCTAATTCGGTTATGATACAAAACCTTATCCGCCTAGCACATTTGACCGGCGATTTTGATTTTGAACATGAAGCTATGCTTGCACTCCGCTCATTTACTCCTGTTGTATCGAAAAACCCCGGGGCTTTTACGTATTTTATGTCGGATGTTCTGGCATATTCAAGACCCTGGTTTGAAGTTGTAATCGCCGGGAAAAAAGATTCTATTGCAACCAAGCGTTTTATCAGAGAATTAAAAGGTAAATATGCCCCTAACCTGGTAACGGTAATTAAGGATACGGCTACAGATGACTCAAATCTCCTGAATGAACTTATTCCTTTCACCGAAGGTATGATTCCTCTTGATGGAGAACCCACATTATACCTTTGTAAGAATTTCAACTGCAATCTACCGACTCAAAAAATTGATGAAGTGCTTGACCAGATTGATTGAGGTAAAAAAAAGCCGGGATGACCGGCTTTTTTTTTATAAATATACTCCTGCTCGAATGAGTTTTATCGCGGGGAAACGAATGGTGAATGTTGAACCTTTCCCGGGCTCACTTAATAAGTTCATGCTGCCATCCATTTTTTCTACAAATCGCTTGGTAATGGTAAGCCCCAGACCTGTTCCCTCATAAGTTCTCCCATGTCCCTCGCTCACCTGTCGGAATTCTTCCCAAATAAGACTCTGGTTTTCCTTTGAGATGCCTATGCCCGTATCTTCCACAGATATTATCACCCATTTCTGTGAATCGGAGAAGTCAGCTTGTACCTTTATAGCAACTCCGCCTTCCGAGGTAAATTTCAATGCATTATTAACAAGATTGTTCATTGTTTGTAACAGCAAACGACGGTCAAGGTATGCAGTCGCTTCTTCAATATCGCTCGATGATTCAAGCTGCAAAGCTCGCTTTGATGCAGTTTCTTTGAATAATTCGATTACTTCCTGAACCACTGCAAGTATATCTACTTCCTCCCGACGCATCTCGTGTATATCTGCCTCAATTTTCGAGAGATTCAATATCATATTCAATGTTTCCAGCAATCGGTTTCCATTTTTAAAAATAATTGCCGCACGCTTCCGCAGGGTATCATTCTCAACTTCTTCTTGAAGAATTTCTGCATAGCCAAGAATACCTATCAACGGGGTTCTCAACTCATGACTCATATTAGCAAGGAAGCTTGATTTAACCCGGTTTAATTCTTCAGCTTTGTCACGCGCTGCAATTACTTCCTCAATCATGTGTTTTTTTTCGGTAATATCTTCTTTAATACCGATATAATTTATTATAGTGCCATGTTGATTAAAAATAGGATAAATCAAATCCTCTTCCCAAAATAGCTCACCGTTTTTCTTACGGTTTAAGAATTCACCCCTCCACTCTTTGCCTCCAACAAGCTGCTTCCACAAATGTCGATACTCTTCTTTAGTAGTTTTACCGGATTGCAGAATTCGCGGGTTTTTACCAATAATTTCATCTCGCGAAAAACCTGTAACAGCACTAAACCTCGGATTTACATATTCAATATTTCCTTCAATATCTGTTATCATTATCATAACAGAACTTTGCTCGATACCGATTGATAACTTGCGAATCATCTCTTCGGCAGTTTTCCGCTGACTAATATCCCTAATTACGCCTATAGTCCCAATAGTTTTTTGACTTACATATCGGGTGGCACTCAGTTCAGCATAGAACTTTGAGCTATCGCGCCTACGAAGTAAAATTTCCATATTTCGTAATACAGTATCGCCGTGCAAGGTTGAATCCAGAGCAGCCAAAACATCTTCTACCTCCTCTTCATCCAAAAATCTGGCAATGCTTCTGCCTGTCATTTCTTCTGCCGTGTACTGAAGAATTTCCTTAATCACCGGGGATATATAGGTAATTTCACCAAATTCATTCGCGACAAAAATTGCATCAGTAATTTGTTCGGTAATCGACCTAAACTTATCTTCACTTTCACGCAACGCATCTTCAGCAAGCCTTCGCTGAGTTACATCGGTGAAAACACCGGCAATTTTAATTCCTTCAGAAGTTTTTAAAGGAAAAATGCTTTGTTGAACATAACGCTGAGATCCATTCGCATGGATTAACAAATATTCCTGCGCATGTTTAACTTCTGTTGTACCATTTCGCGCGGCATTTATTATATTCAATTCCAGTTCCCGCAAGCCCATTCTTGCATTTTGATTGTCCGGGATACCGAGTACGGCAATATCTGACCAATATTTACCAATGGCATATGATGCCGGAACGCCGGTGATATTCTCCGCCATGGGGTTCCATTCTTCAATAATGGCACTTTCATTAATGATAGTAATGCCTTCGTGCATTTCGCGGATAAAGCTTCGCAATCGTTCTTCACTATTCCGTAAAGCTGACTCAATTTGGCGTCTTTCCCATGTCTCAAGACAATTTGCGACATACCCGGCCATCGTTTGTGCCAACTGGCGTTCTTCCGGGAGCCACACATAGCCCTGCTTTCCTGATTCTATAATAAATAGCGCGCGAATATTGCCTCTTACCCAAACAGGAACATAGATGCCGGCCGTTATGCCGTTCATAACAATAATGTCTTTTTTTATCTCATTCAGCAGTTCATCCGTATGATTTGCATCAAACCACATTGTAATGGTCTTCAACTTATCAAGGTAGTGAACAAGCCCTTCAGTATGAAATACAATTCCCGTGTTATGCAAATCCTTCTTATATTCATATAAATCATAGCATCGAAGTTCGGAATAGTCTTGGGTAAAGAGCCAAATTCCAACGAAATCGATTTGCCCGAGTTTACCAGCGACTTCGTTAATATTACGAAATTCTTCAATCATGTCTTCAGAATAGAACACCCGCCGATCAATCAGTTCCTTAAAAATCTGCGAATATCTTTCCTGCCGCTCGTTTACCATTTGCTGTTCGAATTGATACATCTTCTTCTCAGTAATATCCTGCGCCTGCCAGATTGTTCCTTCATCTAATTCTCCGGGTTTAATTGCCTGCCCTTCGGCATTCACCCAAATAATGCCTCCCAATTTATGACGCAGCTTATATTCAAGACGAGCTTGCTCTCCTTTTCTTATAGCTTCATAATGCATCTGGCCGAATTGAATATAACTCTGCTCAGATATATGAATGATTGCCACATCTTTGCCTATCAAATCTTCACGCTCATATCCCAACATTCGAGCAAAGGAAGGATTCGTGTCGATGATAATTCTTTGTTTATTTGTTACAAGGATACCGATGGGGCTGCGCTCAAAAAGTATTGTTAACCACGTTGCATTAGCCCGCAATTGTTCTTCCGCACGCTTTTGGCTTGTTCGATCTTTTATAACTATAACGAGATAAGCCTCACCGCTGAAGTGAACAATCTGCAAACTCCATTCATAGCAAACTTTACTTTGTTTTCCTGCATCGATAGTCGATTCAACGATATAGTTGTTTATCTTACCGGATAATCCCAGCAGATCCTGTACGGGCAATTGCAACTCATCGGGCAGAGAATCCCGAATATCGCTCCCGGAAAGTTCTTCAACAGATCGACGAAAAATTACTGCAGCGGCGGAATTAATTTCTTTGATAGTTCCCGTTTTCTGTTCCACTTGAATAATTCCATAATCAATTTCTTCAAGTAGTTTTTTAAAACGCTCTGACTCATCAAGTTTTTTTTGTAATTCAGGATAGTAGTTTTTACGAGTTGAGAGCTCGCCAAATCCAATAATTTTATTCCGTAGGTCCTGCCAGTTTTCATTATTCGACATTTTACAGTGCTTCCTTAAATATCAATTCCAGGTCAGCGTTTGTTGGTACTCTGGGATTGGTAGCATTACAGGGGTCTTTGAATGCCTGCTTTGCCAATACTGAGGTAGTTTTTTCAGTTACTCCTTTTTTGCGCAGTGTTGAAGTAATTCCGGCTTCCAGTCTAAAATCATTCAATAAACGAACAAAGATTTTTCGGGCTTCTGATTCTGATTCGGTTGCAATCGGAATATGTAACAGCCCCGCAGCAGTTTTGTATCTTTCAATTGCCGAGAGAAAATTAAAGTCGACTACGTGCGGTAGAAGCAGCGCGTTGCATTCTCCATGCGGTAAATCCAGGTATCCCCCTAAACTATGTGCCATGGCATGAACACAACCTAAACTGGCATTGCTGAAAGCAAGTCCGGCATGTAAACTTGCCTGCATTATTTTCGCACGTAAGTTCAAGTCAGCCGGAGCGAGAATTGATTTTTGCAGGAATTCACCGATAAGGCGGATTGCTTCCAGAGCATGCATATCAGTAATTGCAGATGCTGCATTGGATACATAAGCTTCCAACGCATGTACGAGAGCATCAATACCGGTGCAGGCAGTAAGGAATGGATCCATTGAGAGTAGAGTTTCGGGATCAATAAGCGAAATATCCGGTACTACAGATTTGCTGATGATTGCTATTTTCAGCCTCTCCGCTGTATCGGCTATAATTGCAAATTGGGAAACGTCTGCCGAAGTGCCAGCAGTTGTAGGAATACAAACTAATGGAGGCATAGGAACGGGAACCATATCTACGCCTTCAAATTGCAAAATATCCTTATTGTTTGTTGCAACAATACCAATACCTTTTGCACAATCAATGACACTGCCGCCGCCAATTGCTACGATAGCGTTACACCGCTCTTTATGGTATACTTTGGCGCCTGTCATAACCTCATGATCGCGTGGATTTGGACTTACATCCGAGAAAACATGATAATTTATTCCTTCATGTTCCAGGCACGAGATTACATCGCGTGGCCAACCCGCTGCCGTTACACCGGCATCGGTTACAAGCAATACCTTTGATGCGCCTAAGTTTCGGGAATATCGACCGGCTAAAAAGCGAGATTCCGCCCCAAAAACAAATTCAGGAACGAGAAATTTGAACTTTGAAAGTCCACCCATACTGTAAACCACTTTGTTGATAATGAAGCTTTTATAGTATAACACCAATTCAAAGGGCCACGTTACTAACATACAATACGATCAGAACAAAAACAAGTATCTCTTCATTGTTTCTAACCGAATTTTCACTTTAAACTTCATATTAAAAACTTTATCCTTTAATTACTCCCAGGGGACGAAGTTTAGCAACTTTACGTATAATACCAGATCTATGCATTACATCAACCACACTTGCGACATCCTTATACACTCCCGGCATCTCTTCAGCAATTGTATCGTTACCCTTAGCCTGAATAATAATTCCTTTTTCCCGTAATTCTCCAATAAGATTCCTGCCCTTAGCTGCTGTGAGTGCCATTGAGCGACTCATCAATCTTCCCGCTCCATGGCAGGAACTCCCGAAAGTAGCCTCCATGGCCGATTGAGTTCCCGCGCAAACAAAGGAATACCGCCCCATGTCTCCGGGAATTAATACCGGTTGACCAGTCAATTGGTACATATTGGGCAGATCGGGATGCCCTGGCGCAAATGCCCTTGTGGCTCCTTTACGGTGGACACATACCGACTCAATTTTTCCATCCACCAGATGCTTTTCTATTTTAGCAATATTATGACTTACATCGTATAGCAAGCGAAAACGCAAATCTGATTGTTGAAGATGCAGTGTTTTAAGGAATTCACGTTTGGCAAGTTCCATAATTATTTGTCGATTAGTCCATGCAAAATTAGCTGCTGAAGCCATTGACCGAAAATACAACTCCCCTTCTTCCGAATCTACCGGTGCACACGCAAGTTGTCTGTCCGGCAAGTCAATTTTATATTTTTTTGTCGCCTCTCCCAGTTGCTTTACAAAGTCATCGCAAATCTGATAACCAAATCCCCTGCTGCCTGTATGTATTTGTACAACCACCTGCCCTTTGAATAGTCCATAGCTTCGGGCTATCTCCTCATCATAGATTTCTCTCACTACTTCAATTTCAAGAAAATGATTGCCCGAGCCTAAAGTACCTAATTGGTCAATACCCCTCTCTTTGGCTTTCTGAGAGACTGCCGAAAAATCAGCCTCCTTCATACACCCGAATTCTTCGGTGCATTCTTTATCGTTCTGAGTTCCAAATCCCTGTTCTAAAGCCCAACTCACTCCGGTTTCGCTAACCTTTTTCAAATCATTTAACTGCAACTTCGAAATCGCTCCCCTGGCTCCCACACCGGTAGGTATTGCATTATAGAGATTTTTTATCAGTTGCTCCAATTTAGGCTGTATATCGGTATAGTTCAAACCGGTCAGCGCTAACCGCACACCACAGTTAATATCATAACCTACTCCCCCGGGAGAGATAACGCCATCGGAAACCCGGGTAGCAGCAACACCTCCGATAGGGAAGCCGTACCCCCAATGAATATCCGGCATTGCCAAACTGTAATTAACAATTCCCGGCAGGCATGCTACATTCATCACCTGTTTCAATTCTTCTCCATTGATTCCGGAAAGCATTTCCGGTGAAATATACACCCTTCCCGGCACTCGCATTCCTTTTTCGGGGGCTATTTCCCAAACGCACTCAGTAATTTGTTGAAGCGTAATTCCTTTTATCGTCAGTGGCATAGTACCTCTAAATATCCAAAACTAATTTTAGATGATAGTTTTTACCATCAAATTGAACAGCGGCATCATGAAAAGTAATTGCTTTAATCTCTTGCTTCCTTACAATATCATGCATAGTGTTATCATCAAACTGAACAGCTGCCTCCAGTGAAAATATTGGTGTGGTATGAAATTGCATAATAGTAAATTCAACGCAAATCTGCCCGCGGGTATCCAGAAAAAAATTCAGGTCATTCAGCATATTTATTGCCAATTCTTCAAATGATTCAGCTTCCCATTTTATAATTTGTGTCAATACTGAATTGAATTTAGTCGATTCTACCGCTACGGACCTCCACCCCTGGATAAAATCTGGTAATAAATTGGAATACGATGTGTTAAAAGCATGAAGTGCTATATCCGCGGGGTGATCGATAAAATCGAACGGCATACCTTTTCCGACGAAAAAATTTAAAATACAATGTCAAATTTCGTATAACCCGAAAAATATGAAATTTTAGTATTTTTATAGTTCAATTTTTAAAAGGATTCTGATTGGACAGAAAAGAACTGATACGAAATATTGCGATTATCGCCCACGTTGACCACGGAAAGACGACATTGGTAGATCATATTCTGAAGCAAACCGGTGCATTCCGCGAAAACCAACAGGTTGAAAAGCGGGTAATGGACTCTAACGCGCTCGAACGCGAACGGGGTATTACCATTCTAGCAAAGAATCTGAGCGTCCGGTATAAAGATCATAAAATTAATATTGTGGATACTCCCGGCCACGCCGACTTTGGCGGCGAGGTTGAACGTACTTTAAAAATGGTAGATGGTGTTCTTCTGCTAGTTGACGCTGCTGAGGGCCCTTTACCACAAACAAAATTTGTATTAAAAAAATCTCTCGAGCTTGGGCTGAAGCCGGTCGTTGTTATTAATAAAATCGACCGAAAAGATGCAAGGCCAACAGAAGTGCTCAATGAAGTGTTTGATTTGTTCATCGCACTTGATGCTAATGATGAGCAGCTCGATTTTCCTATTGTTTATGCAGTAGCAAAACAAGGTATTGCCAAATACGAATTGGAAGATGATAACGCAACCCTTGTTCCTCTTCTCGACACTGTTATTGCTAAAATTCCACCGCCGGCAGTTGATGAAAATAAACCATTTAAAATGCTTATCTCGGCTATCGATTATAATGATTACCTTGGAAGAATAGGCGTTGGTAAAATCCATTATGGTAAATTGAATGTTGGCGACCCGATTGTTTTATTACCTCGGGATGGCGGCAAACAAAACGTGAAGATCTCCAAACTATATGTTTATGAAAACATTAAACGTGTTGAGGTTGATGAAGCCTTCGCGGGAGATATTGTAGCCATTACCGGCATGGAAGACGTGGATATAGGAGATACACTCTCTAACCCGGCCGATTTAGAACCACTGCCAACTATTGCTGTAGAGGAACCCCGCATTACCATGAATTTTATGGTTAATACCTCTCCCCTGGCTGGCACTGAAGGAAAATATGTTACTACCAGAAATCTGGGAGAACGTTTATCCAAAGAATTAAAATCAAATATGGCCCTCAGGGTAGAGATTACTGACTCCCCCGATGTATTTAAAGTGAGCGGACGCGGCGAATTACATCTTGGTATTTTAATCGAGAATATGCGCCGTGAAGGTTATGAATTAATGGTAAGCAAGCCGCAGGTTATTCTGAAACGGATTGATGATGTTCTTTGCGAACCCATTGAGCACGTTATCATAGATGTTCCCGAAGAATTTGTCGGTATTGTTATAGAAAAAATCGGTAAACGCCGCGGGGAAATGAAAAATATGGTTACCGTTAATGAGAATACCCGTGTTGAATTCTTTGTTCCTTCCAGGGGTCTCATTGGCTATCGTTCAGAATTTATGACCGATACGCGTGGAACCGGTATTTTACACCATAATTTCCATGGTTACGAACCTCATAAAGGTGAAATAGTACAGCGCCAACGCGGTGCCCTTATTGCAATGGAACCGGGCGTAGCTTCCGCTTATGCAATGTTCAAATTGCAGGAACGTACTACATTTTTTGTTGAACCCGGAGTAAAAGTTTACGAAGGTATGGTCATTGGCGAAAATTCGCGTACTAATGATATGATAGTAAACGTAACCAAAACCAAACAGTTAACCAATATGCGGGCTTCGGGCGCGGATGAAGCAATCAGGCTCGAACCACCCCGTCAATTAACTTTGGAATACGCTCTGGAATGGATTACCGATGATGAATTCGTGGAAATTACTCCCATGAATATTCGCTTGAGGAAACGCCATCTTACGGAAGCAGATAAAAAAAATGCACGGCTTGCGGCGAAAAATAACAGCGAAGCTTAAAATACCGAGAGGCTGTCTCAAAAGGGCAGCCTCTCTTTTTACATTACCTCCGCATAACTCCGGCAACAATATATCAGGATATCTCTACGGTTATTGCACTTTTCTGTTTCCTGATGATATGGTAAAGTTTACGAATTAGCACAAAAAACAAAAACAAACTAAACGCAACCGCAGCAGATGTTGGACCGCTGGGTAAATCCGTAATAAATGCGAAATACAGCGAAACCGGTGGCACAACTCCGGCAAATAATATAGCGATCAGAAAAACTCGGTTCACTCTTCTTCCACCTAAAAGACCAATTGAGGCAGGTATAACCAAGAATGCGAATGTAAAAACATCTCCTACCAATCGCGTCGTTATCGAAATGCCTATTCCAACAGCCAAATAAAACAGGAATAGCCAGAACCGCGCTTTTAATCCATGCGCCTGTGCTGTTTCAATATCAAATGTTACAAATTGCAACTGTTTTCTGAATAATAAAAAGATTCCAAGTACCATTATGGTAACTATAAGCAAGGTAATAAATCCATGAAAGTTGATAAATAACAAATCACCCTTCATTATAGATTCTATCTCTGCTGCTTCACCAACCGGACTCTTTACCGTAAATATTATCCTCAGCGCAACTGAGATTATAAAAATTAATCCCAATACAATATCCTGAGTGATTTTCTTATTGCGGTATGATTGTGAAAATATTACTACTGCAGTAATAGCAAATAGTAATGAAAAAAACACCGGCTCGAAATGATGAAAATATGATTCATGAGTTGCAGGGACACCGGTGATTTTGGTTATCCACCCCTCCAGATCGAGGACGTGAAAGAATGAGAACGCGACCCCGGCAAGCGATGCCTGGGTAAGTACTCCGCCAAGAAAGACCGCTCGTTGCGAAACAACAAAAACACCCAGAAAACTACATATCATTCCGGCAAGAATACTACCTGCCACCGCGTAGGGAAATAACTCAATTATTTGTTTTATAACGTCCATTAGATACCCCTCTTTCCCGGTAATATTACATACTCCCCTTCTATACATGAAACACTCATGGGTGAATTATACAAACGGGTAAGCATATCGTTTGTTAATACTTCTTCTTTAGGTCCAAAATAGAACCCGTTCCTATCTACCAGACCTATTTTTTTTACAACATTTGCCACATCGGTAAGCAGGTGGCTTACCAAAACTATTGCAGTATTGTTTTCATTATGAAGCCGGGAAATCAAGTCAACCAAAGCATAATGGGAAGGCGTATCCATGCCATTTGTTGGTTCATCAAGCACCAGAACGTCAGGCTCAAGTGAAAGTGCCCTGGCAATTAATACCCTTTGACGTTGCCCCCCTGAAAGACTGGTGAAGTTAGCATCACGCAGATTCACAATCCCTACCAATTCCAGTGCTCTCTCCACTGTTTCCTTGTCTGCTCTGGAAGGCCGGTTCAGAGTGCCAATGAGCGGGAACCTGCCCATAAGGACCACTTCACGCACCGTATAAGGTAACAGCGGCTGAACAGTATCCCGCTGCGGAACATAGCCAAAACGAACATTTTGTTGGGTAATTGTACCGGAAATCGCCGGTAAACTGCCCAGTATTGTTCGGAGAAGCGTGGTTTTACCCGCGCCATTAGGCCCGACAAGACCGATAAAATCATCGGGAGTGACTGAAAAAGTCACTCCCTGAACAATTATCTTTTTACCATATCCCACGGCAACATTTTTCAGTTCGAATAATATTTCCCGGTTGGAAGTACTCATAATATTTTAATTTCCTAAATTCCATCAAATGCTTTAATTATTGAATCCATCATAGCAATATATGAGGGAGCCTGAGGCGAGCCTCCTACTGCTGTTGCAGTCTTATATACCTTTGCACCGGTTAACCTTGCAATTTGGTTGGGGGCAGCATCACTGTAAAAATTCTCCATAAGAATCAGCTTGATGCCATTATTTTTTACAATATTAATCACATCAGCATTATGTGAAGGCGATGGTGCAATGCCGGGTTTAGGCTCAACATAACCGGCAGCCACTATACCATATCTCTCACAAAAATATATCCAGCTGGCATGAAATGTTATTATCTTCTTCCCCCGTTTCGAGGCCATGGCAGCTTGCCATTCTTTCATTTTGGCATCGAGGCGATGCAAATATTCATGAGTATTTTTTTCATAATATGCGGCATTCGCCGGATCACGTGCAATGAGTGCTTCAGAAATCTCTTTCACCATAATTTTAGCATTCTCGGGATCCAGCCAATAATGGGGATTACCAAAAGGATGCACATCGCCCTGGCTTCCATCAGTTTTCGTAGTAGGCACTTCCCGCTTACTAATATTTTCTGATAAATCAACGACATGTAGTTTAGAATTCCGCGAACCATCTATTAACTGCTGTGCCCAGCCTTCAAGACCAAGACCAACTTTAATAAAGAGATCTACATTTCGAATCTTAAGCATATACGTTGGTAATATTTCTACGAAATGAGGGTCTTGATCGCCTCGACAAATATAATCGACCTTAACCTTTTCCTTCCCGATTTCACGAACAAAATCACTAATAACCGTTGTAGTAGTTACAACTTTAACCTGGGCAAATACATTTGCCATACTCAATATCGCAATAAGTACAATTACTATCTTTTTCATAAAAAATCCTCTTGTTAAAATGGATGCGCTTTATGCGGTCCAAGTGAAAAAATCATCTGCAACTGAACTGTATTTCGCGGATCAGGATTCGGGCCATCCGCTACTGAAAACTGCAACGATTGAAAACCCAATCGTAGCGCCAGTGTTTCTTCTACGGGGTAATAGCCAATCCACCCTTCATACCCCATTGTTTTATTTTTACTATCATTACCCAGGGTTGTATTACCGGGAGTATCACCAATGAGACCATAAGTAAAGTCATATTTACAACCGACTGAAAATTGCTTATCAAATCGATAATCAATTGACATAAAAGCACCGGTGGTAGAGATATGATCTAAATTTTGTATAGTATTTACTCCATCGGAATAGGAACGAACTACATCCCTATTATTAAGGATCGCTTCACCCTGAAGCACAAGTGAAGTATAAGCGTCTGGTTTATATTTGTATTTGAAATCCAGCCCGGTATAGCAAAAATTGAGTGCCTTGATAACCGAAGGCAAACTAGTATCACCTGTAACAGAAACGGCTTGCTTATCCAATAAACCGCCGGCAATACTGACCCCCAACTCGAAATTGGACTCATCACTTAACGTGAAAAAACCATTCCATCTGGCAACTCCTATCGGGTTATTACCCCGTCGTTGCTTTGCAGCTTCATAGGTATCTTCCGCAGAAATTGAATGAGTTAACGCATCCCCCCGAAAAACTCCAATATCGATGCCTGAGTAGAACGATTCAAAAGGAAGAATAAAACTAAAATTTGCCCCAATATCGTTAAACCCATCCGGGCTAAAATATATCTGATGAAATAACGGCCTTTGCAGAAACGGCCAGGCATGCGGATGAACAGTATTTAATTTACCGAAACCCACCAGAAATTTACCAGCTTTTATTTGCATATCAAGGGGTAACCCATTTACAACATGAGCGTATAATTCTTCAACACCGAATGAGCCATCCTCGTAAGAAATAACCGCGGCAGCTTTAGCGAATGGATTCAAATACCCCTCGACAAGCATTTCCACTTCCGGATCGGTAAATACAAGTTTCCCTTTATCGGGATCATTTTTTGTAAAATTTGTTGAAATTCCGGTTGTGCCTATAAGACTAATATCCGGATTTACGTTGGATTGCGCCCAAACTGTAATAGCTAACAGCAGGCACAACATAAAACCATGTTTTACCATAAACTTTCCTCTATATAAATATTTGTAATTACGTGTATACATGCAGATGTACGAATACCCTGCTGTATTGAATATAAAAAGGAACATTCCGGCTTAAAGTGCCGGATTACCGGAAAAGTTTAGCAAACAGGGGGAGCACGAAATGGATTATTATAGAAAAGATATGAGGTAGCTGAGTTATTGGACTGAACCGAACAGCCAACACTTAATAATTGAAGAGCAGGTGCAAAACCCGGCAGCTCGATAAAATTACCTTCAACAGATGAAAATGCCTGTGCTACGGGGCACTGATCTGCCATATGTGCCTCGCCTGCACGATGTTGCATCCGGCTATCAACTTCTGTTACTTTCCGCGGGTTAAAATCCACAGCGTGGTAATGAAGCACGTTAGCGATCAACAACAGGCAATAGGCTAATAAAATCAGCCTGGCAGTTCGTTCAATCTGTATGTTAGTAATTTTTTTCATATCGGTATAACAATGATACGGTATTTTTTGTTCCTTTCCGATCCCATTTCTCTCCCCCGGGAAGATCATATATGCTATAATGCTTCACTAACTCAGTCTACTTTCGGGTGCCACTGCACTTTTAGGAATTAAATAATTTTCTATTATTATGTATTTCCAATCAGGTATCCTGCCAAAAAAATCAGTTTTCAGGTGAAAAATTTTCCCATTTCCATAATTTCTTCTATATTTACATTCACATACAGCAGAAAATACATGTCCCCAACTTTTGAAATATTTCACGTGATCCTGCTCCTTTCTCATTTCCTATAATTTTTGTATATTTGAGCTTCAAATTTTAAACTTTTTTAGCATGGTTGATTTAAAATCTTTAAACCCTGAACAAAAACAAGCAGTAACATATAACGAGGGCCCTCATATTGTTGTGGCCGGAGCAGGCAGTGGTAAGACCCGGGTTCTTACCCATAAAATTGCCTATCTGATTGAACACGGCTATGATCCTCAAACCATTTTATCGCTGACTTTCACAAATAAAGCAGCGAAAGAAATGCAAACGCGTATCAAAAGCCTGATCGGAAGTAAGGCCGATTATCTTTGGATGGGTACATTCCATTCGGTTTTCTGCAAAATTCTTCGAATTGAGGCGGAAGCGATTAATTATACCCGGAATTTTTCTATCTACGATACCGACGATTCCTTATCGCTGGTTCAAAACATTATCAATGAATTGAATATTGCCACCGATACCATTAACCCTTCACAGGTGCGCCATCGTATCAGTTATCTGAAAAATCTGATGATTGACCCGGATACTTTCCGTAAGGGACATATTCAGTCGCCAATTGATGAAAAAATTGCTGATATCTATGCCCGGTATAAAGTTCAGCTCGAAGCAAATAATGCCATGGATTTTGAAGATCTGCTTCTTAAGCCATTGGAATTATTTGAGCGAAATAAAAAGATTCTTGCCAAGTACAAGAAAAAATTCGAGTACTTATTGGTTGATGAGTTTCAGGATACCAACGTTGTTCAGTACGAGTTGCTAAAACAACTGGTTGCTAAAGATGGTAAAATTTGTCTCGTTGGAGATGATGCTCAGAGTATTTACAGTTGGCGGGGAGCTGAAGTTAAGAATATGCTAAACTTCACGAAAGATTACCCGAAAGCGAAAACTTTCCGTCTTGAAAGGAATTACCGCTCAACGAAAACCATTCTTGGGGCAGCCGATTCTGTAATAAAGAATAATTCCAACCAGATACCAAAGACTCTCTGGACCGAAAATGAAGAAGGCGATTTGCTTTCTTTAGTTAAATGTACGGATGAAAAAGATGAAGCATACCAGATTGCACGGATTATTAAGGAAGAAATTCACTCAAGAAAGCTTTCATTAAAGGATTTTGCAGTGTTCTATCGAACAAACGCGCAATCCCGGGCAATGGAAGATGTATTTACCCGTGAACGTCTCCCCTATGTTATCATCGGTGGTATTGAATTTTATAAAAGAAAAGAAGTAAAAGATATCGTCGCGTACTTAAAGGTTCTTACCAATCAAAAGGATGAAGAAAGCCTGCTGCGTATCATGAACTTCCCGCAGCGCGGTATTGGTATGACAACCATTAACCGTATGATAGCTTTTGCCCGAAAACATAATATTACATTATTTGAAACAATGTCCCGCGTTTTTGAAGTAATTGATATCAAAGAACGCATTCAGAAAAATGTAAAGAATTTCAAGTTATTACTCGATCGCTATATTCAATTAAAATCGAAACTATCGATTAGTGAATTGGTAAAATCGTTGGTTGATGAATTAAATGTACTCAGTTACTTCCGCGAAGAAAAGAATCTGGAAGCAATGGAACGTGCCGATAACATCGATCAGTTACTTGCTTCGATTATGGAGTATAACGCTGCGAAACCGGAAGCTACACTTGAAGAATATATTCAGGAAGTTACTCTGATTACCGATCTGGAGTTCGTTGACGACAAAAAAAATGTTGTTACTCTTATGACTGTTCACAGTGCAAAAGGGCTGGAATTCCCGGTTGTATTCGTATCCGGTCTTGAAGAAGAAATCTTCCCGCTTGCAAACCGGTTTTCTGCCGAGGCTTCGGTAGAAGAAGAACGTCGTTTATTCTATGTAGCGCTTACCCGCGCCGAAAAACGCCTGTTCCTCTCACATGCCAGGTCACGCTACCGTTTTGGTGAAGTTGCTTACCAAAGCCGCTCCCGCTTCATTGAAGAAATTGACCATAAATTCATTGAAGAAGAAGATGGTGCAGCAGGTAGAAGAGCTAACAGAAAATCGAAACGTGAAATGTACTACGAGTACTTCGAAAACGTAGAATATATCGATTTTAGCCAGAAACAGATTAACCTGAAAATTGGTACCCGCGTAATGCACGAAAAATTCGGTCTTGGGAAAATTGCCCAGGTAGTCGGTGCCGGCGATAACCAACGTGTTACCGTTATTTTCGAAGGTAATAACGTTAAACAGTTAATGCTGAAGTTTGCAAAACTGAAAGTATTAAATAACTAATACATAGCATTTATATATTAAAAGCGGTATCGGCCAAAACCAATACCGCTTTTTTTTTTATAAAATACAACAATTAAAACTCGTATTCCATGCCAAGAATTGGCAAAGCGCCCCATTGATAAACAGTTTTTTGCTTATTGTCTTTCAGGTTCCAATAATACTGTGCTACATTCTGGTTATTATACGCGTTCCAGACAGAAATGTACACAACCAAATTTGATTTTTCGAAGAAAAAGCGCCTGTCAACCCGCAAATTCAGTGAGTGATAGGCAGGCATCCGCTCCGCATTGGTCTTAGCATCGTCAGTTACGCCCGTACCGGCAATTGCCGAAGCAGCCGCATCAAATGGTGTATAGGGAATACCCCCTGCAATAACCCAACGAGCACTGAATTCCCAGTTCTCATCAGGTTTATAACCGCCGGAAAGGTTAAAAATATATTGGTTGTCATATAATCGGTTTCTCTCAACGCCATCCAAACCAGTATATTTTGAACGGAACCATGTACCGCTGACTACTCCATAAAAATCGTGTGCTAATTTCTTCTGTACCATAACCTCAACACCGTATGTCTGTGCCTTTCCTTCTGATACCAGGTTCGGGTAACTCCCCATAAAATTCTCCCCTGCCTGCATTTCATCCAACATAAATGCTGAGGGTGAAAGCGGGTTCATTGGAAAATTTTTATACTTTTTCAGGTAGCCCTCGATGGTTAGTTTAGTATCCACATTCAATAAATAGCCATATCCAATGCCAAACTGTTCTGCTTTAAGATCGCTCAGTTCCTTATTTTTTGGGTTTTGTGCATGCATTACCATTGGCAAGGTCTGAGAATACATCCCCGCATAAGCGGTAATTTCCGAAACCGGGCTCAATAGCAATTGAATTGATGCTTTCGGAGTAATACTCAGCCTTTCGGTAAAACTAAAGTAGTCGGCCCTGCAGCCGGTTGTTAACGTTACACCGCTAATCGGGGTTAGAAAGTACTGTAGAAACGCCCCTGCTTTGTATTCTTGCATGCGCTTATTAAACTGTATTGAAGGTTCTACTGCCCCATTGGTGAGTTGTCTGCTTCCATAATAATTATCATAATCATGGAAATAGTATTTCGCTTCCAATCCGAATTCAAGGCTATGCCGGTCATGCAGTTTAAGGTGATTACTATTACGGAACTTTAATGTTCGTTCCTTTGAACGGTTTTTAAATAACAACCTTTGTGTAGTTGTCTCAAAATAATCCTCAGTAAAATAATCTGTCGTTAAACTTACCGAGTTTCTGGAATATGCTTTTTCATTCCAGAGTGTTTTTAATGCAATTCCGGTAGTTTGCTCATAAATATCCTGATGTGCAAACGCCGTCATATCATTTTCTTCTGCCACTTTATTATCGGTACTATAGTTGTCATAACCGCCGGTACTGAGAATTTCAAGAGTATTTTTCGGCGAGATATCATAGACGCCTTTGAATTGATAATCGGCATAATTAGGTGCTACGGTAGACCCCACGTTTATCCATTTTACCAGCATATCAAGATAACTGCGTCTGACAGAAAGCACCCAGCTGCCTTTTTCTGCAATAGGTCCCTCGGCTACACCGCCAATGCCCATAAGACTAAAATCAAGTTGAACCTGTGTTTTAGCCCTGTTTCCCTCCCGAAAACTCATGTCAATAACAGAAGAAAGCCAGTCTCCATAAGAAGCATTCAACCCGCCCGGGGCAAATGATACATCCCTCAGTAAATCGACATTTATATTACCGAGAGCTCCCCCGGTTGAGCCCTGTGAGGGGAAATGATTAATATTGGGGACCTCTATATCATCGATAAAGAAGCCATTTTCCATCGGGTTGCCCCCGCGAACAATAAGACTATTTTTCTGATCATCAACCTTCCCCAGTGATGGCAGAGAAAACAAAATTCTACTGATATCGCCTGCCGAGCCCGGAGCCCTGCGTACTTCCTCATAGGAAAATGCCTGTGCAGTTACGGCACTTCCCGGTGTTTGATTAAAATAGCCCGTATTCACAACTACCTCACCGGTTTGGTACGTTGCAGGTTTTAGTTCAAAAACCACCTCTGTCTGACGATTTACCCTTACGATGATATCTGTTAGTGTTTGGTCGTTATAACTTAGATACGTTGCTTTGATAGTTCGGGAACCGACCGGTACATTTTTTATACAAAAACTTCCATTTTCATCTGCCGCTGCACCAAGCTTAGTTCCAGAAACAACTATATTTGCCCCGACAAGAGGCGATTTTGTCTCTATATCCATTATTTTACCCCGAATCTCCCCTGTTCCCGTTGCTTGTGCATTGATTCTGGTCGGGTTTATAAATAGCAGAATACTCAATAAATACACGATAAATTTTATTTTATTTAACATACTACATTCAAAAAAAGTGAAATTAATAGGATTATTATCACGTAAGCGATGGCAAATTTATCCGAAATAGCCATATTCGAACCTGTTAAGTGATTAGTTTATATCGCTAACATACTATACGCGTCATCATCTTTATGGAAAAGGCAAAGCAATACCCCTACCATAGAATGGCATCATTGAAAATTTGTTGTAACTGGTTCTTAGAAAACCGGACTACCCTGCATGCTAATTTTTATTACCAGGTAGCATTTCCCGCAAATGCATACTGGCTAAGGCAGCATCAGCAAGTTTTTCCTTGGTAACCTGGTCATGTAAATCGAATGTGCATGATTCCTTGTAAAATTCAGGCATCAATCCTGAGAGTAGCACCCCATTGAAAGCACAAATCAATCGAATCTTTATCTGCTCAGGATCCCCGTAGTGCAAACTGATTCGTTCGGCCATTTTGTTTAACAAAGCACCAAATCCCTTCGCGAATTTTGTCTGTAAATTTCGATTGTACACTACTTCATAAAGGTGCGATCGGGTAATATTCGGATATCTGAGCGTGCCTTCAATTATATACATGAAAAAGGATTTAAGTACGGCCGCGGGGTTGTTTTCCACTAATGGGATCATTTCCTCCATATCGGAAAAAAGGTTAACCAAAGTTAAATCAAGAGCCTCATCCATTAAGGCCTCCTTGTTACCAAAGTAGTAATTAATTGCCGCAACATTCACATTTGCTTTCTGCGCTACCATTCGTACCGTAATATTATGCTTTTCTGTTTCTTCCATAAGAAGCAAAGTTGCTTCCAGTATCTGCCTGCGTTGATCCTCAGTTTTCATGAATCGACCTAAACTGGTTTTGAATTATTTAAACAATTGTTTTAAACACTTGTTTAAATATAATGAAAATTGTTCCGTATTGTCAAGTTATTTTTCTTATCAGCCATTTATCAGTACGCGGGGAACAGATAAAATATATTAAATAAACCCTGTTAATATATTATTTTATAATATGTTATAGATATTTTCAATAATCAGTATTAATTGGTTGGCGTAAGTTGTTTGGTTAAACCCATAATAGAGTTTTTTGAATTGCAGGTACTGATATTTTTATTAATAATATCTGAAGTGCGCGGTCAGGTGATATATCTTATGTGCTTAAATAACAAGATGATAACTTAAGTAATACAAAAAGATATAAATAATTCTTACATATTACCAATTAAAATTATCTACTACTTCGAACCCTTATCCTTTTTGTGTAGATAATATAAAACCGAGACTATACTAATAATAAGAAGACTAAATAACCCTACATATCCTGAGATTGAAGGTTGTATCTTTGGCGATGCAAAAGCTGCTTCACAACTCACCTGAACTTCTTCAAGCCCATCTTTCGGCATCCCTTCCCAATTTCGAGTAGGATAATCTTCTGCCTTTATAGTGTCATTCCCGTAAATTATATAGTACTCGGCCGCATGCGGAAAATTGGCAATCAATTCATGTACCGGCCCAAGCGCGTAAATGCTGTCTATCGATACCGGGGTTTGATTGTCATTTTGTATGGTAATCAAAAAATTATTAGCCCTTACCATCGGGAATCGGCATATATTAGTGTCAAAGCTGGAAATATAACCGGAATACAGATGGCTAAATCGGGGGACCCATTCCCTACCCTGGCGAATACTATCGGAAGCGGATTCTATTTCAACAGTTCGAATAAAATCAACTTTATTCCTGATTGTTAATCGCAGCTGTGAAACAGGTACCATAACCGGCAATTGCACACTTACAATTGTACGTTTATTAATTTTATCCTGTTTTGTAATAATCTTAACCGGATTATATAACCGTGTTTCCATTGGGGTTGCCGAGTACTCACTAAAAACCGCGTTTAATGTAAATAGTTTGATATTTGCATTTTGAACCTTTACCCGGTAATACCGGCAGGTACTTACGTGAGAAAAATTAATGGTATTATAAGTAAAATCGGTTTGGCCCTCCTGTACAACCATAACACGTGCTTTTTCTACTATTTGCGCCCAATTTTTCTGATTATTACTACCTTCAACGCTTACAACCCAGTCATAGTATTTCTCCGATGAGTTCAACTCAATCCGATTAATCCGTTCTCCACCCGGGACTTCAAATATAAAGGCATTGTCCTCATTGAAACTCTTTTTTACCGGTACATAATCAACTACTGTCCAATCCAACTTATCATGAGCAATTCTGAATAAATACGGAATAGTTATTGTATCTTTTGCATTAACACCAATTAACCGAATATCCCGGCAATCCCTGGTCAGGTGTTGAAATATGCTATCGGGCAGAACTATCCTTTGCCAGGAATCTTTAACATGATGCAACTGACGTTTGTATTTAAACGCTTCAAATTGTGCAGGGTAACATATAGAGATAACACACAGGAACAGAATTATTGTTTTCATCTACTCTTCTATTTTTCATAGTACGCAGAATCTGAATGACAGGCAGACTGCTATTTGTATCCGGGAAAATAATTTTTCCGTGACACGGGTTAAAATTCGCAATTTTTCATAAACCTGACAAATTATACACGAGAATTTTATTAATCCGCGCCAATTGCCTGAGCGGAGTAATCTTTTAGCATTGTCTTAATGTTTTAGGAGCTTAGTTTTTTTTGTATCTTTGTGACATGCAACAGACACCATTAATGACTCAGTATTATCAGGTAAAAACAGCTTATCCTGATACAATTTTATTATTTCGCGTAGGCGATTTTTATGAAACCTTCGAGGAAGATGCAAAAACTGCATCGAGAGTCTTAGGTATAACCCTTACAAAACGTGCAAACGGTGCGGCTGGTGAGGTACCCTTGGCTGGTTTTCCCCATCACGCGCTTGATACATACATGCCGAAACTTGTCCGGGCCGGATTCAGAGTAGCAGTTTGCGAACAAATGGAGAATCCAAAGTTCGCCAAAGGTATTGTAAAGCGTGAAGTTACCGAGGTTGTTACCCCCGGGGTGGCTTTTTCGGATAAACTGCTGGATCATAAGAAAAATAATTACCTGATGGCCGTAGCTTCTCAAAATGAAACTGCGGGAATTGCCTTCTGCGATGTTTCCACGGGTGAATTCTATACCTATGAAATTCCTTATAATGCACTGTTACAGCATATAGAACACATTTCTCCCGCCGAGATTTTAGCCCCTCGTACAATTAAAAACTATATTGAATCGAACGCGCAAAAGCTTGCCTTACAAATGCGCATTACCCGCATTGATGACTGGATTTTTAATCTCGAATATGCCCAGGATCTGTTAACAAGGCATTTTGCCAGTGTTTCATTAAAGGGGTTTGGTATTGAGCGATTATACCTGGGAGTGATTGCTGCGGGTACTATTCTGCATTATCTGAATGAGAGCCAGAGGGCTAACCTGCCGCATATCAGGAAAATTGCTATCTATAATCCTTCCGATTATATGATTCTTGATAATGCTGCCCGTAGAAATCTGGAGATAATTTTTTCGATGCAGGAAGGTACACGCGAAGGCTCACTTATCTCGATCCTGGATTTTACCGAAACTCCTATGGGAGGCCGTTTATTGAAAAAGTGGATTTCCGCTCCACTTATTACACTTGAACCCATTTTACAAAGGCAGAACGCGGTCGATGAATTATTGCACCAAAAGGAAAAACGAACAGCTATTTCTTCTGCCCTGCGTGAAATAGGTGATCTTGAACGCTTAATATCGAAAGTTTGTACCGGAAGAGCCAACCCGCGGGATATTGTTGGATTGCGTACATCCTTTGAAAAACTTCCGGTAATTCGGGCTGCCCTAACTGATTCAGCATCAACTCTATTGCAATTTATCCATAATCAGATTAATCCACTGGATGAACTACAGAGAAAAATTCACGATACGATAGTTGATCACCCCCCGCTTAACCTGACTGAAGGTGGTGTAATTCGGAACGGTATTTCCCCCGAATTGGATGAATTACGCGATTTAGCTATTAACAGCAAAGATTGGATCGCTAATCTCCAGAAAACTGAACGTGAGCGGACGGGAATTTCGTCACTAAAAGTAAATTTTAACAAGGTTTTCGGTTACTATATCGAAATAAGCAATGCAAATAAGGATAAAATTCCCGCTGATTATATCCGTAAGCAAACATTAGTAAATTGCGAACGCTTTATTACACCGGATCTGAAAGAGTACGAAGAAAAAATACTTCATGCTGAAGAAAAAATATACGATCTCGAAACAGAACTGTTTAACGCGCTTCGTTTCGATATAGCTGAATTTGCCGAAGATATTCAGAAAAATGCACGACTCATAGCTCAGGCAGACTGCCTAAACTCTCTGGCCGAATGCGCAGCCAGAAATAAGTATATTAAACCTGTTCTTACCGATGATTTTACTTTAGAGATAATTGGCGGCAGGCACCCGGTTGTTGAGCAAATATTGCCACCAGGCGTTAAATTCACTCCCAATGATACAATACTGGATAACCAGGAGAACCAGATTGTTTTGTTAACCGGTCCTAATATGGCCGGGAAATCGGTGTATTTGCGACAAATAGGTTTAATGGTACTACTGGCGCAGATTGGTTCATTTGTACCCGCAGAACGCGCTACCATTGGCATTGTAGACCGTATATTTACCCGTGTCGGGGCGAGTGACAATATTTCTGCCGGAGAAAGTACTTTTTTGGTTGAAATGCAGGAAGCCGCGAATATCTTAAATAATGCTACCAATAGAAGTCTGATTCTTCTCGATGAAATAGGCCGTGGTACCAGTACATTTGATGGCATTTCTATTGCGTGGTCTATTACGGAATATCTTCACGAAATGCCTCAATGCCAGGCTAAAACGGTATTTGCAACTCACTACCACGAGCTCAACGAGCTTTCCGAATTATTCCCCAGAATTCGCAACTTTAAAGTTGAAGTGCGGGAACATGGCGATAAAGTAATATTCCTGCATAAAGTTAGTCAGGGGCGCGCCGATCATAGTTATGGCATTCAGGTTGCACAGATGGCTGGTTTGCCGAAAGTCGTGACAGACAGGGCTAAAGAGATTTTAATGAATCTGGAAAGTAAGGAATTAACCCCTTACGAGGTGAAGAAAGAAAAACTCTCGAAGATCATTACAAAACAGCCTACTATGCAATTGAGCCTATTTGAGTTTAAAGATGAAAAACTTCGGAAAGCAATTGATGATATTGAAGTTGATTCATTGACTCCGATTCAGGCACTCAATAAACTCTATGAGTTAAAAAACGATATCAAGAAAGAAACTCCCGAGCAGGAATAATACCCCTGAATGGAAATCATTGCCATTCACCATGGGTGTATAAATATTTTGAATGATGGCATGCAAATAGTTGTAGATTAGATCCCATTTTATAAAACGGATCAGGAACAAGTCTTCCTGATCCGTTTTCAGTTTGCAAAACCTCAAAAGATACATTTGTTGATTGCGAATGAAGTATAATATAATCCCGCTTTGTTGAAAACATACAAAGATGGTTCCAGAATTCAGTCCCTCTGATAAATATGCTGCTATGGCAGTTAAAAAATGGCAAATATGAATATTTTTCCGTAAATTGCACGTAAATGTTGCTACATAGAACAAAAATGAATATTAGTACAGAATCCCACAGAAGTTATTTCGTTTCGAACTTTGAAAACGTTTTTTAAACGCTTTCTCCCTATCAATTTGTCTTCTCCAGGCCGATAATCGGCGAATAAAAATATTTGAACGCATTTATATCATATTTGTAAGTGAGAATACTATGGCACTAATACAAGGACAACATCCCACAGCGGAAAGAGTAGCACCCGAGCATGTACATGAGCATTTAAAACGCACCATGCTTGTTGACGGGTTCGATATCGTATTGGATATGCAAAATAGCAGAGACTGTTTTCTCCGTGACGCACGAACCGGTGAAGATTATCTTGACTTTTTTACATTTTTTGCTTCAAACCCGTTAGGCATGAACCATCCGAAATTGCACGAAGAACCATTCAAAGCAAGACTTTTGGATGCAGCATTACATAAACCTTCAAATTCTGATATGTACACTACCTATATGGCAGATTTTGTAAATACATTTTCACGAATTGCAAAACCGGATCATTTTAAATATCTATTTTTTGTAGAGGGCGGCTCTGTAGCGGTTGAAAACGGCTTAAAAGCTGCGTTTGACTGGAAGGTGCAGAAGAACTTTGCAAAAGGATATATAGAAGAAAAGGGTCATAAGGTTATTCACTTTAAAGAAGCATTCCATGGCCGTACGGGTTATTCCCTCTCATTAACCAATACCGATCCCAGTAAAATAAAATATTTCCCTAAGTTCGATTGGCCCCGGGTTAGTAATCCCAAGATTATATTCCCGCTCGAACAAAATCTTGAAGCAGTTATTGAGGCAGAAAATAAGTCAATTGCTGAAATACACAAAGCGATTGCAGAAAACCCTGATGATATTGCATTGATTATACTGGAGCCGATACAATGCGAGGGTGGAGATAATTTCTTCAGACCAGAATTTTTATTAAAACTCCGCCAGATAGCCGATGAAAATGATATCCTTTTAATGTTCGACGAAGTGCAGACCGGTCTGGGAATTACCGGTAAGATGTGGACTTCAGAATACTATGTAATGCCCGATATTATTTCATTTGGTAAAAAAGTACAGGCGTGCGGTATTATGGCCAGTGAGCGGTTGGATGAAGTGCCCACTAATTGCTTCCGTACTTCCAGCCGGATTAATTCTACATGGGGAGGAAATCTGGCAGATATGGTTCGTTCAACCCGGATGCTGGAAATAATGCATGAAGACAATATCCTTGAGAATGTTCGCTATAATGGAGGCTACCTACTGGACTCATTACGTGCTCTGGAAACAGAATTTCCTCAACTCGTGTCACAAGCCCGTGGACTTGGTTTGTTGTGTTCCTTTAATCTTCCCAATCCTGAAATTCGTGATGCATTTAAAGATGCTCTATATCAGGATAAAATGATTCTACTCGGATGCGGGAAAAGTACAGTTCGTTTCCGCACCCCTTTAAATGTTACACGTGAGCATATTGATATGGGTTTGAAAAAAATTCGAAATGCATTACATTCATTAAGTAAATAAATTAAATTCTTAACACTACTTGCAAGGATGGGGCTGTTTTATAAACAGCCCCATCTGAATTTTAAATTATGGTATATATAGTAAGCACCCCGATTGGCAACCTGGAAGATATTACTCTTCGGGCAATGAGAATTCTTAAAGAAGTAGATTTCATTATCTGCGAAGATTCCAGGGTAACCAGAATACTTCTGGAAAAATATGAGATTCATAAAGAACTTATCGCGCTGAACGCCGGGAATGAAGAAGCTAAGATTGGCCTTATTTTGAGAAAACTCTCTGACGGGGGTAGTTGTGCTCTGGTATCTGATGCCGGAACACCTCTCATCTCTGATCCGGGAGTACGACTGATTTCAGCTTTAATAAAATCAAATATCCCGGTATCATCTATTCCGGGACCTTCAGCAGTATTGACCGCTCTCACTTTATCAGGCTTACCAGCTGATGCCTTTACATTTGAAGGCTTTATACCACAGAAAAAAGGACGAAAAACTTTTATCGAAGCACTGGTAGAAGCTGATAAAACGATAATCTTTTATGAATCAGTATACCGAATTGAAAAATTATTACAGGAAATGTTACCGGTAATCCCCACTCGTGCGATCGCTATCTGCCGCGAACTTACCAAATTCCACGAAGAGGTATGGCGTGGAACCGTAACAGAAATTCATGCTATGCTTGCAACTAAAACAATAAAGGGTGAATTTGTTGTTGTTGTTGCACCTTCCTGGTGGAAAATTAAATAATTTTGGTCACTCGTCACGTACTCCCCTGCTAAGGTAAAAAAACATTTATTTTTTTCGATAATACTATTAGATTCTGGTGTGTTACTTAGAAATATAATTTATTATTGAGGGCAGTATGCATTTTCCGATTTCAAGGCAAATTGGAATCATTGTATCTATAAGCCTGGTTATTACCTTAGGTACAATGATTGCGGTTCTTACGTATCAGGAAAGCGAACATAAACTAGAGGAGACACAAAGCTTCGCTCAAAATTTAAATCTCTCTTTCACTACCTCTCTCGAATTTGCTATGTCTCAGGGTATTACCGATGTTCAACCAGTTAAAGAAAAATCCAAATTAATCCCCGGTATATCTGAACTCACAGTGAAAGCATCAAAGATTATATCGAACAAATCTGAAAATGAAATGGATTCGGATGAGCGAGATGTACTTGCAACAAAAAAAACCATTGGGAAGACAGAAGATTTTCAGGGGAAACCGGTATTTCGGAGCATCCGGTCAATTGTTGCCGACAAATCATGTGTTACTTGCCATAATTGTGATATCGGCTCTGTATTGGCAATCGTTAGTCTAAGGTATTCCCTAGCAGGGGCACATGCAGATATTGCAAACTTACGCCAGACAGGAATATTATTTTGTATTTTAGTTATTCTCAGTACTTTCTTTATCGCGATGTACTTTATCAAAAAACGAATTATTGCTGATCTTGATACAGCGATTGGACATTTGGATACTTTAAGTACGGGCGATTTGGCCGAAGTCCCCACGCTGGAGCGTGTAGACGAGATTGGGAAATTGAATCACTCGGTAAAAAAACTGAGGGATTTTATGGAATTAAAAGCACGGCTTGCCACCGATCTGTCTGAAGGAAATATCGACATAGACGTCCCTCTGCTTTCGCAAAATGATATTTTAGGAAAAGCTTTTATTAAAATAAGGGTAAGCCTCATAACCCTTGTTGATGACCTGCATGAACTAGCTCGAAGTGTAGCTGAGGGGCGCTTACATTTCAGGGTTGCAACAGATAAACATTCCGGCCAATTCCGTGAGATAATATCGAGTACGAACAATGCAATCGAAGCTATTACCAGACCGGTTGATGGCAGTACAACTGCACTGCAACAACTTTCGGAAGGCGACTTGACGATAAAACTGGAGGGAAACTACCCCGGTGATTATGGCCGAATAAAGAACAGTATTAATCTGGTTGTTGAAAATTTAAATGGCGCCATTGCAGATGTATCGGAGGCAATCAATAAAACTTCCACTGTAATCGTCAACATTTCAACAACGAGTGAAGAAATGGCTGAAGGTTACCAGAAGCAGGTGGAACGGATTGGTGAAATAACAGCAGCAATTGAAGAAATGACCAGTACAATTCACGATAATACCCGAAATATTACACATGCAGCAGATTTAGCTAAATCTGCCGGTAACAAAGCAGCAGAAGGCGGAGAAGTAGTGAATCAAACAGTCGATGGTATTAATCGGATAGCACAGGTGGTTGCTTCCTCGGCGGAAACTATTTACGCCATGGGTAAAAATAGTGATAAGATAGGCGAGATTGTTGCGGTGATTGACGAAATAGCTGACCAGACAAATCTACTCGCCTTAAATGCAGCCATTGAAGCCGCCCGTGCCGGTGAACAGGGCCGGGGTTTTGCTGTAGTTGCCGATGAAGTAAGAAAACTCGCTGAAAGAACTGCAAAGGCCACAAAGGAAGTTGATGGTATGATTCGCCAAATACAAAAAGATACCACAAATGCCGTCGAATCTATCAAAGCCGGAACTGTAGAAGTTGAACATGGTATAACTCTCGCGAAGGAAGCCGGAGCCGTTCTACACGAAATTGTACAGAGCGCACGCAGTGTAACCGATATAGTTACTCAAATTGCTTCTTCAAGTGAAGAGCAGGCAAAAACTTCGGAAGAGATCGCCGAAAATATTGAGGCTGTCAATTCCGTTACCCAGGAATCGAACAACAGCATTGGTATGATAGTCTCGGCTGCTGAAAACCTTAACGAGTTGAGCACAGTACTTACTAATATGGTCGCTAATTTCAAATTGGTAGAAGATGAAAACTCTATAATTACCATAAGTAGATAGGGCTATTCATTCTTCAACGAGTATCTTCAAAAAACAGCCGGAATTCCGGTACATACGGAATTCGATAATAATGAGTTTTTTCGATTAAAAGTTATATCGAAAACCAAACATAATTCCAATAGAACCGAATTCCATTTTTCGGGCGGGAGCTGTATTGGGCTGACTCTCGTCATAGTTCTCTACTAACTTAATTTCTTGTGAATTAAGCAGGCTCGGATCAACTCCACCGTTAATTGTTGCATTTGATATTGTCTTCGAATCAGGCGAGTATGAAATCTCATTGAGTGTTACCATAGAAACAAAATTCCAATGGCCAATTTCATATTCAAGTCCAGCGGCCAGTTGAAATCCGAATATGAGCGACTTGGAGTATTCTTCGGTTCTGGTCTTCCGATTCATTGTTGCTGTCCTCTCCTCTACATCAACAGTCACCGATGGTATACCTAAAATGGCACCAACTTTAAAGAACGGGTGGGCATATTTCGAAATTTTCGGTAAAGAATATTTTAATGCCGGAGTTATTGTAACAATAGAACTACTTTCAGAATATTTCGTGTATTGAGTAGTAATATAATCGTATGATGTATATGTAATCACATCGGAAACCATAGCTGATACCCCTACTTCACACGCCCAGGCATCGGTTAAACTGTATTGCATAGCAATCGTAAAATACACCCCACTACCCCGTGAGTAACTTTGCTGGTCAATTCTTCTATATTTTCGAACTCCCGACTCGGTTGTATATTCATATGAAAAAATCTGTTCCGGATGGAAATCGAACCCATATCCGGCTGTTAACCCAATACCAAAACTCGAAATAGCCTTTTTTTCATTGTCGGGGAAAATTTTTAAGATATCGCCTGAGTTTTTTTTATTGCTTTGAAAAATATTCACCACCGAATGTGACCTGTCAACTTTATCAATCTGGCTCCATTCAAAAAAGACAAGAGTTTTTTCATTCAGTTTAATTTTAACCCCTGTTGTATCACTATATTCAATAATTTTCCCCTTTAAAACACTTCCATTTTTTAAATATACCAGATCAAGATTTTCAACCTGTGCATTCAATATCGTTGTAAAAAATACAAGTAAAGAGAATAACAGAACGCTCGGATTTTTCATATATACCTTTTAATTATATCCACTCTTACTCGAAATAGTTATTTAAATCCCTAGTGTAATTCCTATTCGTAAACCCGCATGAGAAAACACATTTGTAGGACTTAATCCAACTGACTGATTATTCGAAACAGAATTGTCCCTTAAAAATACATGACCGTTATTTAAAAAGGCTTTTTCATCAATACCATCAACGACTAATTTATTAACATTATATTCTGTAGGCTGAAAATTCAAGCCCGATATATAAAGTTCACATTGAAAACTAGCCATTGATTTCTGATAGCGCATTCCAATAGCCAGATAATATCCAAGTTCTGTATCGCCGGTCAATTCATCTTCTTCCTGAATATTATAAAGATGATTTTCCTTCGAATCATAGTATGTTCCATTTGATTCATTTGTATAACTCGGGAACCCAAACACCAGTCCAAGTTTTGCGAATGGGTATAAGCCCGAAGAAACCGCAGGGAAATTATAAACTAGACTTGGGCGAATAGTATATAAATTATTATGGCGGATGATATCAGAATTTATATCTCCCGTTTCGCTGGAAACATGCCCGGAGATATCATTACTGGTCAGGTAAGTAAAAGCCAACTCAATTCCTAAATTTTTATATACCTGGAAGCCAATGCCTGCATCAAGATGTAATCCTTCACCCCTCGAACGGTGTTCCTGGGTTGAAGTTATAGTTCCCGTTCCCAGGTTTGAATATGTACTTACAAACGGCTCGGTAGCAATGCCCAGCCCGCATTCAATACCACCGAAAATATAGAAACTGGGTGAAAGGAATTTTTCATCGAGAGATTCAGTCAGAGGTTTCTGTTTATCTGCGGTGAGAACTTTTACAATCTGTCTATCATGTGAGGCTTGTTGAACCCGATCAATCTGGGACCAGGGAAATGTTAAAGTATAATCCGAATTAAGCTTGATTTTTACTCCAACCGAGTCGGAAAAAGAAATGATTGCACCTTTAATCTGACTACCGCTTTTAAGATAAACAATATCAGATTCTGAATTTTGCGCAAAAGTCTTTATTGAAAAAAACGAAATTGCCAATAGCAAGGCATTGAATAATTGTCTTCTCATATTTTCTTGAATTTTTGTTGAGGATTCGACCACATTTATAAAAATGAAAACTTCCGGCCAGTTTTCTTTAGTAAAATATTTAACCCAGTCTGAAAATATATATATTAGAGCACTTATTGCCAAATATAACCCGCAGAAAGTTCATTCTGAACAGTAATAAGATTGAATCTTAATAACAAGATATATAAATGAAAAATCCTCCTTTGAAAGGGGCAAATCATGCCCGTTCGTTTTGAATTTAGCCATTTTTCACATAGTTTACAGCCATAAATTATTTTCATTTTCTGGTATGAATATCAGTATTATTAGTTATTTTTTCAGAAAAATGAAGAATCTGTTTGATCTCTAAATGATGACTATGGAACCTATTCGGATTTTTTTTATTGGCGATATAATCGGAAAACCTGGTATTGAATTTTTACAAACCTGGTTACCGGGAATTTTACAAAAATATAAGCCTGATGTACTGATAGCTAATGGTGAAAATGCGGCTGACGGTAAAGGATTAACGCAAAAAGAAGCCGAAATTCTGTTTAATCTGGGCGTTCACGTTATCACCGGTGGGAACCATATTTGGGATAAACACGGCATTCAGGAATATATTAAAACCGAAAAACGCATCTTACGTCCCCTTAATTACCCCAAAGGGACTCATGGAGACGGGATGTATATTCATGAGTCAAAAAAAGGTAAAGTTGGTGTACTGAACTTACAAGGCAGGGCCTTCATGTCGCCGATCGACTGCCCGTTTCGTGGAGCCGATTACGCGATTGCCCGTCTAAAAAAAGACACTAACGTAATTTTTGTAGATTTCCACGCCGAGGCTACCGCTGAAAAAGTTGCGCTTGGTTATTGGCTTGATGGAAGGGTATCAGTTGTTGTTGGCACCCATACGCATATACAAACTGCAGATGAAAAAATACTGCCAAACGGAACGGGTTATATTACCGATGTTGGAATGACTGGCCCCTTTGAATCGGTTATCGGCATGAAAACTCAAGCTGCGATTAATCGGTTTGTATATCAGACTCCGCAAAAATATGAATGTGCTCATCATGATGTACATTTGAGCGCAGTTTTTGTTACAATCGACCAGGAAAGCGGAAAAACCTTAACTATCGAAAGAGTTCTTTTCCCTGAATTTGTAAAAGCGAGTGAATCTCATGAAAATAATTGATGGAAAAATTGTTGCCGCGAAAATTCGCGAGGAATTAAAAATTCGAATAGATCATTTAAAACAAGAGAATCATTCAATTCCCGGGTTAGCAGTCATTCTGGTAGGCGATGATCCGGCTTCTCAAACATATGTTGCAAATAAAGAAAAAGCGTGTTTGGAAGTTGGGATGAATTCGAAACTTATCCGCTTGCCCGCATTCACACCTGAAGAAGATTTGATTAGTGATATTGAGCAATTGAACGCCGATCCTACAATTGACGGTATTCTTGTTCAACTTCCACTTCCCCCGCATATCAATGAGCAAAAAATTATTGAAACAATTACTCCGGATAAAGATGTAGATGGCATACATCCGGTAAATGCGGGCAGATTATTACAGGGCATTTCTTCCTTTGTGGCGTGTACGCCAGCGGGTGTAATGGAACTGTTAAAATTCTACAATATCGAAACCAGGGGCAAACATGTAGTAGTGGTTGGCAGAAGTAATATTGTCGGCAAACCTATGTCCGTATTACTCGCGCAAAAAAAGGAGCATGCCAACGCTGTTGTTACTTTATGCCATACAGCCGCCTCTGATCTTTCTTACTACACCAGGCAGGCCGATATTCTTGTAGCTGCAATCGGGAAGCCGGGAATAATTACCGCCTCGATGGTAAAAGATGGCGCTGTAGTTATTGATGTGGGAATCAACCGGGTTGAAGATCATTCAAAAGCCAGTGGTTTTAGGTTAAAAGGCGATGTTGCTTTTGAAGAAGTATCCGCCAAAAGTTCATGGATTACACCGGTCCCGGGTGGTGTTGGCCCGATGACCATAGCAATGTTATTAAAAAACACATATCAATCTTTTCTCAATCGGAATAATATAATATGAGTGACAGTTTAGTATCAAGAGTAGTTAACCAGGTTTTATTAGAAAAATCGCTGCACGATTTTTACGCGCACAACGAAACATGTAAAGGATGGGAAACAAATATTGTAACCCAACCGAATGCAGTTAAAAAAATAGTTGAGTGTGGAGCAGACCGAATTGCAGCCGGTTTAGGTGTTGGTGAGAACCTGCCCGATATGGAACTGGCCCGTAAAATTGATCACACTTTGTTAAAACAGGAAGCAACTGTTGATGAAATCGTAAAACTGTGCAACGAGGCTGCTAAGTATCAATTTGCATCAGTATGTGTTAATCCCTGCCATGTAGCATTATGCTATAGCATGCTGAAGGACACTCCGGTAAAAGTATGTACTGTTATCGGATTCCCGTTAGGAGCTACAACCACGCAGGTAAAACGTATGGAAGCTGAGCAGGCAATTAAAAACGGCGCTCAGGAAATTGATATGGTCATTAACATTGGCTGGTTGAAAAGCCGCCAGTATGACCTGGTATTTAACGATGTACAACAAGTAGTGCTTGCCGGCAAAAACCAAAGAGTTGTTACCAAAGTGATTTTAGAAACCTGTCTTTTAACCGATGAAGAAAAAGTAGAAGCATGCATAATCTGCAAAAAAGCTGGCGCAGATTTTGTCAAAACCTCTACCGGGTTCTCGAAAGGCGGTGCAACCGCGGGTGATATTGCTCTGATGAAATATGTTGTCGGTTCCTCTGTTGGGGTTAAAGCCTCTGGAGGTATCCGTACCCGTGAAGATGCTGAAACGATGGTGGCGCATGGTGCTGACCGTATCGGAGCCAGTGCAAGTGTGAAAATCGTGCTCAACGATGCTTCTTCTGCCGGGGGAAGTTATTGATTCTTGATGTTCAGGTGATACATACCAGCGACGGATTTACTGCGGAGGTTACCTCCCTAAGAGGTTGCGAAAGCTGGGCCGCTTCGGAAGACGAAGCGGTTGAAAAAGTAGTTGACCTCGCCCGTTATTATCTCAATTTACCCTCTCATAGAACCATTCGACTGGATAAAGTACGCGATAATTTCAAAACCAAACAATATAAAATGATATTCGATAAATAGGTGGGTTATTAATCAGCAGCGAAAAGATAAAATTACCGGAGTTGTAAGTAAACGGCAATACGATCTCCATGTTGTATTGGAAAACATACACGACCCCCATAACGTTTCAGCCATTTTCCGTTCCTGTGATGCTGCGGGTATTCCCCTTGTCTCTTTGCTCTATACTTTTGAAAAGTTTCCGAAAATTGGTAAAAAATCTTCTGCCTCTGCATATAAATGGGTAGATAAGCAGAAATTCAGTTCAGCGCCCGAGTGCTTTCAATCTCTACGGGAACAAGGATTTACTATATACGCCACCGCAATTCGTGACGATGCGGTTAACCTGTATGACGTCGATTTCACCCGGAAATCTGCTATTATAATGGGGAACGAACACCGCGGCGTTTCTGAAGAAATTGTTGAACTGGCCGATAAAGCCTTGTATATTCCGATGATGGGAATGGTACAAAGCTTAAATGTCTCGGTTGCAACCGCAGTAGTCCTTTTTGAAGCCGTTCGCCAGCGATATAAAGCAGGCCTCTATGATAATCCTAATCTGCCAGTAGAGGAATTTTTAAAAGAACTCGAACGCTATTCGAATAAATAAACTTTTTTCTCTTCTGCATATTTCCTAATTTTATTCTTTCTAAAGCCAGTTTTATTATGGTTACTTTTCTTAGTGCTGAAGAACTACTTATAATTTAAAGAATTAAACGGTCTTCCCCTTTTGTAAGCCTTCAGGTATTTTATGGACGCTGAGTAATTTGGGCAATACCGATAAACGAGCAGTTGATTTCAAACGGAATGTTGTATGCACACAATTCAACAACTATCAAGATTGCGCGGTGAAATCACCCTGAAAGGTGATAAATCCATTTCACATAGGGCTGTTATCTTTGCTGCTATGGCTCAGGGCGTCTCTACCATCAGGAATTGTTCCGGCGGAGCTGATGTTCGCTCAACTATTGACATGTTCCGCGCTATGGGAACTACAATTACCCAAGATAATGACCTCTTAACCATTGCAGGACGGGGATATAAAAAACTACGTGCCCCTGAAGTGTATTTAAATGCCGGAAACTCCGGCACTACTGCCCGGTTAATGGCCGGTGTATTAGTAAATCAGGAATTCTCTTCGGTAGTTTACGGCGATCTTTCACTTAGTAAACGCCCAATGGAAAGGGTTACAAATCCTCTACGGGAAATGGGCGCAATGATCTCGTTAACTGACGAAAAATATCTGCCTATGTATATTACTCCCGCCAAGGCATTATCCCCTATTTCGCATTTGTTACAGGTGGCAAGTGCCCAGGTGAAAAGCGCAATTTTACTCAGCGGCTTATTTCAAGATGGAGTAACAACAATAAAAGAACATGAGCAAACCAGAAATCATACAGAAAAGATGCTGGGTTTGCCGGTAGTTGAAAAAGGTGAACGGAGAATTATTAAAGTAAGCAAAGATTATTACCCTGTTGCCCAAGAGTATATCATTCCGGGAGATATCTCATCCGCTGCCTTTTATATTGCACTCGCACTTCTAATTCCCGGCTCTGAATTAACTTTACGCAATGTATCACTAAACCCAACCAGGACAGCATTTTTGCAAGTGGTTGAATTGATGGGTGCAAAACCGGAAATAGTTAATGCCCAGGAAATAAATGGAGAGCTTCGGGGTGATATAATCATCCGGCATGCAGTTCTGAAAAACATTGAAATACCAGCAGTTCTGATTCCTAATTTGATTGATGAAGTGCCTGTTTTGGCAATTCTTGGTTCGCGATCCGAAGGACATTTCTCAATCCGGCACGCGAAAGAACTTCGTGTTAAGGAATCTGACAGAATTAATGCGATGGTAACCAATTTAAGGGCTTGTGGAATCTCTACAGAAATGTACGAAGATGGTTTCGAATTTGAAGGGATGCAGGATGTTATACCCTGCCCAACTTTCCAGTCATTTGACGACCACCGTATTGCGATGGCATTCAGCGTACTTTCTTTTTTGTTGAAAGATGGCGGGAAAATAGATAATTTAGAGTGTATAAAAATATCCAATCCGGATTTTTTCAATGATTTAAACAAAATAAGCGGATAAACCGATGGCTGAAGTTATTTTACGAAATGTATTTAAGACATATGAAGGCGGAAATACTGCTGTAAAAGATGTCAATATTCATATTCAGGATAAAGAATTTGTTGTACTTGTCGGTCCTTCCGGCTGTGGCAAGTCAACTACATTACGCATGATAGCAGGACTTGAAGAAATATCCTCAGGTGAGCTGCTTATCGATGGTAAAGTAGTCAATGAAGTTTCCCCGAAAGACCGTGATATAGCCATGGTATTCCAGAATTATGCCCTCTACCCGCACATGAGTGTTTATGAAAATATGGCTTTTGGGTTAAAACTTCGAAAATTCCCGAAGGATGAAATTGATGCCCGGGTAAAAGAAGCAGCAAAAATTTTAGATTTGGAACAGTATCTTGAAAGAAAACCCAAAGCATTATCCGGTGGCCAACGTCAAAGAGTTGCTGTCGGCAGGGCTATTGTTCGAAAACCAAAGGTATTCCTATTTGATGAGCCTTTGAGTAATCTTGATGCAAAATTACGCGTGCAAATGAGAACTGAGATCTCGCGCCTGCATCATCAATTAGAAGCTACTATGGTGTATGTTACCCACGATCAGGTGGAAGCAATGACCATGGGTGACCGGATTGTTGTAATGAAAGATGGTATTGTTCAGCAAATTGATACACCGCTTAATCTATATAACTTCCCGGGTAATAAATTCGTGGCCGGTTTCATCGGAAGCCCCTCTATGAATTTTATATCAGGCACTTTGGTTAAAGAAGGAACTTTACAGTTTATTAGTGAGAATAAAACGCTAACCATTCAAATACCAGCGGCTATTGAAGCAAAATTACAGAACAGCACGGGGAAAAAAGTTTGGATGGGCGTACGGCCCGAAGATTTCCACCAGGTACAAATTGAAGAAGGTAAGAAATTCGAGGCGAAACTTGAAGTTGTAGAACCAATGGGAAACGAAATATATCTCTACTTCCCTGTTGATGGAGTTCAATTTACTGCTCGTATACCTTCCCGCGAAAAACCAAATCCCGGTTCTGTAAAAGAATTATATATTGATACTACGAAACTGCACTTCTTTGATGCAGAAACCGAAACGGCACTATTATAGATTTTTTCGAGGCTGTCTTAAAAGGCAGCCTCTATTTTTTCTTATTTACTGCCTTTTGTGCTTTCTACAAATAAGGTGATTAATCTCCCAGGTCCTAAATTTTTTCCTCCAAATATTATTGGCAAATCATTATTTTACATTTTATTTCCATTCATTTCATAATATAGATATATACGTATGAAGTATTTTTTAAGTGCCATTGCGATGGTAGTGTGTATTACAACATTCTCATACTCTCAAAATGTGTACGAGTTTTTACGATTAGACGTCTCACCCCGGGCAGCAGGCATGGGTGGTAGTTTAACTTCGGCTAATGATGACCCGGACGTCATTTTTTATAACCCTGCGGGTCTTGCATTTCAAACGGGTACACCTGTCTCCTTTTCATTTGTAAAACACTTGTTGGATGTAAATGTCGCAGGCCTTTCTGTAATGCATAATTATCCTGAAATCGGATTTATCGGTGCTTCTATCAAGTATGTAAATTACGGCTCTTTTGAAGGACGAAATGAATTCGGAGAGGAAGAAGCTTCGTTTGGTGCAGCTGATATGGCCATGCAGCTTTCTTATGCAAATTTTCTCGATGAAAATATATCATATGGCATGGGTATTGAATTTATCTATTCCAGCATTCAAAACTATTCTTCCACAGGTTTGGCAACCAACTTCGGACTAAATTATTCGATTCCCGGCCAACGAATGAATTTTGGTATTTCTTTATTGCACGCTGGCACGCAACTCTCACGTTATGATGGTGTGAAAGAAAACCTTCCGCTGGATCTGCGTATAGGTTTTTCGAAAAAACTGCAATTTATGCCGTTAAAATATTTCATCGATTTTCAAAGATTGAATGATAAAACGGATGCCTTCTTTGACAGATTTAAGAACTTTACAATTGGCGGCGAATTTACGCTGGGAAAATCATTCAAACTTCGTTTGGGCCTCGATAACCAGAAAAGAACAGATTTGAAAATTGCAAACTACTCTGGTTTGGCGGGCTTCAATATCGGTGTTGGATTTAATGTTAAACAATATCAGGTGAATTACGCGTTTACATCTTTAGGCCAGGTCGGGGCACTGCATCGAATCGGTATTTCAACAAATTTTGAAAATTAGTACTGAGAAGCTGCCTTAACAGGCAGCTTTTTTTTGCTCATTCCAGCCGGGGCCCCCTCCATTCAAATATCCATTTACCCTACAATGCAGCTATACATACATGCCGGTCTTACCCAAAATTTAATGATTAGAATTTTCTGACAATGCCCGTAATGAGATTAGCATATGGATAAATTTCTGTGCGGATGTGGAGATAAGAAAAGCCGGGTAACTGGGGGCTACCCGGCTAAATACTACCAGTTAGAATCTTCTTTTTCCTGCCTGTGTCTTTGCATACCGGAGTGGAGTTTACAGGTTTCTGGCATTTTACTACTGAGTATATAGTCCGTAACTATTTCCGGGCACCCGGAATTTGCCAAAGCAGCCTGCCCCCTTTTTATGCTTTCCTTGCAGAAATCTGCAGCAACAACACCATCGGGTATAGAAAAATACTCAAAAGGCAAATTCAGTTTCTGATACACTTCAGACATGAATTTGGCCCAAATAGGCAATGCTGCCCGGGCTCCCTGCCCATACCAGCCGTTAAAATGAATTCGCCTGTCATCAAAACCAACCCAGGCAGTAGCACATAACTGCGGAGTAAACCCGTTAAACCAGGCATCTGCAAATTCTTGCGTTGTACCGGTCTTTCCTGCTGCAGGGCGGCGGAACCATTTGTTTGCAGAGGCGCCTGTACCGTAATTAATTACGTCTTGCATCATGTTGGTCAGCAACGCTGCAGTCTGAGCTGACATTGCTTCGTATGATTGTGTTTTAAACTCCTGGATTATTATTCCATTTCTATCCTCAATGCGCAAAATTCCTTGCGGTTCATGGTACACACCACCGCTCGCGATAGTTGAGTACCCCGTTGCCATTTCCATTGGCGACACTTCAAATGTACCCAACGCTATTGACGGATAAGCAGATAACGGCGATTTTATACCCATTTGCCGGGCCATAGCGATTACCTGCTTTGGCGGTGCGATATCCGATATAGTGAGGCGACCGGCAATAACATTTACTGAATGCGCGAGTGCTTCGCGAAGAGTCATGTATCCGCCATAATCACTTTCGCTGTTCGATGGAGACCAGCCGTGATAATCGAATTTTTCATTCAGTAGTGAATAGGCTGGCGGGTATCCATTATCCAGTGCAACAGCATAAACGAACGGCTTAAAACCAGAACCCGGCTGACGACGAATTTGAGTAACGTGGTTCAATCCATACGCGAATTGTATATTATTGCCCCCAACCATGGCCCTAATCTGACCATTTTTAGGGTCGATGGCGACAAAACCTACCTGAATAGATGATTCAACTTTCTTAACCGAATCAACAAAGCGCTGATTATTTTTATACTTTTGGAATACAGCCTCTTTTAGCGACGGTGAATCAGCGTCCCGGTATTCTGCCTGTGCCTTAATCGATTTTTCAAGTACCTGATTGAATACTTCTTTGTTCGATTCCCATTTCCAATTTTTATAGAAAACTTCCTGATATTCTTTTAGGTGGTCTACTACTACCCGGTTTGCAATACGCTGCATCTGTGAGTTAATCGTAGTATAAATCGACAGACCATCCCTGTAAAGGTTATAACCCTTCTTATCAACAATGCTCTCTACCTGCTGACGAATATATTCCAGGAAATGGGGTGCTTCGCTTTGTATTTTTACTTTGGTGCCCCGTTCTCTGGCCAGGTGAATTGGTTCCTGCTTGTACTTATCGGCCACAGCCTGGTCAAGGTACCCTGCTTCAACCATGCTCTGAATTACCACATTTCTGCGGCGTAAAGCATTAGCCGGCCTCTTTTCAGGATCGTAAACCACGTGCGATTTTAACAATGCGACAAGCATGGCCGATTCAGGTACTGTTAATTCCTTACCCGGTTTATCAAAATATGTACGGGCTGCCGTTTCAATTCCATAGGCTCCCTTCCCAAAGAAGGATACATTTAGATAAAGTTCGAGTATTTCCTTTTTGGTAAAATTCCGCTCAATTTGAATCGAGGTAATCCACTCCCTGATTTTCCTTACCCCGGTTTCCATGAAATTTTCGTTCTTGGATTTTAACTGATACAGATTCTTCGATAGTTGTTGTGTAATTGTGCTTGCACCTTCATGTGAGAACAGGAAGATATTTTTAAATATTGCCTTAAATACACGTACCATATCAACACCCCAGTGATCGTAAAATTTACGATCTTCAGCCGCGACTAATGCCTGCGTTAAATGCGCTGGAAGTGAATCGATATCCGTTTCAATTCTATTTTCAATAAAAAACTGACCAATAATCTCGCCATCAATAGAATATACTTTCGTTGCAAGCTGCGGTTTAGGATTTTCTAGTTCTTCCAGTGACGGAAGGCCCAGAATTACAAATACGATAAAGGCTAAAGAAACAAACCCGATTGCAATAAACCAGTTACGCCGACGCTTTTTTGAATCCAGTTTTTTCTTACGCGCCCGTACCCGCTCTACACTTTCCTGGGGAGAAAGATCATTATTCTCAGTCATTATAATTCCATTTTTCTATGTGAAACATTCCACCGGAATACACGCCATATACCGGTTGGAATAACCAACTTCCTAAATTCACGTACACACCTTTTCCATAAGGTTTTAGGGCCATCGCGTGCGAGTGGCCAAATACTACATAATCGAAACCATTATCAATAATTCCCGATGCGGTTGCAAACATGCTATCCTGCTCACCATAATCCTTTTGTGCAGTATATTGCCTGCTGGTTTTACTGCTATGACTTGCGATCGCTATACCCAAGTCAGGATGGAATAGACTATATATCCACTGAATTTTCTTGTTCCGAAGTATTTTTTTCAAAATTTTATAGCCTAAGTCATTGGCCACCAGCCCATCGCCATGAGCTATAAAAAACCTTTTCCCTTGAACTATTACATCAATAGGCTCTTCATATACATGCACACCTATTTGCTTAGTAAAAAAGTCACGGTGCATAAAATCATGATTACCAATAATATAATGAACTTCAACGCCTTTTTCCACCAGATTAGCCAGGGCGGTAAATACTTTAAAATAGCCTTTCTGAATTACGCGGCGATATTCGAACCAATAGTCAAACATATCACCCACTATGTACAGGGCTTCAGCTTTATCTTCAATAAAATGTAAAAAAGAAACGAGAGCGGCTTCCTTCAACCGCTCCTTCGTTTCATCCTGAAGGCCAAGATGAATATCGGAAATAAAATATACTCCTTTATCCATACTAATTGCCTTCAATAAACTGAATGAGTAATTTCTGATGCGGATCAAGAATTACGGAATCGGGTTTTGCTGAAACCGTAAGGTTAAATCTTTCTTCTGCTTTTGTCAATTGAATTTTCCGGGTACTGCGCGTTTTACCATTAACAATATCAAATTCAAGTGGAAACGTGTACACTCCCTTTTGCTGAATTTGCTTTATATCGAGTTGCAATATATCCGAATTAATAAATTTCCATCGGTATTCAATTTGTGGTACGCGAAAATCTTCAAATACCCACTGCCGGAAAAATATGGTTAGGTCTTTACCCGAAACAGACTGACAGATATTAATAAAATCATCGGTTGAAGCATTCGCGAATTGATATGTATGATAATACGTGCGAAGGACATTGAAAAATACACTATCGCCAAGTTCATTACGCAGCATGTGCAGCACCCAGGCCCCTTTGTGATAAACTTTCTGTGAAAACATATCATCACCCGGGTTATACAGCGGGTTTTCATCGGGGAACCCGGAATATTCCATCATTTTACTATGCAATGCATCCTGCCCGTTTACCTGCTCTTCATACAACGCTTCACAATAGGAAGCAAAGCCCTCGTTAAGCCAAACATCTTTCCATGTTTTCGGAGAAACTGAATTACCCCACCAATGGTGTGAAAGTTCATGAAGATACATATCTTCAAAATATTGTTTACCTTTAACAAGCGAGGTACCGATTCCTGTAATTGTCTGATGCTCCATTGCCCCGCCCTGCCACAGGAATTCAGCAATACCATATTTATCTTTCATGAATGGATACGGGCCAAACAATTTTTCGAGCACGGCAAACATGCGGGCATGCCGGCTAAAATCTATTTTCGCATTATCAAGATGTCTTGGCAAAACATAAAATTGTAAGGGAAGTATTGTACCATCAGGCATTTTATGCTCTTCTTCGAACATAACATACTGCGACGAATACAGACAAATTAAATAGGTGGCAATAGGATAATTCGAATGCCAATGGTACGTTTTAACAGAATCGTTATTTTCAATGGAAATCAGCCTGCCATTTGATACCGAAACCATTGAAGAATCTGCTGTTATGTACATATCCATCATCGCCTTATCAGCAACATCATCATTGCAGGGCAGCCAGGTTGCGGCATATTGCGGTTCATTCATGGAATAAACCATCGGAATGTGGTTTATTTCTCCAAATACAAACGATGAGAAGCCTAACCTGCGCGGTGTACCATGATATTTGACCCTGATGGTAATTGTGTCCGGCCCGGCAGGGTATTCATTGTGGATGCTAAAAACACGATCTTCGCGAATACAAGTTGTTGTCACACCATTCAGCCACAACGAATCAATTTCCATATTGGGATAAAGGTTCAGATAAATTGCGTTATCTGCCTGACGTTTTATTCCACTTATCCGAACATCACCAAAAACTATTTTCGCCGCGATATCCAAACGTACATGGATATCATAATGAACAACATCAAAGTTTTTTTGATGCGGGTTTATATAGGTGGTATCATAGGGAATTGCGTTAAAAGAATGACCGGCACGCCTGTTATCATGCTTTACTCCCGGCGTACAAGCCTTTAACCCGTTAAGTGTTATTGCTAAGGATATAAAAACGCAAATAAAGTAAAAAAGGATTGTCTTTTTCATTCGTTAATTTGTTTCCCTAACCTTTGCGCGATTAAGGAGATATATTCCTAAATTTTATCGTGAATAACCTATAAAGATACGGATATTTACGGACTTATTAGACTGTGGAAAACAATGGTCTAAGAGAATGATATAAGGAAAATTTTTATTAAATCCATAACCAAATTTTGTAAAGTTCCGAATGATTCAGAATCTCAAGAAGAATCAAATACCGGTGGTTTTGAGAATAGAGAGCACAATATCTTCCGGATCGGTGCCGGGCAGAATATCCACCCAATTCATATCTTCAATTCCCCTGAACCAGGTCAGCTGGCGTTTTGCGTAATGGCGGGTATTGCGTTTTATCTGGCGCACAGCTTCAGCCAAATCTATCTGCCCTCGATAGTAACTGTACAACTCCTTATACCCCACGGTATTGAGTGAATTAAGCTCAGGGGTTAACCCTTGATCAAACAAGGTCAGGGCTTCGTGCAGTAAACCGGCATCCATCATAGCGTCAACACGCGCGTTTATCGCGTCATATAATTCTCCGCGTTCCCGGTTTAGACAGAACTGAATAAATTCCGGTTCAACGACCCTTTTGTACTGTTGATGAATTGAACGAATAGATGCCCCCGTGATTTTCTTCACTTCAATTGCACGCATTACCCGTTTCCAGTTTACCGGCAGCATCATTTCTGCCGTTTCGGGATCGATACTATTCAGTAACTCATACAAACCGTTATTCCCCTTTTCCGTACGAAGTTTATGTAATTCAGCCCTGAGTGCTTCATCAGGTTGCACATCAACAATCCCTTCGGTTAAAGCCTTTATATACAACCCCGTTCCCCCAGCCACTACAGGTATTTTCCCGTGTTCGGTGAGTGAATCAATTATCCGGAGTGCATCCTGTTCAAAGCTGCCGGCATTGTATGCTTCTGTTAATTCAAGAAAATCGATAAGATGATGAGGAACTGCAGTTAATGTTTCAGGACCCGGTTTGGCAGTGCCAATGGAAATTGTTCGGTAAATTTGCCTGCTATCGGCAGATATAATTTCGGTGTGTAAATACCTGGCTAACCGAAGCGCAATTTCAGTTTTACCGGAACAGGTCGGGCCGGTTATTATTATTACTCGTTGTCCCATCCCTCACGGCCAATCAGTGGAACAAACAGAAAATTCGGTTCCTTCTTTAACTCGAAATGCTCCTCATCCAAACGAGTAATTATATGGAGCTCCTGTGAAGATTTTGTGCCCACGGGAATAACCATTTTACCACCAACAGCCAGTTGTCTCAGTAATGAGTCAGGCACTTTAGGTGAGCCCGCGGTAACAATAATTCCCTGATACGGTGCAAATTCTGTCCATCCAATGGTGCCATCTCCATATATAGCCATTACCCGCACCTGTAAGCGTTCAAAAAGCTTTTGTGTTTGCAGAAAAATATCATACTGCCGCTCAATTGTATATACTTTCATGCCCATAGCATATAAAATGGCAGCCTGAAAACCTGATCCGGTACCTATTTCAAGAACTCTATCCCCTTTTTGTAAATCGAGTTTTTCCGTCATATATGCCACAGTATATGGCTGCGAGATTGTCTGCCCTTTTCCAATTGGAAGAGCATTATCTTTATAGGCGAAAAACTTCATTGATTCGGGTACAAATAAATGCCGTTCAACTTTATAAAAAGCATCGAGGACTTGTGGGGCTTTTATGCCCTTTTTCATCAAAGTATGTACTAAATTTTCGCGTTCTGATTCAAACATGTCATAATTAAAATTTTACCAGTGCAAATATAGTTTATTGGCAAATAAAATTACCGGCCCGTGCCAATTATTGAAATTATTTTCTCGATTTTCCGGTATTTTAGTCACGGAAATTTTACAAATTTTTGGTAGTATATATGATTGAATACATTATTGGCGGACTGATAATTGCCTTAATGCGTGTCTGCGATGTAACAATAGGCACCTTTCGCACGATTTTAGTAGTGCAGGGCCGACGTATGCTGGCAGGTATGGCCGGATTTTTTGAGGTACTTATATGGATTTTTGCTATCAGATATGTTTTTCAGCACCTGGATAATTACGCGAACATGGTTGGATATGCCACGGGGTTCGCATTAGGCAATGTACTTGGCATTACGCTGGAACAAAAAGTAGGACTGGGCTACGTTCAGATAAATATAATTTCTAAATTCCACACCGATGAAATTGCGAATATTCTTCGATTGAACAGGTATGGCGTTACTATTTTACCCGGAGAAGGCGGCACCGGAGGGGTTGCAATAATGATATGCGTGGTACCACGTAAACAACAACGGCAGGTAATAAGAACAATTGAGGAAATAGATCACAGGGCATTTATTACCGTCCAGTCTGCACTCCCTTACCGCGGTTTCGTTCATGGTTCGCGTAAATAAGCTGTTCGATTTTTAAAATACGACAGCCGCGGTTTTGGCCGCGGCTGTTAAGTAAAAACTTATATTCTTAACATTATTCCATGCTTTGTTTACTTTTCATATAATCGGCATAGAAAAGTCGGCAGGTATTCCGAACTTTCTCACTTGAATCGAATTTGGAAGCTTGCTTTACGGCAAAAACTCCCCGGCTCTCACCAATTTTTATCAGAGCCAAAGCAGCACTGATACGCTCACTATCACTCTTTCCATCATGTAAAATTTTCATCAACGGAAGCACGGCTTTACGGGATTTTAGTTCACCAAGGTAATACGCGGAGCTTGTTTTCAGGCCCTCATTCTCCGTAGTTATTCCATTGAGAAGGTTTGCTTCAATCAGTTCGTAATTTCGTTTCATCAGGCTGGGGTTTTTAGAAGCGAAGCTTGTTGATACACTCATAGCAATCAGTATCACTACAACCGCGAATTTCATTGTCGTTTTCATAGCATCGTCCTTTCTTAAAGTAATCATCTTATAATTAAAATCTCTGGTACAAAAATGCATATAATTACCTCGCTGTTCAATTGAGTTGGTACACGTGGGAACCTGGCAGGATGAGCAGTAAATTTTCGGGATGAACGCTCTTTTCATAACAATATTCAGCTTGCAAATTCAAGAGAAGCATTTTTTAGTAGTACCATCTCAGCATCTTTATCTGGAAATCGCTTCATCCCCGTTTCAAGTAATTGGTAAATCCATTACATTATGAATCGAAAACACATCTTTTATATCAGGATTACATGAAAACCTTATTACTAATTGACTTTCAAAATGATTACTTTGAAGGCGGTACCAATCCTCTGCTCGGTAGTATCGAGGCGGTTACCAAGGCTGCTAAATTACTTAACTATTTTAGGAACAATAATTTACCTGTAGTTCATGTTCAACATTTAGCAAACAGGGCCGGAGCAACATTCTTTATTCCGGGAACACCTGGTGCGGAGATACATAATCAGGTAGCGCCATTGCCAACCGAACCAATTATTCTAAAACACGTTCCAAATAGCTTTTTACACACACGCTTGCAGGATGTATTGTGTAAATACCACACCAGCGAACTTGTCATTTGTGGCATGATGACCCACATGTGCATCGACGCAACAGTTCGTGCGGCAAAAGACCTGGGGCATACGGTAACTCTTGTAGCTGATGCATGTGCCACGAAGGATTTAGCGGTTTTGGGCAGACAAATTCCGGCTGCAGAAGTACACCACGCGTTCCTGGCTGCGTTAGGTTATTTTTATGCAGATATACGGAATGCGTCAGAGATCGTTATACAATAACTCAGGGCTTTCTTTGGCAGGTAGTGTCAGAATACCAGCAATATTCTGCGCTTAGTTATTATTATCGAATGAAAATGAATAAGTTTTTAGAGTTATTTTTTTTATTTCTATAGTTGTGATTTATTTCACTTAAACTGCATTTTACTTAGGTTTTTTGCGGGTAAAACTGTATATTTCAGGTGAGTAATCGGAGAGTTCATCTTTCTGATCACGGGTTTTTCTGAAAAGGAAAATTGTTCTTTGCATGCAGGAATAAGTCGCCTTATTCTTCAGGCTTTCAATATCTGACTTGGGCAAAAGTAGTATGGGCTTGAAGCAACTTAAAGAGGATTTATTATGCAAGACCAGAAGGAATTTTTACTGGTTTTAATTGAGGATTATGTTCATGAACTGGACGTTATACTCGATAGAAAATCAGTTCCTTCAAACGAAATTGACCGCCTTAAAAGAAATTTTTTCTTTTTAAAAGAAAATCTTCTTACCATGAAAGGTATCGGTAGTAAGTTACGGTCAATCATTCGTTTGCTCGAATTCCCGGTGCTTCCATTTTTAACAAAGGGGCCCGAGAATGTTACCAGATACCGGTATTCTTCCATCGTCGATAGGGATTTTGTCAAGAAAAAAAACCTGGAAATGGATTTAATCCGGAATTTCAGGCATGAGTTACTTGAATTACATTATAATGTTTTCAGTTTCACACCAGAAGCAAGGCAGTAAACCAAACAATACTGCCTTTTCTTCTTTTAAACCCCCTCCCCCATTTATTCCATTTTAAAGTAAAAAAAAAGCAGCGCCACAAAAGTGGAACACTGCTCTCGTGTTTTGTTGGAATTTCTTTAGATATAATTCTTAATAGAAGAAATGAAATTGCAATACCGCCGCGTTATTTTTTATTTCGGGATCTTCCAGATGGAATCTGTATTGTGGAATAATCTCAACAAAGCTAACCGGAGTCCAATTTAGTCCTAAAATAACATGCTGTAGTGATAACTTATGCGTCGCTGGGGCTGCCGGATCATCACCGGTCATTGAGTCGTAGCGAACTTGTCCTTCAAGGCCTTTTGTTAAAACCAGCGCGGCCTCTGCCATGAAAACTTTTACGGTAGAACCTTGAATATAATAATCCTTGCCTTGATCGTACTCGGCCAGTAATGTAAGAGAATGATACCCGGCCCCAAAATATCCGCCATATATTTGCGAATTCAGTTTATCGCCGGTATTATTATCCAATCTTTTCACGGATGCGAAAGAAACACCTGTCATCAGATTAAAATCATCCGAAGTATACGGGAGTACCTGCAATTTAGTTATATAAGCGGGCTCATTCTGAAATGTCGGGGTACCATCACCTCCGGTACTTACAGAAAGTTGTACAATATCTTTGAAATTATAACCTGCTTCAGCTCCGGTAAGAATATATTTAGGACCGAATGGCAATCCATATTGAGTATTTGTGATAACGTTCAGATCGCCGCCACGGGTATATGCTGAATGATCGTCGAGACGGAGGCCAAAATCAGGGGCAAACGATCCTGCTTTCACATAAAGATTTCCAATATTTACAATTCCATAGCCTTCCCAAATTTTCTGAATAAAATCGTAACGGGCGAATGTATGAATCCCGGGAGAAAGATCTACGTTGAAATATACCGATCCGGTCATCCGGTGGAAATCACTACGGGTTGATGATGAATCAAAAGCAACAAGCATCTGTGTGCGATAGTCAAATCCGAAAGTAATATTCTTCCCTATTTTCGGGCTCATCTCAAAGGATTCGTCCGAAGTGTATGTATTCCACATTTTTAAGGTATTTTTGCCGTAGGTCCATCCTCCCTCAGTACGAATGGCACCCCCGGTCGGGTTAACGTGGCAATCAGAACAAAGCGCACCTGTGCGAAGAGAAAATCGGGGAAGGGCGAAAACTGAAGCGCTTAGTGCGAAAATTAAAACCACAATTGCTAATGTTGCTTTCATAACATCCTCATATAGAATTATTTGATATAGTAACACACACACTAAAGTAACATAGGCTCAAAGTGAAAAGTTCCGTCCGATCAATATATTAGCACTGCACACTTTTTGTTTTCTCGGTTGAAATACTGAAATTTGCATGAAGAATCTTTATTAAGCGAGGTTGATAGCAATTACCCTGCTTAATGGCCGGGTCAAACGCAAAAGAACGAATGTGTAAAATTGACTTTCTACTGAGATTTGAAGCATTCTGCGCAATCAACTGTTTTTATATTAAGGACACGTAACTGTGAGTATTTTACATTTTTTCAGGAATCAGGTAAATAACGATCTGCTCTTCGAAGTTATTCTCTGTGTTGCAGTATTTATTGGGTTCATCCTTGTTGCAAAAGTATTTTCCTACATTATCAGGTACGTGCTAAAGCCTTTTACTAGCCGTACCGAAACACAATTCGATGACCTGATTCTTGAGATTATCGAAAACAGCAGTAAGAAACTTCTCGTTCTTTTAGGCGGGTATGTTTCATTGATGATTTTCAAAGATGGATTCGAATTATTAGATGTTTCTTCGAATAAAACATTAATTCAGCAGCACCCGTACCTGAATAAGACAGTTACCTTTCTGGATAATGCATTATTTGTAATCCTTATTGGTTTGTTATTGATTATAGGCAGCAGGATTATTTCTTTGGCCTTCGACTGGTATGCAGAGAAAACCAAAGCGAGCGAAAATAAAGATTTAAGCGGAAGCCTTTTCCCGCTTCTCAAAAAAGTATCACGGTTGCTGCTTGCTATTTTAGCAGGAGTAGTGATACTTGCTAAGTTCAATATAGACATCAGCGCGTTTATTGTTTCTCTCGGTGTGGGTTCTTTGGCAATAGCGTTGGCCGCACAGGAAACTCTTTCGAATATGATATCCGGATTTATCATTATGGTTGACCGGCCGTTTCGAATCGGGGATAGAATCAAGATCGGTTCTGATATCTATGGCGATGTAACAGCAATAGGAATTCGCAGTACGAAAATTTTGGATTTTGATAAAAATATTCTGCTCGTACCGAATAATGATATCGTGAAATCGCGGATTATTAACTTTACGTATCCTACCAGTCGCACCAGGGTAGTTGTCGATATCCCCGTAGCATACAACAATGACATACAATCTATTAAACAAATGCTGCTCAATATCGCGCAATCAGACCCCCATGTTGACATGAGCGACCCCCCGGATGTTAGCCTTATCAGGTTTGGTGATACATACATGGAATTCAAGCTGGCAGTTAAAACAGATGATTACCACAACGCGTTTGATTTGGGATGTCGGCTGCGGGAAAAAATTTACGCACAGTTTACCGAGCTAGGAATCAGTTTCCCGATCCCCGCGCGCAATATTTATATGAACAATTCGAAATAACACCTCACCGAGGCCGCCGGTGCGGCCTCTTTCTTTTATCGCATCGATTCTTTTCCACTTCACCGAATTTTTTGGTAAATTACCGCAAGAAAACTTCCGAAATAATAATGGATTTGCTATATGAAAAAAGCCTTTCTTTTCCTGTTGTTTGCTGTTCTTACACTTTCTGCACAGACTAAATTCGATAAATTCTTTTATGACAAGACCTTTCGTCTGGATTATGACCATGCCGGTGATATTAAAGGTGATGAGTTTTTCCTGACCGAATTTATTGAAGAACCTTATTGGGGAGGTCCACACGGCAACCTTATAGAACCATTCAATTATGGTAAATTCAAATTCGAGATTAAAGATTATGCCAGCGGCGAGATTATTTATTCCCGCAATTATGCTACACTGTTTAGCGAATGGCAAACTACCGAAGAAGCAAAACACTACCGGAAAAGTTTTCCCGAGTCGGTAATTTTTCCGTACCCAAAAGAAAAATTCTATATTACTTTTTATTCACGGAATAAAGAAAATATCCTCACAAAGAAATGTGAGTACCTGGTAGATCCGAACAGCTATTTTGTAAAAAAAGAACGTCGGCTGGTCTTTCCAAATTTCAAAGTACATTATTCTGGTGAGCCGGCAAGAAAAGTTGATATTGTCATAATTCCCGAAGGTTACACGAAAGAACAGATGGGTAAATTTAAAGCAGATTGCAGTAAATTCGCCGGGTACCTCTTTAATGCATCACCATATAAAGAGAACAAGGATAAATTTAATATATGGGGTATCGAAGCTCCATCAGCTGATTCAGGCACCGATATTCCGGGCCTGAATATATGGAAACAGACAGTAGTAAACACCGGATTTTATACATTTGATATAGAACGTTATTGTATGACCACCGATTATCGAAGCGTGCGTGATGTAGCTGCTAATGCCCCCTATGATCAGATTTATATACTGGTAAACACCGAAAAATACGGCGGTGGCGCAATTTATAACTTCTACTCCATCTGCGTAAGTGATAATAAACGCAATGAATATATATTCACCCATGAATTTGGACATGGATTCGCCTCGCTTGCTGATGAATATTATGAAAGCTCTACAGCTTACCAGGACTTTTATTCAAAATCGGTTGAGCCAACAGACCCGAATGTAACGACATTGGTAGATTTTGCCTCCAAATGGAAAGATCTGGTTGCCGACGGAACACCAATCCCTACACCGGTAGATACATCTAAAAAAGATGTTATCGGCGCTTATGAAGGCGGAGGATACGTAGCAAAAGGTGTTTACCGCCCTCGCCAGGACTGTACAATGAAATCTATCTCAATAGATAATTTCTGCCCTGTTTGTAAAAGGGCTATTCAAAAAATGATTGATTTTTATACACAACAGTAAATTCTTATTTATGGGGGCAGTTTTACAACTGCCCTCTCCAATTTCGATTAATCGGCTGATTCAATTTTCATTTCAAAGCAACTCAACTAAAAGAATTCATTAGTTATAGTCATGTTCTGTAATTAGCTTAACTTAGCCATCAAATCAAAGAGAAAGTTTTTTCCTTTGTAGTTTGTTGATGATACCTTAATAGTTTAATTTTGAGGTATACACTTGCTAATTTAACAACTAACAGGAGACAACCTATGTTATATATTGAAGATGTAATTGCACGTGAAATACTTGATTCACGTGGTAACCCCACTCTTGAAGCTGAAGTTATACTTGAAAATGGTGTAGTTGGTAGAGCAGCTGTTCCAAGCGGAGCCTCAACAGGAGAGCACGAAGCTTGCGAATTACGTGATGATGATAAATCACGCTATCTCGGCAAAGGCGTTTTAAATGCAGTTAATAATGTAAATACCATCATTTCCGATGAATTAATTGGTTACCCGGCTATTGATCAGGTAGGCCTCGACCAGGAATTACTCCGTTTGGATGGCACACCGAATAAATCAAAATTAGGTGCTAATGCAATCTTAGGCGTTTCACTTGCTACAGCTAAAGCAGTTGCGGCTTCATTGAATATGCCATTATATCGCTATTTAGGCGGCGTGAATGCAAAAGTACTCCCCGTTCCTATGATGAATATTATCAACGGTGGTAAACATGCTGATAATAACGTTGATTTTCAGGAATTTATGATTATGCCCGTAGGCGCTACAAGCTTTTCAGAAGCTTTACGTATGGGTACCGAAGTATTCCATACATTAAAATCTGTATTGAAGAAAAAAGGTTATAATACTTCAGTTGGTGATGAAGGCGGATTTGCTCCGAACCTGAAATCTAACGTTGAAGCAATTGACGTAATTCTCGAAGCTGTTGAGAAATTAGGCCTCAAAGCCGGCAAAGATATTTGCATTGCTTTAGATCCTGCAAGCAGCGAAATGTACATTCCGGAAAAGAAAGTTTACCAGTTCTTTAAATCAGATAAAAAAGAAATCAGCTCCGAAGAAATGGTTGATTATTGGGTTAACTGGGTTAACCAATATCCTATCGTTTCGATTGAAGACGGTTTAGCAGAAGATGATTGGGATGGTTGGAAACTTATGACTGATAAAGTTGGCCATAAGATTCAGTTGGTTGGCGATGATTTATTCGTAACAAATACCAGCCGCCTCTCTATGGGAATTGAGCGCAAAACTGCAAATTCAATCCTTATTAAAGTTAACCAGATCGGTACTTTAACTGAAACACTCGATGCTATCGAAATGGCGAAAAAAGCCGGATACACCGCTGTTATCAGCCACCGTTCGGGCGAAACTGAAGATACCACTATCGCCGATATCGCGGTAGCTACCAATGCTGGTCAGATCAAAACCGGTTCTACCTCACGTACAGACCGTATTGCTAAGTACAACCAATTACTTCGTATTGAAGAAGAATTAGGTGACGCAGCAAAATTCGAAGGTCTTGCAGCAATTAATTACCACGCGTAATTATATTTTTTTTAACGCGGGTCACAGGTTATGTGACCCGCTTTTTTTATTTTGTTATTTCTCTTACGTTTTTATTGCAGGGAAAATACGCGAACAGTGCATTATCAGAGCATTCAAAAGATATTCAGCCAGCATGTAAGCAAAGGCATTTACATCTTCTTTTCTAATATCTTAGAAAAATTCACTTTTTTTATTCTATTCGTCATACTTGCCCGAAGGTTTAGCGGTAAAACGTATGGCCACGTTACAGCATGTTTCGCATTTGCAAATCTACTAATGACCTTTTTTGAATTCGGTTTTTCCACGTACTTCCAGAGAGAAACTGCCAGTGGGAATAAAGAACTCAAAAATGAATTTAACCAGGCCTTTACTACCCGAGTACTGCTTTTCGTGCCTTTTTATATTATGGCCATGCTGTACTTTAAGTATTCATCTATCTACTATTCACGTGCTTCAATGCTGTTAAGTTCTGCAGTTTTTGTGTATTCGATATGCGGACTTTTTAACGCGGTATTGTTCGGCAAAGAAGCTTACAAACAAAGTTTTCTCTTACTGCTTTTTAGCCGTCTTTCAATGGTAGTTGGAATTATCAGTGTCATTGAAATCGGCAAAGGTTTTACTACTGTTGCAGGTATATTTGTTCTTTCGGGACTTATTCATCTCATTAGTTTGTTTTGGTATGTAAATAAATACGATTTCAGGCCGCATTTTACCATGCTTTCCTGGAGCATGTTACGGCGAATGCTTGCAGCCTCGCTCCCGCTTGGCCTAAGTATCGTGTTTGTGTGGACCTATGATAGAGTTGATATACTCTTATTGCGTTATTTCAAAGGCGATATTATTATTGCTTTATATGCAGTGGCTTATTCGTTGTATAAAGCCCCTCAGGCATTTTCGAATTTTATCTTTACACCGCTTTTCTCCGATCTTTCCAAAGAATTCGCCGGAAGAGGAAAAATAAATAAATCGCATATATACCATAAAATTTGGGTTTTAACTGCCAGTTTATTGCCCTTTATAGCTGTTGGCTTTCTGATGGCAGAATTTATAACTTCGACAATTTATGGTAGTTTTTATGCCCAGGCGGCACCCTATTTCAAAGTACTCTTGTTCGCTTTACCCGGGTTGCTGTTGAATAATTTCACGGGAATTATACTTAACTCGGCTCGTAAAGAACAAATAACCACACAATGCGTGTTTGCTGTGGCGTTGGCGAATATAATCTTTAACATAATCGCCATTCCTAAAATTGGTGTTTGGGGAGCCGTTTACTCAACAATTTTTACTGAGTATCTTACGTTTCTTCTCCAGCTCTATTTTATAAAAAAATACCGCATACTTGATTAAGCAGAGGCGATGTGTATGAAAGTTGTCATACTTGGTACTCCGTCGTCAGCTAACAATTTAACCGGTCCCGAAGTATATACTAACCGCCTTTCGAACTCAATATCCTCGCTATGTGAATTAACGGTATTAACGTATTCGGGTAAACATAAAAATCAAAGTCTCTGGAATCGGCTATTTTCACTCAGAAAGACAAATTCTGAATATACGCACATTATAGCGGGCCTGTTACAGATACCAATACTTTTATTCAAACTTCGGCCAAAGATTTTACATATTACCGAATTTCACCGAGTTACAATTATTCTTCTGCTGTTAAAATGGCTTTACCGATATAAGATTGTATACACCTGCCACGGGATTGCCCGATTTGAGAATGAGCGCAAACCGGCAATCGGAGTTTTGTATAAAATAAAAGATATAGTTGTCGAGAAGTGCCTGTTCCATTTTTCTGACTACATTTTTACATTTTCTGATGTCCCACTCAGGTTGTACAAAGCTTCGTATAACGGTACTTTTCCCCCATCGGAAGTAATAACACCCGGCCATACAGCCCTGCCCGAAGCAATGCCGGACTTATCCCCTGCCATGACCCTTTGCTTTCTGGGAGGGAACGAATTAAGGGAAAGTGCAGCTAAAGTATGCTTACAAAAGCTTTTTGATGCGGATGAGCAATTTTCGTTAATTCTAACGGGTTTTTCTGACTCTGTTGCAGATAGTATACCGGCAAAAATCCACTGCCAAATGCATAGCTTACTTCCACCCGGGCAGTGGCATTCAATTCTTAAGAATTCAGATTTTTTCATTGTTCCCTACACAGATGAAACGTTTTCATTCGCAGCCTTTGAAGCGCTGAGCCTGGGAATTCCTGTCGCTGCCGTTGAGGGTAGCGGAATTAGCAGACTCATTATTAATGATAAAAATGGGGTTATTTTCTCACTAAATGATGATTCTTTACTGCTACGTTTACATAAAATCCGCAATTCGGAACAACTTTTGGACAGAATGAAAACTGAAGCCCGGCTTAGTATTCAGGAATATACATGGGAAAACCTGGCAGTTGCACATATAACTGCTTATAAAAAATTAATAGAAGGCGGTGCGGGCGATGATTAAAGTTGGCCTACTGATAGATTCACTATCCGGAACAGACGGCGTCGCCAATCATGTAGGACATCTGATCGGCTATTTACATCGTAAATATCCGGAAATTACCCCGATACTGATAGTAGCCAATGCAGATATCCACAATAAATACGCTCTTGAAGGACTCCCGATTATTCATATTCCTGAATTGTCCTATTCAACCCGTTCTCCGCAGAACTTTACGCGTTCCGTCTTTCATCTTAGAAAACTAACAAGAGAACTTGGAATCTCGGTTTTTCATGCTCATACGCACTATCTGGCAAACATCGCTTACTTTTCATCCCGCGCAAGCCATACACGAGTTGTACAGACAATTCACGGTATTTTCCCTAATGAAGGTATTTTGGCCCATGAAAAGGCAGATTATTATATTTTAGTGAATCCTGCCCTGGTACCCTATATGGAAAATAAAAGGATAACACCGGATTTATACCAAGTTGTTCGTTGTGGAATGGAAGCTTTGCCTTCCTCTCCGGATAAGCATTTAAGCACTCCGGTTACCGTTTTAGCGGCAGGCAGACTCATCGCTGAAAAGGGATTCGACTATTACATCAATGCTGTTCAGGGATTGGAGGCTGAAATACGCCGCGATTGCCGTTTCATTCTGGCTGGAAAGGGGCCCGATGAGACACGGCTAAAGCAATTAATTTCTAATTATAATATTGTTGAATTTATTGGTGAAGTGGATAATTTACAAGAAATTCTGGTTCATAGCCATATTTTCGTAAACCCGACCCGTATTACAACCGAAGGCTTTCCTTTAACGATGATAGAGGCCGCTTTAACCAATAATTGTATAATTACAACTGAATTTACCAATCTCCGCCAAGATTTCACTCCCGGAAAAGATGGATTAGTATGCGCCATGGGCGATATTGAAAGTTTGCAGGCTGCACTGCGCGAAGCGATCAGTTCACGCGAACTGCGAATCTCATTATCAGCTGCTTATTCTACAAAAGCCGTTAAATTATACAATATTGATGTAATGGCAGAAGAAATAGTAAAAATCTATCACAAAGTGTGTATTTAAAATAAAACTGCCGTGGAAGAGGGCGTGACCACGGCAGCTGTGTGTGTTACTATAAGGAGGGTGCTATGTGGAAACAATTGCTTGTTTCCTATAACGCTTAAGTTAAGCAACTATTATGCCAAACAAATTGTTTTATTTTTGACTTATATTTGAGAAACAAAAACCCTATTTTCGCACAATTGAGAAAGCTTTTTCAAACTTTAGAAGTTTTTAACTATAAATAATCTAATTTTTTATGCTAATACCCAACAATAACAAAAATAATTTAAGGGATTCAATTATCGCCTTAAAAAATGAAATGAATGCGGTCATTCTCGCTCATTATTATCAGGATTCTGAAATCCAAGACCTGGCCGATTTCATCGGCGATAGCCTCGAATTAGCCCGAAAAGCGAAAACAACAACCGCTGATGTGATTGTTTTCTGTGGTGTGCATTTTATGGCAGAAACGGCTAAGATTTTGAATCCGGAAAAACTGGTATTAATTCCTGATTTGGAAGCTGGTTGCTCACTTGCAGAAAGCGCCCCGGCAGAGGAATTTGCTGAATTCCGTAATTCGCACCCTGAATTGCTTTCAATTACTTATATAAACTGTACCGCTGCAGTAAAAGCCCTAAGTGATATTATTTGCACCTCCAGCAATGCAGAGAAACTAATTCGTCAAATCCCCGACTCTCAAAAAATCCTGTTCGCACCCGATAAAAACCTGGGCAGGTACCTAAGTAAAGTTACCGGAAAAGATATGGTGTTATGGAATGGGGCTTGCCAGGTGCATGAAACATTCAGCAAAAGCAAAATTATTGACTTAAAGCTGCTTCATCCCACGGCAAAGATTATTGCTCATCCTGAATGTGAGGAAGCACTTTTAGAGCTGGCAGATTACATTGGGTCAACAAGCAAGCTGCTCGAATTTACCAGAACTGATGCGGCCACAGAATATATTGTAGTTACAGAGCCGGGTATTCTTCATCAAATGCAAAAGGCATTGCCCGAAAAAACATTCATCCCCGCTCCGGGTATGGACGAGTCCTGCTCCTGCAATAATTGCCCGCATATGAAATTAAACACACTGGAAAAAATCTATAATTGTATGGTGAATAAGTCGCCCGGAATTGAGATGGAAGAAGAATTGCGTATAAAAGCACTTAAACCACTTGAAAAGATGCTTGAGATGAGTTAAAGTAGAAGCAGGGCATTGATAACTCAGTGCCCTGCTCTTCTCTAATCTTTGGGTTTTTGCACGACAATCTTAAATGTAGTCCCGGCCCCTGTACCGGAAGATTTTACAAAAATTTTACCCCGATGGTATTCTTCAATAATCCTTTTAGAAAGACTTAAACCTAACCCCCAACCACGACGTTTTGTTGAGTAACCGGGGCGGAAAACATCTTTTCTATGTTTTAGGTCAATTCCTTTCCCATTATCTGTCACCTCAATCTCAACCGTCTGCCGCAGTTCTTTTACCGCTATATGAATTTTCCCATCATTATGCTCAATTGCGTCAAGCGCGTTTTTAATCAGGTTTTCCAGTACCCATTCAAACAGTCCGCTATTAACCAGAGCTTTTACCTGTAGATCGCCGGAAACATCAAGAACAACTTTTTTACCGGTTTGTGGCAGGCGGCGTTTGAAGTATTCAACTACATGTTTAATATCCTCACCAAGTATGGTTGGCTTAAGCTCTGTTTTTGAACCTATTTTCGAGAACCTGTTGGTAATTTTATTGAGTTTTTCGACATCGTTTTCAATCTCTTCAGCGATATCCTGTACTTTATCCTTGTCGGCATAATTCATTTTCAACAATTCAAGCCAACCCATGAGGCTTGAAAGCGGGGTACCAAACTGATGAGCTGTTTCCTTTGCCATACCAACCCAGATATTGCTCTGCTCGCTGCGTTTTATCTGCGAAAACCCGATATAACCCAGTACCAGAAAGACGGCAGCAACAATAATCTGAACATAGGGATAATACCGAAGTTTTTGAACCAACGCTGAATCGCCATAGTGTATTTTCGTCAGAACAATAGTATCTGAACCGGCTATGTATGTAACCGGAATCGGATGGTGCACTTCATCCATTTTTTTAATTTCTTCCTGAATAAACAACTCAGCCTGTTTATTACTCCAGGTCGAATCGACAGTCAAATTCCGGATGTTGCTTTTATTTTCAATCGAAACAGAATCATGGGCATCCGAAAGCACCATAGGGAAATCTATGGGACGTATGATATTTTCGAAAAGAAATGTGATATCAGAATTGTCTGAGGGAGTATTGGCTATATATTGAATTCCTTTCGCGTAAAGCTGCACAATTTGCCGCTCCCGCTCCTGAAGTTTTACAACGAGCTTATTGGTATAAATGAGAGTTCCCCCGCCAATAAGGATGGCCAAAACTGTCAATAACAATTTTAGCTGTACAGAACCTGGTCCCCCGCTCATTTTCTTCTGCATTTATTTACTCCTGTTTGGGAGCACGCTGAATAACCTGGTCGCGTCTTGCTCCGATCGAAACGAATGTGATTGGCACTTCAATATGCTTTTCCAGCCAAAGAATGTAATTTCTGGCATTTTCCGGTAATTCATCAAATGTGGAGCACGAACTGGTATCTTCCTGCCAACCGGGTAGAGTTGTATATATTGGTTTAGCCCGTTTAACCACTTCCAGATCCGAGGGGAAATATTTCAGTTCCCGGCCATCAACATCATACGAAGTACAAACTTTAATTGATTCGAACTTATCCAAAATATCGATCTTTGTCAATGCAATTTGCGTTAACCCATTCAGCATTGCAGTGTAGCGAATTAACGGCAAATCGAACCAACCACAACGCCTGGGCCTGCCGGTAGTTGCTCCAAACTCATTCCCGATTTTCCGGAGCATCTGCCCATCTTCATCAAACAATTCCGTTGGAAATGGTCCTTCGCCAACTCTGGTAGTATATGCTTTTAAAATACCTATAACCTCGCGGATAGCTGTCGGCGGAATACCGGAACCGGTACATGCTCCGCCCGAAGTCGGGCTCGATGAGGTGACGTATGGGTACGTACCATGGTCTACATCCAGTAATGCTCCCTGTGCTCCCTCAAGTAAAACTCTACGACCCTTTTGTAATTCTGTATTCAGATATACTACCGAATCTATGCAAAGTGACTGCAATTCGGGAGCAAGCTTACTGAATTCAGCTATAAGCGAATCGGCATAAAGTATTTTATTACAATCTGTTTTAGCGATTATATCATTCTTCTCTTCAATATTTCTCTTTACCTTGGAGCTAAAAATATCCGGGTTAAACAGATCAGAGAATTTGATACCTTTACGTGCAGCTTTATCAACATAGCACGGCCCGATACCCCGACCCGTAGTACCTATTTTATTTTCACCTTGCTCCGCGAGTGAATCGAGCACTTTATGGTAGGGCATTATTACATGTGCCTTATCGCTAATAAAAATGCGTCCATCTATATTAATTCCGTGCTCCCGCAGCATATTCATTTCTTCGAGTAACACGATAGGATCGACAACCACCCCGTTCCCTATCACACAAATTGTATGCTCCCACAGGATTCCGGAAGGAATAAGATGGAGCACATACTTTTTGTTCCCAATTTCTACGGTATGTCCGGCATTTGCTCCGCCCTGATATCGTACAATAATATCGAAATTACGGCTGAGTAGATCAACCACTTTCCCCTTACCCTCATCTCCCCACTGGCAGCCGACAATAATTGTTGTAGTATTCATAGTTCACCTTTAAACAAAAAAAAACTCCGGTTATGAGGCCGGAGTTTCAAAATTTATTAATACATCGGATAACACTTTATGCTGTAAAACTCTTAACAGCTTCATCAACCGAATCGTATGTTTCAAAAATCGTGATGAGCTTAGTAATCATGAGCAAGCTGTGAATTTTTTCGGTTACGCCGGCAAGTTTCATCAGACCGTTACCGTTTTTAACGGTAGTAAGACCGCTGATTAACATACCGAGACCAGATGAATTCATGAATTTCA
>JAJTBZ010000102.1 GCA_021286645.1 Ignavibacteria bacterium
TCCTTCCACTTATACTATTGAAAGCTCCGGAGAGCGAACCGGAACGGTAATAATGGATAAGGTTTTCCGAAAACATGAATTTAAACTTAGCAAAGCACATGATTTTGCTTGGTCTGCAACCAAAGATTACCCCAAAGAAACTTTTTCTGTCTCGAAGTCCGATGGCGAAAAAACCCAGGTTACTATTATCTGTCCGCCCCTATATAAGAACTATATTGACAGGTATAAAACCGCATTGCAGAATGCGTTCAGGTATTTCAATTATTATTTTGCCCCATATCCCTATAAAACCCTGACACTTGTTGTTACACCGGCTAAAACTGGTCGGGTAGCTTCGATGGAGTACCCGGGACTTATTACCATAGAGCATTCCCCTTTCGCTCTCGTACAATCATTACAAATTGAAAAACGAATTATTCATGAGTTCGCCCACCAGTATTTTTACGCTGCTGTTGCGAATAATGAAACATACGAAGGCTGGCTGGATGAAGGATTAGCCAACTACTTAACTTCCCGGATGCTCGATGATTTTGGATTGTACGAAATATCCCATTTTACACTATTTGGTTATTTGCCGGTTCAGGGGCTTGAATTAGTATCAATAGGTGAAATTCCTCTCGTATATACACTCACGAAGGTAAAAGTCCCCAATCAGTCCGAGGCTATGCAACTGTATTACGAGCACATGAATGAAGCTGCCTTGTGTGATACCAGTTACCTTCTGAATCCGTATTCTCAATATGCCGCTATTACCTATGGAAAAGGTGAACTATTCTTCAAGACACTTGAGCGGATATCCGGTAAAGAAGCTTTCATGTCAATTTTAAAAAACTACTATATTCAAAACAGATTCAAACACGTAAAAGCGAAAGATTTTTTTGATATTCTTCGGCGAATGCAACGTAAAAATATCGACTGGTTAACTACCAATTATTACAAAAATTCCTACGAATGCGATTATGCGGTAGAGTCTGTTAAGTACATACCAGAAAGAAAAGAAGCACGGGTAACTGTAACCAAGAAGAATGAAGGGTATTTTCCGTGCGAACTTTCACTGTTTACTGCCCAGGATACTCTTACCCGAACTGTTGCCATTGATAAACGCAGAATTGTAGTCACTTTTTCAACCGCGCTCCCCCCACTTGGCGCTGAAATTGATATGAATAGAAAAAACTACTTCGATACAGATTTCGCTAATAACTCGCTAATTCTTAGCCCGAACATGGAAGCTCCCACATACATATCAATTCGTTGGTTCTTCTGGATGCAAAGCTTTCTGTTAATATTTGGGAGCATAGTATGATAAAGCTGTTGAAGTATAGTTTAACTACCGCCACCCGTTTCGTATACCAGAATAAAAAACTCAGTTTACTGTATTGGTTTACTAATCTAGGATTTGCCCTCGCTCTTTCGGTGCCAATGTACGCTCTTATTCAAGGTAACTTACTCCACTCCTCAATGAACGCGCATATAACGAATGAATTTGACTTTATCTGGTTTCTTCAGTTCCGTTTCCAAAATAAAAGCATCCTTGACGTATTTCCTCCAATGATATATACGGTTACCCTGTTATATAACCTTATCCAATTATTCTTTTCGGGAGGGTTACTTTCATTAGCCGGCAACCCGCAAAAAGATCACATTGTTGATTTCTTTTTCGGTGGTGTACGGTATTTTTTCCGGTTTTTTATCCTTTTTCTTATAACCGTGGCGCTGTACTTTGTAGTAATCAGTTTGAATTCATTAATGTTTGCCGGAATCCAGTGGGTATTTACGAACTCGGATAATACCCTCCTGCAATTTATTGCCCATCTTTTCCGGTATGTATTTTTTGTATTCCTGATCGGGATTGTTAACCTGCTTGCAGATTACAGCAGAATTGTAATAGCTTCACATGACGATTCCCATATTTTCCGTTCAATTGTTAAATGCCTGATTTTTGTGAAAAACAAGTTTACCATTGTATCGACGTTGTTTTTTGTACTTGCTTCATGCATCGGGCTGGCGGCAATTGGCTACAATCTGGTCGATGGACTGATCCCGAAATCGTCCTGGTTGCTGATAATCGCAACTTTTGTTATTCAGCAAATGTTAATTATATTTCGGCTCATAATTCGCATGGTATTCTATACATCAGAGTTTGTTTTGTATAATGATATAAGTGCTGAAATAGTAAAGCCACAGTTTGAAGAGGTCTTGTAAGGAGTATGATATGGCAGTATTAAAGATTACACAATATGGCGATGATATTTTAACAAAGAAAGCTGTTCCTGTTGAAAAAATAGATACAGCGCTTATCGGTTTTATTAATGATATGTTCGATTCTATGATTAATGCCGATGGCGTTGGTTTGGCAGCCAATCAGGTTGGCAGTAATAAATCAATTTTTGTCATTGATCTAAGCGAGGTTCGGGGATTCGAGCGATACGGTAAAATGACATTCATTAATCCTAAAATTACTCACCGCAGTGATGAAACAATAATTATGGAAGAAGGCTGTTTAAGCCTGCCTAATCTTCGTCAACCGGTAGAACGCCCGGAAAGTATTACCATTACCTTTCAGGATATTTCCTTAAAACCACAGGCACTGGAAGCCGATGGATTCTTAGCCCGGGTAATACAGCACGAATATGACCATTTACAGGGTAAATACTTCACCGATCGTATTGAAGATAATCTCAAGAAAGAAGTTAAGGATTACCTCATAAAAGTACGCAATCGCGAAGTTGAATGCGACTATCCTATTACTCCCCGCCCTGTTGTAAAGAAAAAAGGAACAAAATGAAAGTAGTGTTTTTTGGAACACCCGATTTTGCAGTGCCGGCCCTTAACCTCATTAACAAATCACATCATGAACTGGTTGGAGTAGTAACCGTTGCAGATAAGCAACAGGGACGCGGCCTGAAAACTACTTTCTCACCTGTTAAACAATATGCGGTTGATAATAATATCCTTGTTCTGCAGCCTGACTCATTAAAGGATCCGGTATTTATTCAGGCATTGTCTGAATTGCATGCCGATATTTTTGTTGTTGTTGCATTTCGGATTTTACCGGCTGAAGTATTTACACTGCCGCCTCATGGTTCCTTTAATCTTCATGGTTCCCTGCTTCCCAAATACCGTGGCGCGGCCCCGATTCAATGGGCTATTATTAATGGTGAAACCGAAACCGGCGTGACGAGTTTTAAACTTGCCCAAAAGGTAGACACCGGCAATATGTATCTCCAAAAAAGAACCACTATCGGACCCGATGAGACATTGGGCGACCTGCATGATCGGATGGCTTTACTTGGGGCTGAAACTATTATTGAGACTTTACATATGATTGAATCGGGTACGGCAGTTCTGTTACCACAGGATGATACATTAGCCCGTCCCGCACCTAAAATCACCAAAGAAACCTGCCAGATTAATTGGAACAAAACTGCGGCTGAAGTACGCAACCTTATCCGTGGTGTTACACCGTTCCCCGGCGCTTTCTTTATTCAGAACGATAACAGTTACAAAGTTTTTAAGACCCGCCTGACAACCAAACCATCCTCCGGGGCTGGAGACATCCAAACCACCAAAGATGAGATTCTTATTGGCTGTGCAGATTACTACCTGCAAATCCTCGAAATCCAAAAAGAAGGCCGCAAACGCATGACTGCAGAAGAGTTCCTTCGGGGTTATAGCTTTTAGGAAGTAGCATTCTAAAAATATCTACTATTTATAAAACTCGTCAGCGCTTGGGAACCGATTCAAGTACGCAGATCATTTTTTTGTATTCCGACGAGACTTATTTCTTTCCTCATTTTCTTCAACAAGTCGATTTAAATTAATTGCAAAAACATTATCTTTCAACGCTAATTGAAATGCGGCCGCACCATAGTAAAACACAGAATAAATGGTATTCGGCGAATAAGACCATTTACTTCTATTGCAAATTTTGCAAATCGGGAGTAGATTAGATAATTGGTTGCTCCCCCCACTTCTTAAAGCCCGTACATGATCAATTTGCATTTTCTGAATAGCATCGAGTGGGATCCCACACAAATGGCAATGTCCATTAATTTTTTCATAGACATTTCTTCGTGTATTAGTATCAAAACTTATTCTTTTAGTTTTTTTTTCATTCCCAATCCTAGGCAGATTAGGATATTGTGGAATTTTTACATCTAAAAAACAAGTTTTTTTAATTTTTTTTTCCTTTCTAACTACAATCCCATATTTTAAAATTCGCGTCCATTCGATAGGACTATAAGTCCCTCGAACTTCCTTGCAAAGAAAATGAACAGGTAAGTTATTACTAGTTTCAATGAGAACTGGATTGTCTAAATTAGAAATATCATGAATAGCGAATTTATTAATATCCTCCGAAAGCCTACCGCCACATATATGGCAGGCTCCATCAGTTCGAGAGAGCGCCGATTTTTTGATTAAAGAACAGTCAGACATGTTGCCCCTCCAGATAAGTATTCTTGTTAAAATGTAGTAAAAACTAGATTCAATTATTAATAACTCTTAGAAGAATTTTGAATTTACACTAAAATCAATCCCTTTAACAAAATTAAGGAAACCTAAGTAATAAACAAATTGGATTTTGCTTCAATATATTTATCAACGTAATGTCACTAAATTTTCTTAATATTAGTTAAATTTTAGAGAACGTAACTAAAAATGTTGATAGTAAAAATTCCCCACTTGATTACAAATTATTACTTACATTCTTTTTTTACTATACCCGAAAGCAGTCGAATTAATTGCAATGGGCAATCCCTCAATCTCCCCGATTTCGCATTAGCGAGTTCTATCCAATTCATCTGGATTTTTTTACAATATTGCATCCTTTAAAAGACAAAAAGGCTGTCCTTGCTGACAACCTTTTTCTTTGTACACCCGGAAGGAGTCGAACCCTCAACCTTTTGATCCGTAGTCAAACGCTCTATCCAATTGAGCTACGGGTGCATATCTAAATCTTTATCAATTTAGACTGTAAATATAAACTTTTTTACGGATTTATGCAAGCAGGGCAGGACGTTTTTTAAATTTTACCTATCCTAAAACCCCTGCTTTATTCCCCCATCACCTTAATTATCAGGCGTTTACGACGCATACCGTCAAATTCTGCATAGTAAATCTGCTGCCAGGGCCCAAAATCCAGTTTGCTATTGGTTATGGGAACTATTACTTCGTGATGTATCAGCAGACTCTTTAAATGTGCATCGCCATTGTCTTCCCCTGTTCGATGGTGGCGATAATTTTCCTTGAAAGGGGCCAGCCCTTCCAGCCATTCATCAATATCCTGTATCAATCCGCTTTCGGCATCGTTTACATAAACACCGGCTGTTATATGCATAGCCGAAACCAGTACCATACCTTCGCGGATACCACTTTTAGCTACTGCATCCTCTACCTGCCGGGTTATATTAATATATTCACGACGCTTTTGGGTATTAAACCATAAATATTCTGTGTGAAATTTCATAGTAATTCTTTTATTTCGTTGAATCAGTCTTTCCGGTATCCATCCCGAAATTAGTTGTTATAACCTCATTGGCCAAAACGTAATAATCCTTGGTAGTTTTCTTTAAGTGCAGGGCAAGGTTTACCATAATCCTTTTAGCAATTTCCGGATACTCATCAATTATGGCATCAATACCTTTATCAAAATCAATCACCAGGCAATCAGACACTGCTTTCAGGCTCGCGGTTCGCTTTTCCCCGAGAATGGAACTCATTTCACCGAAAATTGTTCCTTTATCTTCAAATTCAGCGACTTGTAATGAGCCCTTAAAAACCCCTACCTTCCCGGTCATCAGAATGTATATGGTTTTACTCATTTCTCCCTCGCGCGCAAGAAATTCACCTTGTCTGAATGTCTTCATGGTTAAACTCCGGCAAACTTTAATAAAAATGCTTTAATAAACGCACTGATATTTCCATCCATTACACCTTGTGTATCCGAGGTTTCAACGTCCGTGCGATGATCTTTCACCATATTGTACGGGTGAAAAACATACGACCGGATCTGGCTGCCCCATTCAATTTTCATTTTATTTTTTTCAATTTCATCGAGCTCGGCAGTTTGTTTCTGCAATTCGATCTGGTACAGTTTCGATTTCAGAAGCTTCATCGCGTTGGTTTTATTTTGCAGTTGCGAGCGTTCACTTTGGCAGGCTGCTACGGTATTTGTAGGAACATGCGTTATCCGCACGGCAGTCTCAACCTTATTAACGTTCTGCCCGCCTTTACCACCGGATCGGTATGTATCGATTCGCAAATCTGCAGGGTTTATATCAATTTCAATGTCATCATCCACTTCGGGTATAACGAAGACCGAAGCAAAAGAAGTATGGCGGCGTTTATTGGCATCAAAAGGTGAAATACGAACCAAACGATGAACCCCATTTTCTGCTTTCAGGTAACCATAGGCATATTCACCGCTGACTTCAATAGTTGCGCTCTTTATACCGGCACCGTCACCTTCAAGTAAATCTACAATAGTGGCCTTAAAACCATTTGTTTCACAGTAGCGAAGATACATTCGCAATAACATATCCGCCCAATCCTGAGCTTCTGTACCACCAGCCCCTGAGTGGATTGTAAGAATTCCGTTCTTATTATCATCTTTACCGCTAAGCATATTACGGAATTCAAGTTTATCCACTTCTTCAGTTAAATTAGTTAGTTCTGCCAGAACATCATTCAGAAATGTTTCATCATTTTCCATTTGCGCAAGCTCGATAATCTCTTTGGCCCCCTGGGCTTTTTTATCTAGAGCCTTCCAATCATCTACCCACTGTTGCAGCGATTTTATCTTCTGCAAAACCTTTTGAGCAGCTTTTTGGTCATTCCAGAAACCATTCTCTTCCGTTTTTTTCTGCAACTCCGCTATTTTATTCTCTTTATCATCTACCTTAAAGATAACTCCGTAAATTAATTACCCTTACCTGCAGCTCACCAACGCTCCGTAATTCTTCTTCATACATAATAATTGCTCTGTCTCTTTAATCGTCTAGTAAATTATTTCCGTTTCTTAGCCTGACAAAAGTCAAGGTTACGCTAAATAAAAGTTTAGCAATATAAAATAATGATTCTGTCGGAAAATCTCATACGCGAATTTAATTTCAGCCTATTAATAGCTACGAATATATTTTCGCTTCACTTACTGCCTGCTATTCTCATCATCTTTTATTAAATTTGCTATATTCATCGAAAAATTGGATCAGGCATGCTTAATCAGAAACATTTTATAATCGTAATCCTCGTTTATATGGTATTCCCTCTTTGCGCGCAAAATACTAAACTTGTCGATAAAATTGGCTTACACATTAAAAATGAAAGCCGTGTATTTACCTTCACCAATAAAGCTTATTCGCAATATCACGGACAAACGAACTCGTATTCTGACGACGGCTGGCATGGCTGGATTTGTCGTGAGCAAAAGCTTTTTACCGATTATATAATAACAGTTAACCATCAACAGCTCGATCGTTCATCGGCAAATACCACAGTATTACCCTACCTCTTAAAACGTGAATATGCCGGGGGTATTATTGAAGAGTTGCTGCTGCCGGATGAAAAAGATGCTCTTTCACTTCATCTGAGTGGAATTCCAAATGGTGAATTTCATTTTAGAAATTTCTACCCGCATGCTGAACAGTTAACATCCACAAGCATTTCTTTCGATATCCATACTATTTTACCCGGCTATAAACTTACCGTTTACAGTAACGCAACCCTTCGGGTATCAACGGAAAATACTGCCGGCACCGGTTTCCGGTTTTCCGGAGAGGGACAGAATACTTTTCTCTACTTTACGATCAATTCTGATTTGCCGGCCGGAATCATTATTAGCGACTACATTAACTCCCTTCAACAGCAAAAAAGAGATCGGATAAACTCTGTTTTAGAACGGACAAGAATAGTTTCCAACGATGAAGATTTTAACTCGGCATACTTATGGGCTGTTGCCTCGATGGACGCCCTTGTTACAAAACAGGATGTCAAAGGGATTTTTGCAGGGTTGCCCTGGTTTAATAATAATTGGGGCAGGGATACTTTTATTTCTCTGCCGGGGGCATGCCTTGTTAATGGAAATTTTACTGAGGCCCGGGAGGTTCTTGAGGCTTTCGGGGCATATCAGAACAAGGATGAAAAAAGTCCGTACTATGGCCGGATACCAAACCGGGTTACTTTGAAAGATATTATTTATAATACCGCTGATGGAACTCCGTGGTTTATTATTCAGGCATATAAATACTGGTTATTTACATCCGATTCGGTATTCTTGCAGAAGGTTTACCCTTCAGTAAAATTCGCTTTTACCGCTGCAGAAGCGCGGCGGGTAGACAAACTTGGCTTCCTGACGCATGCTGATGCTGAAACCTGGATGGATGCAGTTGGCCCTGACGGGCCCTGGTCGCCTCGTGGAAATCGGGCCAACGATATTCAGTTCCTCTGGGCAGAACAATGCCGAATAACAGCCGCCTTCGCGCAAATTATGAAAGATAAGCAACTGGAATCGAGTGCCCGGGCAGCACTGGAAAAAGTACAGTCAAATTTTGCCAAAAGCTATATCGATATTCCGGCCGCAAAAATGGCGGACCATATTACAGCGTCGGGAAAGCGCGTAATGGAATTACGGCCAAACGTATTTTTCCCCCTGCAAAGTGAAATCCTCATTAAAGATGCCTCGTTGCGCCAGAGAATTTTCCTGAATGCATTTCCAAAATTGGTAATGAGCAATGGTGTATTATCTCTTTCGGCAGAAGACAGAAATTTCCATCCATTTCATGAATATGCCCCATTCTACCCCAAAGATGCTGCGTACCACAATGGCATTATCTGGCAATGGAACGCGGGTCCGGTAATAAATCTGCTGACAGCATATAATAAACCTGAATTAGCATGGGAATTATTGCAATCGGAAACAGAACAAATATTACACAGGGGCGCAGCCGGTACATTAGCCGAACTGATGGATGCATTCCCTCGTGATGTAAAAACGCCGAATCGTTTAAGTGGTGCATTCTCACAAGCCTGGAGCCTTGCAGAGTATATCCGAAATATTCGTGAAAACATTCTTGGTATTTCTATAGTAGAAAATGAGAATACAATCAAAATAGCTCCCTGCCTGCCCGAGGCGATTAGCGATATCACTTTCCCGGTTTTTTACCGGAATTCTGTTTTCCAGGTTAAATTCACTAAGGAGAATAAGAAAATTGCTCTTACCCTGCTTCCTACATCAATTAAAGACGATTTCTCCATTCAGATTGAATTTGCCCGGGGAAATGCTAAAATCGCCTCAACTGAGCTCATGAAAACTGAAGCAGGAGGAGTTTATCCCGTAAAATTGGTGCCAATATTCAGAAAAAAAGCTACCGAGGGAGCACGAATACTGAAAGACCTGAAATTTGCTCAACCGAAATTTGATTCTTCATGGGCCTCGATAAAAAAGCCGGATTACCTCATGCTCAAAAATGCAGATATCAAGCAAGTAAACCCCGCTGCCCGGCATCTGTTTTCCGTGGAAACCCCCTCGAAAGATGAAAAATACCGGTATCCGATAAATCCTAAATTTGAGCAAGGCATACTTGATATTACCGGATTTCAGTTATACACGGATAACAAATACTATTATTTTACGCTGACGTATGCAAATCTTACCGATCCTAAATGGCACGCTGAATTTGGTTATCAACTCACTTTTTCTGGCATATATATCGGGAATAGAAAATTTGGAGGAACCGATGCTGGAAAAAACAGTAAGTACTCCTTCAGCCCGGCACGTTCTTTCGAAAGAGTAATTTACGTTGGAGGCGGGTTGGAGATTCAGGATAATAAAGGGAAAATACTGGCAGTGTATAACCCGGTAACAGAGGATATTACAAATCCCCTCGGGAATGTAAAAACCAGGAGTATTAGTTTTTCAATACCATGCGAGTTAATCGGACCGATTGGTTCACAAACTAAAATAACCGTTCTGGTGGGTGCTCAGGATGATCATGGTGGTTCGGGAGTCGGGGAATTTCGAGAGGTGATGCCAGAAGCACAGGAGTGGTTTGGCGGAGGGAAAAAATCTGCACAGGATTCGAATATTTTCGATATACTGCTAATAAATTAAGAAAAGTAGCTAAAAGTATTTTTTTTCTGTATATTAGCCAATGAGAGTTTTTCATGTGATAGCTAACACGATTCCAGAGGGTTAACTTCAAAACCCGCCCATCGCACAAAATAACGGGTTTTGATTTTCTATTTTTCGGAAAAACATTTTTGAAGATTTGCTTTTAAAGAATAATCATGTAAATTTATTCCTTGAGCAGAGATGAATTTAATTTAAGGATGAGGTACCTATGAGATGGAGAAGTAAACTACTATTCAGCTTATTCGTGGTGGTGTTTAGTCAGTTGGCAATGGCCCAGCCTGTTTCGGCTTCAATGAGTATTGTTGTACGAAAACCACTACCGGCAATGGATTTTGGATCATTTGTAATTGGTAACGACCTGCCCCGGCAGTATGATGTATTCAGCGTTATTCTCGGCGGTGTTAACGGCCGACCCGTACAGATTTACGGTAAATTAAGCTGGGTTGATATTGGCTCCAATACACCGGAATTAATGGTCGAATTTATCTCCCGAAGATTCCCTGCACGCACTTTTACTAATGCCGATCTGGGAACATTTATTCCTATTAAAAACCACAAAGAGATTAACAGCGTAATCCAAAGAAATTTGGCAAAAGGAAAGCCCGTGGGCCGGTATATTCTGGAATTGGTATTACTGGACCCTATTTCGCCACGTGATGGTGATGACTGGAACCTTGGCGCTGCTTTCAGCCCCGATAAGGTATTGGCCACTGCCGTCTCCAATGAAGATTTGGTGATGGAAAACCCCACCCAAACTTTTGTTATTACCGAACCTACCCTTCCAATAGTGGATGCCGGAAATGTTCAGGCAACCTGGACTCCGGTTACCGGTGTATCATATTATAAAATTCGTGCTTGTTATAAACGCACTCCCGATCAAAATATGGGTGATGCTCTTCGCTCCGGTGTACCGATTATCAATGATAAAAATGTCGGTGTAATGACATCGGTAAACCTGCGTCAGTACATGGACCGCGATTGGGAACCGGGTAAGTTTGTTGTTTTTCAGGTTACCGGATATATTGAAGGAATTGGGCAACAGACAATTGTTACCCAACCGGTAAATTTCTTAATTCGTCCACAGGTTAGCGCTCAACAGCAGCCATTGGTGAACAGTTTAACCATTGCTGCGCAGAATTTCCTTAACTCCCTGCCGCCACAGTTCGTCTCGAACCTTATCAATGGAAACATTGCCATAACGGAAATCAGGGATGAGAATGGTAACGTAATTACCCAGGCACAGGTAGCACAGATTGTTGCATTCTTGCAGGCTCACCCGGATGCTATTAAAAATATTGTATTAAGAGCGAAATAATCACGGAAGGAAGATATTATGAAAAATTATTTATTATTGATTTTATTTTTGCTCCCATTTACCCTCCTGTTGGCAGGCGATCCTCCCGTGGCTATTGTCATGAAAACAATAAAAGACGTATCGGTTAAAAAGGATAAAGCCGGCTGGGAAAACGCTAAAATTGGTATTCCCCTTTCAACGAATGACGAGATTAAAACCGGTGATAAATCGCTTGCTTTGATTAAATTTACCGATAACTCAATACTGCGTGTTAAAGAGAATTCTGCATTGAGAATTTATGCCGATAAGAACAAAGGCGATCTTTCGAAAAACACCTACATTGATAAAGGTAAAGTAGGTTTTAACGTTTCAAAACAACAGAATGAAGAATTCAAATTTACAACTCCTACCATGGTGGCTTCTATTCGAGGCACGGGCGGGTATTTTGATGTTGGTCAGGACGGTAATACACTCCTGGTTTGTACTGAGGGCTCAATTAATGTTCAGGCTACTCAGGGAGTAAAAGAAACTACCGAATTAAAATCCGGAAACTTTGCACAAGTGGGGCAGCAAGGTAATATTACTACCGGCACAAATACACAACAAATGTTAAAAGAAAATAATAACCTGAAACAAACGAATCTGAAACGCCTTATTCTTAAAACTAATGAAGGCGACCTGATTATTGAATATTTAGGTGAAGAACAATAGACCTTGCGATAGGTCCTTTCAATGGTTTAATTATCTGAGTTTTTTTGTACAGGGTTATTACCGCAAAATGTAATAACCCTGTAGTTCTGAGCAGAACAGGCATAATTTTCAAGAAGCATCATTTATAGTTCCCTCCTTTTCTTCTTGGTTATGCACTTTACAACATCTTGATTTGAAATTGCTTTGATTAAGGAGAGTTGCTTATGAGTATTAGTTTCCAATTTGTTAAGAAATTTTATCTGGTTGCATGTGTAATGGCATTATCCATGCCGGCATTTGCACAGGTAAGCTCAGTAATTTCTGATGTAAAAGCCCTCCAGGCGAAGGAAGGCGAAGATCTTACTGTTGTTGCAAAACTTCAGCAAGCGGTAAACACACGCAGTGTAAGCTTATTCTATAAGACTTACGGATCATCCGATTATAAAATGGCGGATATGATACTTTCTGGAAAGAATGCCGAGTATACTATTCCTGCCAATGAGGTTCAGCCGCCTTTTATAGAATATTACATTACTGTAATAACCATAAATGGCAAAGAAGAAGCTTATCCAATCGGTGCTCCCTCTGCCGGAGTTCCGGAACGGATTACAATTGAACCCCGTTCTCCAAAGGACAAAGAATTAATTGTACTTTCGCCTGAAAAGAATAAAAATGTAGCTGAAAGTGAATTTTTTGTTTCAGTTTCACTACTTCGAGCAACTGAAAACGTAAAAAAGGCCTCAACCAAGATTTATCTGGATAATACCGATGTAACTGCTTTTGCGGTTTTTGCAGAGGATCTTGTTATGTTTTATCCACAAAACTTTTCACGAAGTGTCAGCCAGGGACGACATGAAATAAAAGTTGAACTGTACGATAACTCCAATCAACTCTATTACTCTTCAACAGTGCATTTTACTGTTATTTCTGATTTCGCTTCAGAAGAAGAACAGGCCAGGTTTGCATATACCGGAAACCTTCAGGCAGAAGCACGTACTGAATCTCATGGCGGAAATAGCAGTCAATATAATAATGTGTCTGCCGATCTTAACGGAACGTATAAATCATGGGAAATGAATGCCCGCTTATATGTATCTTCGGAAGAAAAAAGCGATCTGCAACCAATTAACCGGTATTCTTTCAGTATAAAAAATAATATGTTTGAATTAAATGCCGGCGATCATACTCCCCGTTACCCCAGTTTAATCATGAACAGCAAGAGAGTTCGTGGTATTTCCGGATCAGCAAATTTTGGCTTTTTTAACATTCAGGCCAGCTTCGGTGAGATTAACCGGGCAGTTGAAGGCAATGTTAAACGCTTTTATAACTTTGACCCGAAAGGAATCAGCGACAGTTCAGCTTCAAGCTCCGTTGACGTTGATCCTGCAAAGTATGGATATAATAAAGCCGAGCTTTCACAATTCGGGACATACAATCGAAAAGTATTAGTCATACACCCCTCATTCGGCGCGGGTGAGAATTTCCAATGGGGCTTAACATACTTGCATTCTATTGATGATAAGAATTCAGTGCAATTCAGTTCCCGCCCTCAGGAAAACGTTGTAGTAGGCACAGATTTACTGGTAGGATTCTATGATCAGAAAATTCTGTTCACAGCACAGGCTGCTGCAAGTGTTGTTAATACGGATATTTCACATGAATTCACCGAGGCTCAGCTTGATACATTCCTGACATCCTTTAATTCATCAGATCGGGATAAAATAAAGGATTTAAAGAATATCGTTTCAAAATTCATTACGTTTAACCAATATTTAAAACCACTGTATATTGAAACGAATCCTATTTCAATTCGCAATCTTCCGATAGTAGCTGCAGAAGGCGCGTTTGCCCTGAACCTTAGCGAAGTCGGAAACTATTTTAAGAGTTCATATATCTTACGTGGAAGTGACTATCTTTCTTTCGGTAATACATTTTTACGTACGAATGTGGCCGGGTTTAATATTATGGACCGGCAGCGTTTGTTTTCCAACACGCTGTTTATAACCGCCGGTTTTGAAAACCTTAACGACAATATTCAAAAAACCTCGGTAGCCACATCTACTTTCCAAACAATTAATGCATCAGTTGCCTACTATCCGCGTACTGACTTGCCCGGACTGTTGGTGGGTTTTACCAATAATAAAAACACAAACGATTTACCGGATAAGGATAGTTCAAAGCTAAATGATGCTACAAATCGCATCCTGGTTTCATCAAACTACAGTTTTACTTATTTTGTTCGCCATCAGGTTTCTGCCAGCTACAGTTACTCATTTAAAGATGATAAAGCTGCTTATGATCTGGATGTATCGAATAGTATGTTCTCTTTTATGGCAACTTCCAGTTGGACTGACGCTCTTACCTCAAACATTAACGTAACAGTAAGCCGTTCAGAAATTAATAAAATCGGCGGTGGAACAAATCCATTTAATTACCTGTCGTTTGTCGTCGGCGGCAAATACATTATTATTGATAATGTGCTCAATGTTTCGGGAAGCTTAAACCCGGTTACCGGCGATTATAAAAAGTTTGGTATTGATGTTCGGGCTCAGTACTTCGTTTTGCGTAATCTTTCACTCGATTTCGTTCTGTCATACCTGATCAATTCGCAGGTAGCCTTACAAAATGGAGTAACCTCCGATGCCTATAATGACATGATTGCCGGTATTACTGCCCAGTTTAACTGGTAATATTATGGCTAAAATCGAAAAGAGTCTCCGAGACCGGATAATTAAGGCAGGAGTAGCATTTTTTATCGGGGTCGTGGTTATTATAGCCTCGCAAGAGTATCTGGTAACCATCGGACCTCTGAAAGAGCTTGAACAAAAACATATTGATGAACGATTCCTGAGCAGAGGAGCGCTGAACATTCGCGATACTGCTCAGGTAATCATTATTGAACAAACGCAAAATACCTACGATGGTATTCCCTACCGCTGGCCCTGGCCACGGACGATTTATGCAAAGGCTATAGAGAACCTGAATAAAGCAGGTGTTAAAGCCATTGGCATAGATATTATTATGGCCAATCCCGATCAGTATAATCGGCAGAATGATACCCTGCTGCTGAATACAATTCGAAAATACCATAATGTTGTTGTGGCCGGGAAAATAGATAACACCGAAGCCAACCTTTCATTGACAACAATGAACAACGGATCTGAGGTCGCTATTCAATCTGTCGGCTATACGATGACGAAAAAGCATGAGGATTATAGCAATATTTTCTATAATGCCGATAGTAGTATTGGCATAGTTGAAGTTGTTCCTGATAATGACGGGGTTATCCGCAGGTATATGCCAATGCGTTATTCTCCGTCAACCAGCGCAACGGTTCCAACATTTTCATATGCTATACTTAACAAGTATTTCGGTTATTCTGCCATGAATACTGTTTCTAAAAAACCATATTTCTTTGGTTTTGGCGGTATTAATATCCCTAAATTTGATTCAGTTTCAGTTCTTATCGATTACTATGGACCAAGCCGTACATTTAAGCATATCGACTTGCTTGACGTAATTGATGACAAGGACTTTAAGACAAAAGAAGAACAGGAACTTGGTGAAGATATAAATACCTGGGATGATCCGGCCAACGGGCTGCTCTATTCAGGGTTATTCAAGGGTAAGATAGCTCTTATCGGACCGACTATGCCCGAAGATAAAGATATCATGGCAATTTCTTTCGCGCAAGGGATTCAAAAAGGTGATAATTTAATGAATGGAGTCGAAATACACGCCAACGCCATTCAGAATATCCTTTCGCAGAACTTTATTGTGCGCGAACCAAAATGGTTAGAATTCCTTCTTGTTTTCGGGTTGGTATTCCTTACATTTTACATTTCATCAATATTAAAGGAAATAAAGCTTCGGTATAGTTTCCTTCTTGAACTAGCCAATCTTCTGATTATTGTCGGGCTGTTTATCGGGTTGCGAAACTTATCTTTCCTGATGTTTAATAAGTATAATATCCTTTTTCAGCTCACGAGTGGCTACATGTCCGTACTCCTTTCCTATATAGGGGCAACTGCCTTCCATTTTATTACGGAACGGAAGCAAAAAGGTATGATAAAAGGTATGTTTAGCCAGTATGTAAATGCAACAATTGTTGATGAATTAATCTTCGATCCGGAAAAATTGCAATTAGGCGGCCAGCGTAAAAACCTCACTATTTTCTTTAGTGATATCGCCGGATTCTCTACATTTTCAGAGAATAAAGAACCCGAAGACCTCATTGGATTTCTGAATGAGTATTTGAGCGAAATGACTCGAATTGTTTTTGAGAATAAAGGCACTCTCGATAAATATATCGGCGATGCTATTATGGCATTCTGGGGCGCCCCTGTTCCGATTGAAGATCATGCGTATTATGGATGTAAAAGCGCGTTGGAAATGCAACGCCGACTTAAATTGCTCCAGGAGAAATGGCGTGCAGAAGGACAACCGGAAATCAGCTCGCGCATGGGGTTAAACACCGGGGACGTTGTTGTAGGCAACGTTGGCGGGAAACAGCGATTTGATTACACCGTAATGGGAGATGCTGTAAATCTTGCCTCACGACTTGAAGGTGCCAATAAGCAATACAGTACGCTCATTATGATTAGCGAAAGTACTTACGAATTAGTTAAAGATAAATTTCAGACCAGAGAACTCGACTTATTGACCGTAAAAGGTAAGTATAAACCGGTTCAGGTCTATGAACTGTTAGCATTATCCGGCGAAGAATTATCGGCTGAACTGACAGAAACTCTCAAACATTATAACCTCGGATTGGAATTCTACAAACAACAGAAATTCACCGAGGCAAAAGAAGCTTTTAGCCGTGCTCTCAGCATTTCACCTGCTGACGGGCCTTCTAAAACATACACCGGGCGCTGCGATTTACTAATCCAGAACCCACCACCTCCCGATTGGGATGGCGTATTCCATATGACGACTAAATAAAGGCGTCTATGCTTATTGAGGGGCCCGGACTAATACTCCGGGCTTTTTTATGCTTGCAAATTCCAAAATTCGCCTCATACACTCAACAATTTCATTCTTTTTGTACTTCATGTATGTCGAAATGGCAGATTATTATTTTGCATACGTAAATTGGCGGTTAAATCTTTATATTTAAGGTTAAACATTTACAATTATTGATGCAAAGCGACGAATTAAGTATTAGAGAAAAAAATGTATTGCGGTACATCATACAGCAATTCATTCTCACTGCTGCTCCCGTCGGGTCGAGAAATATTACGCAAAAATATGATTTGAATTTCTCACCCGCCACGGTTAGGAATATTATGTCTGATCTGGAAGAAACCGGTTTTATCAATCACCCGCATACTTCTGCCGGACGAGTTCCCACCGACAAAGGATACAGGTTTTATGTAGATTCGCTCATGCAGCTTGAAGAAATTCCGGTTCGGGATATTAATTCCATCTCGCGTCAAATTGAACCTTTTCAGAATGATACCGGTGAATTACTCAATTTGGCATCAAAGCTGTTAAGTACTATTACTTCGCAACTTGCTTGTATAGTGTATCCAAATCTCGACTCCGGTATTTTGGAAAAAATGCAATTGGTTCCGCTCAGTTCAACCAGGCTGCTCATTGTGATCAGTATTAAATCCGGGATGGTAAAAACTATAACTCTGGAATTAAATGCCGAGGTTCTTGATGAGCAAATAGTACAGGTACAGAATTTTCTTAATGAACGGCTTTCCGGATTAAGTCTCGCAGAAATCAGGGATTCGTTCCATGAACGCGTTCGGGACTATACCGATTCAATCGAACCGGTAATTACAATTTTTATGGATTCAGTTGACAAAATATTCCGCGATAATTCCGGTAACTCCAAGGCCATTGTATCAGGAGCCGGCATGCTGCTGAGAAAACCTGAATTTGAAAACCCGGATAAGCTTCAAACGGTTATCGAAATGGTCGAAGATAAAGATATCATTGTGCACGTGTTTGAAAAAAATTCATCGAGTAACAATGTTCATATCGCAATTGGAACCGAAAATGTTTTGCCACAGTTTGAAGATTTTAGTTTAGTTACAAAAGAATACAAGATAGGCAACAATATTGGCACTTTAGGGGTTATTGGACCCAAAAGAATGGACTATTCTAAAATAATTGCCATAGTTGACTATATTGCCACTACCCTTACCGATGTTCTGAAGGGTTAAAAATATGTTAGTGAAAATAATTGGAGCATATTATGAATAATGAAAAAGAAATGATGGATAATTCAGAAGAAATGAAATTAAATGATAGTGCCGATGTTACAATTGATGCATCGGAGCAATCAGGTAAAGAACCTGTTGGCAATGAAACAGTAGAAAAAGAACTGGCTGAATGGAAGGATAAATTTTTCAGAAAATCGGCTGAGTTTGAAAATTACAAGCGCCGGACAGAAATAGAAATGGCCGGATTAATAAAATACGGCGGACAGCAAATTGCAGTAAAAATTCTGCCTGTACTCGATGATTTAGAACGGTCACTCGCACATGTTACAGAGACACCGGAAAACAGTAAACTTGTACAGGGGATCACTCTGGTTCATGAAAAGTTTGTAAAGGTATTAAAAGAACAAGGGATCGAAAAATTCATATCGGCAGGGAAACCCTTCGATGTTAATTTTCATGACGCACTTATTCAGCATGAGACAAAAGAAGTTCCGGCCCATACGGTTCTTCAGGAAATACTTGCAGGGTATATGTACAAAGATAAAATACTTCGGCACGCGCAGGTAATAGTTTCTTCATATCCGGAAGATTCATCCGCCGCCGAAGCAACCGGGCAACAAGAAAGTGAAGGAAACTAAGAACTATGGAAAAACGCGATTATTACGAAATTCTTGGTGTCCCCAAAGGCTCCACGAAAGATGAAATTCGGAAGTCTTACAGGAAAATTGCCATGCAATATCACCCTGACCGGAATCCTGACAATAAGGAAGCAGAAGAAAAATTTAAGGAAGCTACCGAGGCTTACGAGGTATTAAGTGACGATGACAAACGTGCACGATATGACCGCTACGGACATACAGGAATGAAAGGCGGCCAGGATTTCCATGGTTTCAATAATGTCAACGATATTTTCTCTCATTTCTCCGATATTTTTGGCGGATCCTCAATCTTTGATGATTTTTTTGGCGCACCTACACAACGTGGCCGAGCCGGTCGTCGGCGCGGTCAGGGTACTCCCGGTGCGGATTTAAAAGTAGTTTTAAAACTAACCCTTGAAGAAATTGCTTCAGGTGTAACAAAAAAAATAAAAATCAAAAAATATAAAAAATGCGATGCATGTACCGGGTCTGGATCCGAGGGCGGTGCTGCCGGAAAAACCTGTCCCGCCTGTAATGGCTCCGGCGAGGTACGCACGGTATCCCGATCAGTTTTTGGGCAATTCGTTAATATTCAAACCTGCGCTAACTGCAATGGCGAGGGAACCGTTGTTGATAAACCCTGCCGCAAATGCAGTGGTGATGGCCGGGTTAATGATGAAGAAACAATAAAAGTTAATGTTCCTGCCGGAGTAAGCGAGGGTAGCTACATGACATTGCGCGGCGAAGGAAACGCCGGTTTACGAGGTGGAACCCCCGGAGATATTATCCTGGTATTTCAGGAAATTCCACATGAGTATTTCAAGCGCGAGGGCGACGATGTATTATTCGATCTGTTCGTTAGTTTTCCGGATATCGTGCTCGGGGCCGAATATGATGTGCCTACTTTAACCGGAAAAGCGCGCCTGAAGATCGAAGCCGGTACCCAACCGGGTAAATTACTCCGAATGCGTGAAAAAGGCATTCAACATCTGAACAAACACGGGGCTGGTGACCAGCTGGTGCGGATTAATGTTATTGTTCCGAAGAAGATCGACTCAAAAGAACGGGAAATGTTGAAGGAACTTCAAAAGATGCCCAACATAAACCCTAAACAAAATGCTGAAAATGGAGGTTTCTTTAAGAATTTCGGCTTTTAATATGTAAATTTAGCTGAGGGGAAAACATGATTTCTGGGTGGATTAATAAAATTGCAGAAAAGCTGCATTTTACACGCTATGAGCTTATGGCGTTGTCGATATTTTTGCTAATGGTAATTGCGGGAATGTTTTTATCGGTTTTACGGTTTATCAAACCACCCATTCCCGTTTTTTCCTACAGGCCTGGTGATAGTACATACTTAGCCTTGCTAAATGATTCAGCTCATGTAACCGAAAAGAGGCATATCTTCAGCGGTGATGAACGGGATAAAAGGCTCATTCAGCCCATTCGGCTTAATTCAGCCACCGCAAGTGATTTAGTTGCTCTTCCCGGTATTGGGCCAAAACTGGCTGAAAAGATTATCATTGCCAGGAAAATGAAACAGCGATTTAATAAACTTGAAGAATTAAAAGAAATAAGCGGTTTAGGGCAAAAGACTTATGATAAGATTTTGCCGTACCTTAAATTAGATTAAAATTTGCTCGCGGCAACGCGTACACTTTCGTTATACCAATTAAAATCGGAACATGTATTATGATTTTCCATCTTGAAAACAGAGTCGGTATTAATATATCCAAAGATAAAATTCAATTTATCGAGTTGGTATACTTCAATAACGAATTCATTTTGGACGCGATTGACGAAGCATATTTTGCAGACGAGCTTACTTTTTCGCCATTACACGATGTGAAAACTGGTTCTCTGATTCAAAATGCATTTAATGAGATAATTGCTAAACATAAGATCAAATCAAAAATGCTTTTTGTCAGTCTCCCCTCTTCTGTTTTCAACATTTTACGTTTACCTTTTGACCATACCTTGTTGGAGCAGGACCTGCTTACCCAATTTCGCTGGGATTTTCGGCAACTATACCCGCATTTAAAAAGTGAAGAATACTCCATTCAATTTCATGAGATTGAAAACCATGTACAGCCGCTGCCCAAATATGCAATAGCCGGAGCCATCCACCGGAAACACCTTAGGATGATTCGGAATTTTGCCCATAAAAACGGCTTCACCCTTGCAGCTATAGACTATTCCCATTTTGGCTCCGATTGCGCATTGCAACTTAATTATCAGGTAAGCCGTGAAGGTTATAACCTCAGCTTATTTTTTGATGACAGGCAGCTCTCATTTGAACTACTTCATCAGGGGAAACCTGTGTACTTGCAATTGCTGAAATTTACCAATTATGGTACGGTTCCCGATGTTATTGAAGAACAAATGCTGTCTCTTCGTCAGTTAGGCATTCCAATTGAAGAGATTACCAATGCATTTGTTTATGGAGACTCTATTACTCCTGTACTGATAGAGACCTGGGAAAACCAGACGAATCTAAAGTACTATCCGGTAAATCCCTTTAAAAAACTTACTATTTCATCAAAACTATCCGGGTCAAAGCTTCTGAAAGAACATTTCTTTACCTTCTCTGCGGCCGCGGGTATTTGCTATCGGTTAGGATAAAACAATATGCGTCTTCGAATAATATCAGGTGAATTTAAGGGACGGCTGATTAATGTGCCGCAAACTGATAAAACACGCCCGACAACTGACCGGGTGCGTGAAAGTATTTTTAATTACCTGATGAATAAAATTGATCTTGATGGTGCAAATGTTCTCGATATGTATTCAGGCTCCGGCTCTTTAGGATTTGAAGCACTCAGCAGGGGTGCCGCTTCCGTTATGTTCATAGAAAAAAGCAGTCTGCCCTATCGGGTATTAAATGAAAATATTGCTATGCTTAACTCACAGGATCGATGTAAAATCGTTCGTACTTCAGCTACAGTTTTTACCGAACATTTCACGGAACAGAAGTTTGATTTGATACTCGCCGATCCCCCATTCTTTTCATATGATATCTACGATGCTGTAAAGAATATCAAGCAAAACCAGTTAATTGCTCCCGAAGGCTTAATGATCATTGAGCGCTCAATACAAACTCTTGATAAAGATATCCGGGGATTTGGATTTGAACCCTACCGCCGCTTAGGCGATACCTGCCTGTTTCAGTTAGAGGCACCGCTGGAATAGCAAACTTGTCATAGAATCTGCCTTTTCGCGCTACCCGGGGCCCTTCACCAGGCAGAGCACCCCTTTTTCTCCTTTTTCTGCATATATATGTAGCAATATTTTGTTATCTTGAAACTTTATATTATTTGAATTTCAATTTGGAGAAGCATATTAATGATTAGTTTCCTTAAGAGGTTGTTTGGAGACAAGAAAACCCGGGATACCAAAGAACTATTACCCTACGTAAATGAAATTAACGCATTATTTGATGAATTTGAAACATTGAGTGATGATGAGCTGCGAGAAAAAACCCAGCAATTAAAAGCACGCTTGCAAGAAGGTACCGCTGAAACCAGAAAACAGATTGAAGAACTTACCATCAAATTGCAATCTGATGAGGAGTTTGACAGGCACGCAGTGCATGATGAAATGGAAGCGCTGAACGATACACTGGACGATGAATACGAAGCCCTTCTCGATGAAATTTTACCCGAAGCCTTTGCTATCGTGAAACAAACGTGTAAGCGTCTTTGCGGTCAATCGTGGAATGTTATGGGGCATAAAATAACCTGGGATATGATTCCTTATGACGTGCAGTTAATGGGTGGAATTGTTCTACATCAGGGTAAAATTGCTGAAATGGCCACAGGTGAAGGTAAAACACTCGTTGCTACACTTCCCCTGTTTCTCAATTCACTTACCGGCAGAGGCGTACACCTCGTAACGGTTAACGATTACCTTGCCCAACGTGACTCGGAATGGATGGGTGAAATATTCCGTTTCCATGGTTTTAAGGTTGGCGTAATTCTCACGAGTATGTCTCCGGAACAAAGACAGGCTGAGTATGCATGCGATGTAACTTACGGAACAAACAATGAATTTGGTTTCGATTATCTCCGCGATAACATGGCTTTGGACAAAACCCTCCAGGTACAGCGTGTTCATAATTACGCTATAGTCGATGAAGTTGACTCTGTGCTTATCGATGAAGCCAGAACACCATTAATTATTTCGGGTCCGGTTGAAGTTGATGACCAAAAATACAATGAAATGAAGCCGATGATCGAGAAACTATACAGGCTTCAGACGAATTTAGTCGCTACAGCCGTTGCAGAAGCTGAAAACATGCTTAAAGCATCGGATACCAAAGAATCGAATTTCGAAGCAGGTAAGCTTTTATTACGGGCTACACGAGGCCTCCCGAAAAACAAACGCTTAATGAAGGTAGTTTCAGAACCTGCCTACAAAAAACTGGTTCAGGAAGTTGAAAACGAATTTTTACGCGAAAAAAGCAGAAATATGCATCTCATCGATGATGAGCTATTTTTCGTAATTGATGAAAAAAATAATTCTATCGATCTTACCGAAAAAGGCCGTGAGGAACTGGCTAAAAGCGCCCGCTCAGATAAAAACTTCTTCGTTCTTCCGGATTTGGGAACAGAGATAAGCAAATTCGAAAATGATGCTGATCTTTCCATTGAGGAAAAGAATAAACGTAAAGATGTTTTATACCATGAATATTCAGAAAAAAGCGACCGTATTCATACACTAAACCAGCTTCTGAAAGCATACACCCTTTTCGAAAAAGATGATGAATATGTTGTTACAGATGATGGTAAAATTGCTATCGTCGATGAATTCACGGGACGTATTTTACCGGGTAGAAGATATTCCGACGGTTTGCATCAGGCAATTGAAGCCAAAGAAAACGTAAAAGTTGAACGCGATACACAAACGCTGGCAACAATTACTTTGCAAAACTATTTCAGGATGTATAAGAAACTTGCGGGTATGACCGGTACTGCGGAAACTGAAGAAGGCGAGTTTTATGAAATATACAAACTTGAAGTGGTTGTAGTTCCTACCAACAGGGATATGGTTCGCGATGATCAGGATGACTCGGTTTATCGCACCAAGCGGGAAAAATATAACGCAGCAATTGAGAAAATTGAAGAACTCCGAAAAGAGGGACGCCCGGTACTTGTAGGTACAACATCGGTAGAAGTTTCCGAAACAATCAGCCGTATGTTAAAACGAAAGGCTATTCCCCATAATGTTCTGAACGCCAAACAGCATCAGCGTGAAGCAGAAGTTGTTGCATTCGCCGGACAGATAGGTGCAGTAACCATCGCAACCAACATGGCAGGCCGTGGTACCGATATTAAACTTGGTGCCGGTGTGAAAGAAAAGGGCGGGTTATTCATCCTTGGTACAGAACGCCACGAATCTCGCCGAATTGACCGCCAGCTACGAGGTCGTTCTGGTCGTCAGGGTGATCCGGGCACAACGAAATTTTTCCTTAGCCTTGAAGATGATCTGATGCGTTTATTTGGCTCTGACCGTATGGCCAGCGTAATGCAACGCATGGGCCTACAGGAAGGTGAAGTAATTGAGCACCCGTTAATTACTAAATCCGTTGAAAGAGCTCAGAAAAAAGTTGAAGAAAATAACTTCGGTATTCGTAAGCGTTTGCTCGAATATGATGATGTAATGAATCAACAGCGTGAAATTATTTATAACCGCAGAAATAAAACTCTGCAGGGCGAACGTCTCCGTGATGAAGTCATAGAGATGGTTGAAGAACTGATTGCAGATATCGTAGAAAAATATTTTGAAGAAGCTCAGATTGATAAGATTAAAGAGGAATTACTTCATTTCTGTATGATTGATGCTGAAATGTCTGTAAGCGACTTTGACGGGCTTCAGAAAGATGGACTAATTACGAAATTAGTTACCCAGGCTAAAGAATTCTATCATAAAAAAGAAGAACTCATTGGCTCGGAACTCATGGCTCGTATTGAACGTTACGCCTCACTTACCGTGATTGATAATAAATGGAAAGAACATTTACGCGAGATGGACGACCTGAAAGAAGGAATTAATCTCCGCGCGTACGGACAGAAAGACCCGCTTATTGAATACAAGGGCGAAGCCTACAAAATGTTCATTGAGTTGATTAATCAGATCCGGAACGAAACAGTAATGTTCTGTTATAAGTTCTTCCCGCAGGCACCTGAAGAAGTAAGAGCACAGCCCAAACGTCGCCCGAGTGGACGAATGACAACAGTTAAGCACGATACTACCAATATCGGTATGGGTAGCAGCCAGGCACAGGAAGAAAGCGAATCCGGTGTAAAACAACAACCGATTCGTGCCGAAAAAAAGGTTGGCAGAAATGATCCCTGCCCCTGTGGTTCCGGTAAAAAATACAAATTATGTCACGGACAGGAATAGTGCAAATTACGCTGCCGGAATAACCTATTCCGGCAGCTTTTCTTTTTTTGGCTCGCAAATTAATTCAGGGATGAGCACCAACTTTTTGGATTATTATTTACCTGAATTTTAATTATCATTAACCCTAAAATTGAATTTCTTTTCAACCGGGAATTACTTTGAAACGGAAACTCCTATATCTTTCTCTTTTAGCATTTATTTTCGCTGGTTGTGGTCTATGGGAAGATTTCACCACATACTTTAACCTGTATTATAACGCCTCTGATTTGTTTAGCCAGGCAGAGCAGCAGATAAAGGATCAACGAAAAGACCCATTCGTAAAATTTGATGCCCCGGTTCCGGGATCTGCATCACAATTACTCGATAAAGTTATCGAAAAATGCTCCAAGATTTTGCAATTTAATGCAAAAAGCTCATTGGTTGATGATGCTTTGCTCATGATTGGTAAAGCTTTCTACTACCAAAAAAATTATATTAAAGCCAATCGGAAATTTCAGGAATTGATTTCAAGTAAAAAAGATAGCCCGCTTATTCTTGAAGCCCGATTGTGGGAAGCAAAAACTTATATTGCCTTGAATAATGCTGATCGGGGGCTGGAGAGATTGGAATTAGTTAAACAGGAGGCTATCCAACTCGGCAAGAAGGATATTGTCAGAGAAGCTTATCTTGAAGAAATAAAACTATTTCTTGTGAAAGATGAATACGAAAAGGCTCTTCCCCTCTGCGGTGATTTCGCTAAATATAGTTCTGATGATGACTTAAACGCTAAAGTAACTTTTCAGGCTGGCGAAATTCTTCTGGGTATAAAAGATTTTGCAAAAGCCCGCCAATATTATCATGACTCATATACAAAATATAACGCATCGTATGAATTAAACTATAAGGCGCAAATTCAGGAGGCGCGTATCGATATTCAAACAGGAGAATACGAGTCTGCCCTTGCAACTCTCACTTCTTTGAAAAAAACACCCAAATTCAGAGATTTTATCGACCAAACCGAGCTCAATATTGGCATCGCCTATATCAGATCGAACAAATATGATGAAGCGTATAGATTATTTACCCGTTTCGATACAGTGTATTCATCTTCAACGCAAATAGGTAATGCGCGTTATGTTTTGGCGCAGATGTATGAAAAAGGACTTAAGAATTACGATAGTGCTTATGTTTATTATGTTAAAGCTAAAACATCCTCAGCTACTGCAGAATATTTGCCATTAATTAATGAGCGGTATACAACATTTAACAAATATGCAACGTTCAATTCAGAGTACTGCTCGTTAAAGAAACAGATACTCTACCTTGTCGATACAGCGGCTTTCAGAAAAGACTCTATACAATTTATTCAGGATTCAATTAAGGTCCGAAAAACTCTTGTCACTGTGGCTCGGGCAAATCGATTGGTTACAGTCAATTATCTGGAACGTACCCGGGACTTCGATATTGATTTAAAACAGTATTATGACTCAGAAACAGCCCTGGCGGATAGTACGCCGCTTAAAAAACTCATACCTCCACGCAGGCCTCTATTACCATTGGATTCTCTGCAAAGTATGATCGCGTTCAAAGCTTTCGATCTTGGAAATATTTTATTTACCACACTTGAACAGGCTGATTCAGGATATCATTACTTTACCAAAATACTAACCGATTATTCTCCAAATAGAATTGAAGGCCGCACTCGAATAGCCTTAGCCAGCTACTATGCTACCCGAGGCGATTCTCTGAAAGCTGATTCATTGTACAGGTACGTCTACGACAACTATAAAACTGAGAAATATGTCAACGAAGCTGCTAAAAAAATTGGAAAACCACCCGTAGATTTCGAATATGATTCGGGTAAGGGCCCATATCTACTCGCAGAAAAGTATTTTCTCTCTTCAGATTTTAAGAAGGCCGATAGTGTCTTCGCCCGAATTCCCGTAGACCATCCGCATTCAAATTATGCGGCCAAAGCCCAGTATGCTCATGGATATATACTCGAGAATCATCTAAATATGAAAGATTCAGCTGTAGTTGTTTATGATTCATTAGCCTCCAGATACCCGGCAACAGCCTACAATCAAAAAATACAACCACGCTTATCCTTCTTTAAGGAAGAGAAACATCGAATAGCACAGGCCATTGCAGACTCAATAAAGCATATTCAGGACTCTATCCGTACTGATAGTATTGCAAAACATGTAGCAGATAGCCTCAAGAAGAAAACTGCTGATTCACTCATAGCAGTAAAACAGGATAGTATAAAGAAGGCAAACGAGAAATTATTGAGTGCACCGAAAACTGATAGCATAAAAACAGTGCCGGCAGATACAAACATCCAAAAGCATCCTGTACTATCCCCTACCCCGGTAGGGACTACTCAACCGGACACCAGTAAAACCGGAGTGAGTCCTGTGAACAAACCACCGGAAAGTCCGGCAAATCCACCGGAGAACCAAATCGAAATACCGGATGATCTGCCAAGGCAAGAAAGCCCGACTGAAGAAAAGCCGAAGACTCAACCAAGTGAAAAACCTCCGGTTGAATTGTATTTTGCCATGGTGAACTCTCCCGAAGTATTCGCGGTAGTATAGCCGGGCAATAGCAATATGGCAATTAAAACTTATTTTAGTTCGTTCCTTCATTCAACCAGGCTGAAAACCACTTTATGGTATTCTCTGGTTTTTCTGCTGCTCGAACTTTCAATAGGTATGTCCATTTACTTTTTCCTCTATAGCCGGTTAAATAATCAGCTAAACCTGTCTTTATCCAAACAAGCTTCGGCAATTATTACATATTTTAGCGAGAGTAAACCCGAGTTCGACACGTTTGAACCGGATTCACTGTATGCAGCTCCTGAGGATCTTGTGTGGGATATTATTTATGAAGCAGTCGCTCTGAATCCCCGAAATACGTACATTCAAATATCATATAATGACAAAATTATATACAAAAGTGACAATTTAAAACACATTGAACTTGAATGTAACACGAAACCCTCCAAGGAAGTGCAAATAATTCACTTTGTGAACCCCGCGCTATCACAACAGGAAATTCGGGCAGCTACAGTCAATTTCGAAAAATACAATATCATTGTCGCGTTTCCGGTTAGTAATATTGCCGATACACTGAACTATCTTATTAGTTTGTATATATATTTATTCCCGATATTCCTCATTATTTCCGTTCTCGGCGGTGCAATTATTTCATCAAAAGCACTTTCGCGCATCGATTCTATTATTCATAAAACCGATGAGATAACAGCCCAGAACCTTGATCAGAAGATTGAAGGAGAAAATATCAATGACGAATACGGCCGGTTAACACAGACCATGAATAAAATGATTAACCGAATCAGGAATTCATTTGAATACCTGAACCGGTTCTCAATAGCGGCATCACATGAATTGCGTACCCCGCTTACCATTTTACGCGGTGAAATTGAAGTAGCGTTAAAATCACCCAAAACCCCCGAAGAGTATCAGTGTATATTGGAGAGCAATTATGAAGAAACCCTTCGATTGATCCGTGTTGTTGATAATATCTTCTATATCTCAAAACTCGACCGTGATTTACTCACTTTCCAAATGCAGGAAGTATCGCTCAATAGTTTTCTTCAAAAAGTAATTGATTCAGTGTCAATACTGGGGAAAGATAAAAACATTACTTTCGTTTCGGAATTTGATGCGGATATTAATATTCGGTTAGATAGCTACCAGATGAGACAGGCATTATATAATTTATACGATAACGCTATTAAATATGGTTACCCGGAAAAACCTATTATTACCCGAACTGAAC
>JAJTBZ010000043.1 GCA_021286645.1 Ignavibacteria bacterium
TCTTTAGGAACACCGGTGAGTACTTCAAGTGCCTTGTTCCAATATATTACCCGATGCTCTTTGTCAATAAAAAACTGCGGAACTGGTGAGCCGTCAATTATCTCAGTTAATTTCCTTTCATTTTCTTTAAGGCTGCGTTCCAGCAGGATTCGCTCTGTTATATCCAGAAAGGCAGCAAGCAAATTATGCGTACCGGGAATAGTGCTTATGGTAACATGAACAATCCTTGTGTCTCCGTCGAATTTTTTCAATTTGCATTCATATGAGTGAGGTACGGCAGAAGGATCAATTTTTCTGAGATGGTGATAATTGACCATTCTTTCGAATTCGCTATTCAGGACGAAGAATGACTTCCAGTCCATTTTTTCTTCGATATCAGATTTTGTGAATCCGCTAAGTAACTCGAACTCTCTGTTAACTAATGAAATTATATCATTCTCGGCGATAAAAACTAATGGAGTCCCGGTATGTTCAAAAATTGTTCTATAATATTCTTCTGATCTTTGTAAAGCCTCAGCCGCATATTTCCTGTTTGTAATGTCAGTCGATGCCACGAATACATTCATTGATGTATCAAGTTCGGAAATAGAGCGTGCATATTCTTCAACCCATATTACACTTCCATCTTTTCGCTGCCGGCGGGCTTCCCACAATTGTAATTCGCCCGGGTTTTGCATACTCTTGGACAGATTTTCCTGAATGAGGAGTATATCGCCGGTTGAGTAAAAATCAGAGAGTGGTTTATTCAACATTTCTCTAATTTCGTAACCTAACTGCCGGGCTCCAAATTCATTTACTGAAGTGATTATTCCGGTTGCATCCAGAGTTAAATACATTGACGGATTATTGAGGTACAATGCTTTGTATTTTTCCTCACTTTTCAGTAATGCTTCTTCTGTTCGTTTGCGTTCAGTAATATCTGAGCAGGAAACGAAAATGGTTGTATGCCCATCTGCTTGGGTAATTGCTCTGGCAAATTCTTCAATCCAAAGAATTTTCCCATCCTTGCGGATTTTTCTAAATATAGAATGGTAGAGTTGAGAGGGATTTCGTGAGCAATTTTTTATTTGATCACGGATGATCTGTTGATCTGGTTCATACGTTAGTTCATAGTACGAGCTTCCTTCCAGATCATATGGCCCGTAACCGAGTTGCATTGCCCCAAAGTTATTGGTCGAAATTATCGTCCCGTCAATTCCCAAGGTAAAAAACATTGAAGGGTTACTTAGAAATAGGGTTTTGTACCGTTCTTCACTTTGCCGAAGTTCCGATTCGATTTTATCGCGTTCTTCTTCACGAAAAGTAATCTGGTTAAGCATTTCGTTAAATCCATCGTACAATTGTCCGATTTCATCTTCATCTTTTTTTATTACCCGAACTTTGTAGTCGGCATCGGTTGAAATCTTTTGAGTTACTGCTGCAAGTCGAAGAATCGGATCAGAGATAATTTTTTGGATTTGACGTGCTCCTATAAACGATAGAATCATAAGTAAAAGTAACAACACAACTGTTACCAGTACCAGGTTTTTAATGCGTGCATGCAGGGTATCGAGTGAAATAAGAAGCAAAATATTCCCATAAAATTTGCCCTTATACACGATAACAGAATTAATACTTAATGAATTCTTACTAAAACTATAGGATTCCGTAGGATTAATCTGGTAGGGTAGAGTATCATTGTGATTAATCCGGGTGAAAGCAAAGAGTTTACCATGTTCATCATAAACTGCACCTGCAAGGAAATTTGGAATCGATTTTATACGTTCGAGGATTCTGCCGGCTTCTTCACGATCTCCGAAGGCAAGCGGTGAAATGCAGTTTTCACCAATGAGAACAGAATTTAAGCGAGTATTATTTACCAAATCTTCACGGTAGGTAGTTATGTTATTAAACAGAGAAATACCCAGCCCAATCCCTAATGAAGAGACAGTTACCGCGAGGATAATAAATGTAAGTTTGTATTTAATTGATATTTTATTTACAGAGGGTATCATTTCTGCCCTCCATTATTAACAACGCGTGCGGATTTTAGCAATAAACTGCTTATCTGCAAGCCCGATTGGCGAAAGGAGGCATTGTTTATCTCAAACCCTATTTTTTGGTTTTCGATAAAAAAATTGATATGTGTGCCTTTGGAGGCTCCGCCCTCGGATTCAGAAACAATGAGTATTGGTTTATCTTTAATTAATCGTATCGCATGCGGTAATTCTGAAGTTGAAGCCTTGGGGATAAATAAGATATGACAATTTGGAATTTCAGAACTCGAACTAATAACAACTATCTCAACCCGCTTATTTCGGATTTTCTGCTGTTTATATGTATCTGTTAGAGCAGAGGAAAAAGAAGTTTTTCCTAATACGCAAATGATAAATGGCTTATCATGATCATCAATTCCACATGAAGCAGGCCATTCGATAAACCGGGTAAAGCGTTCCAGAAATACCGACTTTACCGAGTATTCATCGTACGATTTATTTTGCAGGTCCTCGGGATTGTATGCTGCAACTGAAATCAAGACAGCAACAACTGCCAAGAAAATATTTTTAGATCTCCGAATAGTATCGCCTATCATTTTCTTTTACTTGAAATTCTGTTTTTTCTCAATGATATTTCAGAAAATCAGAGCCCTACCTTAATATAATTGGAATTTCATGTTAATACAAATAGATTTTGGCAAAAGAAAAGTAATATTTTTTGGGTGCAACACCGTCTTGTTAAAATTTCCGATAAATATATTCCGAAAAGAAGAGAGAAATAAATGATAAATTTGGTATTACAATTTATCACCTGTATATTTATCTGGAATTTTTTAAGAAACTTTATGGTACCTTTTAAAGTCATTAATTTCTATTTTCAGAAACTTAACCCCCTCTTGCTCAGGCATTGCCCTGACCTGTAAATATCACCATTCCTATTTCTCGACTCAATGCATAGAGCCGTATCTGCATAATTTCTGCAGCATGTGCTATATGTAATAGAGAAAGCTTTTCCGAGTAAAAACCGAAATTATAGAGATTAAATGCCGCAAGGCTGGTTATTGGAACATAATTTATAGTCGAAAATGTGAAGAATAATCACATTTAACATTTCAAATAAAAGCGAGAGATATTCATATGGAAAACATTAAAGTTGTAATTTGGGGCTTTGGAGCCATGGGAAGTGGTATGGCCAGAATGTTATTAACTAAAAAAGGTGTTGATATTATTGGCGTTTGCGATCTGCATCCCGAAAGAGCCGGTAAAAGTATGTACGAAGTCTTGGGAGTGCCACGGGAAGGACATCCTGAGGTAATTATTAGTGATAAAATTGAAGAAGTGCTCACAGAAAAATGCTGTGATGTTTGCTTATGCGCGACTGACTCATTTACAAAAAAAGCTTTTCCCCGCCTGAAATTTGCCCTTGAAAAGAAAGTGAATGTAATTTCTACCGCCGAGGAAATGGCCTATCCTAAAGCTCAGAACCCGGAATTAGCAGTTGAGTTGAATAAAATTGCAAAAGAGAATGGCGTTACCATTCTTGGAACAGGCATTAACCCGGGCATGATTATGGATTTATTGGTAGTATGTTTGACCGGTTGCATGACCGAAGTAAAGCAACTTGAAGCAAAACGTATTAATAGTCTTTCTCCATTCGGTCCGGCAGTTATGGAAGAGCAGGGTGTGGGTATTTCGGTTGAAGAGTTTGAAGAAGGAGTGAAAAAGGGAACTCTGGCAGGGCATGTTGGTTTTGCCGAATCCATTAATATGATTGGCGATGCAATTGGCTGGAAAGTTGAGAAATTCGAAACACAAATGGCACCCATCGTTACCGAGATTGACAGGAAGTCCCCCTATGGCTTTGCCAAAGCCGGTAATGTAGCCGGAGTGAATATGACAGGGCAGGGATATGTGAATGGAGAAGTACTGATTAATATGGTGCATCCGCAACAAATTGAGCCTGAACTAGCCGGAGTTTACACCGGTGACTACATTACGATCAAAGGCACTCCGGAAGTAAATATGCAGATAAAACCCGAAGTTCAGGGCGGTTTAGGCACAATTGCTATTTGTGTTAATATGATTCCCCATGTAATAAATGCAGCTGCGGGTTTGAAGACAATGATCGATCTTCCGGTTCCGCGTGCAATAATGGGTGATATGCGCGAACTGATCGCATAATTTTTTAGGCGGGGGTCGGGTATACGTGTAATATCTGGTCCCCGCCAGCTAATATATTATTAATCAAGGAATTATAATGCAATCCGGTAAAAAAGGCGATTGGGTTCAAATAACACAAATTGTTTTCGAAGCAGGCAGCAGGGCACCACAGGTTCCCGAAGATACTCAAAAAGTCCCACTCCAACTTTGGGTTAAAGGGTATTTACAGGCAGATTCCGCCATTGGAGAAACTGTTACAATTATTACAATTACTGGTAGAAATGTTACGGGAGTTTTAACAAAAGTTAATCCCGGTTTCAGCCATAATTACGGAGATTTTGTACCTGAACTTCAAAGAGTAGGCGGAGAGTTGCGTTCTATTGTGTTTGAAGGAGATTCTGAATGAAAACAGATATGAGTTATTCAGCGGTAATGGGGCGGAAAAATGAAATTATGAAAAAAGCTGTGGGTATCGATTACAGCGTTTTCGAATTAGGCGGGATGCGTTTTGATTATGAACGAATGATGCATGAGGCAGGTTACAGTCTCGAAGAAATTGAAAAAATTCAGTCGATGACCGGTGTGGGGAATACACCGTTGCTTGAATTGCGAAACATTACGAAGTTGGCCAGGAAAATGGCTCCTGCCGGATATGGTGCAAGAATTTTTATAAAGGATGAAGCGTGTAATCCATCCGGAAGTTTTAAAGCACGCAGGGCAGCAACAGCAGTGTACCATGCGAAGAAACTGGGCTATAAAGGGGTGATTGCCGCCACTAGTGGCAACTATGGTGCTGCCGTTGCTTCGCAGGCAGCAATGCATGGTTTACGTTGTATAATCGTTCAGGAATGTTACGATAGCAGAATGGTAGGTCAACCCGAAATACTCGAAAAGCAACGGGCATGCGAAGCATACGGAGCCGAAGTTGTTCAACTGTCGGTTGGTCCTGAATTATTCTATACTTTTCTGTGCCTTTTAGAGGAAACCGGGTATTTCAATGCATCATTATACACTCCGTTCGGAATCGCAGGCGTTGAAACACTGGGATTTGAACTCGCAAGGCAGTGTAAACTGAGTTTAGGCAAGTTCCCCGAAGCAGTTCTCATTACCCACGCCGGCGGCGGCAATGTAACAGGTACAGCCCGTGGTTTAATGAAAGCAGGTGCTGAAAATACTAAGGTAATTGGTGCGAGTGTTGATCTGACGGGTTTGCATATGGCATCAGACAAGGATTTTAACAGAAAATCATTCACAACAGGTCACACCGGGTTTGGTTTACCATTTGCTACCTGGCCCGATAGGGCAGATGTCCCGCGTAATGCTGCGCGTCCTCTTCGGTATTTGGATCGGTATGTTCTGGTAAAACAGGGAGAGGTATTCTACATGACAGAGGCCCTGGCCTCACTGGAAGGCTTAGAGAGGGGGCCTGCAGGAAATACCTCGTTAACTGCCGCATTCGCGGTTGCACAGGAAATGCACGAAGACGAAATTATTGTTGTACAGGAAACTGAATATACCGGTGCCGGAAAACACCCCATGCCTCAATTGAACTTTGCTCGTTCCAATGGCATAGAAATACTATATGGTGATCCGGATAAAGAAATACCAGGTAAAAACATAATTTTCCCTGACCATCCTTCGCGAATTAAAATTCGGGATTTTGATTTGCGTAAAGCAAAAATATCATTTATTAAAAACTGTATCTCTACATATAAACCGGAATCTATTTCCGAAGAAGAAATACAATTTATTGCCAGTGAGACCAAAATGGAAGTATCGGGAGTACTTTCAGTTTTGCAAGAGATCGGCATGCCATTACAGGCATAAAACAAAGCAAGTTGAGATTATTATAAGAAACAAAACCGGAGAATAAAATGAAACGTACAGATGACTTTCAAAATCGCAGGCAGCATTTAGCTGGCTTGACAGATGAACAATTAAAAGAACGCTTTTGGCAATTAGCCGAGCAAATAGTAAATCCGTTACTTGATCTGGGTTATAAGAACACGACCCCGGCAATAGAGCGTAGTGTATTATTGCGTATGGGGTTTTCCAGTCTTGAAGTAAAGCCTATCGTAGAGGGGGTAATAAAAAAAGGCCTCATGAAATATGGCTCTGGAAACGTGGTTTGGAGACTTTCTAAAAAACTCAATATTTCCGTTCGGGATGCCGGCATCGCGCTGGCTGAGGGGAAGTATTGGGACGAAGTCACAAATTTATTTATTTAATAACCAGACCACTTGAATACGGAGGTAACAAATGACATTGCAAATACATGAAAAACTAAATATCCGGGAAATACTCCAGGATTTGGAAAAATATGAACCACGCCGCAGGGGCTGGCATTGGCGTGAAGGCAGAAATGAGACCAGAATAGTAGGCGATTTTGAATATCATGAATCATCAGAAGGGTTAAAAAACTATATACCACTACCCGGGTCACGTGGTATGGGTTATATAGATCCACAACCGGATTGTATTATTACCACGGAAATTGCTTCAGGCAGGTTTGAAGATGATATCCGCAGGATGCGTATGGCTGCCTGGCATGGTGCAGATCATATAATGGTTATCAGAACAGCAGGGCAGTCTCATATTGACTCGTTGCTCGAAGGTACTACACAGGGCATTGGAGGTATTGCTGTTACACGTAAGCAGGTAAGAGCAAGCAGAAAAGCACTTGACCTTATTGAAGATGAGGTGGGGAGGCCCATAAATTTCCATTCCTATATTTCCGGAGTAGCAGGTCCCGATATTGCGGTAATGTTTGCAGAAGAGGGTATTAATGGAGCACATCAGGATCCGCAGTATAATGTATTATATCGAAATGTAAACATGGTAAGAAGCTTTGTGGATGCCTGCGAAGCAAAAAAAATAATGGCATGGGCCGATATGTTGCAAATTGACGGGGCGCATAATGCAAACGCGACTGCAATGAAAGCCTGGAAAGTGCGACCTGAATTAATGGTTCAACATGCAATAAACTGCATTTTTTCGAAAAAAGTTGGTATAAAACCTGAAAATATTGCATTATCTACAGTCCCCCCAACTGCACCACCCGCACCATGTATGAGGCTGGATTTACCCTACGCGGTTGCTCTACGTGATATTTTTACCGAATACAAAATGAGAGCACAGCAGAACACAAAGTATATGGAATCTGATATGCGTGAAGCAACAGTTTCCCATACGTTAAACCTGGTTATTAGTCGCCTGACAAGTGCCGACATCCAATCTACAATTACACCCGATGAAGGAAGAAATGTTCCCTGGCATTATAACAATATTGCCGCTATAAGTACAGCAAAACAGGCCTTAACAGGTATGGACGGCCTGAGGGAGATGGTGAAACTGGATCGCGAGGGCCCTCTTGGCGTTGAGGTACGGGAATTGAAAGAACGCGCAATTTTATTCATGGAAGAAATTCTGGAAACCGGTGGTTATTTTAAGGCGGTTCAGGAAGGGTTCTTTATTGATAGTGGTTATTATCCTGAGCGCAATGGAGATGGTATTCCGAGACAAATTGAAGGTGGGATAGGATATGGTTGGGTATTCGAACGTGATCCTCAATACTTCGCTCCGGTTTCGGTACATTTCGGTTACAATAATCTGCCGGAAGGTTTCCTGCGTGCAAGTGAAGCTATTGGCGGCGATACATTTGAAGACAGGTCGAAAATTCAATATATCGATGAACTTGATGAATTTGATAACGTTAACACACGTCTAAAAGATGTAGAGAAATATGAAAATCCTAAACTAATGAAACCGGAAGTGGAATGGAAAGCTGATGGTATTGTTTGTACTACTATCTTCCTACCCTGTGATGAGCGAACTGCAGAATTTGCTGCAATGAAGTGTGGCGAGAAAATGGGTCTTGAGGATGTAACCGTTGTTCATAAACAATGTATACATCCCTCGGAAGGTACAGTAGTTGAGATTAAAGGTAAGGTGAAATTCGATATTAATGTAGATGAATTGGTGATTCCGGAAAAAGTGCAAGTCCTTTCCGATCAGGAAATTCGGGCTGCAATTAGTGAAAGACCATTATTTGTTGTTGCAGCAACGGTAGGCCAGGATGAACATTCTGTTGGTCTGAAAGAAATTCTTGATATTAAACACGGCGGAATAGAAAAATTTGGCATTAAGTATTTATATCTTGGTACTTCGTATCCAATCGAAAAACTAGTCGATGCCGCAATTGAAACGAATGCAGATGCAATTTTGGCGAGTACAATTATTACACATGATGATATCCATGTAAAAAATATGAGGAAGTTGCATGATTTATGTGTTGAGAAGGGTATTCGTGAGAAGGTAATGCTATGCTGCGGCGGTACGCAGGTTACGAATGAAATTGCTGTGGAAGCCGGTATGGATGCCGGATTTGGGCGGGGCACGCATGGCAACGATGTTGCAAGTTTCTTAGTAAAATACCGGAGTGAACGCGAAAGTGCATCTTGATGTTCTCGTAGCCGAGATAGGCAGTACTACTACAGTAGTGAATGCCTTTCAGAATATTCATGCTGATGGCAGCCAGGCCCGCTTTGTTGGGCAGGGCCAGGCTGCCACAACTGTACTCGAGGGTGATGTAACTGTCGGGTTGAGAAATGCCATCGAAAATCTGAAACAAAACATCCTGGCTGTTGAACTTACCTGGGATGAAATGCTGGCTACCAGCAGTGCTGCCGGTGGATTGCGCATGTCAGTGCATGGCCTTGTATTCGATATGACTGTTCGGGCAGCCCGGGAAGCTGCATTAGGTGCAGGTGCAATTGTTAAACTGGTTACGGCCGGTAAAATGCGCCTAAGCGACCTAACACGTGTACAGAATCTTAATCCTAATATTATTCTGGTTGCCGGCGGAGTCGATTATGGCGAAAGGGATACTGCTCTGCATAATTTTGAACAATTGGCCCGGGCAAGAGTGCAGGCTCCTGTTATATACGCCGGGAATGTTGAAAATGTTGATGATATACGTAACCTTGCAGATGTCGCCCGAATAAAATTGTATGTGGTTGAAAATGTTTATCCAAAAGTTGACCTGCTCAATGTTGAACCTGCGCGTAAAGTTATTCAGCAAGTGTTTGAAGAGCATATAGTTCATGCACCGGGTATGACAACAGTGCGTGAAATGGTTAACGGGCCTATTATTCCAACACCCGGTGCGGTTATGGAAGCAGCAAAATTATTGCGGAATGAAATAGGAAATTTAATGGTATTTGATGTCGGAGGAGCAACTACAGATGTTCATTCGGTTACTGAAGATTCCGAGGATATCAGTCATATATTACTTAGCCCGGAACCTACGGCAAAAAGGACTGTAGAAGGGGATTTGGGTGTTTATGTAAACCTGCAGCACGTTGTGGAAAAGATCACCAGAGAAAAACTAAAGGAAGAATTTCCGGATACAGAAGAACTGATTTCTAATGCGAAACCAATACCTGAATCGGCAAGAGAAAAAGAATTTATTGGACGCCTGGCCCGTGAAGCCACACTTACAGCCTTGGAAAGGCATGCCGGAAGGTTGCGAAGTGTTTTTGTGCTGCCCGGTAAAAAAACTATTGCAGAAGGCAAAGACTTAACGGGTGTAAAATACATAATTGGAACTGGCGGGGCGCTGACACGTTTGCCTTTGCGCGAACAAATTCTTGGGGCTGTGCTCAGCCATGGTGCCGGCGAAGAATTATACCCAAAATCCAGCGCTATTACCCTTTTTGATAATGATTATATTATGGCTTCTCTGGGTGTGTTATCAAAGAAATACCCGCAGGCAGCGCTGGCACTTATGAAAAAAAGTTTACAAATAGATTAATTAGGTTTATGAAAAATCAATATCCCGCCTTAATAATTGATACAAAAAAGATAGAGCATAATACCAGAATACTGGTTACAAAATGCAAGGAGTATTCAATATCTGTTGCCGCTGTAAGCAAAGTTTTTTGCGCAATTCCGGAGGTGGTTCAGGCAATGATTCAGGGCGGGGCAGAAATGATTGCCGATTCGCGGATCGAGAATCTGGAGAAACTAGATAAAATTGCCATTCCGAAGATGCTCCTAAGAGTTCCAATGCCTTCACAGGCAGATGAAGTTGTTGCAGCCTGTGATATGAGCCTTAATTCGGAACTAATTACTATCCATGCTCTTTCTCAGGCAGCTGAAAAAATCCATAAAATTCATGACATAATTCTCATGATCGATTTAGGGGATTTACGTGAAGGGGTTTGGTTTGCAGATGCTGTAGAGTTTGTCGGGCAATTGAGGGACCTTGCCGGAGTCCGTCTCCGGGGGATAGGTACAAATCTTACCTGCTACGGCGGAGTTATACCGCGACCGGATAATCTGGGTATCCTCCTGGATATAAAAAAACAGATTCAGGAACAATACAATTTACAAATTGAGATAGTTTCCGGTGGCAACTCGAGTAGTTTACATCTGGTTTATACCGGTCAAATTCCTGAAGGCGTAAACCAGCTTCGATTAGGTGAATCGATAGTATTAGGAGTAGAAACTGCTTTTGGTGAACGGATAAATAATACATATCGAGATTCATTTACATTCGTTGCCGAAATTATTGAACTTAAGGAGAAGCCATCTATTCCAATTGGCGAAATAGGAATGGATGCTTTTGGCCAAAAACCGGTATTTGAGGACAAAGGAATTCGCAAGAGAGGCATTTTGGCCGCGGGCAGGCAGGATATGAATTTTAGCGGACTGATTCCCCGAGATGCGGGATTGAGCATTATTGGCGGTAGTAGTGATCACCTGATTGTAGATTTTACCGAGGGGAGCCGATTTTATTCTGTTGGGGATAAAGTAGAATTTGATCTTACTTATGGCGGGTTGCTGGCTGCTTCAACATCATCGTATGTAACAAAAGTTATACTATAAAAAAAGAGGCTGTCTATGTGTGAGACAGCCTCTAAAAATACCCTTTAACTATGGCGTATATTAAGAATATCGCCATCCTTACAAATGTATTCCTTCCCCTCAAGCCTCCACGCGCCTGCATCTTTACACTTTGCCATACTTCCATAATTCATGAAATCATCATATCCAACCACTTCTGCACGAATGAACTTATTATAAAAGTCGGTATGAATGACGCCCGCAGCATCCTGTGCAGTCATGTTCTTTTTAATAGTCCATGCCCGGCATTCGTCTTCGCCGACAGTAAGGAATGACTGCAATCCAAGAAGGGCATAAATGGTACGGAGTATCTTATCCAATGCCGATTCGGTAATGCCAAAATCGGATTTGAACATTTCGGCTTCTTCATCGCTTAATTGCGAAAGTTCATATTCAAATCGGGCAAAAAATGGAAAAACAACAAACGCGTCCTTCCCGAACTTATTATCGACATCGCTAATAAATTTATCAACCAGGTCTTTGGAATTTTCATCCAGATTTAACCCGATAATAAGGGGTTTTAAGGTAAGGAATTGATAACCGGAAATGACTTTCCTTTCATTTTCATCCAAAACGAGAGTACGCAATGGTTTCTCCTGTTCGGTGTGTGCCTGCATTTTCTTGAACACGGGCAATTCTCTGGTGAGCTGATCGTTTTTCTGTTTCAATAGATCCTTTTCAATTTTCTCGAGCCGCTTCTCGATTAGCGACATATCAGAAAGCAGGAATTCGGTTTCTAGGAATTCAATATCCCTAACAGGATCAATCGAAACATTTGGATGGGGGATAGAATCATCGGCAAACTGGCGAACGATGTGAATGAGCGCATCCGTATTTTTTACTTTAGCCAAAAAGTCAGAGGTAATCTTCAGTTTACCATCATCGGAGAGCGGTAAACCGGGAATATCAAGCACTTCCAGTACCGCGTTTACCTGTTTTTTGGGGTTAAATATTGCAGAAAGCTTATCAAGCCGGGTATCGGGTATTTTAATCACCGCGCGATTTTGTTCGGATTTACCCGCTTCACCGGAGTTGCCACCGTGAATCATTGTCTGGAAAAGAGTTGTTTTTCCGCTATTCTGAATACCTACTAAACCAATTTGCATATGTACCTAAAATAATTAATCTTCTTTTACTTATTGCAGCTAAATGACTTACCGGCAGATTGTTAATTAATTGTTAAACTGATCTATCCCGGTGAGAATGAGAACTATATGTCGTTTCAATTTGTTATTTTCTTTGGGTAGGCTGCTTCAAAAAGCCCAAAAGAAACAGACTTTAAATGTATCAAAAAGAAACCATACAATCAATGTATGGAGGGTGTTCTATTTTATGTTTTATTTTTATAACTTAAATAATATTTAGTGAATATAATTTAGGAGGTTTTAGTGTTTCCAGGTTCATCAATGTTACGCGATACAATTACGATGATACTCGCCGGCGGGCAAGGTGAACGTTTGTACCCCCTGACAGTTCACCGGAGTAAACCTGCAGTGCCATTTGGCGGCAAATATCGAATAATTGATTTCGCGCTATCGAACTGTTTGAACTCCGGCCTTCGAAGAATATATATATTAGTGCAATATAAAAGTGATTCTCTTAATCAACATATTTTTGAAGCCTGGAGTATATTCAATCCGGAATTGGGCGAATTTATCTATTCGGTTCCACCTCAAAGAAAATTAAATGGCGATTGGTACCTTGGTACTGCCAATGCAATATATCAAAACATGAATCTTTTCACGGGGGAACGTAAGTGTAAGTGGGTTTTGTGTTTAAGTGGTGACCATATTTATAAGATGGATTACTTGAAAATGCTTCAATTCCACAACGATATGTCGGCGGATTTATCAATTGCATGTATGGATGTTCCGGTTGATGATGCTTCCCGTTTTGGAGTAATTGGAATTGACGAACTATATCGGGTGAACATGTTCCTGGAAAAACCCGAAAACCCGCCTGAAAACCCGAATAGACCGGGACAGGCTTTAGTGAATATGGGCATTTATATCTTCAATGAATCCGTGCTACGCGATGTTCTGATGGATATGCAGGCTAAAAAACTGAAAAATCAGGATTTTGGCCAGGATGTTATACCATATATGGTAGCAAATAAATATAATGTAATAGCGTATCCTTTTATTGATGAAAATAAGAAGAGCAAACCGTATTGGAAAGATATCGGAACGATTGACAGCTATTATGAAGCAAGTATGGACCTTATTTCCGTTACGCCGGAGTTTAACTTGTATGATAACGACTGGCCTCTGCGCACCTATCAATATCAATTCCCCCCGGCAAAAACACTTTCCCACGAGGGTGAGCGAATAGGCCGAACGCTAAACTCGCTTATTTGTGATGGAACTATAGTGTCAGGAGGTTTGGTTGAGCGATCAATTATCGGGGCGAATACCCGTATCAATTCGTATTCGTATGTAACCGATTCGATAATCATGAATAATTGCGATATCGGTCGCCGAGCCAAGATTCGCAGAGCAATTATCGATAAGAATGTACGGATTCCTGAGGGAGTTGAAATTGGTTTCGATCCGATTGCAGATAAAAAACGCTTTTCTGTAACTGATAGTGGTATAGTTGTAATTCCCAAGAACTATTCATTTCAATAATTTTTTTTTCAACCGGAGATAGTTTTTTTTTAGAATATTATCTCCGGTTTGCACTTCATCAAATTTATTATTCCGGCACAACTCTCCTAAATAATTTAATAAATGTGACTGAAATTGTCCTTAATTGAAACATTAACGTAACTATATATAAAATAATTAGTTGCGTTATCTTAACAATTTATTAACACACTGGTTATGAATAGAATATCTTTAATAGGTATAATTGAATCTGTAATGCAAAATAATTAGGAAATGACCGTAAGTATTTAGTATTTTTCTCATGGGCATATGACGTTTTTTTCGTCTGTCTTTATGTTGAGATTGGTTCGTTATCCGAAGTTTGTTATTTAGCTACTAAATAATTCTATCAACTATCTGGAGATATCTATGAATCTGAAGGGACTATTAGTTCTTCTCTTAGCATGTATGTTACTTTCTTCCGGAATTACACTGGCACAGGGCACAGCAACAAGTGCATCAATTATTGGTCAGGTACTGGATAAAGATAATAGCACGCTTCCCGGCGCAACAGTTGTTGCAGTCCACAAACCTTCCGGTACTGTATTTGGTACCACAACACGGCTCGATGGCCGGTACACACTCCAAAATCTTAAAGTAGGCGGTCCTTATGAAATCACATATTCGTATGTTGGATATAATAAGAATGTTCATACGATCGACTATTTAAAATTATCACAAGTGTTTACATTAAACGTTATTTTAACTCCTGTTTCAATGCAAATGGGTGCTTTAACAGTTACCGGTGAAAAGAGTAACGTTCTTAATTCCGGTAAAACTGGTGCTGCAACCGATGTAGGCAAAGATGTGATTGAAAGAACTCCTACAATCAGTAGAAGTTTTCAGGATTTTTCTAAACTTTCACCAATGTTCTCCGGACAGAGCTTAAGTGCCGGTGGTAGAAATTCTAAATTGAATAACATTCAATTAGACGGAACACAGTACAATGATATGTTTGGTTTAGGTAACTCGGGTACACCGGGTGGTCAGGCCAATACAAATCCGGTTTCATTGGATGCAGTACAAGAATTTCAGGTTGTAATTGCTCCTTTTGACGTTCGGCAAAGTGGTTTTACCGGTGGTGGTATTAACGCTATTACCCGTAGTGGAACGAATACACTTGAAGGTTCCGCGTTCTATTATAATCGCAATGAAAATTTCATGGGTAAAAGCCCTGATGCTGCCAAGAAAAAATATGATGAATTCTCTGAATATCAGGCAGGCTTCAGACTTGGCGGACCAATTATGCAGAACAAACTTTTCTTCTTCGTTAATGCTGAATTAACTCGCAGAAAAGCACCGATTTCTAACTTAGCTTTAACCAATGCTTCAATTTCAGAAACCGACAAAGCTAAGATTACTGCTTTGGCAGATTCAGTACGCAATATATTAGTTAACAAATACAATTATGATCCGGGTACATATGCCCCGAAGAATGCTATTCGCCCCAGCTATAAATTTTTCACGCGTTTTGATTGGAATATTGATGACAACAATCACTTAACCGTACGTGAAAACTATGTATCGGCAAATGATGATATTCTTCAAAGAAATGATCGTGTATCATTTGATGATCGTATGTATACTTTCAAAAATACAACGAATTCACTCGTCGCCCAGTTAACGAGTACTTTCGGAAATAACTTATCAAACGAGTTAATTCTTGGTTATACAACGATACGTGATAAACGTACAGTTGATAATGCATTTCCGTCATTACGCTTCTACTCACCGGTAGTTGGTTCTGATGTATATGCAGGTACTGAAGAATACTCGGTAAGAAATGGCCTTGATCAGGATGTCTTTGAATTTACTGATAACGTGTCTTTCTATTATGGTCCTCACATTTTTACGGTTGGAACACATAATGAATTCTTTAAGTTTTCGAACTTATTCACCAGGAATTTCTATGGTATGTACACATTTAACTATGCAAAGGAACTCGCCGATGCAAAGAGTGCTGCTTACTCATATAGATATTCCTTGACCGGTGATCCTGATTTTGCTCCTAAATTTGGAGTTCGTCAGTATGGTTTCTATGCTCAGGATGAATATACTCCTATCAGCGGTTTGAAGTTAACTGCCGGTGTTCGTATTGATATACCTACATTCCCTGATTCACCATCTAAGAACGATTCAGTAACCAAATATTTTGGTTATATGAACCTTAGTACAGACAAATTACCTTCGGGCAAAGTTCTGTTTTCACCCCGCTTTGGTGTAAACTATGACGTGCTTGGTAATAAAGATTTAATCGTGCGTGGTGGTGTTGGTGTATTCACAGGCAAGATCCCGTATGTTTGGATTTCGAATCAGTATAGCAATACCGGTATTGAATTCGCCGATATCTCGAATGCAAGCGGTAAAGTTCAGCCTTTCAATTCCGACCCATATAATCAGCCTAAATCGGGCCCGAATATTACACAGGGTGCTACAACAGAAATCGATATTACCGATCAGGATTTCAAGATGCCGCAATTATTACGGTATAATCTTGGCGCGGACGTTAAATTGCCATTTAATTTAACCGGTAGTGTAGATTATTTGTATTCGAAGAACCTCAACGATATGATGTATAAAGATCTGAATATTGGGCCTGCAAATGGTACCTTACCTGACGGGCGCCCAACCTATACCGGAAGCCGTATTGCAAAATACTTCCAGCGAGTCATGTTGTTAACCAATACTTCAGATGGTTATCAGTCTAACTTTGCAGTTCAGATTCAGGGCGATGTACTTCCTGATCTGAATGTAAACGGCGCGTATGCTTTTGGAACCGCAAAAGATAAGAATAGCGTACTCTCAAGTCAGGCTTATTCACAGTTCCGTTATAGCCCGATCAATAACGATCCAAACAATCCATCGTTAACTACAGCCAATTTCGAAATTAAACATCGTATTTTGGTTAGTGTCGGTTATGGTATTGACGTGTATAAAGGTGTTCATGCTACTGTATCGTTATTCTACAACGGTCAGTCAGGCAGACCATTCTCTTATCGTTATTCAAACGATGCGAACGGTGACGGACACGATGCAAATGATCTTATTTTTGTTCCGGCTAACAAAGATGATTACATCTATGTACCAACGGATAAAAATGATACCAGAACAGCTGCAACAATCGGCGATCAATTCTGGGCTTACGTTAACAATGATGATTACCTTAAAGATCATAAAGGACAGATCATGGAACGTAACGCTGCCCGTGAACCATGGGTTAGCCAATTTGATTTCCGTGCGGCGGTAAAGATTAATACCTATGCTACCCAATCAGTAGAACTCTCTCTCGATATTCTGAACGTTGGTAACTTACTTAATTCCGATTGGGGTTGGGTAAAACAAGTTCCGAATCAGGCAGACGCTCTGTTGAAGTATCAGGGTATTGACGCTGCTACAAAGAAAATGAAAGTTAGCTTCACTAATAAAGATAATCCGTTTATTGCGGATAACTTGCTTTCACGCTATCAAATGCAGTTAGGTTTACGCTATAACTTTTAAGTTATAGTATAACAATTCCTGTTTTTTAGAGGCTGCCTGAAAATGGCAGCCTTTTTTGTTCGGAAATGAGCAATATGATATTTAATGTTATCTGTGCATTTAAGCTTAAAAAAAACAATTTTTTTTGTTAATTATGAAAATTATTTTGACAATTAAATGTAACTTCCTATATTGCATTATATGAAAAAGATCAATGAGACATATTATACCAACATAAATCGCCAAAATATTTGGTGGTGGTGGCATATTGCGTATAGTCTGACTCAGTGATTTTGAGATAATATATTTGTATGCGAAAAGCCTTTCTCAGTTCACTGGGAAAGGCTTTTTTCGTTTATAGAAGTTTAATTGATGGAATAGAAATGCAGAAAGAAGAATTTTTAAGACTAGCAGAAAATTATAACCTGATACCCTTGTACAGCATAATTACGGCAGATATGGTAACTCCCGTATTGGCATATATAAAAATTCGGGAAAAAGGCAAAGCCAGTTTTTTGTATGAATCGGTTGAAGGTAACGCTCAAATGGCAAGGTTTTCCTTCATAGCCAGAGATCCGGAAGTTTTATTTTTTAGCAACGGCCTAAATCTCAGAATATGTACTGCCGAAAAAGATGAAGCCTTGGAAGGAGACCTATTTCGGTGTTTGCGGGATGTTTTACAAAAGTATCATCCAGCCCCGTGTCCTGATCTTCCCGATTTCTCCGGGGGGATAGTTGGGTATATTGGTTATGAGAATATATGTACTATTGAGCCTACCGTAACCAAAGCAGAAAAATCGCTTGGGGGATATGATTCTATTCTTGGTCTGTATAAATCAATTGTAGCGTTTGACCATTACCGTCATCAAATCATTTTGATCAATAATGTTTTTATCGAAGAGGGAACAGACCCTGAGGTTGCTTATGATAATGCACAGCTAAAAATTCAGGAATTGAAAAAGTTATTACGAAATGGGACAAGTTATCAGGAAAGCTTTGCCATATCCGGTGAAATATCTAACTCAGTGAATGACTCAGATTTTTTTGATATGGTCGAAAAAGCAAAGCGCCATATCATTGAAGGGGATATTTTTCAAATAGTTTTATCCAAACGCTTCTCCTCATCGTACAAAGGCGACATTTTTAATGTTTATAGGGCGCTCCGAATAATTAACCCTTCGCCATATATGTACTGCCTCGAATATCCGGGAGAATTTACGATTATTGGCACATCACCTGAAGATTTAGTTAAGGTTAAGAATGGAAAAGCGCAATTACTTCCTATTGCGGGGACAAGAGCGCGCGGAAAAAGCGAAGAACAGGACCTGGCTTTGGAAACGAACCTTCTGGCCGATGAAAAAGAGTTAGCAGAACATACAATGTTGGTTGACCTTGGCAGAAATGATCTCGGACGTGTTTGTCAGTATGGCACTGTGAAAGTTACCGAGTTAATGAAAATTCAAAGGTATTCTCATGTAATGCACATTGTATCTAAAGTCGAAGGTGTACTGAGGGCAGATAAAGACCTGATTGACACATTCCGCTCTTGTTTCCCCGCCGGAACAGTTACAGGCGCACCGAAAATTAGAGCAATGCAGTTAATCAGAGAATTCGAAGGATTTCAAAGAAACGTGTATGCGGGGGCGGTAGGATATTTTGACTTTTCAGGCAATATGGATTTCTGTATCGCCATAAGAACCTTATTCGCAAATAAAGACATGTTGCATTGGCAGGCAGGGGCGGGTATCGTCGCTGACAGCCAGCCGAATCTGGAGTTAAAAGAAATACATAACAAAGCAGCTGCAATGGTGCAAGCTCTTCAATACGCGGAGGTGATCGATGAAAATCCTGGTAATTGATAATTACGATTCATTTACGTACAACCTGGTGCAGTTACTGGGGTTATTTACTTCAGATATTTCAATTTACAGAAATGATGAAATAACGGCCAAAGGAATTACTGAGCTTTCACCCGACAGGATATTGATTTCTCCGGGACCTGGGAAGCCTGAAGATTCCGGTGTATCATTAGTCGCTATTCAGGAGTTTGGTAAATCAATCCCGATTTTGGGAGTATGTTTAGGGCATCAGGCAATTGGACTTAGTTTTGGCGGTGATGTCGTTAAAGCCGACTCGCTTATGCATGGAAAATCTTCCGGCATACTTCACGATGGTAAAAAATTGTTTAAGAGTGTCGATCAAAATTTTGTCGCGGCTCGTTATCACTCATTAGTAATTAAGAGAGAAAGCTTACCGCCTGTATTGGAGATAACAGCGGAGACCAAAGACGGGGTTATTATGGGAGTAAGGCATAAGAACTTTCCCATCGAAGGATTACAATTTCACCCGGAATCGGTATTAACTCGCGAAGGTAAGAAATTAATAGAAAATTGGATGAACTATGAAAAATGAAATATTTGCTAAGGTAATTGCCGGTGAAAAACTTTCTGTGAATGAAGCCTATGACACCATGTCCGAAATAATGAGTGGAAATGTTAATCATGCTCGTCTTGCAGCATTTCTTATAGCAATTAAATCACGGGGTGAAGACCCGGCAGAGATTGCCGGATTTGCCACGGCTATGAGAGAAAAAAGTATTCGCATAAAGTCAGACAGTGAATTGGCCATAGATGTGTGCGGAACAGGCGGTGACGGGGCTTCTACATTTAATATCTCTACTGCGGCAGCTTTCGTGGTTGCAGGTGCCGGTGTTACCGTTGCAAAACACGGCAACAGGGCAGTTTCGAGTATATGTGGCAGTGCCGATGTATTACACGAACTTGGAGTTGATATAAACATGGATGTTAATAAAACCGAACGTGCTCTTAATTCAATCGGTATTGCGTTTTTATTTGCTCCAAATTATCATCCGGCTATGAAATATGCAGCACAAGTACGGAAAGAACTTGGCGTTAGAACTGTTTTTAATATACTTGGACCGCTTACTAACCCTGCAGGCGTAAAACGCCAACTGACCGGCACTTTTAGCGCTTCCGTTTCCAGTAAAATGGCCTTGGCCGCAAAGGAGCTGGGATATGATAAGGTGTGTTTTGTTACTTCCGGGGCTAATATTGATGAAGTTACGCTCAATGAAAAAACTTCAGTTTTTGAATATTCCAAGGAGACAGATATCCTTCATTATCAGATTGGCAGCGACTCTTTCCGGTATCCAATAATTGAACATGAAAAATTAGGAGGAACTACGGCTGAACATAACGCAAGAATCCTGATGGATATTTTCCAAAACAAATCAGCTAATGGTGCATTTCACGTTGTTGCGGCTAATGCCGCGATGGGATTGTACGTCGCAGGATATTCAAATGATTTGCTCGAGTGCAGTGACAAGGCTGAAGAGTCAATAAAATCGGGTAAGGCATTGGCGAAATTAAAGGCCTTACAAAACTTTTCGTAAAAGGAATCGGTTGGGAAATGAATTTTTTAGATAAAATATTGGATACCAAGAGGCAGGAAATAGAGTTCTTCTTGCAAAGTGCTTCACTTGCCGAGTTGAAGGATAAGTCATTATATTCTCGTGAATGCTCGAATTTCAAACAGGCAATTCACCAGGCTGATAAACTATCGCTTATTGCCGAAGTAAAAAAGGCCAGTCCTTCGAAAGGGGTATTGAGAGAAAATTTCGATCATATTCAAATTGCTGAGGTATATCAATCGTGCAATGTCCAGGCAATTTCTGTTCTGACAGATAAACAGTACTTTCAGGGAGATCCGGGATTTCTAAAAGATATTAGGGCTTCTGCAAAGGTGCCCCTCCTACGTAAAGATTTTATAATCAATGAGATACAAATTCATCAGGCAAAAGCATTTGGAGCCGATGCGATTTTGCTAATTTCCGAAATATTATCCCGGGCACAAATACAGGAATTCACCTGCCTTGCCGGCGAACTTGGGCTTTCAGTCTTATTAGAACTCCATTCAGAGCAGCAACTGGAGAAGATAGATTTTGCAAGAAATTCGATTATTGGTATTAATAATCGGAATTTGGAATCGTTCATTGTTGATGTTAATACCAGTTGCCGAATTGCCAAGCTTATACCCGAGACTGTTACCATTGTCTCGGAAAGTGGAATAAACAGTATGGAATCGATTGCATTGATAAGAAATGCCAAAATACATGCAGTTTTAGTAGGTGAGTATTTTATGCGTGCAGACAATTTGAAGCTTTCAGTTAACGAATTTTTACAGTGGATGAATAATGAAAACTAAAATATGTGGAATCACAAACTACGTAGACGCAATTTTATGCGAATCTGCAGGTGCTGATGCATTGGGGTTTGTTTTTTATGAAAAAAGTCCACGCTTTATTCATCCTGAAACAGTTCGTGCAATTACCGCGAAGTTACATCCATTCATCATAAAAGTTGGAGTATTTGTAAACAGTTCTCCGGAATATATCAACGAGGTAGTCCGGATAGCAGGATTGAACATGGCGCAATTACATGGTGATGAATCACCAGTCATTCTTGAGGCTATTTCAGTCCCGGTTATCAGAGCGTTCAGAATTTCACCCGATTTTAACTGGGATATTTTAGACGCGTGGAGAGGATGCAGTTTCTTATTCGATGCATTCAATGCAAAGCAATACGGAGGAACAGGTATAAGCACTCATCATAATTTAATTCCACCGGCCAGGTACGGCAATGCCATTTTGGCAGGAGGTATTACGGTTGAAAATATTGGTGAAATAATTGCGCGGAAAGAAAAACCTCTGGCACTCGATATATCATCCGGACTTGAATCTTCGCCCGGTAAGAAAGATGCCACGAGAGTACAGAATTTTTATAAAATATTACGAGGATAATATGTTAGTATTAATGCCGTTAAATGCTCCTCGTGAGCATATTGAATCTGTTAAAAGTAAATTACTCGAAAATGACTGTAAACCCCATGAAATTCCCGGTTTGGTTAAATTAGGAATTGGTGTAACAGGACCTACAAATAAATTGAGGGTGGAAGACTTTCAGACAATGGATTCTGTGGATGAAGTAGTAAGAGTAACCAAGCCTTTCAAGCTTGTTAGTCGTGAAATGAAAAAAGAAGATACCACAATACAGGTCGGGTCTCAGTTAATTGGTGGTAAGAAATTAACGATTATCGCCGGGCCCTGCTCTGTTGAAAGCAAAGATCAGATTTTAGAAATATCTTCAACATTAAAGGAAGTGGGAGTATCGCTCTTGCGTGCCGGAGCTTTTAAACCACGGTCCAGCCCGTACGCATTTCAAGGTTTAAAAAGTGCAGGATTACAGATTCTTGCCGATGCAAAGAAGGAATTGGGCATGAGTATCGTTACCGAAGTTAAAGATACTGATACCCTTGACGAAATCGCTGCGGTCGCTGATATTATTCAAATTGGCGCGCGGAATATGCAGAATTTTTCTCTTCTCGAACGTATTGGCGAGTTACGGCAACCTGTGTTGTTAAAGAGGGGGCTATCGGCAACAATTGAAGAACTTCTTATGAGTGCTGAATATATCATGTCACAGGGTAATTATCAGGTTATTTTATGTGAAAGAGGCATCAGAACTTTTGAAACATATACCAGAAATACACTTGACCTAAATGCCATACCTGTTATCAAGCAATTATCGCACTTGCCGGTTATTGTCGATCCCTCGCATGGTATTGGCATAGCTGACAAAGTACCTGCAATGGCACTTGCAGGTGTGGCATGTGGCGGGGATGGAGTTATTGTTGAAGTTCACCCGCACCCGGAATTAGCTCTTTCAGACGGGTTCCAATCATTAACACCAAAGAATTTTAAAGAAATGATTGGGAAAATTCGGCAATTGGCTCCAATTGTCGGGAAGGAAATATAAAATGAAGAATAATGAATATATACAGCCAAGTCTAAATGGACATTTTGGTAAATATGGAGGGAAATTTGTTCCGGAAACCTTGATGACTCCGCTGGCAGAACTTGAAACTATGTATCTGGAGTGTAGAAATGACTCAATGTTTCAAACAGAGTTATTTGAGTTACACAAAAATTATACCGGCCGCCCTACACCGCTAAGTTATGCAGAACAATTGACCAAATATTATGGGAAAGGTAAAATATTCCTCAAGCGAGAAGATTTGTGCCATACCGGTGCCCATAAAATAAATAATGCGCTGGGACAGATATTATTGGCTAAGCGCTTAGGAAAAAAAAGAATAATTGCCGAAACCGGGGCCGGTCAGCATGGAGTTGCAACTGCAACTGTATGCGCTAAATTTGGCCTGCAGTGTGTAGTTTATATGGGCGAGACCGATATTGAAAGACAAAAATTGAATGTTTACCGTATGCGCCTATTGGGGGCCGAGGTTCGTCCGGTTACTTCAGGAAGCAGAACATTAAAAGATGCGACGAATGAAGCTATTAGAGATTGGGTTACAAATGTCGCCGATACTCATTATATAATCGGTTCTGTAGTTGGTCCGCATCCGTATCCTATGTTGGTGCGAGATTTTCAATCAGTTATTGGAATGGAAACCAGGCAACAAATACTTGCCGCTGCCGGGCGGCTTCCTGATTATATTGTCGCATGTGTTGGCGGAGGCAGTAATGCAATGGGAATGTTTTACCCTTTTATAGAAGATAGCTCAGTAATACTTATTGGTGTTGAGGCCGCCGGATATGGCCTTACTACCGATAAACACAGTGCGACTTTGACTTTAGGTACCGATGGCATCTTTCAGGGAATGCGTACATATCTATTGCAAAATGAAGAAGGACAAGTGAGTGAGGTTCATTCTATCTCGGCCGGGTTGGATTATCCGGGAGTCGGGCCGGAACATTGTTTCCTAAAAGATTCCGGCAGGGTTCTTTATCGGGCAGTGACCGATGATGAAGCACTTAACGCGCTAAAACTTCTTACGATTAAAGAAGGAATTTTGCCAGCATTGGAATCCTCTCATGCTATCGCGTATCTGGAAAAACTTATGTTGGAAACCCCAAAAGATGAAGTTGTTATTGTAAATGTGAGTGGCAGGGGAGATAAGGATCTTGCAACCATTATTGCTAATGAAGGAATGGACGAATAGCATGAAAATCAGAGAATATATCGATTCTGTTAACAATAGCGGTACAAAAGTACTAACTGCCTTTCTTACTGCCGGATACCCGGAAAAGAATGGATTTGTTGAGCTGGCTCAAGAAGTGTTTGAGGCAGGTGCAGATATGTTGGAAATCGGCATTCCTTTTTCTGACCCGCTTGCTGATGGTCCTATCATTCAGCATTCTTCCCAGGTTGCCTTAGCGAATGGAATTACCATCAGGAATTGCCTGCAATATGCAGAAGAAATTCGAAAACTGACAGATAAACCGCTTATCGCGATGGGGTATGCTAATCCCATACTTCGTTATGGAGTAAAAAATTTCATTAATGATGCTGCATCAGCCGGTTATAGTGGAGTAATTATTCCGGATCTGGTTGTGGAAGAGTACAATGAATTATTTCCAGACGAAAGGATTCCCCTGGATGTAATACTGTTATGTACACCAACAAGTTCAGCAGAGCGTTTGCAGCAAATTGATAACAAAAGTACAGGATTCGTCTATTGTGTAAGTGTGGCAGGTACTACCGGGATTGGGAAAACACATGATGAAGGCGTACTTGAATCTGTTGGTTTTTGCAGGGAACATGTAAAGAAAAATAAAATGCTGGTTGGGTTTGGAATATCCACTCCTGAAGATGTACTGCGTTTTGCTCCATTCTGCGATGGTGTAATTGTTGGCAGCGCGATAGTTCGCCTGTTGGAAGAAGATAAAAAAAGCAACTATCGCTCAATAAAGAACTTAATTAGCGGTTTAAAGAAATCCTGCATTTCTTAGTAAAATTATTGTAAAATTTCCATTTCAAAAAAAAGGCAGTACCCGGGTGAGCAGGTACTGCCTCAATAGAAATGAAGATTAAATTACAGTACGAAAGAAAGTTTGCTTTCTGGTGTACGGCAGTCCATATCCGTGCCACGATCACGATGATCTGCTATTTCAGCAGTACATCCAATGGCCCTACCGAATAAAAACATAGTAAATACAATATCCTGTACCTGCTTGTTTGTCATTTTACCTTCAGCGATATCTTTCCAAACAAATTTCAAAATGGTTACCGCTAAAACTGCATCAACGTTTACACAAAAAACATTCTTAGTTACACCTTCGTTAAATAACTCCTGTACCAGATTATGGTAAAAATCGAGAAATACATTATATATTCCTTTTTCTTCAAGCTGAGTGCGGACATATTGTTCCCGTGGGTCAATATTTACATCATTCCCTTTAAAAACGGGGTGGTTAACACAAGGAATACGTTTGTAATTTAACTCTCCGGTTTCTTTTTCTTTTACCTTATACTGCGCGTATTCATTTACTGCAGCAAGACTGAGTTCTTTGAGATTGATACCATGATTCTTATCACCCGGATCTTTCAAGCCGGTTTTAGTAAAATTATCCAATAAGTATTGAACAGCCTCGAAGCCATTACCGCCGTGGGCTAAACCTGTATTAGAAAGGAAACCAACAAATGACATGGAGATATTATTGCGTGCGCTGACGGATTCTTTTGCACCTTTGGCAGAAATAGTTCCGGGGCCATTTGTTACAGTTAAGCCGATAAGAGTTTGGAATTCAAATAACTCGGTTTCTGTAGGAACACGGTTAAACAGGGTCTTAAAAGCATTCTCGGTAAAGGAACTACTTGAACTTCCTGTTTTCGTGTCGATGAGTTTTCTCCAGAAAGTATTATGCTTTCTATCAATAACTGAATAGGCAACAATACGCGCAACTATATAGAAGTAACTAATTGAATCCTCAACAACCTGGCGTGAAATTCTGTTTTCAAGAAGCGGTTTCCAGAATATACTAATGGCCAGTGAGGCTAAAAGAAATTCATAATGATTTCTGATATTCATGCCATCTTTATCGGCTAATTTAATGATATGCTGGCATACCTGTATGGCAATATGTTTCCGGGTACTTTTCTTAATCTCTTTCAAGAGCATATCAGAAACTGTGCTTTTCATCTGGGTTTCTTTAGTAAACAGATTCTCACGAATAAATTCGTCAACTTCTTCAGGAATCTTTTGAACCTCTTCATTCAATTCAAATTCCCTAATCAGGTCGATGATAAATTTCGCCTGTTTACGTGACATATCAAGCAAAGCTTTATTACCAATTAATGCAATCTGCGAGGCAATGTATGCATTTGGAGTGCATTCGTTCTCTTTTGCCAAATCTACCAGATCCATCCTGCGTTCATCCATTTTAAGGAAAAGATTTAACAGCAAATTAATGGCACTGATATCCTGAGGATCAGGCATAACTTTAGCGAGGGAGAAATAGATATTTTCTTCCATTGAACATTGCGAAAGTTCGAGAACGGTCTTCCCATGTAATTCTGAAACCTGATTTTTCGGATTCATCCGGGAAGCACCCGATTTATCCTGCATATTTTGGCGAAGATAATGAGCGCCAACCTGCTTATTGATTTCACGTATCTGGGTATCATAGGGAGCAATAGCAGTAACTAATGGAATATCAAGTTCTGCCGGTAGTTTTAGATGGGTATCACCAATCCACGGTTTCAAAGAAAGATCGCCTTCCGGTGCAAAGTCAACTTTTTCATCTATTTTATCGAAAACAGCCTTCATCGCTTCGGGAATATGTTGAATTGAGGTTACACGTACACCTCGCTTGGAGACTACAGGGTTTTTAGGATCAAAAGGACCGATTCCGAAATAGTCATCAAACCAGCCTTCTTTGGCAATGGCATCATCGCCGGCTCCGGCGAGCGCACCGGCGTGCCCGCATGGACGATTAATGTCTTTTTTCCATCTACCGGTAACGCATACAACAATTGGCTTGTTGAACCCGAACCGGCGTTCTTTAATCCACTCCAGAGCCATTCTTTCGTAGTATCCACCGGGCTCTACGTACACTACCACAGCTTTGGTTCGGGGGTCGTTTTGGGCTGCATATAAAAATTCCGGCAGCGCGAAATGAATGTAAACGTCTTTACCGGAACTAACTGCTGTTGTCAATCCGAAGCCTTGTGTCCGCAGGTATTGAGCGATTGTAGTTGTAAAATTGCCTGAATTTGAGTGGATGGCAATAGAACCTTTAACGAGAGCTTCAACAGGATTATCACCTCCTAGGGCTCCGCCAACACGAACATGGTCCCATACATTTGCAACACCCAGACAGTTAGCACCAATAATATCTACCCCGGCTTCCTGGCAGATCATTCTGACATTTCGGGAATCACGGGCAGATACCTTTTCGGTAACAATTACTATTCTTTTTAATTTTTGGTTATAATTAACTAATTCGGCAACAGCCTGTGATACAGCTGCAGGCGGTAAATAAATTACCCCCGTATCAAACTGAATTCCATGTTCGCGCACATCGCGGATACTACGGAAAATAGGTATATCACCAAGTTTTGTTTCCAAAACCCCGCGCCGGCCATATTGAACACCCGCAACCACGTTACCACCGCTATATTCATGTGATATGGGGGTAACTTTTCGGCTTTCGGTGCCAAGTATATTTATTATACAAACTTTTGAATCTTTTGTAACCAGTTCCTCAAGAGAATGAACTCCGACAAAATAGGGAAACGGTTTAGTTATTAATTGTCTCATTTAAATTTCCGGTTTAAGTTTACAAACACATTAAAATTGCTTTACACGTGCCGGGGGTCAGTTCGGGTATTTTTTCAAATACTCAGTTTTACCGGCAGTGTCCCACCAATCATCTATTTTTTTTGCGTATTCCAATACTTTTATCATAGAAGTATCGTAACCAAACATACGATAGGGGAGCTTTAACGTATCCAGAATGCCTTTCGCATAGAACATACCTTTAATGAGATTCGGACCTCCACGCCCAATAACCACGTAGATGGGTTTTCTGCCTTTCGTTGCCATGTGATCGCGCAAAGCATCAAAAACACCTTTAAAAGTAACGTAGATATCCGTGTTGTTTGCCTTTCCGCCAATGAGCAATAAAACATTTGCCTTATCCAGCCAATGCTTGAAGACAATATTGGCAATGTCATACATTTTTTCGTATGGCGGGTTCCCACCAAAGTCTGAGGCGAAAATTGCCGAACTGCCAAGTGTTTCGGTTGCAGCACTGGTTGCGCCGCCGCCAAACATGAAAGGAATAATTGTACCCTTTGGATTCATTTCCAATACATCGCTTTGCCCCTGATAGGTGCGAAGCTGATTGATTTCATTTTCGAATGGAGTGACATCGGTTTGGAAGATTGTTTGTGGCAGCATCAGCCTTTTCCATGCCGGGTTGTTTTCATCGAAGGACGCTTTAACATCACAGGCCATTGGCACAAGTTTATTGCCCTGTCGGGTAATACGGATAGGGTTGATTTCAATTGTCGTTAATCCGTAATTATCGTATAAATCCCAAAGCTTGGGTAAATGTTGAACAAGTGTGGAGATATACTCTTCCGGGCATCCGGTATCGTTAAGGGCATTGGTCAAGTCAAACGATTTTAAACCGATAAAGGGATCTATGTCCGTAACTTTTATTTTGCCAGCCGGTAGACTCTCTATATCTACACCGCCAAAAGGCGTTATTGTGAAAATAGGTTTGCGGTAAACGGTAGAGGCTGCAATGGAAAAATAGACTTCCAATTCAGATGGAATGAATGCTTCGAATGTAACGCCATTGGCTTTTACAGTTTTCGAACCATATTGATGTGTGGCAAAATACAATTCTTCTTTTGCCTGAAGAGCATCGGTTACATTATCGACTATCCTGACAAGGCCTGCTTTGCCTTTTTTGCCTACACCGCCACTGAATGATGGTTTTACTACTAACTTTCCATACTTTGTAAGCATGTTTTGGATTTCATCGTTGGTTGCCCCGCCGGTAATGAACTCGGCCACGGGGAATTCAACGAGTTCGAGTAACTTGGAACCGTATCGTAATCCCGATATCTGCATTTTTTCTTACCTTACGTGTTAATGTAATATGTACAATTCTTTGTAAAGGCAGCCGTAAAAGTCAGAATACAAGATTACTCTCATACAAAATCACATTATAGCCAAATACTGACTTTCGAAGTTACCTTATAATTTCATAGAACTATCAATCAAAAATACACATTTAGTTTTTCTGCCCCAATGAAAGCATAACCGTTTAATAAGATTTAATAATGGATTTTTTTTGCGGAGGCAAAAAATACCCATCCTTCGAATTGAAAAATGGTGGCATTGCGAAAATTACACTCATTGCCCGTAGCGTTGAGATTAATTTGCTCAATTGAGTGGTAATAGGGATATGCTGAAGGTATTTATAGGTGTTTTTCTGCGAATTTTAAGGAAAAATAAGCAGGTTACTCACAAATGAAGCCGTAATTTTATTTTCCCTGCTGCGTGTGTAATTCCCAATAATACAAATGAAAAAATCAAGGAACGGATAATACCTGTTATTCCGTAACCCAATTGGCGATAGAAAGTAATGCCGCTGAAATAGAAAAATAGCGAAACATATACAGGAAGTAAATATGCTAACAGGGGATTTGTAGCCGCGGGCCGTAAAAACAGAAACCACCCCTCATTATTATGGACATCAATAAGCCAGTATAGAAATGTAAAAATAAGAACACATATAGATGAACTAAGCAGAACCCATGCCGGAGTAGCCAGATTTTTATTAATGCCATAGGGTGGAATGGTTAACAAACCAAGAACAGCTAAGATCATACCCAGTGACAAAAGCGTGTATAGGCGGGTTTTTAGAGTTTTTAGCAGTGTTTTATTCGAAATTAATATTCCTACGAGCATCCCCGTGGTTGTAATTGCAGCGTGGGCGCCGAAATGTCCGCCTATCCACAGAAAGTTTCGCGTGCTTAAATGGTTAAATAAACCTAACTTATCCAATGGGTAAAGCAGTATAAATAAAGCAATACAAAGGCCGATAAGAACTGGTTTCTTGCCGAATAACATATATACTAAACTGGAACCCAGATATGCCCAGCCGATTAGCCCTAAAATACCCCAATATGAAGTATGCATCCAAGCGATTTCGCCATTGTAATTACTTCTATAGATATATGCCAGATAACCTAGCAAAGCTATTCCAAGTATCCGAAGAATTACAATAACATTTCTTAATCGTGCGCGGGTAGATTTATATGTATTCCAAACTAACAATATCGCAATCATAAATAAAAACAACCATACCCGGGAGCTCATGCCTGTTGCCTGAAGGTTAAAAGTTTCCAGGTTAACAAAATATAAGCCTAAGATCATCAGACCAATAGAGCGGATAACTATATGCATCCAGATCTTGCGTGAGCTTTCGCCTTTTGCGACCCGGGATACTATGGCAAATGGAATTGACGTGCCGACAATAAACAGAAAAGCCGGAAAAACTACATCGACAAATGTCATTCCACTGCCTTCGGCAGGAAAGTGCTTCATCCACCACGGTGTATCAGATACACCGGCTACATCGTTCACGAATATCATCGTGAATATGGTAATCCCCCTGAATATATCAATTGATTTAATTCTGTTGGTATTCATGTAAAGCCGAAGTGGATATAAAAACTCTCATTTCCTAAATATAATAATTCCATTGGTTAAATTACTCTAAGAACTATTAAAATCAATATATATATTTGAATTATTGCCTAAAGGTTAATACAAGTAGTCTGAAAAACTTTTTTTTTTTATCTTTGATGTTGCCAGGATAATTACATCAAAAATGGAATGCCGATGAGAAGTTCTACATCCCGGGTTTATACTATTACCGGTAAATTATTGTTTGTTTTCGCGCTGCTGAACCTGTTAATGGTAAACTCTTGCGTGGTACCGAGTATTCGATTTGTTAATGGATCAGATAAGAAAGTCTTTGTTTACGCATATTTTTCAGATTCCAAACAAATCCGCGTCCCTCAAGGGAGACTGGAATCAGTTATGCCAAATTCCACCAGGAGTATTTATATCAATCGTTCTATCACCTTTCCTCCAAAAGATTTCCGATATTTAATTGTCGTTGTGACGGATACCCGTTATGACAAGGGTTCTGAACCGGATACCATTAGCGAGCATTTACTGGGTGTGCAGATCGTTTCGTCCCACGCTGTATCTTTTGATATGGAATTCTATTATCCTTAATTGAATTTCTGATTGGTCAATTAATTCTTGGAAATATTTTCCGATTATAAGTAAATGATGGCAGTGGACAACTGCAAGCACATTTTTTATTATTGATGGGCGCAATAAAACACTGCAAAAATCGAATTTTCTAAAGTTCGCGGGAATTGTTATTTTTAAAGTCTTTAATAGTTTACATTTAGCGCAACAAGGAGTTAATTTATATGGCAAGTACTTCCGATTTCCGTCCGGGTTTTGTTATCCGATGGAATAATGAATTATGGGCAATCGTTGAATTTCAGCATGTTACCCCGGGTAACCTACGAGCATTTTATCGTACAAAATTAAAAAACCTAAAAAATGGGAAAATTGTTGAAAACAGATTCCGGTCTGGCGAGTCGGTTGATGCAGTTCGTATTGAGCGTAAAACATGTCAGTATCTGTATCGTGATGGTTCCGATTATGTTGTTATGGATATGGAGACTTATGACCAGATCAATGTAAATGAAGATATCATCGGTGAACGCAGCAAGTACATGAAAGAAAACACCAATATAGATATTCTATTTGATGGAAGTATAATCATTGCCGTAGAAACCCCTGTTTTCGTTAACCTGGAAGTAACCATGACTGAACCGGGCGTTAAAGGAGACACTGTTTCTAATACACTGAAACCCGCTACTTTAGAAACCGGAGCCATTATTATGGTACCGTTGTTCGTTAATATTGGCGATATGCTAAAAGTAGATACAAGGATCGATGGTTACGTTGAACGCGTAAAATAATTCTTCGGATAGTGTTGTGCCTGCATAAAACTCTTATTGAGTAATAACAATGCAAGCCGGCATAAAATTTTTACATTCTCTGGTTTTTTTTAGTGAAGAATCAGAGAATCTTTGTTTTAGGTAGAACTTTTTTTTGCCCTGTATCGTCTAAAAATTATATTAAATGAATAGTAAGGAAATCGCACAGTGGATATTAATGCCTTAAATGAGAAAATTAAACAAGAAAGCGCGTTTATTGACTTGTTAATGAACGAGCTTAGCAAGACAATCGTAGGTCAGAAGGCTATGGTTGAGCGTTTGATCGTTGGTTTGTTGGGAAATGGCCATGTTTTATTGGAAGGTGTGCCCGGATTAGCTAAGACACTTGCAATAAAATCATTGGCTTCGGCAATGAAAGCGAAATTTCAACGCATTCAGTTTACTCCCGACCTGTTGCCCGCGGATTTAATAGGTACGCAGATTTATAATCAGAAAGATGGAAACTTTTTTATTAAGAAAGGCCCGATATTCGCGAATTTTATTCTCGCGGATGAAATTAACCGCGCCCCCGCGAAAGTTCAAAGTGCTCTTCTTGAAGCAATGCAGGAACGACAAATAACGATTGGCGAGCAAACTTTCAAGCTCGAAGAACCATTTCTTGTATTGGCTACCCAAAACCCGATTGAGCAGGAAGGAACATATCCTTTGCCCGAAGCACAGGTTGATCGGTTTATGTTAAAGGTTAAGATATCATATCCTTCCCGTGAAGAAGAATTGAAAATCATGAGACAAAACCTGACAGCGGATTCAGCAGTTATTAACCCGGTTATTTCGCCGGCCGATATCCTTAGGGGCCGCGATTTGGTAAAAGAAATTTACCTTGATGAAAAAATTGAGCAATATATACTGGATATCATTTTTGCAACCCGTAACCCGGAAAACTATAAATTGCCCGGATTACAGAATATTATTACTTACGGGGCCTCACCTCGTGCCAGTATTAATTTAGGTTTGGCTGCACGTGCTTACGCGTTTATTAAACGTCGTGGTTTCGTAATTCCCGAAGACGTACGCATTATGGCGTTCGATGTTTTACGGCATCGTATTGCGTTAAGTTATGAGGCCGAGGCAGAAGAAATGACAACAGAAAACGTAATCCAGGAAATTCTGAATACTATTGAAGTACCGTAAGAAATAAAATGACGACTAAAGAAATTTTTAAGAAGGTTCGCGAACTCGAGATCACTACCCGCGGATTAGTCAATCAGGTGTTCTCTGGTGAATACCATTCGGTTTTCAAAGGCCGTGGTATGGAATTCTCCGAAGTACGGGAGTATCAGTTTGGTGACGATCTTCGTAGTATCGATTGGAATGTAACAGCCCGATTTGGACACCCGTTCGTTAAAGTATTTGAAGAAGAACGCGAGCTTACTGTAATGCTCATGGTTGATATGAGTGCATCACAGGATTTCGGAAGCTCACAGAAAACGAAACGCCAGATTGCGGCAGAATTGAGTGCCATTCTCGCTTTTTCTGCTTTGAAGAACAATGATAAAGTGGGCTGTATTCTTTTTACAAATAAAATTGAAAAATTTATTCCACCGCGTAAATCCAAAAGCCATGTATTACGTATTATTCGTGAAGTGCTGGGATTTACTCCGGAGAATCGGCAAACCAGTATCAGGGGAGCATTGGAGTATTTCAATTCTGTAATTAAAAAAAGGAGCATTGCATTCCTGATATCTGATTTTCAGGACGAAGGCTATGATAAAATTCTCAAGATTGTTGGAAAAAAACATGATCTGGTTGGTATAGTTTTAGCCGACGAACTGGAATTTAAGCTTCCTGCACTGGGCTTGGTAAGCTTTATAAATCCTGAAACCGGGGCAAGAGCCGTACTGGATACCTCAGACCGCGGATTCCAAAGATCCTTTCAATCGCAACTTGCTAAACAGGCAGAGTCAATGAATAAACTATTTACAGCAAGCAAGTTAGATAGCGTAAAATTGCTCCTTCCAAGGAAGGCTGATGATTTTAATTATCTTAGACCTTTAACATTGTTCTTTAGGCAAAGGGCTGCCAGATGGTAAAATACTTATCACTTATTTATTTAATATGCGCATCCCTTTTATACAGTCAGGATGTAAAAGTTAAAGTTTCTACCGATGCGAGCCAATACCAACTCGGAGATCATATTAAATATGATCTTACCATTAACTGCCCAAAGAACAGTCGTGCTATTCTGCCTTCAGTTAAGGATTCTTTGGGGAAAATAGAATTCGTTGCGCTGGATAAAGGCGATACTATCAATAATCCCGATGGTTCATACCAAATGAATTATCATTTTCGCTTTATTAGTTTCGATTCCGGGCGTGTGGTTATTCCTTCAATTTCAATACCCTATAGCGCCAACGGGGTGAAAGAGCTTTTAACAGCACGGACAGATTCTGTGGTACTTAATATAAGCGGTGTGAAAATTGATACGACTGCTGAACTGAAGGACATTAAACAGCCGATGACTGAGCCGGTGGATTGGCTTCTATTTTTTATTATTGCTCTGGTTGTTGTGATTTTTGTTGCCGGCTTATTCTACCTGATTAAGCGGTACAGAGCTAAAATGAAAGGAATTGTAATTGAAAGGAAAGAAATAATTCCACCTTACGAGGAGGCTCTTTCCCGGTTGCGTTTTCTTGAATCACAAAAATTATGGCAGGCGGGAAAAGTTAAAGAATATCATACCGAAATTACCGGGATTATCCGGTGGTATTTTGATAGGACTTTTTCTATTCCGGCTCTGGAAATGACATCATCTGAAATTATTGAAAAATTGCGTGGTAAAAACCTTAACAGCTTTACTATTACAACCACACAGCAATTTTTAGAAAATGCTGATATGGTGAAATTTGCCAAGTTTATTCCGGTATCTTCAGTTAATGAAGAAATGATGAAACAGGCATTCGCGATAATTGAAGAACAGAAGAAAATTTTTCATGCAGAAGTGTCTGCTATCGATGGGAAGGGTGAACAGGCATAATGAGAATTTTCGACGTGACTTTTGCGTATCCGTGGGTTTTTGTCCTTCTTCTTATTGTTCCGGCTCTCATTGTATGGCAATGGCTCCGCGGAAGGAAAAGAGGTACTGTTTTTAGCTTCCCGCAGTTAAAGCTGCTGGTTGCAAGAGGGAAGACATTACGGGAAAGACTACATATTCTGCCATTCTATTTACGCATGCTTGCACTTATTTGTGTAATTATCGCATTGGCTCGGCCACAAAGCTTTTCCAGTGGAGAAAATATTTATTCTGAGGGAATAGATATAGGAATTGTTATCGATATCTCCGGCAGTATGTTGGCGGAAGATTTTAAGCCAAACCGGATTGAAGCAGCCAAGAAGATTACCCGTGATTTTATCGATGCCCGCACTAATGACAGGATGGGGCTGGTCATATTTTCCCGAGAAGCTTTCACCCAATGTCCGATGACAGTTGACTATGGAGTATTAAAGAACCTGCTTAAAGAAGTTAAAAGCGGCATGATTGAAGATGGTACTGCAATTGGAAATGCGCTTGCGAATGGTGTTAACCGTTTAAAAGATAGCAAATCCAAAAGCAAGGTAATAATTCTTTTAACAGACGGGGTTAATAATGCCGGAGAAATTGACCCTATGACAGCAGCGGAAATTGCTAAGCAGTTTGGTATTCGTGTTTATACTATTGGCATTGGTACTCAGGGCATGGCACCATATCCGTTGCAAACCCCGATTGGAATTCAATATCAGATGATGCAAGTGGAAATTGATGAAGCACTGCTTCGCCAAATAGCTTTCACTACAAAAGGAAAATATTTCAGGGCTACAGGTAATCAGAAGCTTGAAGATATCTATAAAGAAATTGATAAACTCGAAAAAACGAGAATTGAAGTGACATCCTACAGATCGAAATCCGAGCTTTTCTATCCCTGGGTAGGACTGGCTCTATTGCTTTTATTTATTGAAATTACGTTATCACAGACATATCTGCGGAGGCTGCCATAATATGAGATTTGCACACCCGGAATATCTGTATTTGTTTGTTTTGTTGGGAATTGCAATTATCGCAATAGTTTTCAATGCATTCAGGAAAAGGCGTATTATCAATAAATTGCTCGATAAGGCAGTACAGGAAGCTGTAATTGGGCAAAAAAGCTATATTAAGGAATATTTGAAACAAGGAGTGCTGATCTTATCGATAGCCTGCATTATTCTTGCTTTTGCAAATCCCCAAATAGGCACGCGGCTGGAAGAGGTTAAGCAGGTTGGAATAGATGTAATGATCTGCCTTGATGTCTCAATGAGTATGAATGCGGAAGACTTAAAACCCAGTCGACTCGAATTGGCAAAAAGAGAAATTAGCGATTTGATGAAACGGCTGCATGGTGATCGTATCGGATTAATTGTATTTGCCGGTGAAGCTTATGTGCAATTCCCGCTAACCTCGGACTATTCTGCTGCTAATTTATTTCTTAATGCAGTTGATGCCGGTACTGTACCCCAACCCGGAACTGCAATTGCCTCTGCTATTACACTGGCCGGCAAATCTTTCGATAAGAATAAATCCATGAAGAAAGTTATTATTGTAATAACTGATGGTGAAGATCATGAAGGGAATGTTTCTTCTGCTGTGAAAGATGCCCGTGAAAACGGATCCATTGTATATGCAATTGGAATGGGTTCGCCCACCGGTTCACCAATCCCGTTATATAATGAAAAAGGTCAGCAGGTAGGATTTAAAACTGACCAATCCGGAAATACTGTAGTAACTAAACTGGATGAAACGATTTTAATGCAACTTGCCGGTGAGGGCGGCGGTAAATATTATCTGTCATCATCGGCGGGAACAGAGCTACAACTGATTATGAAAGATTTATCATCGATTGAGAAAAGTGAATATGGCTCAAAAAAAATGACTGATTTTGAAGATAAATTTTATTACTTCCTGTTACCGGGATTGATATTATTGATTGTCGAACTGTTTATGACAGATATCAAATCGCCGTGGTTTACTAAGTTTTTGAATAAGTTACGTTTGCGTGGATAATATGATGCGATATAATAAAAAAGTAATTCTTATTTGTTTCATGTTTCCCTGTGTTCTGTTTAGCCAGTCCTTTCGCTCGTTGAATAATAAGGCGATTGATGACTATCATGCGCAAAAGTTTCAGGAGGCTGAGATCGGATTCAGGAAAAGCATCAATACGGATTCCAATAAATTTAATGGCCATTTTAATTTGGGCGACGCGTATTACCGCCAGCGAAAAGGGAATGAGGCTTTGGGTGCGTATGAAACTGCATTAAAACGTGCACAATCGAATGAAGAAAAAGCATTCGCCTACCATAATATCGGTAATACCTACATGAAGCTTGAAAAGGTTAAAGAAGCCGTTGATGCGTATAAGAATGCTTTGAAACTCAATCCCAAGGATAAAGACACAAAGTATAATCTGGCATATGCTATGAACATGTTGAAAAATCCGCCTGAGCAAAAACAGAACAAAGATAAGGATCAGAACAAGAATCAGGATAAAGACAAAAACAAGGATAACCAGAACAAGAACGATCAGAATAAAAATGATCAAAATGATAAGAACAAAAACGATAAGAATGATCAGAACAAACAAAAAGATCAGAATGACCAGCAGCAAAACCAGCCGCAGTCTAAGGAACAACAGATGAAAAAAGAGCAGGCTGAAAAAATGCTCGAAGCTGTTAAAAATAATGAAAAGGATATCCAGAAAAAACTTAGAAAAAAGGTTGGCGTCAGGGTAAAAACGGAGAAGGACTGGTAAAAGCATATGTATGTTCAGGTAAAAAATAATAAGTTTTCTTATATACAGGGGTACAGATTGGTACTCCTGCTTGCTTTATTGAGTATTGGTAATATTTTTGGGCAAAAGTTTACAGCATCTGTAAGCAAAAATCCGGTTGCTGTAGGAGAAGTCTTCGAACTGACCCTGACATTTGCAGGCAGCGATATCAACGGAATAACCAGCTTTCAAGCACCATCAATGACTGGTTTTATTGTTGCCTCGGGCCCAAACCAATCTTCCAGTGTGCAGATAATTAATGGCGCTATGAGTGCTAACCGCTCATTCATATATGAACTGCAGGCGAAGGAAAAAGGGAAGTTTACCATTGGTGCTGCTTCGGTTATATTTAAAGGTACCACGGTTAAATCTCAACCTATTGTGGTTGAAATTGTAGTAGGGCAGCCGAAGCAAAATAAACAAGGGCAGGGCGACGCTGATGTATCGAATTCAGAATTGGCCGATAGAGTTTTTATCCGTGCTTCCGCTGATAAAACGACCGCTTATATTGGTGAACAAATTAATGTAACATATAAACTGTATACTCGGGCTCGGATTCAGGCCCCCCAGGTTAGTAAATTACCTTCATATCAGAATTTTTGGTCCGAAGAAATCGTTATTCCTCCCAATACTCCGGCAACTCAGGAGGTTGTTAACGGTAAGCAGTATGTAGCCTATTTACTTAAGAAAGCCGCGCTCTTTCCTTCATCTTCAGGTGAGCTGTCGGTAACACCCATGAGGTTAAAAATTCCTGTACTGATAGAAAAGCGCAGGAAACCAAGTAATAATCCGTTTGATGATTTTTTTAATGATCCATTTTTTAATAATCAGACCCAAAAAGTTGAGTTTGAGGCTGTTTCCAATACCCTGAAAATTAAAGCGCAGCCCTATCCGGATAATGGAAAACCGGCATCTTTTAACGGTGCAGTCGGAAATTATACCATGTCAGTTACTTTTGATAAGACAAAGGGCAAGCAAAATGAACCGATATCAATGAAGGTTACTATTGCCGGAACCGGGAATATTCAGCTGATTTCTCCTCCAGAACTCAATTTACCCGCTACTATTGAGAAATATGACCCCAAAATCAATGATGAAATTCTGCGGTCAGGTACCGTTTCCGGGAAAAAAGTATTTGAATACTTGTTAATTCCCCGTACCGAGGGCCAATTGAATTTAAAGGGTATTGAGTTTTCATATTTTAGTCCTGATAAGCATAAATACTTTACTGTTACATCACAGCCGGTTACACTTCAGATCGAGAAGGGTAGCGACACATATACAGCCGGTGCGAGCGGAATGTCCAAAGAATCAGTAAAAATGCTTGGTGAGGATATTCGTTTTGTAAAAACCAGACTTGAAGATGTCTCACCGGCGGAATATTCGGCGGTGAATAGCCCTATATGCTGGGTATTTTTTGCTTTACCATTGGTACTGGTAATAGGTTTAACAATCTGGAAAGCACGACAGGATAAACTTTTACTGGATATGAATTTTGTTCGTAACCGTAAAGCCGAGCGATTGGCGAAGAGCAAGTTGAAAACCGCATTTAGGGCACTGACCATACATCAGGTGGATTTATTTTATGCAGAACTTTCTGCCGGCTTATTTGGCTATGCGGAAAATAAATTTGCAATATCGCGTTCCGAATTTACTATAGATAAATTTAGAGAAGAGCTTACCCGTAGTGGTATGACACAAGAAATTATCGATGCGTATATAGCAACAATTGAGCGCTGCGAATTTGCCCGGTTCGCACCCCAGGCAGATAAAGAACGTGACATGGCAACGGTATATGAAAATACTAAAAAATTGATTATGGCTACTGAAGATCAATTACAGGCTTTACGAGGTAAAAAATGATCAGATATCTTTTTGCATTTATAAGTATTTTTGCAATTTCAGCCTTCGGTATGAATGAATTGGATAGAGCCACAGAATTTTATAAAAAGGGCGCTTATAATGAAGCATTGCAAGCGTATCAATCCCTGCTCAACCCTGCCACTGTTAGTGCTTCGCTGTATTATAACATTGGTAATTGTTATTATCGAACCGGGAAAATTGGTTTAGCTGTGCTCTATTTTGCGAAGGCCCATTCGATTGCTCCAAATGATGAGGATATTTCCCGAAATCTTGAAGTGGCGCGTCTGCACGCGATTGATAAGATTGAACCCGTACCTAAATTTTTTCTATTTCGATGGATAGATAATCTGGTAATGCATTATTCTTCAACCGGATGGATGAAATTATTAATACTTGAAAGTTTCATTTTGGGAATCTTTGCACTAATCTTTTTGTTTAGTAATCAAATACGGATTCGACAGTTTTCAATACTTGCAACATTTATCGTATTTATTTGCCTTATTTCAAGTGTCTTTTGTCTATATGGCAGGTATTCTTCAGAAAAAATTCATAATACGGGCGTTGTTGTGGAATACGTAACGAACGTAAAAAATTCTCCAAATAACACGGCCAGTGATGCATTTGTAATTCATGAAGGGGCTGTAGTTCTTATTGAAGACAGGGTAGATGAATGGTTAAAAATTCGTTTAGAAGATGGCAAACTGGGCTGGGTACAAAAAGGACATATAAGCGTTATATAAAGCTATAATTAGTGTGTGTGTTACTATCTCATTAATCTATTAAGAGGTGCTCTATGAAAAAAACATTCATGTTCGGATTGGTTTTTTCGCTTCTGGCAGCAGTATCCGTACAAACAATTGCGCAGGATAAAAAAGCCGGTAAAGATGTAAAAACAGAGGAAACAAAATCTTCAGCAGTTACTCAGGCAGCTAAAGGTGTAAAGGCATTTAATACTATCTGTCCCGTTACAGGCGAAGATCTTGAAAAGGATGCAACCGTGCTGACGTATCAGGGTAAGAACTATGGCTTATGCTGTAAACGTTGCGTGAAAAAATTCGAGAAGGAACCGGAAAAATATAGCAAAATGGTTTCTGAAGACGGAAAAAAGTTCATTAAAAAATAAGGAATTATATGAAAAAGTTAGCACTTATTATTACAGCAGTATTATTGGCGAATGCTTCGATAGTTTTAGCAGCTCCACAGGATGCAAAAAAAGATACAAAACAGAGTGCAAAAACTGAAGTTGTTACAGATAAACAAAAGAAATCTGTAAAAGGGAAAAAAGCAAAATGCTGTGTTGATAAAGAAGAGAAATCAGCCGAAAAGAAAAAAGACGCTGATAAGAAATAAGAGTTATATATTTTAGAAGGCTGCATTAAGTATTTTTTACAATGCAGCCTTTTGTATTTTAAATTCATGTTTACGAACCAACATAAATATATTAGGATTGTATGCCATTTCTCGGCGAAATCGCTTCATTAATTACAGCATTATTATGGGCTTGCTCTTCAGTTGTTTTTACTGAAGCATCAAAAAGAATTGGGAGTAACCAAATCAATTTAGACAGGTTAATTGTTTCGAGTTTAATGCTGCTGGCCACAATTTTAATTATTGGCAATATTGCCTGGCCTCTTCCTCAACAATCAATGTTCCTGATACTGAGTGGAATGGTCGGATTGATTATGGGTGACGGTTTCCTTTTCAAAGCATTTAAATTAATCGGTGCCAGATACAGTATGCTTATTATGTCTTTTGTCCCTGCAATTTCTGCTATATTGGCGTATTTTTTTCTGCATGAAGCCCTGAGTTGGCTGGTAATTTTAGGTATGACTCTAACCCTGACAGGGATAATCATTGTGGTTACTGATAGAACAGGCGGAGCTCCAAAAAACAAACTTACTTTCTCGGGAGGTCTGTATGCATTTTTAGGGGCACTTGGGCAGGCAATAGGTCTATTATGGGCTAAATCAGCATTCGCTTCAGGTGAAATAAATGGTTTTATGGCTGCTTTCGTACGTATTGCATCTTCTACAATTGTTTTTCTTCCGGTAATGATGTTCGTTGGTAAGTACAGAAATCCCGTTAAGGTATATTCGAACGATAAGAAATCACTATACTTAACAATGGCCGGCAGTATTTTAGGTCCGTATCTCGGAATTACATTTAGTTTGCTTGCCGTAAAAAATACTGATGTGGGTATTGCCTCGACACTTATGGCAACGGTACCAATTCTTATGCTGCCGGTGCTGCGGATTACATATAAAGAGAAAATTACATTTCGCTCGCTCGTCGGCTCAGTAGTTACAGTATCCGGAGTGGCGGTACTATTTATCCATTAGTTTTTGGAATTACTTCTCTACCGAAAACTAATTGAATAATGTATATTTTCCCTTACCTAAGCTGGGTTAGTACTAATGAGCATCAGTAATGAATAAAGATTTAATAACCCCACATTTTCATTACCCGCAACAAACTCTCCGAGTGAGTCCTTTTTATCATATCTAAAACTTCTTCACGGGTTTTATGCGGGAGTTTGAATTGTTGTGAATTCGCAAGTGAGATAATAACCGGAGTAAACACAGTTACAACTGAGCGATAATCTTCTTCAATAATTTTATCGAAAGTATCACCGAAATCGTGATAATATTTCCCACCCGGTAATGGTCCATCCGAATTTCCACCAAGTGCCGGAATTCCCCTCAGGATGAACGGAACAAAATCACTTCCGGAATGAGGAGTATTTATTATTTTTTGAGCAGTATCTATGCATGAAAATACACGAGCTGCCGCGAGACAAAATGGCTTGAGTTCATCATATCCATAGGTATTAAAGCCATTTGGCGCAGCGGCCATATCAAAATTAACCATAGCGATTATATCATCGGTATTCTGATTATCGACATAGTGCTTCGAACCATGTAAGCCCAATTCTTCGCCATTAAACCAAACAAATTCAATTGAGTAATAATTTTCCGGATGTAATTGCTTTATCAATCGGGCCATTTCGTATAACTGTGCAATGCCCAAACCGTTATCCGTGGCGCCCTGTCCTAAATCCCAGGAATCAAAATGCGCTCCTACTACAATTTTTTTAGACGATTGGCCTGGTAGTAAAACTGACAAATTCGAAACAGTTACCGGTTGGCAGGAATCGCTTGCATGGATAAATAGTCGGGTAGTTTGTTTATTTTGAATAACCCTTTTCAACCATTTCCCATCTTCAAAACTTGTGGCAAAAGCCGGTATAAGAGCTGCCTTTCCGCCGGTCGCTCCCATACTGCACATTACCATACCACCTTGCCGGCTATCGATAAAGATAGCCGCAGTTGCACCGGCTGCTGCCAATGATTTAATTGCGTCATACCTGTAAACAGGATCCTTTCCCGGAAGATGTTCAAATGTTACCAAGGCAGCTTTCCCTTGTACATGAGCGGCAGTGATTTCCGAGTCGGTTCCCGATCCAGCAAATACCAATTCAGTTTCAAAATCGGGCTTTGCGATCGAATAACCCAGGGCAATGGCTCGCAAGTTCTTTTTTACGGGTGCAATGACCTGTATCTTATCATCGCCACGCTTCCAGCCGGGAATGATATAATCATCATTATTTACTGAAAAACCCAAATTTTTTAATTCTTCTGTAAGAATTGAAATGCCTTTATAGTTGCCTTCAGTTCCTATTAGTCGTCCTCCGGCTTCATCACATATTCTGGAGAGCAGGCGATATCCTTCATGAAAAGAGTAATTGGTGTCAACAACCGGCGTAACGGTTTGCGAAAATGAGGAAATGTATAGAACAATAGTAAAAATACAAGTTTTGATATTCTGGTTCATTTGGATTATGCTCGGTAATAATTATTCCAATATTCGGACAGGTTTTAAATTACAGATTTTTTTATAGAGTGCAAACAACACTATAGAATAAGGAAGTCGACATAAAGGAGGGCTTTAGTTTTATCCCATAATATCTTTTATTTTAGCCGCGTATCTGCGGCTCATGATAAAAGGGGACTCAATGCCATTAATGTGTACTTTAAATGAGCTATAAAACCATTCCTCAATATTCGCTATACTGCCAAGGTTCACAATCGTTTCTCGGTGAATTCGGGCAAAATGATTTTCTGGTAAACGGGCTTCCCATTCTTTCATCGTTTTTTTTGAAAGTTTCTTTTTCCCGTCTGTTGTATGTACAAATGTATAGTCGGCGTTCGATGTAATTGCCGATATGGTATCGATACGCAAAAATTGATATTTATCGCCCAGTTGCAAAAACAGGACATCCTGTACTTCCAATTTACGTTGTGACCCGGAGGTGGCAGCTGGTTTATCTTCCAGTTTCTCGATTGCCTGTTGTAGCCGTTCGGGGTTTACCGGTTTAAGCAGGTAATCCATCGCATTTACATCGAAGGCACGCAATGCATATTTATCGAAAGCAGTTACAAAAATTATATTTACGGGGAAATCAATCTTTTCAATTAGATCAAATCCACTTTCTCCAGGCATTTGAATATCGAGGAAAATAAGATTCGGATGCAGTGTCTTTATTACCTGTACCGCGCTTGCTACAGTATCGGCTTCACCGATCACTTCAATCTCAGGGAAGGAGAGCAGAATTCTCTTGAGATCCATTCTTGCCAATTCTTCATCATCAACCAGGACTACCTTGAATTTTGCAGACATAAACTACTTCCTTAATTCCTGAGTAATAGAAATTGCTACTTCTACAGATTCATCCGATTTAATAATTTCAAAAGAATGGCTATTAGGGCTATGAAGGACTAATCTGTTTTTAATGTTGTTTAACCCGCTTCCCAAACCATCTGCAGCGCCCTGTGTTCTCCATGCGCCTGAGTTCTTAACAGAAATGTAGAGGGTTGTACTTTTAACGTGAGCTGAAATCGATATATGAAGCACTCCCTTATTCGATTGCATACCATGTTTTATAGCATTTTCTACAATGGGATTAAGAATAAAAACCGGAACAGGGAACTCTTCAGCTAACTGTTCAATTGCATATTCGATCTGTAACTTCTCGCCAAACCGTACTTTTTCAATATCGAGGTAATTCTTAATGATTTGTATCTCTTTGTATAAAGGGACTTCATCGTTTTCTGCGTCCATTAATGAATACCGTAGAAATTCACTCATCTTTGTTATCATCATTTCGGCTCTTCGGGCATCGACGGAAACTAAAGCACGCAGCGAACTTAACGTATTGAACAAAAAATGCGGATTTACCTGGTACCTAAGCATTTGTAATTGAGCGCTCTGTGCCATTAATGAGGCCTGTTCGGCTCTCTTTTTTTCTTCCATCCAGTCGATCCACAACTTTATACCAAAGTACATCATGCTCCAGGTAGTCATGATTGGCATAAACTGGGTTTGCCGTTGAGAAAAATAATGAAATGAGGTTAGTTGAATCATTAATTTCGAGAGATCGGGTTTTTCAAGCACGATAAACAGGATATGTGCTGAAAGATAGAAGAGAATTGCGAAAAGCTGCGAGAAAAATAATACAAACATCAAGAGCAGAAAAATAGAACTCTTTTTATATGGGAAACGGCGGTATATACTGCGTAAAAACAGTGTTAATAAATACCCTGTGGACCATTCGGCAGCATTGCTTAAAAGTCGGTAAGAATCTTTTAATAATTCGGGACTTATTACGAACGTATCGATAATAATAAAAGCTAGCCAACCAACGCAATTTATTAACCAAAATGGTGGAATTATTCCTTTGCCCGTTAATTTTTCCCAGATATGTCTTTTTTCACCCGCCATGGGGTCTGCTCCAAAATGATTTTCGTCACACATTTCTACTACAAATATTACAAACTATTATCAAACCAAATATTAAATTACGACAAAAGGCGGTCATAATCGATTAGCGGTAGTGCACATATAAAATTCAATATGATTTTGTAGACAGGGAACCGGGAATTCCAATATTTATACTACTTTTACTCTGTGTTTTATGACGGTTTTGTTATTACCGGCAAGGCGCCTGTAAAATTTCCGGATCAGGAAAAGAGTAACCTGTCACTAAACACTAACTATTGCCGTTAAGCCAGTAAAAATACCCGTTCGCGGTTTATTTCTACATATGGTATCAGAAATTATATAATTTAATATCCCAATAAAGGATTTGCTTAAGCATTTCTGCTTCGTTGTGGATACTTAGTAAACAATCAACATTAATTAAATTTGAGGAAATAATGAGGAAGTCTTTACTCTTTATAACAATGCTCTTTATAACAGCATGTAGTTTCACGAGTCTCTACGCACAGAATGTTGAAATACCGGACTTTTCATCTACACCACGTAAGGATGTCCCGGAAAAATTTACATGGAATGAAAAAGATATATATGCCTCAATGGACGCATGGAAACAGGATAAAGAAGCGCTGGCAGTATTAATTCCGCAGATCGATAGCAAAAGAGAAGGCTGGACCAATTCCGGTAAAAGTATGTTGGAAATGTATGAACTGCTTGATAAAATATCATTGAAAGCTGCTCATGTGCTGTCATACCTCTTATGTTTGAAAGATGTCGATTTAGGAAATTCAACCTATCAGGCTTTATTAGGAGAAACACAACCGTTAATGGTTGATCTGGGAGCTAAAATGGCTTTCCATGATGATGATGTTTCCAAACTTGATGTAAAAAAACTCGACGAATTTTATAAAGCTGAGCCGAAATTATTGCAATACAAAGTAAAAATTGATAATGTATTACGTGTTAAGGCTCATGTATTGCCGGCTGATAAAGAAGAATTAGTCTCTATGACCTCACTCTTTAGTGGTACGGCTCAGGGCGCTAATGAAATCCTTAATAACGTTGAAATCCCGGCGCCTGAAGTGACTCTTTCCGACGGGCAAAAAGCTACTCTGAACTTCGCCACGTATTTGCAGGTTAGAGCTTCTAAAAACCCGGAAGATCGTTCTCTCGCGGTAAAAACATTCTGGGAAAACCGGGCAAAATATGAAAAAACTATTGCTCAGTTGTTCAATGGAGAAATGAAGAAGCACTACTATTTTGCAAAAGTATATAAATATGATAATTGTTTACAAAGTGCTTTGGATGCATCGAATATTGATACCGAAGTTTACACTAAACTGATCAGTGAGGTACATGCAAATCTTGCCCCGTTACATAAGTATCTGACATTGAAAAAAGAACTTCTCGGTCTTAAGGAAATGAAGTTTGAAGATCAATATGCATCGGCAGTAAAAAAAATAGATAAAAAATTTTCGTATGATGATGCCACAAAAATAGTACTTCAGGCTGTGCAACCGCTCGGCAATGAGTATGTATCGGTAATGAAACAGGGTTTTGAAAATAGATGGGTAGATATATATCCAAATAAAGACAAACAATATGGCGCTTATTCACGCGGAGTCTATGGCATTCATCCTTATGTCAAAATGAATTACAATGGAAAATATGATGCTGTCTCTACACTCGCACATGAGATGGGGCACTCAATGCATACATATCTTTCAGAAAAAAATCAGCCATTCGCGTTGGCAGAGTATACATTATTTCTTGCCGAAATAGCTTCTACTTTCAATGAAAATATGCTTATAGAGTATATGTTGAAAAATGAAAAAGATGATTTGTTTAAGCTTTATTTACTCGATAATTATCTGGACCAGGTTCGGAATACATTGTACCAGCAAACCGCGTTTGCAGAGTTTGAACTAGCTATGCATCGCCGGGTGGAAGATGGTAAAGTGTTGACTGCAGATTGGTTAAATGAAACATATTTACAAACTCTGCGTACATATTATGGACATGATAAAGGTGTTCTAATCGTGAATGAGTACTTTAAGCACGCGTGGACTTCTGTACCTCACTTCTTCTATAATTTTTATGTGTATCAGTACTCAACTGGTATTCTGGCATCATTGGCATTGAGCAATGCAGTATTGCAAGGCGGCCAGAAAGATGCGGATAGATATTTAACAATGTTAAAGTCGGGCAGCAGCGATTACTCGCTAAATCTTTTAAAGAAAGCCGGTGTTGATATGACATCTGCCGAGCCCTACAAAGCTGGCTTTGCGCGTTTTGAAAAATTAGTCGATGAAATGGCGGCTTTAGTTAAAAAACTGAAAGCAGAAGGTAAAATTTAACGTTTCTTCTTCCTCGTCACACTGCCAGGTTTCCGGTTATGCCCGGGGCCTGGCTTTTTTATTTTATTTGCATTCCATATTTTAATCAGAGTTTTTTTAAAAACTGTGGCCTTACACATTGCTGCTGTAATACCTAAAGCAAAATTAGATTTTCAATTACGCTGGTTACTTAATGAAAGAAAGGAAGGGCTCTTTATGTTCATAAGGAAAGTGAATATAATTATTTGTGTACTTATTTTAAGCGTGGCAATATACGCGCAGAAGAAATCTGATTCTATTTCTTATGCCTATCCCCACGATATTACCGTTTCCGGTTTGCAACTACAAACTACCGGAGTACAGCAATCGTTTCAACCACGTATTATAACGGGTGATAAAATCGGCAACGAAGGACGTGGCTTTGCAGCAGACGAAATTTTTAGAATGCTGCCTGGTATTAAGATAGACAATCAGGCAAATGGTGCCAGGGTGCATGTCTCTATGCGTGGCATCGGTATTCTTTCCGAGCGTGGTATCAGAGGTATAAATTTCTATCTCGATGGAGTTCCGCTCAATGATCCATCTTCATTCGCCCCCGATTTATTTGATGTTGATGCCAATAATATTGCAAATGTTGAAGTCTTACGAGGTTGCGGGAACTCGTTATACGGACGTAGTTCAGCAGGAGGAATTGTTGATATTAAAACAAAGGTCTTTCGTGATGAAAAATTAAGTGGAGAAGCCTCGCATACATTTGGTTCAAACCGTTACGAAAGCTCTAATGCAGTATTCGGAGCAGCGGCCGGTAAATTTGGTTTTAATTTGTCGGCTTCGCATACCAAAGGTGATGGTTATCGTGATCATACATCTTTTTATAATGATAATTATTACGGGCAGGTAAACTTTCTATCTGAGCATAATCTATGGTTGAATGTTATTGGCGGTTATTCACATACATACCACCAAAACCCCGAAGGTGTGTCTTTGGCTGATTACAATTCAAATCCCAAAATTGCAAATGGTGATGCCGCTCCGTTTAACGAAGGACTTGAGACAGAAAGATTAACAGGCGCTATTACCGGTTATATCTCTGTAGCAGAGGGCGTTAATCTTCGTGTTTTAACTCATATTAAACATACATTCTTCACTGAAGCAAATAATAAAGTTTTTACTCACAGGGAATTCACAACTCCCGGCGGTAGTATGTATGCTGAATTTGGATATGGTAATCCGGGAAAATTCGGTGCTCATGAAATTCAACTTGGAATAGATGGTCAGTACCAACAAATAACTGAACGGCAATTTGATAACTACCATTCTCAGGAAGGCGATACACTACGTTCTAATTCGAAAATTAAGCAGTCCGGAATTGGTGCATTTATCACCGATAGATTCTGTTTGGGTAATAATTTATTTGTGAATGCCAATTTACGTGTTGATAATATGAAAAATGAACTCACCGATGAATTGAAATCAAGTGGTGATTTATCCGGCGACAGAAATTTTTCAAACATATCCGGCAAAATCGGATTGCAATATCAAATTATGGAAAAACTGAATATTTATGCCGGCTGGGGCCAAGGTTTTTTGCCGCCTGCTACAGAAGAACTGGTGAATAATCCTGTTACGTATGGTGGATTTAATAGCAATTTATCATCCTCAACTTCCGGTTCATTTGAATTAGGCTTGAAAGACAGTCGATTTGAAGAAGTTAAATATGAAGTTGTTGGGTTCTATATGACAACGAAGAATGATTTCGATAGATTCCGTGTACCGGGAAGAGGTGATGCCACATTTTATCGCAATATCGACGGCAGCAGAAGAATAGGAGCTGAAATTTCCGCTGACTTAACTTTGTGTAAAGAATTAAAGCTTGATGTTGCCTACACTTATTCGAAATTTACATATAAATTAGATAACCCGATGCAAATATTGATGAATATCGATACCAGATATATTCAGGATGGCAATGTGCTTCCAAATTCTCCGGAGCATCAGGTAGGGTTGAATCTTAGTTACTCGCCGGTAACTGCCGTAACAGCGGTAATTACAATGGATGCATTCTCAAAATCATATATTGATGGCTCGAATAAAGAATCAGAAGCATGTGATGGTTACGCGCTATTTGGTGCGGCTCTTAGTTATACTGCCCGGAGCCTTAATGATGCTACAGTTAGCGTTCGGTTTAAAAACATTTTTGATAAAAAATATGTCGCGTTCTCCGAACCTGATCCGGATGGTAACTCATATCAACCCGGAGCAGGGCGTGAAATGTTCGCTTCGATAAAAGTGCATTTTTAAGAAAAACTTGTCAGTATTCTAAAGAATTCTAATGTGGGAGCCGGGTTGATTATGCCCGGCTCTAATATTAAATCCCAAAATGCGCGTTCAAAATTGGCAGCCAACTAAGCGCACCGTTGTTGCCTGCTATATTAATAAGACCTATCTGAATTCCATTCAACTCTTCAGCCTCATTAATCAGGGCGATCGATAGCCCCGTTTGTCTTCCATTAACTTTGCAATAACCGGTAATTGCAACCCCGGTAACCTGATTTGCTTCGATCCATCCGGGAACAATACTCAGACCGGTAATTTTGTTCGATTCAATTTTATACCCTGCAATATTAATTCCGGTTATGGCTGTTTTAGCTGTAATCTCACCCAGAGTTACGTTAGTACCGGTTACCGAACCTTCAGAAGCAATAATACTTACACCGCCAAAATTACAACCGGTGATTAATCCTTTGGATGAAATCATGGCAATCCCTGAAACGTTTAGACCGGTTAGATGGCCTCCCTCGCTGATGAGACCTACGCCGCCCAAGTTTATGCCGCTAATATTTCCTTTCGTAGAAATGAGAGCTAAGCCCG
>JAJTBZ010000058.1 GCA_021286645.1 Ignavibacteria bacterium
TAATACTTATAATTTCGTTCGATATATTGCTCCGGAAATTTCAGCCGCGGGGAAAATAGCGGCTTCATGTACAAATGAAGCTATAACAGATAATCTGATCTCGTTGAATTCTTATGAATTGGCGGCATATATTCTGGAAGACGAAAGTACAGCGAACGAAACTTTAAGCTCTGCCGAGCAGGAAAAAATTAAATACTATCTGCAGTCAGGCGGCAAACTGTTTATCAGCGGATCAGAGATTACCTGGGATTTAGATTACAAAGGAAGCGCGACGGATAAGGATTTTTGCTGGAATTATTTAAAGGCGAAGTATATAGCAGATGCGCCAAATTCGGCTGCCGGTACAGTATACCAGGCTGCATCATATACTGCACCAGGCGGTGTTCTACCCGCAATTTTATTCGATAATGGAACTCATGGCACCTGGAATGTGCAATATCCCGATGTTATAAAGAACTGTAATGGAAGCACGCAGTTTATGTCATACAACACAGTTGACACTGTAACAGGCGGAGCGGCAATAGCCTACAGTGGAATTTTCCCGGCCGGATCAACCGCCGGTAAATTAATTGTAATGGGGTTCCCCTTTGAAACTATCTATACCGCGAGTCAAAGAACGCAGTTAATGAACAGTTTTTTGCAATGGTTTGATACACCGGTATCAGTATTGCCTATAGAGAATATAAAGAAAAATTACAATTTCACTCTTGAAGGCAACTATCCCAATCCTTTTAACCCGGCGACAAAAATCTGTTATACTTTGCCTGAATCTGGTACGGTTAAAATTTGTATCTATGATTCCATTGGCCGTTTATTGCAAAGCAATAATGTCATCGGTTCATCTGCCGGGAAATATGAATACCTGTTTAACGCGAGTGCCTATTCGAGCGGGATATATATTTATACCGTACGGTTTAACAAGGTTACATTAACGGGAAAAATGATATGCATCAAATAAATCAATGCAGGCCGGAGTTATTACTCCGGCCTGAAAGATAGTGATTATCACATCTGATTAATAAGTCGAAAGCCTTCATTTGCTTCACTAACAAATTTCATAAGCAAATCCGGATCCTTTCTTCCATCCGGCCCTTCAATACCCGTATGCACGTCAACGCCGGCAGGGCGATTAGCCAGTATAGCATCCTTCACATTATACGCGTTCAATCCACCGGCAATAATTACGGGTTTAGGAGAGATTTCGATGAGATGTTTACTTATACTCCAATCATGGGTTTTCCCTGTGGCTCCCGAGGCCCCCGTGGCAGGATCAAAGGTATCAGTAATATATACATCAACCCATGGAGCGGTGGTATTTACCAGGGATTCCAGCTCTGCAGTATTGCTGCCGGTAATAACAAGACTTTTAATAATTTCAATGTCGGGGGCGGTAGTTTTAATTCTCTGCAATTCGGTTGCGGTTATATCGCCGTGAAGCTGAACGATGGTGACGTGCAATTTCCTACAAAAAGAGATAATATCTTCGGCAGTGTGTTCATAAGTAATGAGAACGCCTTGAAAGGGCGGCATTATAGTTTTAATAACCTCAATTGCCTGTTCTTCGGTAAGGTCCTCTTTATGAACCGGTAAACGTAAAGGGAAACCCAGATACTGAGCTCCTGATGCCATTACCAGCTTCGCTTCTTCAGCATCAATAATTCCGGCTATTTGTATCAGATCTTTCATTGTACACAAAATTGTTAAAAAATGTATGCAAATGTAGAAAAATTACCGGAGAAAGAAATGAAAATCGGTACGATTGGGCAAAAGCCGCAAATTTTGTATTTTTGCCGGCTGAAATTATATGATATGTATGTATTTATGAACAGTGCCCGGGCTGTAGCCGGGTGTTTGAATTGATAAGGAAAAAATATGAATAGTCAAGTAGTTGAAATAGTAGGATATGTTTCCT
>JAJTBZ010000068.1 GCA_021286645.1 Ignavibacteria bacterium
CAATACGGTAAGTTCGCCCCGCGTAATTATGCACGTAATCATCGGCATCGGTAAACATGGTAGCGTTGGTGGTCTTATGAAAATTAATAATTTGCCCCATCGCAATCGCGGGGCAGCCAGCCAGGCTGCGTGTACGGGTAACCAGATCCATTGGACAAAGTGAATTGTACGGCGCATCCTGAGTCCAGTTTTCCTTCAGCCAACCGCCGGTAGTAGTACTTCCCTGCGGAGGCCATTGCCATGCAGCCGCTTTTACCGGCAAAGCCTTTTCCGCTCCTACAGGTTCCGGATGTTTTTCATTATAAAACCGGATAGTGGCTTCACTGCCAGCGCAGATTAGCGTAAGAAGTGGATTTTTTTCGGAAAACGCACCGAATTCATTTTCAAAAGAATACGCAACCAACTCCGGTAGTGCCGGATGCTCGCTCATTACCAGATAACCGATTGGTTGCAAAATATATATAGTGAGGAATTGACCCGATGTTTTGCTGATCGATATGTGCTGCTGATTCGATATGCTATAATTTGATTTTCCTAAAATGGATAGAACATGCCCGGGATCCAATGTACGCGTAAACACGTGTACACTGCACGAAAGCACAAGGAGCAATACAATATAAAATACTTTGGCGGTCCACCTGAAAAACATTCAATCTCCGGAATTTATTCGATTTGATACAGAAAAATACATAATTTCCGACCGAATCGTAAACCGGTTATCGATTTTCATTGCCGCACATCGGTGAATTGGGTTTTATTTAAACAAACGGAATTCCCAGGTAAGGCCTGCCATAAAATTAAAATATCCATGACGAGTGCTCGCATCATCTACATTCGCCGGCAATATCCATTGCGGCACCAGATCAAGCGTAAGCCGTTTATAATTATATTCTAGTCCCCCCGAAAGGAGGTACCCAAATATTCCCATTTTTCCGGTTTTCGTTTTTGTAGTAGTAACAGTAGTAGTTTTTCCATTTTTCGGATTATTCCGAATTACCGAGGTAGTAATTGAATTATCCTGCTGACTCCATGCAATCTGAAATCCGGGAATCAGGCTTAAATCGTAGTCTACAGTTTGCGGAGCCAGTTCAATCGAATACTGCCCGTTTAAGCCCAGAACGGGTTCATTGATACTGCCGAGATAAGTATCATAGGTAAACTCGAGGTAGTAATTACCCCTAAGGTATGAGAGCACACCGCCGGCTGCATTATTAAATTGCGCTTTCCGTTCAACAGCAGTACTGCTAAATGAGAAATGAGAATATGTTGCTTCCACTCCAATTCCTGAAGCAAATCGATACCGATAATTCAACAGGAACGTTGCACCATCCCATTTTTGACCGGCATCGGCAAAATAACTCTCGGAAAGACCAATAGAAAAATTGAATGGGAGATGAGCATATACCACCGGTGTAATAACAGTCTGCACAATTCCATCGTCACGCATGTTTGCAGAATTATGAGTATTTGAAAGTACCGAAATGGTTACATGAGCCGGTTTCAGCACTTCGCTTTGCACAAGATAGTCTACATAATCACTCAACTGATCGAGCATACTATCGAGAGAATCAGCGAGTTGCTCGCGAGAGTCTGCAATTATTGAGGTCAACGAATCGCGCATCGACGCTGCCTGCTCTGCTAATTCCGCATCGGAAGCTTCATCCTGCTGCTTCGCCTGTACCAGCTGCCGTTTGCAATCAGTGTAAAAGTCCGAAATTTTCGTATCCAGCTCAGCGAGGAACTGCCGGGTAAAGGACTGCATATCTGTAACCCGCCCGGTAACAATACCAAGGCTGTCATGGTCACCGGGTAAACCGCCGGAACGGATTACTGAATCAGCCCGGGTAGTCAATACACTTATCAGGCTATCTTCGCAGCGGGTTAACTGTTCCGAATCCTGCTTCTGATAAACGGATAAAATATGTCCGGTGCTGTCACTTAATATTATATTACCATCTGTAGAAGAGTTGGCAAAACCATACGCTTTAGATAATAAGAAAAATACAGATATAATTAATATTTTCAGGAATACTCTACTCTTATTCATTCGTGCCCTGCATTTAAAGATATTCAACATAAAGAAATGCAATTTACAAAATTTTCCCATGTTGCAATTACGTCATTAATCACATTAAATGCGTGTTGTTTTTCAGTGACACAGGGTAGAAAAAAACAGTGGTACGATTGAACCTTTCCGGGCATGTTTTTCTGAATATGCGGGATTATTCAGCCGGGCGGCGGTTAGCTATAAATGCCGCGCCATACATAATGCATGATGCAAGAATAGCTTTCAGTTTTGGCTAATCAAAAACGCCTAATCAAATTTCGGGGGCCGTGAGAAAACAGTTCCTATAAAACAGCTGATATGTAATGAAAAAGGGGTACCTATTTAAAGCCAAAAAGACATCTCGCGATGCCTTGTAGCAGGTAGGCCCTGAAGGACTTGAACCACCGCCCCGCTGATTATGAGAACTCTTGGGGCTGCTGTAACTTGTTGTTTTATAATAACTTAATCTAGACTGACATAGTTTTTGGCATAGTGGACATACCCTCAATAATATGATAAAATAATGGACGGTGTGGACTGTAAAATTTCTGATGCGCATTCTCGGAAATGTCTTGCGATTATTCTCATCAACTATTCGACAGTAACAATTTCTTTTTGTTCCAATCCACCCTACCGCTAAAATCGGATAGAATTGATATTTATTGGAATCTTTAATATTGGATGATTGACAACTGAAAATATTGGTCCACCAAAAAAAGTGGACTGCTGAAAAATTTCCAGTCTAATATTATCATAATAATATTGGTTATCATTTTTGGTAATACCATAATTTTTTTCAAATAATTTAGGTAAATGCTTTTGGGTGAACTCGGAACTATTTATTAATCCTTTAATCTCTGTATATTTTTCATAAATTAATTCCATGATTCTTTTATTATCTATTTCATTAGCGAAATGTTTTATGACTTCAATCCATAGTTTATCTGAATATTTATGAGCAAAACTCAGAAAATCCTTTAAGTGTAGTTCATCTTTTAAGTGTCGATCTACATATTGACCATATTTGAATACGCCTTCTTGATACACATTTATACAATATTCAATAATTTGACTATCGTAATTCAATAGATCCTGAAATTTATTGAATTCATTTTCTTTTATTTTGCTCAGATTTAGTACTACGCAGTCTGTTAATTCATTTTTCAAGTCACCTAAATACTGCTTAATTACATTTTCATCGATGTCTACTTTATTTTCGATTATAGCTTTTACTACTTCTATTTTTTCATCATCACTAAGATTTTGCATAATCAAATAATAATTATTTATGGTAAAAGATGCATATTCTTGCATAAACTCGATAGCTTGTATTGGAAATGGCCGCTTAGAAAAAATATCGTTTATAACTATGTTTGCCAAACGCTCTTGAAGTTTTTTGTTGAGCGACAACCAAAGTTTATAAGCATAATTCTGTGTTGGCTCAATACTATTTTGTTTAACAAAATAGTATATTTGATAGAGCACATTATTTTCATGTGGCTGATATAATCTTGATTTGATGATATTAGCAATTTGAGATCTACTATCATCGCTTAAATTATAGGCACGAGAAAGATTTTGTAAAAATATTGTTTCATCTTCTGACTTAATTCCCTCCATTATTTCCATAAAGTTAATTTTTTCTAATACTTCCCTAATTTTTTGAGGAGAATTTATGAAATCATCGTATCTCTTTTGAGCAGCCTCCAATTTGATCTTTGAATCCGATATTACTCTTTCCAACTCCTGTTTTGATTGGAAGAAAGAAAATGCGGCGATTGAACCTATAAAAAATATGAGAACAGTACTAAGTATTCCTACCCAACCAGCATATGATAAATATTTATCTGATGTCGCTACTAACGCGTTGACTGATTCATATCGATACTCATTTTTCGCAATCTTGTCCCGCAAGTCTTGTATTTCGCTATTCAAATAATCAATTTTTGCGGAGTCAGTCAAAAACTGATTTACAACAGTTTTCGTTGGTATTTTAGGGTTTTCAGGAGCAGAAAATGAATTAGCATTTATAACTATTAAATATATAATAATTAATAGTGCAACATTTTTTATATAAGGGTAATTCATCAAGCACTCAACTTTCTGGTAAATATTGTCTGAAAATGTAATTTCCTTCATTATATATGTAGATCGAAAACTCAATTGTAAAATTTCCATTAACAGCGCTTATGAGTACCAACACCATTCTATTCCATCTATTTGCGCAATAATATTGTTTTTACTATATATAAAAAATCATAAATCTAAACATTTTGAGAATTCATATATAGAAAATTGAAAAATTCATCGACATCACTGCTACCGTCATAGTTTTACTGAATCAGTGTATGCGCTGCCGCCTTCCTCGGTTTGACCAAGGAACAACTCCAGTAGCGTACTATTCGTATAGTAATAAGTTCTCCAAATCTTCTTTTTTTCTAGAAGCCCAAGCCCAACTAATTGCTCAAGGTAGCGTTTTGCCGTGATCCTCGAAACGATTAGGCCTTCAAGTTCTGTATTATCTGCTTGGATTAGCAACTATGCTGTCAGAAGACCCCAAGCCAACTCCAGCAAGATTTCTGATGGTCCTATTGCTAAGAGCAAGAAATTTCCAAAAAGTAATACTCAATTCTTCTTTTTCTGATGGAACTGCTCTGAGTTGGTACCCAAATAAAGTCAGAACCTGATTACTTAACCATCCGCAACGTTTTCTTTCCCTGCTCCAATTCACGTAAAAACCGTAATCCTACGCCTGCCTTTTCAGCCAATTCAGGCTGAGTAACCTTTAGAATTTTCCGTTTCTTCTTCACCAAATCAGATAATGTGCTTTTGAGATATTGTAGTTCTGTCAAATTAGGTATAAATCTTATCCACCTGCCTCAAATTAAACTTTTTAAGGATTAATATCAATAATTATCTATCTTCATGCCCTCTGGCATAAAAATATTGGGTCATATAACGCTTACTTATTGTATTTGTAACCTTTATAATTCCTTTATTTATGTTTTACAGTATATATTAGAATTATTATGAACTATGTTACATTAGCGAAAGAGTTATAAAGCTATCCGGCGTTTAACCTCAAAGATATGGCAAAACTGAGCGGAAAGGTCTATTATCACCGACTCGATGAATGGCAGAAAAAGGGATATATCAGAAGAACAGCAAATGGAATTTTTGTTTTCGCTGATGACCCGCTTGTTGAAATGCATCTGTACTATCGTGCAAAACAGGATTTACGAGCCATCCTATGTGTCCCTGGAATCTGCTTTTTCCTATTACGGATTCATTCCTGAAGCAGTGTACAGTATAACATCCGTTTCTTCCAAAAAAACTTCACGGTTTCAGTATGATAATATTACTTTCGCGTACCGAATGATTAACCGCAGACTGAATTTTGGCTACTCGTTGGTGAGATGGAGAAATGTAGCAATAAAAATGGCGGAGCCAGAAATAGGCGGTTCTCGATTTTTTTTATCTTAATTCGGGCATTAATACACGGGAACACATAGCGGACATGAGATTTGATGCCGGTGGAATGAACGAACGCATCAACTGGCAGAAATTGGATGATTATCTTACGTTTTATGAAAATACGAGTCTGAGAAAAAGAACTCAAATACTAAAATCCTTGCTGCATAATGATTAATTTACAAGAAATGGAAAAGTTTTACCCGCAAAACCAACAGCCCTTCAAACGGAATATTTTGCGGGAATACTTGCAGCATAAATTTTTCAGTTCATTTCTGAAACTGAGTATGTTACCAGGTTCTCGTTAATGTGTGACTGGTACCGATTTCTCAGAAACCCCGGTTATATAAAGAGGATTGAGCTTTTCCCTGAATTGGTAAATAGCATGGTTTGAACATCCATTACACAAGCTACCCTGGCCATCTATTTAAAATAGAAAAAGGCATCTCGCGATGCCTTGTAGCGGGTGGGCCCAGATGGACTTGAACCACCGACCCGCTGATTATGAGTCAGCTGCTCTAACCAACTGAGCTATGGGCCCATCTATAACATTTCTGCTATAAATTAAAAATCTAAGACTTTAAATGTACAGAACTGCCGTGTTATTTCAAAGAGTGTGACGAAAAATGTGAGGAGAAAAATAACGAATAACTGCCATTCAGAAATCCCGAATGGCAGTTATCGAAAAGGATTCCGGTGTTTACATCCGGATACTGCGTTACCGTTTATATATAAAGTGCATTATCAGATCCTGGTATTCCGAAAAAGCAGCATCCTGAATGTTCATATAGCTGCCATCGGGAAATACCGAATTCTGAAGCACATCCACAGGAATATGCAACTTGGTAATCGCATTCAAATTCTGCCTCCATATTTGAATATTCGACTGAAGAGACATCAACCGGGGAAGAAAAGTATTTATTACATCTGTTGAATTATCCACTCTTTGCGAATTATTCGACGTAATAAATTCTCCCTGACCATTCGTTCCCAACTGCCAGGTATCAGTAATGGTAATATCAACCACGTTACCGCTCCACCGGGCCTGAAGTTCTGTTATCATTAAATAAACGACCAAATGCTGTTGAATGGTTATCGTATTCCCGATAAAAGAAACACTGCAATTATAATTGGAACTCAACCGCAGCCGACCCAAATCGCCTCCCAGACCGGCCTGATCGAAAGCAGTTGAATTAAATGTAAAATTCAATACGTTCTGACCGGGGGGCCGGCTAATAGCAGGTGTTTGGCCCGGGAACAACTGTCCATTATATTCTGGTACCAGAAAATTCAAGGTAACCCGTACATTTGCCTGATAACAATTCTGTTGTACCTGAGAAATAATCTGCTGAAAGATATAGTTCGCGAGTAAGTCCCTATTAATAGCAGCAACTCCCTGGAATTGTGCTTGTTGCGAAGGATCAATCCAGTTCCAGGCTAAAGGCATCGGTGGAAGGAATGGTTTGCCCTGAACGGTACACATGCAATTGAGAGTAGCTAATTCCCGCTCATCAGCCGGAGAGTATGCCGCGGGCTGCCCGCTTCCCGCGGTATATGGCCTCCCCATGTAGTTTGCATTGGCTAACGTAAGTCCGAAACTGCCTGCACGTACCTGATCCGCCACCGTGTAAAATAACGCCGGAATACCTTCCGCTTTCAACCTGGATAAATACGCTGGCATGAAAAAATTTATCAACGGATCGAAGGCTGGGGAGCCGGGGACTATTCCCGGGATTGCAGGCCACTGAAGCAATGTGGTACTTGTCAGATCAAGATTTAGAGCCTGAATGTTCAACGGTCCCCCGGCTGACATTCGGGCACTTTGCTGAACAGAAACAGGAAGTGAACCATATTGCGCGGGCTGTACCTGGTTGGAGTATATTTGTGCCCGGCAGGAAAACGTCCACGCCTGGCCAATTGACTGCGATACCCTGTTCAATGTTGAATTATTGACCACTTCTATTATGGTAAATTCCTGGCAGAGCAGATTCATTTGCACAAATGACGCGGTATTGGTTAATTCAATAAATTCCGGTACCAGACAGCCCGGAATATTCGGGGTACCGATTTGGAATTGAAAAGCAGTCACGAATCTGCAGGCATGTAAATTAGCTAATTCCGGATTCGATGAAATATCAGCTCCATTCGGGATGCTAAACGGGTCAGCCCCTTTCGCATCGGCTACTAATGTTTTATAGTCGATTGGAGTAGGAATCCCCTGTTGATTGGCAACAAAACAGACAGTAACCTGGCGGTTGACCATACTGTTTAGAAATTCCTTATATGATGAATTTATGGCTGCCTGAGTAACAGCAACAACGTAATCGTAGCCATAATTGGCTGCAGAGAGATTGGATTGGATAGCACTCATTTTTCCTCCTTATGTTTATGGTGAGTTCTATTTCCACCATGTGGAATAAACAGCAAACTCGCGGCTTGATCCGCGGATAATTAATTACCGGTTATTATCGATAAAAATAACTTTACGTACACACAACAAAATCACAAAATTTAAATCGCTTTATCAGTATTAGATCGAAAGAGAGATTGCAACCCGGGACCTACTTTCAAATCCCGCCAGCGGTTCCGATTTGCCCTCCCGGAACCCGGCGAACTGAAAAGCTAACGAACAACAGCAATACCTTCAAGTTGCACGAGCATATCCGAATGTATAAAACCTTTTACATACACATACGTTACGGCCGGTATTTCCCCATATTTTTTACCAATGGTTATAAATTCTTTGTGCGCGTCATATTCCTCCAAATCTTCATGAATATACACAGTGAGCTTTAGAAGATCAGACCAACCGGCTTCACATTCATTGAGTATCAGATTCAACTTCCTGATTATTTCATGCACCTGAATCGAGAAAGCTCCAAGCCCGATAATAACGCCCTGCGCATCGAGCGCATTCTGCGCGCTAATAGAAATCATCCGTCCCGTGCCACACGAAAGAACAGCCTGTGGCTCGCCCGAGGCAGTCCATATTTCAGGCAAATAAATAAACTTATGAAGTTCTTTCATGACTTTGCAGCGCTCCTGTTCATACGCGTACCTGCCGGTGTTTATCCACCCAAAAGGCCCATGCAACAAAAAGCCATTGTAAATGTCCGGCCCAGCCAATAGCAGTTACACTGGCGGGAGGCGGCCCAAATAAATTGGCAGCATGTATCAGTACAAGACAGCAGATAAGAGACCAGAATCCAAGACTACCCTTTTTATCTAAAGCTGAAGTACTTTTTACATACAAGAAAACGCCGGCCGCGAATAGCAGCATTTCAAGAGTAATACTCAGAACAGGGAGATCCCACAACCCTAACCCAACTTTTAGCGGGACATCCGGGACCAGGGGTAAATCAGGGCGGTGAACGAACAAATCCAAAATCCAATGGCTAAGCACCAGCAAGCCAACAACGAGCGCGCCTTTTCCATCCTTTTTCGAGCTATTATAGACTACACCCAGAAATCCTGCCCAAATGAGTACCATAAGTAAACTGTGCGTAAAAGGATAATGAATAAAATTCAGCGGCGTTAAACCGCCCGGATGAGGCTGAATTTCTACGCGTTCCATACCTAATTGCAATAATAACGGCCAAACTAAATCAATAAACTGAGCCGCGAGAAACAACATTCCCAGGGATACTTTTGGGGCAGCTTTTTTTGCACCCAACCCCACACCAAAATGACCAATAAACATAAAAACTTCAACTATTATTTATATCAAAATACAGCATGCTCTTCATAAATTCCAAAGACCTGCTTCAATTCATTTACCATTTCACCCAATGTAACATAATTCATTGAGGCATCAATAAGTGGCGGCATAAGGTTGTAGTGATTTTCAGCCGCGTAACGAATGGCCTGTAATGAATTTCCTACAAGCTCATTATCCCGAGAGGAACGCAAAATTGCCAGTTTTTCTTTTTGCAACCGTTCAACATCCGGCGAGATTGTTAATAACGGGATTTCAATTTTACCTTCTTCTTCAACAAACTCATTCACACCAACAATAATCTTATCTTTTCTTTCAACTTCTAACTGGTAACGGTATGCTGCATCGGCTATATTCTTTTGAAAATACCCCGCTTCAATGGCAGGGATTACTCCTCCAATTGCATCAATTTCCGTAAATATTTTTAAAGCTTCAGCTTCCATTTTGTTCGTAAGCGATTCAATAAAATAACTTCCGCCCAGCGGGTCCACAGTATTAGTAACCCCGGTTTCATGTGCAATCAACTGCTGCGTACGTAATGCAATTTTAACAGCTTTTTCACTCGGTAAAGCAAGAGTTTCATCCATAGAGTTAGTATGCAGTGACTGGGTTCCGCCTAACACTCCGGCCAAAGCCTGCAAAGCAGTACGCACGATATTGTTTTCGGGTTGTTGCGCTGTAAGGGTACAACCGGCAGTTTGGGTATGAAACCGTAACCACCACGAACGCGGATTTTTCGCATTATACTGTTCTTTTAATCTGCGGGCGTAGATTCTGCGGGCGGCCCTGAATTTGGCAATCTCCTCGAAAAAATCCAGATGTGAATTAAAGAAAAATGATATACGTGGTGCAAAATCATCAATATCCAAGCCCCTTTCTATGCATGCCTCAATATACGCGAACCCATCTGCCAGAGTATAGGCGAGTTCCTGAACAGATGTAGAACCAGCTTCGCGAATATGGTAACCACTTACCGAAACAGGATTCCATTGCGGCACTTCCTTACTACAATACTCGATCATATCGGTTATAATACGCATCGAAGGCAATGGAGGGAAAATATATTCTTTTTGCGCGATGTATTCCTTTAGAATATCATTCTGCAAAGTGCCCCGTAACCCGGAGAATGCTATATTTTGTTTACGCGCGAGCGCAAGATAGAAGGCAAAAATCATTGCAGCGGGTGAATTAATTGTCATGGAAGTAGATACTTCCTGAAGGGGTATTCCATCAAACAGCGTTTCCATATCCTGCAGTGAAGAGATCGAAACCCCGCAAATCCCCACTTCTCCGTCACTCAGTTGAGCATCCGCATCCCACCCCATTAAAGTAGGTAAATCAAAAGCAACAGAAAGACCTGTTTGCCCATGATTCAGGAGGTAGTGAAATCGTTTATTGGTATCAGAGGGAGTGCCAAAGCCGGCGAATTGCCGCATTGTCCACATTTTACCCCTATACCCGTTCGGGTGGATTCCCCGGGTAAAAGGATACGAACCCGGAAAATTAAGATCTTCTAAATAATTGCTTGCGGCCAAATCATCGGGGGTATAAAGCACATTTATCGGCTCCCCGCTCACCGTTGTATATTTATTTTTCGATGTATCATCAGGTACCTTCGAGAGGTACTCATCTTTTGCTTTTCGAAATTCTAATTTGTCCATATACCCTCTGATTAAAATTTTGAAAATGACTTCCCATATGGGAGTTTATACCAGCACACACAAGAAGCAGCTACTTCACTAACAAAACTATTGTGTTTTAAGTTCGCCCGAATCTCCTGTCAAATTCTTCAATTGCTATTTTCAATACTATTGGTCGGCCGTGGGGACAGACGTACGGCATTGATGTGCCAAACAATTCATCAATCATTAGCCTCATCTCGCGCTCATCCAGTCTTTGCCCTGCCTTAATAGCACCTTTACAAGAATACGATTTCGCCAGGTTATCTTTAATATCGGTAATCTTTTTAACCTTTTGATTATTGATGTATTCGTCTAAAATTTCCCGTAATACACGCTCCTCATCACCCAATTTCACTTCCTGCGGAACTCCCTCAATGGCTATCGTATTGCGACTAAAGAATTTAATTTCAAACCCAAGCT
>JAJTBZ010000027.1 GCA_021286645.1 Ignavibacteria bacterium
TTATGTCTGTTAAATATTTATCTGAAATCGATGGAATATTTGTCCAGGTTGTGCCGGCATCATCAGTTTTAAGCATTACCCCATGCCAGCCAACAGCGTAACCATTTGCTTCATCACTAAACGCCATACCGTATATTATCTGATCGGTAACAGGTTTTATTTTGGTAAATGTTTTTCCATTATCCGAGCTGCGCAGCATAGTTCCTTTGCTGCCCATTATAAAGAGCACGCCCGAAGGATGAACATAGATACGAAACAATGTTTCAGTAACACCGGATTTAATATTTTGCCATGTTAAACCGCCATCATCGGTTTCCATTACCCGTCCCTGTTCACCTACAATTATTATAGATTTTGCATTGAGCATGAAAATATCATTAATAACTATTTGGTCAGGGTTGTTTACTCTCTGCCATGTAGTGCCTGCATCGGAAGTAATAATAACTGTGCCGCCTTCGCCACAGGCAGCCCCGTTCATATTATCGCAGAAATGGATGCTGTTCATGGTAATGGATGCGGTGGAATTTAAAGCTGTCCAATTACTTCTGGCCACGAAATTCGGATTAGCTTTATAGTCAGAGGTAGTATCAGTTGCAACTCTCGCGCTTTTGGTCAATTTAGGCCAAAATTCTGTCGCGGCGTGGAAAATGACATAAGTAAGCCCGACTAAGCATCCAATTGCAGCTATGGTAAGCAGAGTAAGCTTAATACGGTATCCCAGTTTGCCATCAGATTCTTCGGGATTTTTCTTTTTACCGCCAGGTTTTGATTTATCTAATTTCCGAAGTAATTCATTAACATCCTCCAAAAACTCTTCGCAGGTCAGGTAGCGCTTCTGAACTACCTTTTCAAGGGATTTGGCAACGATTTTATCAATCTCCGGCGGTACGGAATCTAAATTTACCGAAACTCTGCCAGGGTTCTTTTTTAAATGGGCTTCCATTATTTCGTACTCTGTGCCCATATCAAATGGGGTTTTACCAACCAGCATTTCATAAAACGTTATGCCTATCGAATAGATATCACTTTGCTGAGTAGGTTCTTCGGCTCTAATTTGTTCCGGACTCATATACAGAATTGTACCAATTTTAGTACCGGTTTTAGTAATCCCTTTATCGAACATGGATTTGGAGATTCCAAAATCCATTATTTTTACCGAACCCTCTTTGCTTATAATGATGTTTGAAGGTTTGATATCGCGATGAATAAAACCCTTAGAGTGGGCGTAAGCAACGCCTTCAAGAATCTGTTTGAGAATTTTTAAAGCTTCAATTGGATCCAGGCGTTTTTGTTTGTAGATAATTTTTTCAAGAGTTTCGCCTTCAACAAACTCCATTGCAATACCAAGAATCCCATTTTCATCGGTAAAGCCATAAACGGGAACAATATTCGGATGAGTTAATTTAGCCTGGTTTCTTGCTTCGCGCTTAAAACGCTCGATGAACTGCGGATTCATTGCAGATTGGGAGCTAAGTATTTTTAGCGCTACAAAACGCTCAAGTTTCATATCCAAAGCTTTGTAGACCACTCCCATGCCGCCTTCGCCCAGCATAGAAACTACTTTATAATTTTCAATTACAGAACCAATCATCGGCGTATCTATCTTTAATTGTGGGTTTGGTTGCTTATAATAACGTATGAATAATTATCGGGAGCGCCCCTGTCTTCAATCATAGCGGAAAGAGTTTTCGACATTTGTTCAAGGTCATTATTTTTAAGGAGATTCTCTAATTCTTTACTGGATATCACATTACTAACACCATCGCTGCATAAGAGAAATTTCCAACGCTTTGCTTTTTGTAACTCCAGGGTATCGGTATCTACCATAACATTTGATTTATCGCCAAGGGCTCGCATAATAACATTTTTATGGGGATGTTTATCGGCCTCTTTCGCGGTAATTAATCCTTCATCGAGTAATTTCTGAACTACTGAATGATCCTTAGTGATTTGGCGAATAACATTCTCTTCCCAATAATATATGCGGGAATCGCCAACATGGCCCCAATAAGCTGCATGCTGATTAATAAACAGCGTGACTACCGTAGTGGCCATGCCCTTATAGTCCGGAGTCTTTTCCGAAGCCTCAATAATAGCACGGTTCGCAGCAAGGACAGCCATGGAAATTCGAACGGGGATCTCATCCAGTGTATTTTCCATGAAACTGGAATAAATATTGGAAACAGCCAGTTGCGAAGCAACTTCTCCGGCATTATTCCCGCCTAAACCATCACAAACAACGGCTAATAGCCCGTCATCAACCTCGAAAACGTCTACAAAATCTTCATTCGTGTTCCTTCTCAGCCCGGTTCTCGAAGAATAAATATAGCTTAGTTTCATATTTTATTGTATTTAGAAGCTAATGAATAAACTTTTCTATGGTACAGAAACCATGTATGGATGCAAATTGTTATGTATCCGATAAAAGGTACAGTTAAATAGTAAGATAAGGAAAATTTTCTTTTTTTCGTTGCATTAAATCACCTTTGGAATTGAGCCCTGCCAGAATAAGGGATTTGTGTTCTGAATCCCTATATTTGTATATATAAACCATTACGAATGATTTAATTTTACGGAATAAAGTGCTATCTGGCATGAGTGATACCAAGATAAATTCACCCAGAAATAAAACAATAATGCTTAGTACCGAGGAAATAGACCGGTATAAAAAAAAACTACTACGGCTTGAAAACAAAGTATTTCCAAAGGATATTCTGAATTCAACAATTAATCAGGAACTATTTACCGCCCTGGATTTTCTTCCTGCTTCCTTTGTTGATTTGCTATTTATTGATCCTCCATATAATCTGAACAAGGATTTCCTGGATACTAAATTTTCACGAACATCAATCGATAAATACACAGATTATATTGATTCCTGGTTAAGTAAACTTGTGCGTATTCTGAAACCAGGAGCTTCGGTTTATATTTGTGGCGATTATTTCTCCTCTACATCAATTCATTTGGCGGCCCAAAAATATTTTACGGTAAGAAATAGAATCACCTGGCAAAGGGAAAAGGGAAGAGGGGCAAAAGCAAATTGGAAAAATTCATCAGAAGATATATGGTTTTGTACCTATGGTAATGATTTCAAGTTCTTTGTCGACAGGGTGAAGGAAAAGAGAAAAGTAATAGCTCCATACCGTGAATCCGGGAAACCGAAAGACTGGGAGGAAACTCCGGAAGGAAACTTTCGCTTAACTCATCCTTCAAATATCTGGACTGACCTGACAATTCCATACTGGTCAATGCCGGAAAATACCGAACATCCGACTCAAAAACCTGAAAAACTCCTGGCAAAAATAATTCTTGCCTCCAGTGATGAGGGTGATGTCATTTTTGATCCTTTCCTTGGCTCCGGAACTACATCAGTGGTAGCTAAAAAACTCGGCAGGCGTTTTGTTGGTATTGAAAAGGAAGAGTATTTTTGTTTGTTGGCGGAGAAAAGATTACACCTTGCAGAAAATGATTCTTCAATTCAAGGGTATACAAATGGTGTATTCTGGGAAAGAAATTCTCTGAGTGAACAGAAGAAGCACGGCAATAATAATAAATAGCCATTGTTGTGTTGGAAGTGATATTGAAATGTAATTGAAAATTTGTATTTAAGGAGATGGATAATGAATAGAGAAAATTCAATTAAATTATTTGAAGAGGCGAAAAAGGTTATACCGGGAGGTGTAAACAGTCCGGTAAGGGCTTTTAAATCAGTTGGTGGCAGTCCGGTATTTTTTGCTTCCGGGAATGGCAGCCGCATGACCGACGTTGATGGCAATGAATATATAGATTACATCGGTAGTTGGGGGCCCCACTTATTTGGCCATAATCCTCAGTTTATCCAGGAGGCATTACTGGAGCAAATTAAAAAAGGTGTTTCATTTGGCGCCCCATCTGCTTTGGAAGTTCAAATGGCAGAATTACTTACACAAATGTTGCCGTCACTCGAAATGGTTCGAATGGTAAATAGTGGCACAGAAGCAACCATGAGCGCGGTGAGAATAGCTCGAGGATATACCGGACGGGAAAAAATTATTAAATTTGAAGGCTGCTATCACGGGCATGCAGACTTTTTCCTTATAAAGGCCGGGTCAGGAGCACTTACTTTTGGTGTGCCCACCAGTCCCGGAGTTACCAAGGGCAACGCTGCCGACACGCTTATTGCAGATTATAACAATCTTGAATCAGTTGAGAGAATTGTTTCTGAAAACAAAGGACAAATAGCTGCGATTATACTTGAGCCGGTTGCCGGGAACATGGGAGTTGTTAAAGCTGCCGATGCATTTGTAAAGGGGTTGCGGGAACTTTGTACACGAGAGGGTATTATCCTTATTTTTGATGAAGTTATGACCGGTTTCCGTGTAGCTCCCTGTGGGGCGCAGGAAGTTTTAGGTATTACGCCCGATTTATCAACATTTGGGAAAATAATCGGTGGTGGTTTGCCTGTTGGTGCTTTTGGCGGTAAAAAGGAGATTATGGAAAAGCTTTCTCCGGCCGGGCCAGTTTATCAGGCCGGTACATTGAGCGGTAACCCGCTGGCAATGGCTGCGGGATATGTCGCTGTAAAGCGTTTGTCGGAGCATAAAGATATATACAAGGAACTTGAAGAAAAAGCAGCTTACCTGCAGGCAGGTTTTGAGAATCATATTAAAGCTGCAGGCAAAAATTTTCAGGTAAATCGCGTCGGGTCTATGATGACCTTATTCTTTACCGAAAAACCGGTAACAGATTTTGCTTCTGCTACTTCTTCAGATACAGTGTTATTCGGTAAATTTTTCCATGAAATGTTAAATCGGGGTGTTTACTTACCACCCGCCCAATATGAAGCCCTGTTCATTTCAACTGCTCATACACAGGCGGATTTAGATGAAACAATCGGAGCAATGGGCGAAGCGCTTAAAGCCGCTTTGCTACAATAACAAAAAATTATTCCCGGAGGCATCACAGTCTCCGGGTGTTCTTCAAAAAAAAGCATTCAGCCTTATGAAAAAGATAATCACACTTATTTTTGTAGTCGCCTCAATCATTTTTGCTCAAAATACTCAACAGATTACCGGGAAGTGGTTATTTCACCCGGGTGATAATGTAATATTTGCGGATAAAAATCTTTCTGATAATGATTGGAGTCCAATTCAGGTTCCCGGTCATTGGGAAAACCAAGGATATTCCAATCTCGATGGCTTCGCGTGGTATCGTCTCCATTTTAGTGTCGCAAATATTAAACCGGGTCAGACGTACTATTTGCTGGCTGGTAAAATTGATGATGCGGACGAAACCTATCTGAATGGAAAAATGGTTGGTAAAACCGGTAAATTCCCTCCCGAGGCAGATTCAAAATGGGATGTACAACGCGTTTATAAAATTTCAGGAAGTCAACTCGAGAAAACGAATGTTCTCGCAATTCGTGTTTTTGATATGGGCGGGCCGGGCGGTATTCCCGGAGGCCAATTCGCGCTATTAAACGAGAAGGCATATAAGAACTACCTTAAGGAAGAGAATACTCCGAAACCATATAAGTACCTGGTAACCGCGAATGGCTTGTTTGCTGCCGTTTATGATCTTACCACACATCAAATTGAAAATGTGTTCCCTCATATTTTCCAGATGATTGATGATAAGGTGCCTGTCGAACCAATATTGAGTAACCTCAAACCAATACCCGGCGTATTACCGCAGAAAGTTGAATATTATCAGAATACACATATCCTACGTGAAAAGTATCCGAAACATGAGGTTTTCTATTTCTCTCCATTCACTCTTGATGTCCCTGTTTTCGTGGTTGCAATAAAATCATCCAGTGCCGAATTAGTGAAAAATACTTTTGTTGGGCTCGAAACAAAAAAACAAACGGTATTGAAGGATTCTGCAGTGAATTCCACAGGGGGGCAATGGTTCAAGTATTATGTTTTATCCTACAAAGACTCAGGAAACAATGAGGCTGCTGTTGCAAAAGTAATGCATACCATTGCTGAAAATCCTGATTTGGTTAGTAGTGAAGTGAACTGGATGAAGAATGTTTTCAAAGCCGCTCATTTACCGAAGAATGTATCAGTGAAGGAGCAGGCTTTATTAGAACAATCGGTAGCTGTGCTGAAGATGGCTCAGGTAAGTCAGCAAGAAATATATGAAAAAGGAAGAGGCCAGATAGTAGCGTCGTTACCCCCGGGAATTTGGAATATTAGCTGGTTGCGTGATGGTTGTTATTCGCTTTCTGCACTTGTTAAGCTGGGGATGTATAAGGAAGCAAAGGCTTATATTAATTTTCTGCTAGGGGCAGATGTGGGCTACTATAAGTCGTTTGTTCATACCGATAAAAAGGATTATGGGGTAGGACAAGATTACCTGCTTTCAGTTTGCAGATACTTTGGCAACGGGAAGGAAGAAAGTGATTTTAATCAGGATGGCCCCAATATTGAATTGGATGGTTTCGGGTTGTTTCTCAACAGTTTTAGTGAGTATGTACGGGCCGCAAAAGATGATATAATGTTGAAAGAACAATACCAACGGATTCTTGATAAGGTAGTTCGTCCTTTAATTACTTCTATTGCTCCTAATGGGCTTGTACGGGCTGAATCAGGGCCATGGGAAAGGCATTTACCAGGTAAACAGATTGCCTATACCTCAATTACCGCTGCGAAAGGTTTGGCAGAGTATGCCCGGTTGTTGGATGAAAACAAACTGATGAATCCGGTTGAAATATATAATGCCTCAAAGCAAATCAGTTCGGCTATACAGCAACATCTTGTAACAAAAGCCGGTTTTATTAAAGGGACGAATGAGGCTGTTAATGAGAGTGATCATGAATTGCTCGATGCGGCAACCTATGAAGCGTTTTTATTTTTGCCGTCATCTTTCTCGGGTATCTTTCAATCGCATCATGATTACTATATGAAGAACTTGCGTTTAGGGCCAAAACGCGGGGTGAAGCGCGTGAATAAGGGAGATTTTTATGATAGCCAGGAATGGGTGTTTCTTGACTGTCGGATAATCAGCGCGCTCATTAAGTATGGAAAAAGAGATGAAGCAACTGCCTTACGCAAATGGGTAGTGGCCCAGTCAGCTAAAAATTCTAATTTAATTGCAGAATTATATTATGAAGGTAACGCCCGTTATGAGGGTGCGGTGCCTATGGTAGGTTTTGGTGCGGGAGCTTTTATCCTGACGTATTTCTAATATTCTCTACTGTAACAGGTACTCCGGAATATTAAGTGTTCCGGAGTACCTATTTCGAAGTCCTTGAAATACTCACCAATGATGCCACTTTTCCGGATAATTGACGTAATACAGCGTTTTTATACAACCTCCCGATAGGCAATTCCGTATTACCTAATTCAATATCAGTCGAGTTGTAGGCTGTAATTTTATTAACCGAGATGATATATGAACGGTGAATTCGTAAGAATTTTTCTTCAGGAAGCATTATCTTAATTTGGCCGATTGCAGTTTTTGTTATAAGTTTTTTAGCTGCAAGATGAATGATAATATAATCCTTTAAGCTTTCTATATAGATTATTTCATTGAGCAATACTTTCACCATTTTTCTCTCTGTACGGATGAAAATTGACTCACCCGCGGGAGTCAGGTTTGGCTGAGAAAATGCGCCGCCGTGATTTTGGCCCTGATGGAGAGAGTAGTACCGATCGATAGCTTTTAAGAATCTTTCGAATGAAATGGGTTTCATAAGGTAGTCAACAGCCTGTAACTCATAACTTTCTATTGCATATTCCCTGTACGCGGTAGTAAAAATGACAGCGGGCGGTGTATGGAGAGATTTGAGTAAGCTTATGCCATCCAATCCGGGCATGTGAATGTCCAGGAATAGTAAATCTATGTGTCTCGTGCGAAGTGTGGAAAAAGCACTGCTCGCATCCTTGCAAGTAGCAACCACATCCATATCGGGTAGTTTTTCTAAATAGGAAGCGATAATTTCTAATGCCAAAGGCTCATCATCAACCAAAAGACAAGCTGTTTTCATCCTGGTTCCCTTTTATTAAAGGCAGTTCAAGAATAATTGTATAAGTGTTTTCGCTATTCGTAACATCTAAGCTGTAGTTATTAGGGAAAAGCAAGTTTAAGCGTTGCCGAACATTGTCTATTCCGATTCCCTTTCTTACGAATGAAGGAATTCCAAATTGGTGATCCGGAATACTATTGATTGCTGAAAACTTGATAAACCTGCCATTATGTTGCAAAGAAATATCTATCCAGGGCGCTTCACTATCTCTGCTTGCCCCGTGTTTAAAACAGTTCTCAATGAATGGAAACAATACAAGGGGAGGGCAAAGGATGCCCGAAGTATCATCTATGACCGAATAGCTAATAGATAAGCGACTGCCGTAACGGAGTTTTTCCAATTCAATGTAATCTGTAATAAGGCTCAATTCCTTATCTAACTCAATTACCTCAGAGTTGGTTTCATAGAGAATAAATTCCATCATTGAAGCAAGTTTTAAAATCATTTCAGGGGTTTGAGGCGCCCCTTTTAGAGATAACGCGTATAAATTATTGAGCGCATTAAATAAAAAATGGGGATTCATTTGTGCTTTTAGGAAGCGTAATTCGGCCTCTGCCTTCTCCTTTGCCAGCTGAAGGTTTCTTTCATTGCTAAAATACCATTGCCGAAACATCTTTATAAAACCAAAAACCAATACGGTTGTATAAACACTAATGAGATGATTTACCAAATAGGTGGGGTAGAAGAATCCATGTGTAAAATACATTCGCTGTGCCGCTATGCCGAAAAATCTTAATAGTACCAGGTTCATATAAAGTATTTTCATGCAACAAACACTCGCTATTATCCACTCACATGAAAGGATAGCGAACAAAATGTATTTTTGCCTGAACAGGAATTTTGGTACGAGCCAGTAATTGAAGATATATGTACTGACCGCAATTAGCGGTAAATAGCCCATATATACGGTAAGCGTATTAAAATAATCACGATCAGAATAACCACCTAAAAAAGTGTATAACCCGAGATAGCATATCCAAAACAAGAAATGCAAAATGGTTCGGGCAATTAAAGATTTTCGGGTGCTCATAATCCTATCCAGAATATAATCATTGCATCAGGAAAAATAGGGTTATTAAAATTATTCTTCAGCGTTAATCGACAAGCCGCGTAAAATAATCGATGAACGACCGGAGCACGTCTATTAAAACCTTCCAGCTCCTAATTAGCGTGGTGTTTCTACTGCCGGCAGGAGCAGGGCATTAATGAAATTTCCCGGAGCAATGTTTGTGTATTTTTGCATGGGAGCAGAATAAAAATACGGTCAATTAAAGGGAGGTGCATAAGAATAACTAATAATTTCTCAAATGATCCCGCTGGATATAATGGCTTCCATCCAGGGGTAATAATTTGCCAAAGGGAGAGAAAATCTAACGAATCTATTGAAAACTTGGAGCTGTAATCGGAGCACGTAAGCATGGGAGCAAGTTGTGCAAATGTCTGCTCCCTGTAAATGATGCTTGTAAGTGTTTGTATAACAAATAGTTAAATAGATGATTTTTCGGCATTTTAGCTGAATTAATCTGAATAACTGTAAAAAAAATGACTATCAGATTGGATATTTAGCACTTTACGTATAAAACACGCGCGGAGGGTGTCAATTTCTTCGTGCTCCGAAAACCCGGCAGGTGTTTGCTATGAAGTAATTGAGATGATTTAACCTATTGTAACTAAAATAATTAACGGAGGTTTTATGAAGTGTAAATATGTAATATTCTGTGCGTTAATGTGCATGTGGCTTTCACGTGTAACTTTGGCGGGCACGGCTTCAGTTTTTAGCGATTCAATAGTGACCGACTGGGACGGGAATCACTATCATACTGTTGCAATTGGTGGCCAGGTATGGCTTCAGGAAAATCTTGCATCCAGCCACTACTGGAACGGGCAGGCAATTTCCGGAGCAGTAAATTATCAGAATAGCGATAGTCTGGGAGCAATTTATGGTAAACTCTACTCATGGGATGCTGCAATGAATGGAGCCATAGTCGAGGGTTCTCAGGGAGCATGCCCATCAGGTTGGCATGTTCCGTCAGATAAAGAATGGAGTAAATTGGAATCTTTTCTGGGCGGGGTTTCCGAAGCCGGTATGAAACTGAAAGAATCCGGGACTGTTCATTGGAAGGCTCCAAATACATATTCGACGAATAGTTCGGGTTTTTCACTTTTACCGGCCGGTGAATTTGATGCTCACTACACACCTAATGTTTTTCAGTTAATGGGGCAGTATGCTGTTCTTTGGACTTCAACCCAAACATCCTCCACTATTGCGAAAGAACGATATTTTGGATGGGATACCGCGGCAAGTATGCAGTACAATTGGTACAAAACAATGAAATACTCAGTACGTTGCCTTAAGGATACGGGCAACAGTTCAGTTCAGCAACCGGAGATAAAAAAACCGGTGGGGCTAACTATTATTACGAATTTTCCCAACCCTTTTAACCCCTCTACTACAATTTCGATATTTGTAGAAAAACAGGGAGTTATACAATTACATTTCTATAACTCCGTCGGTTTGGAAGTAGATAGTTTTAGCTATATAGCGGGTATAGCCGGAGTGCATGCAATACAATGGAAAGTGAGCGGCTTACCCTCGGGCGTATATATTTGTTCAGCACAGTGCGGGTCGGAGTATCAGGTAAGAAAAATGATTTTATTGAAGTGATTGCAAAAAAAAAGAGCCCCGTTGACCGGGGCTCAAATTTTCAAAGTGACTTTTATTCCTGCTTTGGTAGTTCAGGAGTTTTACCAGAATTAAAGGCCATTAATTTGGTCAGGTAACCGGAGAGCAAGCCTCCAAGATTATCACCACCCTGTACAAGGAAATCAGGAGTAACTTTTACATTGCCGGTCGCTATTTGCTTAGCTATTTCAATGGCCGTTACACCTTCCATACCAATAGCTTTATTTTGCAATTCATACGATGTTGCAGTAGCTTCACCAATTGCCAGAATTTTTGAACCTTCGGCTTCGCCTTTTGCTTTAATACCCTTAGCTTCACCTTCTGCACGTAATCGGATACTTTCAGCTTCACCTTCAGCGTATTTGATGGCTTTTACCCGGTTTTGTTCAGCAATTTGCACACCAATTTCGGCTTCTACAAGGTTCTTTTGCTGATCGGCCTCGGCGCGTGTTTTTTCTGTTGCAATACGAGTCTGTTCGGCTTTTTGCATATCCTGATACATTGCCTGCTGCTGCTGGGCAATAATCTTTTTGGTCTGGGTGTCCATAAGTTCCTGAGGAAGACTTATTTGGCAGATTAATACAGAAACACATTCCACGTGGTATTTTTCCAGTTCAAGTTTTGTGCGTTCTTCGGCTTTTTTCTGTTCGTCCTGCCGATCCTGCATGAAATTCATTGCACTGGTTGACGATGCCTGATTGCGGAAACTTGAATCAATCATCGGGTGAATAACATGGAGAATCAGATTCTCGATTGAACCAATCTTGGCAACCATATAGGGTGCCTGATCGGGACGAATTCTGATAACTACTTTAACAGAAACGCTAATAGTAAAACCATCACGAGAAATAACTTTTAACGGGTCAAAACGAGTTTCTTTGCTGTCATCCCAATCAATGGTAATATTTGTCGTATCTACAATGTACGCTAAATAGGCTCGGCGGTTTAGATAGTAAAATCCCGGGCCGGCTACTTCCTGTTGTATACCACGGAAACCGCTTGGAACCACATATCGCTCAATACCTTTTTCGAGACGATTTTCAATCTCTTTATATGCTTCCGAACCGGCTGCCGCACCTTCTTCCTTCGCTGCAGCGTTAACAAGATTTCTTATTTGGGCTGGTTCTTCGCCAACGTTGGAAACTACCACAGCAACCTGTCCACGTTCAACTATCGCTACATCGTCAAGCTCAACTTTAAAGATCATCGGGTTTATATAATATGTACCCGGTTTTAGAACGTCAAACTGAGGGCCACGCTGCCCGCCAGCTTCAAGAAATTTCGATGCATCTTGAAAATCATTATGATTGGCAACCGATTTAGCCACGTATTCATTTTGTGGCAATGGCTCACCATCCAATGCAGTAACCAACCCAACTTTATTGGGTGGAATTATCGTTGCTTCTCTTATTTCAACTTTAAACAGAGCCGTGTTGATACGGTAAGTACCTGGTAAAAGAATATCAATTTGTGGGCCTTTTTGACCCTGATTCTTGAGAAAGGCTTCGCCGTCTTCAAAATTTGAATGCCCGGTAATTCGTTTTGCCAACAGTCGTCCCGGAGGTATCTGCAATCCGTCTGTCGAAGTAACAATACCAATCTGTCCCTTCTGGATTGATGTGGAAGGTTGCTTTTTTACCTTAAAGAGCATTGTATTGATTCTAAAGGTTCCCGGAGGCAGAATTTCGATTTGCGGCCCTTTTTCACCATCATTTTTTAGGAAAGCCTCTCCATCCTGGAATGCATTATGGCCTGATACGACTCGGGCGAAAATCTTTCCCGGAGGAACCGGGTTCCCATCGATTGATTCTACGAGGCCAATTTCATCTTCTAAAATTGTTGTAAATTCAAGTTTTTTGGTCTTATAGATAAATGGAATAAGGAAATGTAGCCCTGGCCCTAAGGTTCTGGCCTGGATACCAATTTCATCCGTAAGAGCGATTACCCGGTTTTGAGCAAGGTTTTTGCCTAAATATCTACGTTCAACGAGAGCAATTTGCGTACCGCTGACTATAACTATGGTATTAAATAAAACAATAATTAATACGATAATTAATGTAAGCAGCAGAGGATTTGTAACCAGTTCGTGAAATAATTCGACCATACTATACCTATAATAAATGTGTAATTCAAAATTACATATTTGAACAAACGTCCGAAAGCAGAATCGGTAAAATCTGGTATTCGTATAAAGAAATTTTTACAGAAGGTTTTATTTGCTGTAAGTATTGTTTAAACTTTGGAGTAGCTATGCCTTTAATTAACTGGGCTGATTCGATGAGTGTTGGTATTCCTGAAATAGATGATCAGCATAAAAAGTTAATAGATCTGACTAATCTTTTTTATGCAGCAATGAATGCCGGTAAAAGCAGAGAGGTTACCGGGCATATTATAGCTGAATTGGTAGCATATACAGAATATCATTTCTCAGCAGAAGAGCAACTCATGGAAAGTCGTTCTTATCCGGGTTTGGAAGAGCACAAAAAGGAACACCTTAAACTTACTTTGCAAGTTAAAGATCTGTATGTACGACATGAAAAAGGGAACCTTATCATATCAATGGAGATCATGAATTTTTTGCGTGATTGGTTAAACAATCATATAAAGGAATCTGACAGGCAATACCAGCGCTACTTTTCGCGGTCCGGCGCGTAATTTACCATATTATAATATTCGCTATTTTGCAGCAAATTTCTCAGCTATCTTGTTTTCAAGTACATACAGGCATACCTGCAAAGCACCTTCTTCGGTATAATTAAACCTGGCTTGTAAATTATGTATGAGAAAACGTACTTCCTCTTTTGTTTTAGAATCGAATACTTCGAATTTTGGGGTGCCATATTCCTTTATCGCATTTTCAAATGATGTGTATTGCAGGAAAGGCTGAAAAATATTTTCACGTAAATTATACATATATGTTGCATACAGTTCTTTATATACCTGCGTATCTTCAAGCAATAAACCATTAGCGTTCATATCCTGTAGACAAATAGTTAGCTTATACGATTGCTGTTTCCGAAAATTTATTTTCTCGCTTTCCGACGTTCCTTTTTTGATAATTCGTTGTTCAAAAGAATTGAAAAATGCATCACTAATTTCAATGGTTTCATTCGTGTACGGACAGAGGAGTTTCTGATTAATATCATAACTCAGTGCAAAAAGATAATTTTTAATGTCATTAATTATTCGTTCCTCATTTTGGTGGAAGAGTGATTCTTTAATATGCTGCATAACATTATAATCGTACATATGGATAATGGAAGTGATAAAATTCTTCGGAATCTTAGCCGAGTATTCATCATTCTCTTCAAAGAATTTCCTGATATGATTCATTGTTATCAGCACCGGGCGCTTTGTTCCACCGGTTTCGTTAAATGTTTTCTTGGCGTGGTCATAAAATTCACCAAAAATATTTATTGACTCCCGCCCCGAGAATCCCTTGCTGCCTTCAGATTCCGATTCATCTATCAATTGTCTGCGCAATTCTTTAGTAAATGTTTTCCGGTCTTCCTCCAACAGATAGGATGGAATTATATTATTATAGATACTCAGCTTTAACAGCAGCAGGTTCTCATCGCAGTATTTACTGTAGAGAGACGGATTTTTTATCCATTTTGACATAGTATCAGATCTGGTGTTCAGACGTGAACTAATGATAATTTTAGCAAAATTATTTAGTACATCGGGTAGAAATTTATTACTGATTTGCTTGCCAAACGCATTGCAGTACACCTTCACTTCTTCAGTATAATTCAATATATAGTTTACATTTATTTCTACAATCCTGTCTCTAAATGATTCTTTGTCAATAATCTTTTCTTTGTCTTCCGGATTCATAATTGCAATGAATAAAGAATTGACGTTTTCTTCAATATCATCAATTTTATGAATTCCTTCACTAATTATTCCATGAAGATCGTGAAACCTTTTTTCGTTATCTCCTTTTACATCCATTAGGGCGAAGATACCGTTATTCGTATTGGCGTATCGGGAGTAAATATACTTCACCAGGCTGCTGTCTCGAAATATTCCGTTCAACTCATCCTGCAGCTTTTCATTTTTTAATACAAGCCTGTCCGGAGTCTTATCAGCCGGGTTGTATATAGTGATACCCCTCCCGAGCCGTCGGTTAAAGTTATTCTTTCGGGCATAAATCATGTCGAATATATCCGTCGGGGAATCAAGCTTGCCGATAAGAGCATTAAAAATAGATGAACAAATGGTGCAAGGGTTCTTTTTAAACAGCCACTCATATTCCTTTTTGTTAAATATTTTGGTTTTTTCTTTGCCAACAATAAGCCGTTCAAGCAGCTCGGCACGCATTTCTTTCGGGATAATCAAAAATGGATGATCGTGACTCGGGCAGGGAATTTCGAAAAAATTATGCTTCGGCTCGAGTCCCTTATTTTCATATTTCTCATAATACGCTTCGATTAGGCCCTTCATTTGGTGGGTTAATTGTACTGAAATTGCGGCGAGATCAATTCGCCAAAAGATTTCATAACTGGTACCTTCAGGTGTATTCGAATATTCCTCAAATCGTTTAAGTAAATTGTTTAAAAAAGTACTTTTACCGCTTCCGGGAGGGCCGATAAAAACATATATTTTGTTCTGTTGCGCACCGCTTCGCAATGCATCGGCCCAACGGAGCATCCTGTTCGCGAGTGGCAAGTCGGCAAAAAAAGGAGTGTCGGTATTTTTAACGAACAGGTTATCAGAATTTATTGTTTGATAATGAATATTTTCAGGATCATTCGCGTATTCATCCTCGCGGCTGGTATAGTAATAAAGCATACCGCTAAATTGCTGGAAAATACTACGAAATACCAAAAGTGGATTTTCAGCAGCTTTTAACAGAAATTCATTGAATGGTATAATTGTTCCAAGTTCACGTTTGTTTAGCCTGGTTTTCAATAATTCCAATACATTATCAATATCGGCTTCATTAAATTTTTTTTGCTGCATGGCTATGCTGCCTTTTGTTTCGTTACTTTTCTCTCTTTAACCGAATATATAACACGATGGAATACCGGTTCAATTGTCTGTGGAATTGCAGTCGTTGCCGAATCCATCTTCGACTGCCGTTTTTTCATTTCTTCCAAATCAAGCTCAGTTGTTTCAAGATACACGGGATGCCCCCAAAGGTATTCCAGTCCCACGAGCGTGTTCGGAATGTACTCTCGGTAGAGCTCTTTATTTTCAAAAATATGATTTAAATACAGAGATCCGTCGGGTTTCGTCTGAAATTCAATGTGGGGAGGATGATAAAGGCTATCGCTGATCATTTCTTTATAATCTTTGAGCTTCCTGCTTTTTACATAGTACTCTCTGGTATGGCGTTGGGGATTAATTCTTTGCCCCACTACAAACAGGTTATGTTTGTCCATGAAACTCTGGTCAAGAAACTGACTAATAAAAGTAGAATCGAGGAAATTTTTCCGAACTGCAAAGATGAAGTCTTTCCCGGTTCCGGTTTGCTGATTATATAATTTTCGTTGCTCAGTATCTGTTAGTTTTTGGAACTCGTAGGAATAGGCTCCTTTTTCAGCCATTTCCTCAATGTATGTAAACAATCTCCATCCAATAGCATAGGGATTCAGGCCTACGCGCGATATGGCAGTTACATTTGCATTAATTCTGCTAAACCCTACTTCGTGCCCTTTAATTCTTTCATCATTCATAAAAAGTTTCTCGTGCCAGTAACTTGCCCAGCCCTCATTCATGATTTTAGTACGAATCATCGGTGAAAAATATAAGGAGGTGTCACGAATTATATCAATAACTCCATTCATCCACTTGTTTTCATCAGTGTTAAGAAAATTGCTTTCTTCCATTACAAATTGCATCAAATCTCTGTATGGTACCTTTTTCTTTTCCGAATATACTTTGTATAATTCTTCAAACTCGGGGTTACGGATGAGTACTTTTTTCAGAAGCAAATCATGTTTGCTCTTATCGGCGGTATCTTCCAAATGATTATAGATATCAATCTCCTGTAGCAATTCTCTTTGTCCGGCTAAGCGAATGTTTTGCAAAAAATGGTTAAAATAAAAATCTATTTTATCCGGTAGAAGTGAACCGATTGGAACATCAGTGGTGCTATTCAGATCCTGAAAATATCCGACAAGATTATCTATGCCTTTTGCAAACTCAATCACGTAATCGACTTTACGCCCTTTCTGTGTACGTAGTTTCGCTATCATTCTTTTTTCCGTGAGGGCTTTCTCCTTAAAATCATAATCCCAGGTTTTTTCAAAGAATTTATTATTTTGAAAGAAATCAATGTGGCCCAATACGTGGTAAAAAATCATCACATTTAACCAGTCGGGGTTATTATCGTTATAGAATGAAATAACCGGACGAGTGTTGATTACTGTTTCATAGGGGTTAGAAGGATAAATTTCATATTCACCTTTGCCATGCAGTACCTGGATATCCTGAAGCCAGTAATCGTAAAGTGTCGGAATCATGTTCTTTGGGGAAAGTTCAAGCATATCAACATTGGTTACATAGTATTCCAATGTTTCTGCATCGAACACTAACCCGGCATCCCGGGCACGTTCCTTGCAACCTTCCATGATGCGTTTTGTGTGTTGATCTATTAATTGCATAGGCTTACGAGATTAAAGTTTTAATGCTTTGTATCAGGCGCTTATCATCTGCTTCATCTGCCTTAAAAGCATCGTAATGAATAAGTTCGGTATGCTTTTGTACGAGAGCAGATTTTTTCAGGTACCCCGAAACTACGGAGTTGCCATGCGTAGTCCACGAATTTTCCGCGATTGTAATTCCAATTCTATTAATTGAGGGGAGCATTATTTTTAACTCATCCAACGTTTTATACCCATTGGAATCAAAATCATCGCCATCGGTTCCGTGGAATACATAGATATTAAAATCCCGGGCAAGGTTTTCTTCTTTAATGATTTTATTTACAAGTGCATACCCGGAAGCAATATCGGTACCGCCCGCGACTTGTTTGATGTAGTATGTATAAAAATCCGGTACTTCATGTGCCTCGGTATCATGAACAATAAACCTGCTAATTACTCTCCGTTGATATTGGAATACCAACCAACTGTGAATATACACATGTTGTGTTACAACCGCTTCAGTTGGCTTACCCTGCATCGATCCGGAGTAATCTCTGACAAAAAACACCATTGCCTGTGACTCGCGCTCTTTTTCTTTCGAGAGTGTACGATAGACTCTATCCGCGGGTGTAATAATTAATTTGCTCATATCAATTTCTTGTTCGGGAACGATATTGCCAAGCACCATATTGGTTTTTACTACTCGCCGCAAAGTTTGCTTTTTGTCAAGAATCTGCCCATGGCCCCGATTCATATCTGATAGTTCATACGTGAATCGGGTAAGAGAGACCTTTTTCCCTTTGTCTTTAATGTTTGGTAATTCGAATTGCTCGGTAAGAACCCTGCCAATTTCGAAAGCGTCTGTGCCCATGCCATGCTCTCCGCCTTCGCCCTGGCCGGGCCCTTGCCCCCCGGATTCGCCTTCACGTATTGGCTGTTCTCCTATAACATCACCTTCCGCTTCATCTCCGCTGCCGCCCGTTGATGGTCCTTCGGTAAACTGCTCCTCAGATTTCCAATGATACAGTTTTTCTTCCGATGCAGAGGGGATAATGATACTCTTATCTCCGCCATCCCGCGATGGCTTAACTAATTTGCCTAAACGTATTTTCCTCGGGAATCCATCTTTTTCACGCAGCCGGTCGCGTTCGAGCAAACGATCAAGATCGTACATGTGTCCGGTAGTTAATGCCCCGGCCTGTAAACCTACAATGGTTTTTTGATCATTATATGAGTAAATACCCGGAACATGGATTGTATCCAGTACTGCAAAATTGAAAATATCTTCCGGTGTTTTTCGCTCACTATCACCGCCGTGAGGGAGATTTTTGTCTTTCATGGTTACTCCCGTTATTTTGTCAGGACTGATGGTCCTGAGTGCAGAAAAACTCGATTGTTTTTTCGGCACATGTTTTACAATAGTGTAATTTATTAACCATTGTAGAAACAATCCTGTTGTAGAGTTTTTCATTATCTTCATTGGTTCTGTTGGCCAAGGCGCCAACTAATCCGCCTGCCGATGCTATATCGGAATTTAAACGTGTATCAGTAACAGCTTTTACAAGATCCACATTGTCCATGAAATCGTAGTTCTTATCAGTCTGTAGCTTTTGCGCGTAGATTTTTCGTATCTGGCTTCTAAAGGATTCTTTTTGTTCCAGAGTTTTCATCTCCAGCTCATTTTCAACCGCGTTTACGAAGCGTTCATCAATTTTAATAGGTTGCGTCTTACCGGTTTGAGGATCTAAATAAGTAATTATTTTATCCGGCCCTAAATCAGTTCTACCCATACCAATAATCATATTTACATAAAGCATCACATCTTTTCGGATGGCGGCGGGTTCATCCATGAAGGCATTAAACATTTCAGTTCTGATTTGCTTCCGATACAAACCGCGGGCAATCTTCAAGTCTTCGAAGTATTTGATTCTTTCGTTATTATCCTGAACGTAATCAAGAATTACTTCTTCTGCACTTTTAAATGCATCCAGAGCAAACATGCATTCGCCCTCGTTGGTTTCAGGGTACCCTCGTAGTGTATTTACCATACGAACCAGATCGCGTTGGCCTAATCCTTTCTGCCCGAAACGTTTTGTGGTATCTGATTCATGTTCAAGTTGACCAACGATTTCTGCGAGTGTTTTTACACTCTTTTCACCCGCAACTTCACCCGCTGCTAATTTCATCATTTCAACCGGAGTCAGTTTATCGTCAAAACGAGGCAGGCGACTCAATGTAACAATTACCGACAGAGTGTAGATAAGGTTGGGGTCGATATGCAAATTTTTACCCGTAAATGTAGTTTTGCTACCGCTTCCAATCGCATATTTCGTCAGGTTTTCCTGTAGTTTGTAGTTAGTCAGATGTGCTACGTAACAGAACTTGCATCTGTCAAGAATTGGCTTTTCCTCACCATTTGAACGGTAATTTAATACATCGGCATTATTACTTGTAGCAATAATAAATGTATCAATAGGCCATTTAAAGGCGTCAATTTCAATTTCCCTGTTCTGAATTACTCCAAGATATATTTTCATCAGATCCGTTTTATTCTTGAATATCTCATCAGCAAAGTGAATACCTCCGCCTCCAACTCTTGCAAGTGCGCCTCGACGAAGGTCGAATCGATAGGGATTATTTGAATTCGTAATATGCAACAGGCGTTGAATGCTTTCATCGCCAACAAGATCAACACCAGAGCTTGTTAGTTTATCCTTAGCAGGGTATTTTCCGGTAATAGTACCGAGTGTACTGCTAATAGGTACTTTCACAATACTAATGCAGTTTTTTATTTTCTCGAGATCATCATCAAAATAATCACGGAGGTCGCGTAAAATAAATTCTGAATCGGCGCCTAAAGGGCGGTAATTTTGATAGAAGTGGTCAACTTGAGCCGAAGTAAACCCGTTTTTAATAAATTCTTCTTTGCCTTCATCAAGCGAATAGAAGAGGTTCATCAGCAGAATTACAGGATCCTCATAGGTTTGTGATTCAATTTCTTTTATACTCCCATATCCCGGCAGCCCGTCAGGCAGCATGAATTTGAACGTATATTTGTTATTGGTTGGAATACTGATAAAATCACGATAAAGTGAGGAAAGATAATCTACAAAAAATGTTTTGCCATTGCCGGGTTCTCCCACGAGCACATAGGCCATATCCTTACTTTCTCCATATTCAGCAGCATCTTTAATGAAGGCAACAAAACTATTGATAACATCATACAGGCCGATAATGTGTTTTTTACCTTTTCGGAATTTATCAAAATCATAGGTGCTTCTGCCGTTGACGAGTATAGGGTGGATGCTGTCGCCATCGCTGAATATCATCCGGGCAAGGCCCTGGAAAATATTTTCAAAATGATGCTTCTCTTCCTGTAGCTCTTTAATATAAGAATCGAGACGCAGCAATTCTGCTTTCATGTGTCCCTCCGGTAATTGGTTGCTTCTAGTAAAATAAACTCTTTTTTATTTTTAAGCCAGGTTATTACCTGTTGCCCTAACCAACTGAAGTTGTACGGAAAGAATATAACTAAAACAATATCGAATTACCATAGCATAATCTTTCCCGAGTCATCCTTACGCATTGAGTCAAAAATAAAGTAACCCAATGAGATAGGGAAAAGAGGTCGTTGAGTCATAATATAGGTAACCGAAAAAAACGGAGATATTATGATTCAAGGAAGCCAAAAAGAGTATTTACTCACCATACAAACACGTTATAAAAAAGCGGATAGAAAAGAGAAGATAAAAATACTGGATGAATTTTGTGCAAACTGTTCCTATAACCG
>JAJTBZ010000086.1 GCA_021286645.1 Ignavibacteria bacterium
ACCTCTCACCTTCTGAATTGGATAGTAGGAGGGTTCAACCTGATTTGGTGGCGATTAAGAAATCTTATCCCCGTTTTGGTCAGCGCTGACTTGATTACCTGATAGGTTCGGTTTATGTGGGGCATTTATGCGACAGCCACCGGTGGGATGATATTCTGATTCCAGTCTGTTTTGTAGATAGTAATGGAGACATAGTATTTGCAAATAAAACCTTCACCGATACTTTCCAAACCAGGACTAACATTTTTCACTTGTTCTCTGATCAGTATAAACAATCAATTAAGAATCTTTTTGGCTCCACAAATCTTCCTCCTCAAATAATTACTGCTGAGCTAATTGGTGAGCCGGCAAAATGTGTATTCAAAATTCAATGTAATCAATATCCCGGTCAAAGCAATAAAACACTTTTCCAGATGCTGTTCCTTGAGACAATTATTGCTGAAAAAAAAATGAATAGGAAGACTCCAAATTCAAAAAGTAAATTTGAACTTGAAGCACTGAGCAGTATTGTTGATGAACACCCTGAAGCTACGTTCTTAATCGATATGAAAGGACGAGTTCTCATTTGGAATAAGGCAATGGAGTTACTCAGCGGAGTTCCTAAAGAAAATGCCTTAGGTAAAGATAATAGAGTCTATTCTGTTCCTTTCTATGGACGTGCTACACCCATGCTCATAGATTTGGTACAAAACCCAATAGATGATGAACTAAAAAAATATACTTCTCTTTCAAATTCAAACGGAGTGATAACGGGAGAGGTATTTTTACCGCTTCTGGCAAACGGGGTTGGGGCATATTGTCGCTGTATGGCCAAAATGCTCTATTCCGTAAACGGCGACCCGCTTGGAGTTATGGAAGTAATACTTAATTCTTCTGAATCTGATAAGCAGAATCAACGAAATCAGATCAATGATGAACGTTTGCGGCTTATGCTGCAAAATTCTAATGACATTTTTACCATTATCCGACTTGATGGTTACATCGCGTATATGAGTCCGGCGATTCATAAAATTACAGGTTATGACTTCACCGAATTCATTGAAATACCATTTATTAAAAATATACACCCCAAGGATACCGCTCTTGTTGAAGATTTTTTGGCAAAATGCTTCCGAGAACCGGATCTTATGCATGAAATCACCTACAGAATTGCCTGCTCCGATGGATCGTACAGAACTCTGGAGTCATACGGTAAAAGCCATATTGCCGACCGGGCAATTGGTGGAATAATATTGAATTCGCGGGATGTAACCGAAAAAACGACTCAGTCGGAAACTTTGCGAGAAAATCAGGCCTGGTTACTATTGCAATCTGAATCGCTGAAAAAGTCTGCGGAAGAACTTAGAGAAGAACGGACAAAGGCAGCCAGTGCAGTATTCATTAATGAACAATACATCTCGCGGCTTAAATTATTACATCAGATATCTATTTCCGTTTCAAGTAAAATGCGGCTTGAAGAAGTTATCAATCAGGCTCTTGATCAACTTCGAAGTGCATTTACCGTAGATCAATGTATACTACGGCTTATTGAGGGCGAAGATTTGGTTTTAGTGGGGAAATCGGAATTATTTCAGGAAATAATTCCGGAAATAATTCCTACTCAAAACTCACTTTCCAGTCAGATACTTAAAGCTATGGCCCCTCGATCATTTACTCTTACACCGGAAGATATCCATAACGAGTCGACAGAAATTCAAAGGAAACATCGATTTGTTTCATTTGCAGGGGCTCCTTTATTAATTAAGGATACTGCTGTTGGTGTATTGGGTATTTATACCGTCCACAGCCCTCGTGAGTTTTCTACCGAGGATCTTCAACACTTACAGATAGCAGCAAGCCACCTGGCAACAGCAATTGAAAATAACCGTCTTATTCGGGAATTAGAGCATAAAAACAAAGAATTTGTAAAGGGCGTAAACGAGAAATTAAAGACATACCAGGCATTACTTCGTAGCGAAGAGAACTTAAGAATGCTTCTTGAGCATCAGACAGATTTAATTGTTAAAGTTCAGATTGATGGCCGGTACCTGTTTGTAAGTAAAAGTTTCTGCAAATTATTCGAAAAAACAGAAACTGAATTCCTTAAAGAACAAGTGCCACTCCTACACCGAAAAGAACTGGGGCTTTCTGCCGAATCTATGCGATATTTGGAAGCATATCCCTATACCTGGTACGTCGAACAGCAGGTAGAAACCGCCACTGGCAAGCGTTGGTTAGGCTGGAACCATAATGCAATACTTGATCTGAATGGAGTAATAAAAGAAATTGTAGCTGCCGGCCGGGATATAACAGAGAAAAGATTTGCTGAAGTGGCCTTGAGATCTTCTGAAGAGAAATTTTCTAAGGCATTTATTACCAGCCCTGATGCTATTAGTATAATCAGCCTAAGTAATAAAAAAATCCTTGAAATTAACCAGGGATTTAGCAGAATTACGGGCTATTCGATCGGGGATGTGCTTGGTAAAGATTTTACTTCATTACATATTTGGGTTGATAGCGAACAAGAACAGAACTTTTATGCAATATTACGTGCGAGTGGCGAAGTAATTGATTTCGAAAGCAATTTTCGACTAAAAAGTGGGGTTGTAATAGAAGGGCTCTTATCAGCAAAGCTCATCCAGCTACAGGGTGAGACTTGCGTTCTCTCAATATTGCGCGATGTTACACGTCGTAACATGAATGAGAGAGCAGTTGAACAGTATAATAAAGAGCTTACTATTCTTAACCGAATTATCATGAGTTCCACCGCTTTCACTAATAATGAGGAATTGTTGAAGTACTTTCTTTTGGAAGTACTTCAATTAGCCGGGTTGGAGCATGGCTTAATTTACTTTCGTACTATTGACTCAGATTTCTGCACAATTACTTCTGACAACAATACGCGCGCGCATGCAAACAAGTTCTTTTCGAATTGTACGATTTGTGATAAATGCCCGGATAGTGAACATCAGTTTTCCAATTGTCCTTTTATCGGTGCCGATGACGATTGGCATGAAACAATTGAAACTACTTCCGAACCCGATTTTAAATTCCAGGAACGTTTTCCCATTCACATTACAAACACCTGCCTGGGTGTTCTCATTCTATTTTCAGATTCGCCTTTATCAGATCATACTACCGACGTAATCAATACACTCACATCCCAGATAGGAATAGTGGTAGAACGTACCGTATTATTCGAAAAGGTATTGAAGCAAGCAGATGAACTAGATAAAAAAGTAAAGGAGCGTACTCAACAATTGGAAAGCGCCAATAAAGAACTTGAAGCTTTCTCTTACTCAGTTTCTCATGATTTACGGGCACCTCTTAGGGCTATCGATGGATTCGGACTCGCACTCTACGAGGATTATTATTCAAATTTAGATGATCAAGGACGCAATTATATTCAAAGAATTCGAGTGAATAGCCAGAAAATGGCTCAATTAATAGATGATATTCTTCAAATGTCACGCCTTACCCGAAAGGAGATTCGTAGGGAGCGAATCAGCCTTTCACAACTTATTCGGGAGATTGCCGGTGATTATCAGGAAATTACCCAAACGAAAGAAATGATTATCGACATCGAAGAAAATATGTTTGACTGGGTAGATCCCTCATTAGTACGTAGCTGTTTCCAAAATCTTATTGACAATGCGATAAAATTTTCGCAATATAAGGAGAAAATTGTCATACAAATTGGTACTATCGTTAAAGATAATGCAAAATACTATTTTGTTAAGGATGAAGGCGCCGGTTTCGATATGCGGTATTACAATAAGTTATTCGGGGTGTTTCAAAGGCTGCACTCGAACGAACAATTCCCCGGAACGGGAGTAGGACTGGCTACTGTTCAAAGAATAATTCATAAACATGGAGGCACTATTTATGCTGAAGGTAAAATTGGCGAAGGTGCCTGTTTTTATTTTTCATTTAAAGGGCAAAATTAATGGATAATAAAGCAATTTGGTTAATTGAGGATAATTCGGATGATATTGAACTAACATTACGTGCTTTTCGTAAAAATAATCTGCAAAACGAAATCATCGTATTTAATGACGGGGCAACTGCAATGGAAAATATTATTGCCGTGGCAGATGACGATACTTCAGTCAATACTAAATTTCCCGCTCTCATTCTGCTCGATTTAAAATTACCTAAAGTCGACGGCCTCGAAATTCTAAAGGTTATTCGGAGTAATGAGAAATTTAAGTATATTCCCGTTGTGATTTTGACCAGCTCGCTGGAAGAAACCGACCTTGTTCGTGGCTATGAACTGGGAGCAAATAGTTATATAAGAAAGCCTGTAGATTTTTCAAAATTTATTGAGGCTGTCCAGCAATTAGAGGTATATTGGTTAATTCTCAACCATGTACCTGGCGACTAAGGATTACTATGAGTAAAAAGAACCTGCATGTTTTAATCGTTGAAGATAATGAAGACGATGCATTATTAGTACTGCGTATACTACAAAAAGAAAATTACGCCATAACCCATAAAATAATTTCAACCCCTGGTCAGATGAAAGAGTCTCTGCAGTTTGAATCGTGGGATGTCATTATTTCAGACTATTCCATGCCCGGATTTAGCGGTGAAGAGGCCCTTGAGTTATTCCAATCCTTTAATTTGGATATACCCTTCATTCTCGTTTCAGGTACTGTGGGCGAAGACATTGCAGTCGATATGATGAAGCGAGGCGCTCAGGATTATATTATGAAGAGCAACCTCAGACGGGTAATACCAACTATTGAACGTGAGATTAATGAGGTTGAGTTACGAAAACAGAAGAAATCGGCCTTAGAGGCGCTTCGGGTTAGAGAAGAACAATATCGTAACTTAATCAATAACATGCACGAGGGCCTGATTCACATAGATTTACAGGAAAAAATTGTTTTCGCGAATAAAAGGTTTTGCTCTCTTTCAGAATACACGCTCGATGAACTTATTGGCGCTTACGCTTCTACGAAAATTATTCATCCTTCCGATCGGGAAATATTCATAGCCCAAAATAAACTCCGACAAACACGGGTTGCAGGCAGCTACGAAATCCGTATGATTAAAAAAAGCAGTGAAGTTTGTTGGACCGAAATAAGCGGTTCCCCGCTCTATGATGATAATGGCGAATCTATCGGTTCAATTGGATTAATTATCGATATTACCAAGCGCAAAGAGACTGAGATGGAATTACGCGCGAGCGAAGAAAAATACCGCGGACTCGCCGAACGTATATCCGACCTGGTTTTAATTGTAGATAAGCAGGGTAAAATCTCCTTTATCACTCCTTCAGTTCAGAAAATATTAGGTTATACCCCCGAAGAGCTTTTAAACGAACAGGTTTCCCGCTTCTTACCAGTTCAGGAATATGAAAAAATATCTACCGCCTTAATTGATAATTTCGATCAATATTCTGCGGAACGTATCGAGACTGTTGTACCCAAAAAGGATGGAACGAATGCAATTTTGGAATTTACCGGTTCACCTATCTTTACTAACCATAAAGTAGAAGGTATACAGGTAGTTGGCAGGGATATAACCGAGCAGAAACATAACCTTGAATCCATTAGAAAATTATTTAGAGCAGTGCATCAAAGCTCTGCAGCTGTTCTGATAACAAATCTTAAGGGCGAAATAGAATATATTAACCCTAAATTTACCGCGAATACCGGATATACATTTGACGAAGTACGGGGTAGAAATCCAAAAATTCTCAAATCAGGTTACCAGGAAGAAGCCACGTATTCTGAGCTGTGGAATACAATACTTTCCGGTCAGGAATGGATAGGCGAAATTTGCAATAAAAAGAAAAATGGTGAATTATACTGGGAAATCAATTACATTTCAGCCATTCGCGATGATCATAATGCAATTACTCATTTTCTTGCAATCAAAGAAGATATCACCCATAAAAAAGAACTTGAGTTGGAATTAAAGCGCGCGATTGATGTGGCAGAAGAATCAAGCAGGCTAAAGTCTTCCCTTCTTTCCAATATTAGTCATGAACTTCGTACACCAATGACCGGAATTCTGGGAATGACTCAAATACTTCTGGAAGAATTATCGGAAACAGAGTTTGCCCAGTATATAAGGAAAATTCAGAAATCTGGCAGCAGGCTCATGGCAACTTTGGGTTCCATTTTAGATTACTCCCAACTGGAGTCCAATATGGTATCCTTAAATTTAACGAATTGCAATTTGGCAAAATATAGTAAGTATTTACTTAGCCAATATGAAAATTTTGCACATGAAAAACAGCTGAATTTTACGTATACAGTTCTCGATGATACTTATGATGCAATTGTTGATGAAAGCCTCCTCAACCGGATATTGATAAATTTGGTTGAAAATGCTATAAAATACACCAACAAAGGTGGTATTGAGATAATTATCGACTCCGAAATTCATTTTGGAGTTCCCTATGCGGTACTGAGAGTTAAAGATACAGGTATTGGCATTGAGTTAGAACGTCAGAGTATTATTTTTCAGGAATTCAGACAAGCCAGCGAAGGGTTCGACCGGAATTACGAAGGTACAGGACTGGGCTTAACTATAGCCAAGAAAATGATTGAGCTTATGCACGGTTCAATTAGTGTAATCAGCACTATTGGCGTTGGTTCAGAATTTACTATTTCTTTGCCCGCCACCTTACCGCCGGAGCAAACTGAAGTCGCCTCAGAAGAAACAAATCAGGGAACTACTGAGTTACAAGCGAAAACCCAAATTCCTCTGGACTTTAAAACTGATGTTTTATTGGTCGAAGACAACCTTATTAACATTGACGTGATTGTACAATTCTTATTCCCCTACTGGAAAGTTGATTTCGCAACCAGTGGAGCTACAGCAATTAAGCTGGCCCAGAAGAAAACATATCCAATTGTTCTTATGGATATCAATCTAGGTTCAGGTAAAGACGGAATTTCACTTATGCAGGATATTAAAGCAATTCCAGGCTACGAAAAATCATTCTTTATTGCTGTTACGGGATACGCGATGATTACCGATAGAGATTATTACCTTAGCCAGGGTTTTGATGAATATTTAGCTAAACCATTTACAAAAGAAGAATTAACAACCCTTCTAACGGGAATATTGGTTCAACAACGATAAAGTGACCTCGATTATTCCGACTTCTCTTGTAAGCATGAAACTTATTATTTAAGTCGTCTGTTCTGGTAGTATCTATAATATTTTTCCGAGGAGATATTGGCACAACCGAGGCATAGCTATCGTTATTATGACCTTATCATGGCTGCTTTTGTAACAATCCTTATATGCTCAAATTTTATTGGTGCAGAAAAAGTTGTTACAATTTCAGGATTTACTTTTGGTGCAGGCATACTTTTTTTCCCTATTAGTTACTTTTTCAACGATATTCTCACTGAAGTTTATGGTTATGCACGGTCACGTAAAGTAGTATGGGCCGGGTTCACCGCTTTGGTTTTTACTACTTTCATGGCAACAGTAGTAGTTCACCTGCCAGCAGCATCCGGCTGGTCACATCAGGCATCTTATGAAGTAGTATTCGGTCAAACACCACGCATCGTAATAGGATCACTAACGGCTTTCTTCTGCGGAGAGTTTGTTAATTCTTATGTTCTTGCTAAACTGAAATTGCTGACAAGCGGCAAGCATTTATGGATGAGGACTATTGCATCCACTATGGCAGGAGAAGCAATCGATTCCCTTATTTT
>JAJTBZ010000089.1 GCA_021286645.1 Ignavibacteria bacterium
ACCTCTCACCTTCTGAATTGGATAGTAGGAGGGTTCAACCTGATTTGGTGGCGATTAAGAAATCTTATCCCCGTTTTGGTCAGCGCTGACTTGATTACCTGATAGGTTCGGTTTATGTGGGGCATTTATGCGACAGCCACCAGAGGGATCTTCGAGATTCCGACAGGCGCCTCTATTAACCTGACTCCCTTGTCAGGTTTTTTTTTGCCCGGACTTTACCACATCCCATTTTCTGTAGAGCGCAATGCCACTGGCATTGATGTCGCGTGCTCCAAGTGCCTCTGGCATTCGAGTCCCGTTTCCCGCTCTCCAATCCACTCTCGTTTGAGCAGTGGATTTTTGCTTTTACGGCGCTTTACTCCCGCAAAGCAGGGACTTAAGGGGAATCCCCATGGGATTTATTCGTCGGTTCTCCCAGGGGGATCTTCGAGATTCCGACAGGCGCCTCTATTAACCTGACTCCCTTGTTAATTGAATTACGGCTATCCGCAGGGAGGTTTACTTCGCACTTTTGGGCTATTCATCCAAAAGTTTGTATTTTTGCTTTCCGACTATTACAGATAACACACGTATTTAACAACAATTATCCGGGTGTACAATGAAACCACTTCTCCAGCTCATTTTCCCATTACTTATGATCGCTCCACTCCTGGTACAAGCGCAAAGTGCGAAAGAATTCAAAATACCATACGAAAAATATACTTTAAGCAATGGTATGGACGTGATATTACATGTCGATAAGTCCAATCCCATAGCAGCCGTCTACATCGTTTACCATGTTGGCTCTGCCCGCGAAGTTAAAGGAAAAACTGGTTTTGCCCATTTATTTGAGCACCTTAGATTTAATGAATCGCAAAATATCCCTCAGGGAATGTGGTTTAAAAAACTACAGGTAGCCGGTGCTTCAATGATTAACGGATCTACTAACAATGACCGCACAAATTACTTTGAAGTAGTACCGAAAAACGCCCTCGAAATGGCGCTGTGGATGGAATCAGACAGAATGGGATTTCTTCTCAGCAAGTTTACTCCAAAAACGTTTATTACACAGCAAAATGTAGTGCAAAATGAAAAAAGGCAATATGATAACATGCCTTATTCACAAGCTGATTATATTATCGATAAACTGATGTATCCCGAAACACACCCGTATAACTGGCAGGTAATCGGATCGCTGGAAGATTTATCAAACGCATCTATTCAGGATGCAATCGACTTTCATAATAAATATTATGGACCCAGTAATGCAACCTTAGTTGTTGCGGGAGACATTGATATAGCACAAACAAAAACATGGGTTGAGAAATATTTTGCCGAGATACCATCCTCGCCCAAACCAGCATCACTAAAACCAATGCCGGTTAAACTTACGGAAAGTAAACGAGCTTCTTATGAGGATAATTTGGCTAATGCTCCACAACTTTCGGTAGTTTATGCCGGAATTAACGATAATGACCCTGATAAAGATGCGTATGCCCTCCCCTATCTGGCACGTATTCTCGGTGGTTCAAAAAAGTCGCCGCTTTACAAGGTTATTGTCGAAGAAAAGAAACTGGCTTCTACTGTGCAGGTATACGCACAAAGTCAGGAGCTTTCAGGACAATTCAGAATAGAAGTAACTGCTTTCCCCACCGCAAAACTTAGTGATGTTGAAGCTGCCATCGATGAAGGTCTTGCCCGTTTCGAAAAAGAAGGCTTTACTGATAAAGATGTAGAACGGCAAAAAGCCCGAAAAGAATACGCATTGTATTCGCAATCAAATACAAACCTTGGCAAGGCTCGCCTGCTTTCGGATTTTAATATTTTTAATGGCACTCCGGATGCTATTACCGAAAATTTTACAAACTCAATAAATGTAAAAAAAGCCGATGTGATACGCGTGTATGAGCGCTATATTAAAGGTGCTCATCGTGTGGTAGTAAGCATGGTTCCTAAAGGGAAATCCGATTTAGCAGCGGCCAATTCTCCTGCATTTGTAGTTCCTGAAGAAGCGATAGACAAACAAGGTACAAAAGCAAAAGATACGTCTGATACAAAACTACCCCCAATCCCTTCGAAAATTGACAGATCAAAAGAGCCTGTCAAAGGTGCTGATCCGGGAGTGGTTTTCCCTACTATCTGGCAAGATAAAACAACAGCTAATAAATCCATCTATGGTATAACTCAGTCCACGTTACCTCTGGTGCAATTCGCAATTACCTTTAAGGGCGGTATGCTCCTGGATCCAGCCGGCAAAAAGGGATTATCCAACCTTACGGCAAGACTGCTTACCGAAGGAACAAAGACCAAAACTTCCATTGAATTAAAGGAAGCAATAGAAGATCTTGGGGCCAGTATAAATGTAATGAGCAGCGAAAATTCTATTGTATTAGTAGGCAGTTGTTTATCAGATAAATTCCAGGAAACTTTCGCTTTAGCAAATGAGATTCTCACTCAACCTCGTTGGGATGCAAAAGAATTTGAAATAGTAAAGAAACAAATTATCGATGGATTAAAGCAAAGCGAAAGCAGTCCTGGCTTTATAGCTTCTGATGCTTTTGATAAACTTGTTTATGGCAAAGAGTGTTTACTGGCCAACCCCGTTTCGGGAACAATACAGTCGGTAAACGGCATTACATTAGATGATTTGAAAAATTATTATACCGAAAATATTTCTACAGATGTAATGCAATTTATAGTTGTTGGAGATATTCAGCAAAAGACGGCGCAGACAACTTTTAGTACCTTACGTGAACTTTCGTCGAAAAATGTGGCTATACCCGAGGTCAAATACGGCACTCCGGCTAAACCAGGATTATATTTTATAGATATACCCAAAGCACGTCAATCGGTTGTATCGGTTGGGCATGCCTCAGTTCCGGTAAACTCACCGGATTATTTTAATCTTGTCATAATGAATCATAAACTTGGAGGCGATTTCTCCAGTATCCTAAATATGATTTTACGGGAGGCAAAGTCGTTTACCTACGGAGCGCGCTCGGGTTTCCAGGGCAATGCTTATGCCGGATTATTTAAAGCAAATACATCCGTTCAGAGTAATGCAACCTCTGAAACTGTAAAAATTATCGTTGAAGAGCTGACGAAATACCGTAATGGTATTTCACAGAAGGATCTGGATGAAGTCCGCTCAAGCCTGTTAAAGAGCAATGCCGGAAGATTCGAATCCTTGCAACAGCTTTTGGCTACTATGCAGCCAATTGTGTTCAACGGATTACCACTGGATTATGTACAGGCCCGTGAAAAGAATATCCGCGAAATGACAACAGATAAATTAAAAGAATTAGCCAAGAAATACATTCAAACTGAAAAGCTTATAATTTTAGTAGTTGGCGATAAAGCAACACAGTTCGATAAACTAAAAGAACTGGGAATCGGAGAACCTGTTCTTTTAGACAAAACTGCTACACCTATTGAGCCAAAAGTAAATAATAAATAAGAATCAGTTTCGCAGGTCGATTTAACACAAAAATTAAGTCGGCCTGTTTTGTTCTAAATTGAGGTTACTATTTCCCGCAGAGTAACATTAGTGAGAATATACAAACAGACTGTACCGGTGCAAACCGATACAGCCTGTTTATTAAAATACATTTAGTGTAATTTTAGTTTTGTCCGGAAACCCTGTTTACAAAAAAGGCTACCACCATAGTTACAATTACTCCAATAAGGGTGTACCAGGTCCACCCAACTATATGGGAGGTGATAACCTGAATCATAACCAATATAGCTGCAATAAAACCGGCCAACACATCGCGTTCACGAATTTTTCCGGAAAAAAGCCCAATCAGGAAGGTACCAAGCAGCCCACCGTAAGTAAACGACGCTATACTTAATGCTATTTCAACAACCGCCTTTGAAGAACTCATAAAAAAGAACGCGGAAAATGTTAACAATACTGTCCAGATTATGGTCACCCGCCGGGATATTGATAATTTCTGTTCTTCTGATAGTTGTCGACGTGAAAATGGCAAATACAGATCAAGCATAAAAGATGACGCCAAAGCAGATACCGAGCCGGCTAACGTAGATAAGGCTGCAGAAAGTAATCCGGCAATAACAATTCCTGAGGCTATAGCGGGTAGTTTCTCAATGATGAATAGCGGAAAGATTTCATCCGATTTTACCGGCCTTACTCCATAATACATAAACAACAAAACACCTATACACAGAAACAAGGCGAATTGGAAAATAATAATCAATGCATTGCCGATAAGCGCTTTCCGGGCATTTTGAAGCGTCTTTGTTGCCAGTAAGCGTTGTACTATTATTTGGTCAGTACCATGCGAAGCCATCGAAAGAAACATTCCACCAATTATACCGCCAAGTAATGTATATGGTTTTGCAAAAAATGCACCAGGACCGTTAGAAAATCCTAAATCAATACATTGAATCTTACTTTGCAACTGTGGAAAGTTAATTATTCCCTGCAACCCTCCCGGAATAAGATTAACAAGCAGATACACTGAAAGAGCCGCGGCTCCAAGGTATATTGTCATTTGTAAAGCCTCTACCCAAATAACGCCGCGCACACCACCCATATACGTAAAAATGAGAGTTACGGAAGCAATAATCAGGATTGCGGGAGGATAACTAATGCCTAACAGCAGTTTTAACGGAATTGCAGCAGCAAATAAACGCACTCCATCTGCTGCAATACGTGTTACTAAAAATACAATTGAAGCAAAAGACCGGGTTTTCTTTCCGAACCGGTTTTCCAGAAATGTATACGCCGTGGCCATTTCTCCCTTAAAATATCGGGGAAGGAAATAACCTGCAACTATCATCCGACCAATAAAATACCCGATTACTACTTGAAAAAAGGAGCAATTGGTTAGATATGCCACGCCAGGAACGGAAATAAAGGTCAGGGTACTTGTTTCAGCGGAAACGATTGAAAAGCATACCGCCCACCAGGGAATGTGTCCGGTACCGAGAAAATACTCCTGAACGGTTTTTTGTTTGCCGCCTGCAACAACACCGAACAGGGCAATGCCCCCAAGGTATAAAATTATTATACCATATGTAATCAGATGGGAATCTATCATGTATTATATAAGGTCGCCTAATTCGGCAACGGCTTCTTCCGTTGTGTTACAAACGAATAAGATTTTATCCAATTTTGTTACTTTAAAAAGGGTAAGGATTTTATCCGAAGGAACAAGGCGAAGGGATCCTTTAGATTTTTGAATATATTGATTAGCCACTAACAGGGCGCTAAGGCCGGAACTATCACAATTCTCTACCATTCTAAGATCAATGATCAGCTTTTTTACTTCCTGCTGTGTAATCATAGAGGCAAATTCACCTTTAAGCAAACCGGAATTACTGGTATCAAGCCGACGCTCAGAGAGCGTACATATATGGATGTGGTTTATTTTCTCAACTGTCAGATTCATAAAATTTTAGATAATTTGGTAACAATGTATCAAATTATTAATAGAATCTCGAACTAAATTTTTGTCCGAAGCTAACTGGATATGAAAAATTTTATCGGAAAATTTACTACGGTACCCTATTTTCACCCTGCTTTTTGCCATTAGCGAGGCTACCTGCAAAAAGTTATCTGTACCAAAATCAAACGATATGAGTATATCAGCTTCCAGAAAACGCATTTTCTCCAGGAAACTTCCTTTTGGTAAGCCAAATTTTGAAATATCAACAGGGAAATACTCCTGAAAACGTAAATTTTTTATTCCATCAAATTTGGGGCGCTGTGTAGCAGGTAATACTAATGTAACGGCTTTTCTCTTTCTAACAAGCTGATCTGCCAATTCCCGAATAGCTTCTGCCACTTTATCATCAGCGGGCACCAAAATAGCAGCCGAGTTATATTTCCCCATTTCCGCAGAGAAGTTACGCTGGAGAAACTTACCCCGGTAATTATATATAAATATCCGTACAAACAATTCACGAATAAATTGTAACATTTTATTCAATCTCCTTCAGCCTGGTTTCAAAGGATTCCTCATCCCAAATAGCAATTCCCAGTTCCCGGGCTTTATCTAATTTCGATCCGGCACTCTCCCCCGCAATAACCACATCAGTCTTTTTACTGACGCTGGATGTTACTTTACCGCCCAATTGGCGGATTTTTTCACCAGCCTCATCACGGCTAAATCTCTGCAATGTACCTGTTAACACGAATGTTTTCCCGGAAAATTCAGGATTTGCAGACGCCCCAGCCTGCATATCTACAAATTGCAAACCTTGGTCTTTTAGTCGACCAATAAGGTGAATATTATGGTCGTTAGAAAAAAATGCCCGAACACTGTTGCTGATACTTTCGCCAATTTCGTGCACCTGTAAAAGTTCTTCGGTGCTTGCATTCATAAGCGTATCGATTGATTTAAAATGTGCTGCAAGCTTTCGTGCAGCGCCAATACCAACATACCGAATGCCTAAACCGAAAAGTACCCGATAGAATGGGCGTTGTTTGCTTTCCTCGATTGCACGCAGCAAATTATCAATGCTTTTAGCACCAAAGCGTTCCCAGGTTATAAGTTCTTCTTTATGCAGATGAAGATCGTAAATATCTGCGTATGTTACCACAACTCCGCGCTCAACGAATTGCTCAACAAGAGCCTCGCCGAGGCCCTCAATATCCATTGCTGCACGAGAGGCAAAATGTTCTATTCTTCCTTTAACCTGTGCAGGGCATTCAGAGTTTTGGCAATACATGGCAGCCTCCTCAAGAGACCGATAAACAATACCGCTGCAGACCGGACATGTTTCCGGAACGGGAACTTCAATGCTGCCGGCTTGCCGTAATTCTTTAACAAAGTCAACAACTTTGGGAATCACATCGCCGCCTTTTTCCAGAATTACCGTGTCCCCAACTCGGATATCCTTGCGTCGAATCTCATCCATGTTATGCAGAGTGGCCCGGCTAATCTGCGAACCGGCAAGAATAACCGGTTCAAGTTCCGCAACCGGAGTAATTGCACCAGTGCGGCCAACCTGCCAGGTAATAGCGTTAAGTGTGGTTTGGGCCTGTTTCGCTTTGAATTTGTAGGCAGTGGCCCATCGAGGCGATTTCGCAATAAAACCAAGCTGCCTCTGATGCTGAAAATTATTAACTTTTATAACCGCACCATCTATTTCATATGGCAGAGTATCACGCATTTCTTCAAATTCCTGAAGTACTGTTATAACCTCTGAAATTGATGAGCACACTTTATATAAAGGGTTCACTTTAAAACCAAGCTCAGCAAGTAAAGCTAAACTTTCCGACTGGCTCCGAAGCCCTGGCTGTTCTGAAAGCAGATAGTAAGTGAAGATAGTTAAGGGTCTGGTAGCTGTAATTTTCGGATCTTGTAACTTAATAGAGCCTGACGCAAAATTTCGAGGGTTGGCGAATAACTTCTCCATCCGGCTGGCGCGTTCTTCATTAATCTTTCTGAACTCGGCAATTTCCATAAAAATTTCACCACGGACTTCAAATTCTGCAAGCCCGTATTTTTCGACTATCGCTTTATCCAGAACCAAAGGAATCGAACGTATCGTTTTGATATTCGCGGTAACTACTTCGCCCATCTCGCCGTCACCACGTGTTGCTGCGATGGTCAAAAAACCGTTTTTATAAGTTAGACTGATGGAAACACCATCTATTTTGTATTCAACGACATATTCGGGCAATGTGCTTTCACCCAAAATTTCCCGAACCCTACGGTCAAAATCATACAGTTCTTCTATATTGTATGTATTGGCCAGACTGAGCATCGGGAAACGATGTTTGTAAGCCGGAAAATCTTTGGTAAGATCCTGGCCTACACGCTGAGTGGGAGAATCGGGAGTAACTAATGAAGGGAACCCGGCCTCAAGGGCTTCGAGTTCCTTCATTAAATGATCATAATCAAAATCGGTTATTTGGGGAGTATTGAGGATATAATACTGACGATCATGAAATCGAATCAGTTCTTTAAGTTCTTTAATCCGTAAACTGGCTTGAATTTCATCACTCATACAACATCAGGATGCTGTGTTAACTTGTTTGATGCCTTCTTTGGTAATAACGAATTTAGCCATACGGCCTTTTTGGCGCGTAAATTCAAACGGCTGGTCATTTAAAAATAAATTAATACCGCCCGAATTGCCAACAATAAGCTTAATGCTATTTGCAGCTTTTTTTGTAAATGTAGTTTTAGCCGGATAGGTATCCTGAGTATATACGGTGCTATCAATTACCATTTGCATCCAGCATTGTTCAAATACTTCAACACGCAAACGAAGACTGTCGTTTGCTGCAGTTTTCACTGCCTGCTCAACAGGTTCTTCATACCGCTTCTCTTCCTGTGTCGTTTGCTCTGTAGCCTGATCCATAACAATTTCCGGCGAGTCCTTCTTCAGGAATATAAAATAGCCGGCAATAAGTATGAGTAAAAAGATACCTACACCCAGGAAAACAATCTTAGCATGCGGGCCAAGCTGCTCAATAAAATTCTTGGTTAAATTACGTGGTTCCTGATTAAAGTCCTCAGAAATAAACTTTTTAATAATCGGAATTGGAGTCGGAGCCGAAGATGCATCCGGAGGTAATACGTTATGAACTACCGGGCGCTCACGTTCACGTTCCTCTTCGTACTTAATATCCTCAAGAGGTCGTCCTTCTTTAGCAAGCTGATACTTTTTCATCATTACAACCGGATCGAGGCCTACAAATTCGGCGTAGTCGCGCAAATAGGCTTTGATGTATAATTCAGGTAAAAATGAAAGATCGCCCTGTTCTATTTTCTGAAGAAATTTAATATCTATTTTCATCTGCCGAGCTAATTGCTCAAGCGAAAGCTGAGCTTGTTCCCTTGCATCGCGCAGCTCATTTGATAATTTTTCAAACATATAAAATGCCTTACTAATTATTTGATACGTACAAGCTTGGAAGCAAATGCACCATCAATTTTATGAATATGTGGCAAAGTGCGTACGAAACCATGCTCGTCCACAACATCACCGGGTAATGTCTCATCGGCACGGATAATTTTAAAATCGGGATATTTCGAAAGAAATCTGAAGATAATATCCTCATTCTCTTCCGGTTCAATGGTACAGGTGCTGTACACTAATTTACCGCCTGGTTTCACTAATGAAGCAGCGCGTTCCAATATTTTCATTTGCAGCAAAGTGATTTGCTGAATATCCAGCAATTCTTTGCGCCATTTTATATCGGGTTTCTTGGATAAAGTACCAAAGCCCGAACATGGTACATCCGCGAGTACACAATCAAAAGGTTCATCTTCAAATTGACTTGCATCCTGTACTACCGTGGTAACATTGGTCAAGTTAACCCGTTTCATGGTTTGCTTAAGCAGTTTGCTGCGTGCTTCAAAAACATCTACGGCAACAATTTCGCCTTCATTTTGCATTAGCTGCCCAAGATAAGCAGTTTTACCTCCCGGTGCAGCGCATAAATCCAGTACCCGGTCGCCAGGTTTGGGATCGAGCAACCGACAGGCTAAGCCCTGGCTCTCATCCTGAATAGTACAATATCCTTCAAGGAAATATTGCCAGGAGTTCAAATTGATCATTGAATGCAAGTGAAAAAAATCAGGCAGGAATTTTCCATGGTGATGCTTAAGTCCTACTGAATTAAGTAACTGTGAAAACTCTTCAACAGTCGTTTTCATCAGATTAACTCGCAGCGTATTATACGGACGTTCATTATTCGCGATAAGCAACTGTTCGGTAGCTTCTTTACCATAACGGGCAAGCCAACGTTTTACCATCCAGGCCGGGTGCGAATAATAAGTAGCTATATACCCTATCAAATTTTCCTGAGGATCAGGATAGCGCAGATTAGCCTTACTACGTAGAATATTTCGTAATACCGCATTCGAAATATCGGCAGGTTTTTGGCCCTGCAATTTTTTAATAAAATCCACGGCTTCATTTACTGCTGCATATTCCGGAATTTTATCAAGAAACATAATTTGATATAAGGCTACACGAAGTGAATTTTTTAAAATTGGGAGAGCCTTAGAGAACTGTCCCTTATAAAATCCACTCAAAATCCAGTCAAGGCGTCCCATCCAGCGGGTAACGCCATGCACGATTTCATATAGTAGTGCTTTATCGGGCGGATTAAGATCATTCGTCCGGAGCTCGTAATCGAGTAGCCGATCCAAATACGCATCGGTACGCTCAACCCTGCTAAGTACTTTTATAGCGAGGCCGCGTACACCGGTATATAAATTATTTACTGAATGCACCTGAGAATTGATCATAGCAATTAATATCGTACTCCCAAAAATAAAAAAAAGCTATACCTATTGAATTAGGATAGCTTTTTAAGGGTTTTCATAAAAACCTTACACTACTTTGACCGGCTGTATTTCTTATTGAATTTCTCAACACGTCCGGCTGAATCAAGAAGTTTCTGTTTTCCGGTAAAGAATGGATGTGACCCGCTTGAAATTTCAAGGCGAATCAATGGGTATGAATTACCATCTTCCCATTCAATAGTCTCGGATGTCTTAATCGTAGAGCGGGTCAGGATTGCGAAATCGCAGGAAAAATCCTTAAAAACTACCGGTCTATAATTCGGATGAATACCTTTTTTCATTACTCTTCCTATTTTCTAATCTATTTTCTTATAAGTTTACAAAATTACATAAAAAACCGAAAAATACCAAAACTCTGAGCGGGGTACTGCAATTTTCTCCAAAAACCTCAAGAGAAGGTTACTTATTTTCACATATTTTCAGAACGTGCAATCTCTCCGTAACACCCTTTACTATAAGGAATTAGACGGGAAATGCTCCCCCAATATTTCACATTATATCGGGTAATTGTTCTATATTAAGCGGTTTAATTATATAACCATTCAGGTATTTTTTTGAAAAATCTGTTAAAAGTCCGCCGCGCACGGTAAAAATTAGTTTTGTCCCGGTTTCAGAATGGGCCACCGAATCAATGACTTTAGATATCGCTCTATGTAAACCGGTGTCACTCATTTCCAAGAATCCGATTCCATCAATAAGAAAATATCTAACGGTTAGCGGAATTTTACTTGTTAAGTAATTGCACGCAGCCTCAAAAGCATCTTCGTGAAAGATGTAGTTACCGGTTCGCAAGCAGGGAGCAGCCGATTCCTCTTCTGTTTCCAGTTCAATTAGCCTTTTATCCCCGATTAAATACAAACATCGCTTTCCATTAATTTCCGGCTGGAGAACTCCATCGGCAGAAAGGGATGGTATGAAATGACGAAAAAGAGCCGTAGTCTTTCCGGAATTTACACCACCTGATATAACATATAAATTTGCATATACCCTTTGCCATTGTTGTTCGCTATACCGGACGCTCATCTGCCTAATCCTATATTTTTTCGTAACCTGGATTATTCGAAAAGAATTTACAAATTGTTCCGAAAATAAAAAAGGCCGGTGAAACCGGCCTTCATAAGTCAGATAAAAATCTTTTATTTCATTATTGTGAATTTCTTCGTGATGGTTTTTCCACCAAAAGAAACGCTATAAATATACTGACCACTTGCCAAGTTGCCTGCATTGAAAACAACTTCATAATGGCCGGCAGCTTTTTGTTCATCAACAAGAGTGCGAACTTTTTGACCTAACATATTAAATACTTCAACACGTACATTTCCGTTCATCGGTACCGAGTATGAAATCATGGTAGTCGGGTTAAATGGATTAGGATAGTTTTGGCCTACTGCAAATTCACTCGGGGCACCAACCACTACATTAATTTCATTTGTATAGGTATATGTACCATCGAAATTAACCTGTTTAAGTTTGTAAGCAGCGCTTGAGAAAGCAACGTTTGCATCAGTGTATGAATACACCGATTTCTGAGTTGTGGAACCATGTCCTTTTACGAATGAAATTGATTCCCAACCTTTACCCGAATTACGGAGCACTTCATATCCGCGATTATCTTTTTCGGTTGCAGTAGCCCATTCAAGTGTAACAGTCTTTGCAGTACTCTTTGCAGAAAAGTTTATTAATTCAACCGGAACCTGCTGTGCTTGCTCATCACCGCCAATATCAGGTACATTTTTACGTGCGTCGCCATCAATATCATCACTTACGCTGGCAAGTTTTACACCAAGCCCTAACAGTGGAGCCGGGGTTGCAGCAATATGGAAATCAGTCATGCTGGTTAATTTAGGGTCGATACTAACACTATGCGCATCCTGGCTGGTAGCTGTTTTCCAGGCATCAATTGTTTTAATTTTCTGACCACCATAGTAACCAACATTTGCAGTAGAATTGGTAGTATAGAAATCGTTATAATCAGAGGTTAATGTACCACCGTCAACACGTACCAAAGTTGCCATTGTATCAGTGTAGTTCGTATAGAAAATATTGTTTTTCAGTTCAAGGGTTCCTACACCAAGACGAATACACGACAAGCGGGTAGTTGAACTTTTGCCAACATTATTTAATACTATGGTATTGTAATAAATTTTGTTATTACGGCTGGTATCCTGCAACGAAATTATATCGCAGCTAGCCAGTGTACCTGAGCCGGTAAATTGAAAATCACCACCAAAGAAGTTATTGTAGATAGTTAATGTGCCGGCAGCTCCACTGGAAAGTGTACCCAGTCCGTACATACCATTGTTCGCGTTTGTTGTATCGCGAAGCATGTGTAATTTATTTTTATAGATATTAATCGGACCATTGTAGGTATTCAGCAGAACACCCCACACTACGTTGCCGTATAATGCCGGTTGTGTACCCGCAATAGTGTTGCCAGAGATTTCGCAATTACTGCCTGCCTGACCCACAATGTAGAAATAGATACGACGTAAGGTTGAAAAGCATTGGTTATTACGAACATAAACCTTTGAACAGTAAATTGAACTTCCACTTGAACCGGTAATGCTGACTGCATAAGCGGGTTGTACATTTTCATCGCCAATTTTACAGTTATCAATTACCAATGAATCAACAACTCCTGTTGCCTGGCCATTTGCATAGATACCACGCGTAGAAATGTTGGTAATGTTTACTTTTACAAATTTTATTACAAAATTCTTTAAGGTAATAAAATCATCATTGCCGAAAAGGTTAATGCCTATTCTACCGTTTAAGCTATCATTCATGGCAAATGTAAGATCACGGGTCTTACCGTTAGCCGTATTCGAACCATCAATAGTAACGTAGCTTGTATTATCTATAGTTAAACCGGCATACTGTGGGTTACCGGCAGCCGAGGAAGCTCCGGATATTGTAATGACTGGGGTTTTACCGGTATTCGGTTTAATTGTAAGATTATTCGTTGCCGTTAAATCGTTTCTAATAATTGAAAGATTTGCACCGGTTTCAGTCAGGTCACCATCAATCAGGAACCGTACAGCACCATTTGCGCCATTTGTATTAAAAGCAGTTATAGCTTCAGCAAGAGTAGTATACCCTGTTGAATGAGTCCCTTTCGGGATATAGTAATCGCCGCTCAGCGCCTGGGCAGAAACCACTAACGAGCACAGAGAAAAGAACAGAACAATAGCAAATTTTTTCATTGTTTACCTATGCTAATTTATTTTTATTATAGTTTTGAAAAGGGTGAACGAATGTATGAATTTTCTTAAAGAATGCAAAGCCTTTTATTATCAACCCGGTTTTGCTGTTTTTACTGTATCAATAATCCAATTCTATGCTCACGCCCGAAATAACCTACTTACGGCCAATTCATTTGTTATAACTCTTGCCATGATTCGTACTTAATTTACTACCCAAACGGAATGCGTTCTGAAGTAATTTTCTGTATCACCTTTTTCAAAGGGCTGTTCAATATCTCAATAGTTAATGAACTGCCGGAATATAACTGAACCTTCCATCTCTCCACATTCTTGTACTGAATTCCAAAATTTGCCTTTAACTTAACCCTGCATAACCGGTTAAAGCTGATTTTCTTTCCTGATTGGTTCCGGTATAGTTAAGCGGTTAGGTAGTAAACCCAGGGCTCACTCCGTCATTTTTACTTATTCCATGCCAACTTTGCAGACAAAGATGGAGAATATTTGCAGAAGCCAGGCAAATCATTTGAAAGCGTGAATCTTCTTTTTATCTTGAAATAGATTTTATGATTAATTGCTTGAGGAGATGATCCGTATGACAGAAAAGATTCGTTCAACCACTATTGTTGGCATCGTTACGCCAACCGGTGCCGCTTTAGGTGGCGACGGCCAGGTTACATTGGGTAATACCGTTGTAAAACATAATGCTATGAAAATTCGAAAAATATTAAATGGTAATGCCCTCTGTGGATTCGCCGGAGCATCAGCAGACGCTTTTACGCTCATGGAACGGTTTGAGGATAAGTTGGAACAGTATCGAGGTAATGTATCGAGAGCGGCTGTAGAATTGGCAAAAGAATGGCGTACGGATAAATATCTTCGCAAACTTGAAGCAATGCTCGCTGTAGTATCTCGTGAAACAGCGCTCATCATTTCAGGCAGCGGCGATGTGATTGAACCCGATGATAAAATTGTTGCTATTGGCTCGGGAGGCATGTACGCGCTCTCAGCGGCAAAAATGTTAAAGAAACATACCAAACTTTCTGCCGATGAAATAGTAAAAGAAGCCCTGGCCACCGCGGCAGATATTTGCATCTATACAAATACCCATATTAACGTTGAAACAATTTCTTTCGAATAGAAAAGCTAAGGATAAAGTTTTACATGCAATTACTTAATAACGAACTAACACCCCGACAAATTGTACAGGAACTTGATAAGTACATTATCGGGCAGAACGATGCAAAAAGAGCGGTCGCGATTGCTCTAAGAAACCGTTGGAGGCGTCAACAGGTAGAGAACGCTATCCGCGATGAGATTATGCCTAATAATATTATCCTGATCGGTCCCACAGGAGTTGGTAAAACTGAAATTGCCCGCCGGCTTGCAAAGCTTGCAAACGCACCGTTCATTAAAGTTGAGGCCTCGAAATTCACCGAAGTTGGCTATGTAGGTCGTGACGTAGAATCAATGATTCGCGATCTTGTAGAAACTTCTGTTGCTATTGTGAAAGCTGAAAAAACTGAGCTTGTTCGGGCAAAGGCTGAACAGCTAGCTGATGAACGCATCCTTGATATACTCATTCCTCCTGTCCACTCTTCCGGCAGCTTTACTACCGAAGGAAACGAGGAAGATGAAAACATTCGGAACCAAAAAACACGGGAATGGATGCGCGATAAATTAAAAAAGGGTGAGTTGAACGACAAAATGATCGAATTCGACGCTGCCGAACCGGCTATCGGGATGCAAGTCCTGGGCCCTTTTGGCGCGGATGATATGGGAATGAATATTCAGGATCTGATTTCCAATATTATGCCGCAAAAACGAAAAAAACGCAAAACCCGAATAGCTGAAGCCCGTGAACTTATGGCTCAGGAAGAAGCTTCAAAACTCATCGATTTAGATGCTGTAAATAAAGAGGCTTTGTTAAGGGTTCAAAATTCCGGTATAGTATTTATCGATGAAATTGATAAAATTGCCGGAGGTGGCGGAAAATCTCATGGACCCGATGTTTCCCGTGAAGGTGTACAAAGAGACCTTCTCCCTATTGTTGAAGGTTCAACCGTCAACACGAAATACGGCACGGTAAAAACCGATCATATCCTGTTTATTGCTTCGGGAGCTTTTCATGTTGCAAAACCTTCTGACCTGATTCCCGAACTCCAGGGACGATTCCCAATCAGAGTTGAATTAAAAAGCCTTACCGAACAGGATTTTATCAAAATTCTTACTCTGCCAGAGAATGCGCTATTGAAACAATATGCCGCTTTACTGGAAACAGAAGGGGTTTCTCTCCGTTTTCAGGATGGAGCAATTAAGGAGATCGCTCGTATAGCATTTGAAGTTAACGAACAGGTTGAGAATATTGGCGCCCGCAGGCTTCACACGATCCTCACTACCTTACTGGACGATCTGTTGTTTAATATACCTGATAACATCCCTCAGCGCGATTTTGAAATTACCGCAAATATGGTAAATGATAAGTTAGATAAAATTGTAAAGAATAGAGATCTTAGTAAATTTATTCTCTAAAAGATATTATTCTGTAGAATTAAAGTCCGGTTATGAAACTCCGGACTTTTTTTTGCACCTTTAATAAAGTGGCTGCATCGAATTGGCAAAAAAAGGAAACTTTATGAATCTGAACGACATACTTCCCAAAGGGATTTCATATCAAAACTATAAAAAAAGCCTTGAAGAGAAACATAAGAATTTCGACTCGAATGGGAAGTCGGGCGAAGAACTTGAAAAAAATAATTATATACCTTTAAATCTTGCCAGAATGGGACGAATAGACAAAACATATTCACCCTCAGAAGTTGTTATTCAGCGTGTATCATCGTTAAACTCGCCACAAACATGGATGATTTTAACTGAAGGCTGGTGTGGAGATTCTGCACAAAACACCCCCTATCTCTATAAAATTGCAGAGTTAAATCCAGTGATACAACTAATTCTGGTTGAGCGGGATAGTAACCTGCAGATTATGGATCAATTTCTTACCGACGGTAAACGAAGCATTCCCAAGCTGGTTGTTTTTTCAGATAGTGGTGAAATACTCTTTCAATGGGGAAGCCGCCCGGCATCCGCTCAGGCAGTTGTAGATAAAGCGAAATCAGAAGGTAAAGAGAAAAAGGATTGGGAAATTACATTACACCAGTGGTATTCTCAAAATAAAGGGCTTGAACTG
>JAJTBZ010000008.1 GCA_021286645.1 Ignavibacteria bacterium
GAAAGGGTGCCCCCGCTAAGAAAGCGGGACGAACTCGCTCGTGCTCGTTCGGATTCTCACCTAGTTTGGTAGTGCTTAAAATGCAAAAGATTGTCTTGCGACAACCTTAATTTTTTTGAGCGGAAAGGGTGCCCCCGCTAAGGAAGCGGGACGAACTCGCTTATGCTCGTTCGGATTCTCACCTAGTTTGGTAGTGCTTTAAAATGCAAAAGGTTGTCTTGCGACAACCTTAATTTTTTCTGCGGAAAGGGTGGGAAAATGCGCACAACGGTTTTTCCTCTGATTTTAGCTTAAAAACGCATCTTTTTTAGGAGATGTTGCCAAAATGTTGCCATATTATGACTTGTTTATAGAATTTGCCTTAGGCACCGATAACGCTCTTTTTCATCGGTTATATTTTAATAACTCCACCGAGATTTAGGTTTCTCGAAATTTTTCAAAAATCCCAAATCTTTAATTTCGTTATTCTCCTCGTTTGTTTCAACAGCCCAGTTGAGCCAATCCTTCAAGTCCTCATTTTCATTAATCTGAGATATGAATTGCCGACTAATATAATCAAGGAGATTGCGAATCTGAATGTAGTCACTGTAACTTGAAGCCAGCTTTTTTAGCACATCATATTTGCGTTGCTCCTCTTTTAAGCGCTTTTCTTCCTGCCATTTCTTTTCTTGAAGTTCCCACTCTTGTTTTTGACGAATCTCTGCTAAATCTTTTTGTTCTTTCAAATATGGAAACCCCCATATAATATTTGAAACAATCTCTGGAATAAAATCCTCGATTTTTTTTGTATCTGTATCAAGAAAAACCGTCTTAATATCTGATCCCAGATATGGCGAAATTTGAATCTCCAATTTACCATTAAATACTAGATCATGTTTATGCCAATCAGTAGGATTGGCAGCCTTTTGCCTGCTCTGCTTTTCCATTAGGCTTAATGAGATAGCGCACCCTTCATGTTTAACATCTACCATGCCTTTTTCATTCCTTGGTTTCCTGAAAACCGAAATACGTCGAATTTCAAGAGCATTAAAAATGTTATTCAATAGAATAAGAGCTCTATTTTCCGATTTTTTATCAATTCCCATCCATAGTCGCTTTTCATATGATTCTTGATCGGTACCATTTTGGGCAATTTTATGTAGTTTAATCAGGTAATGAGGATCCCGTAAATTGTCGATGATTTTAACATCTAATAATTGTTTTTTGGGGGCTTTTTCACCTTGCGATAATTCTGTTATGACCTCCGTTTTCGGTTCTTGCACATACAGCTTATATTCGCATAGTGTATTAAGCCCTGCTGTTGGTAAATGTTGGCGTGGGACTTTTTGGCCATGTTGAATTTTAGCCCAATAACCTGCTGGAGGGCATGGGATACTCATTTTTTTGCATATTTTCCGTAGTCCATTATCTGATAATTGATAGGCCTTACAAAGAGTGGACATTGGTACTGTCCAAACTTTCTCATACAGCTCATTTCTGTACAAAGTGATTAAGTTACTTCCCATGCAGATTCTCCTAAATAAATCAGAGTAATTTAATATTTCATTTGCTCGAAATACAATTAATTATTGCTCTGAAGAGTAGTATGGAAAAAATATTAGTTTTTTTTTACTTCCTGACTTGACATAGGGGATGCAATTAATTATAATGTTATATAGAGAGGGAATTAATTTATTACTCCCACCCGCCGAAAGGCAATATAAACTACAAAAACGGTACAAAACAATGAATATACACGAAATCAAGGATTTCTACTTATGCGGAACGCTGCTAATTCAGGGCTTTCGATTAGTAGATCAGAACCGAGAGAACGGTTTTACCGTGTTTTCCTTTGAAGATACGAATAAACTACGTAAGACAATAAGCGAGTACTATCTCGGCAAGTTAAGAGTGGATCCTTCAGTTTACGGATTAACTCTACGACAGCTCAAGGGCCTAATGCATAATGGCGCTTTAGTATCAACACAAACCATGGTAACAAATAATGAATTCACTAACACGAAAGGCACAAAATGAAACCCTAACATACTCCACTAATCCTGCTGTTACACCAGCTATGACCAAGCAGGAGGGGGCTCAAAAAACAAAGGGATGGATTGTAAAGACTATAAACTGGGATGAAGCTTCCTTAACAAATATGGTAAAGAATGAGCCATATTGTCAATCAGTTTTTATTGATGGCGAAAAACTAAAATCGAGTGTCTCAGAAATGCATTTTCTTGCGGTCGATTTTGATAAAGGGGAAACAACATTTGAGAACTATAAAAAAGAGAAGCTGCCCACATTTGGTTTCACAGCCTTTATGCATACAACAGTTAACCACCAGAAAGAACTTCGGGAAATTGTCGATAGCGAAGAAGTAGTTTATCCACCAAGGGATAAATTCAGAGTCATTGTTCCGCTATCAGAACCAATTACAAATTCACAAGCAGAAGCTATAAAATCATCAGGGATCATTCAGGAAACATTCTCGATGAACAAAGATGATATTGACATGAGCTTTATCGACAGCAATAGGTATTTCAAACAAAACCCAGACGCTATCGTGTTCTTCTACGAGAACGAGGAACGGTTGACTTCTGATTACCTTCTTGAAAATACTAAAAAAACGGAAAAAACCAAGAGAACGAAACAAACCAAAAAAACTACATTCACTAACAGTGATGTATTACTGAAACATGACCATACTGAAATAAAGGTCGGCGACGTTAAACAGAAAGAGCGGATATTTTGTCCGTTCTGTGAGCATGCAAAAAGAACACATCCTAATGATGCAAATGCGTTTATCGATATAAACCCAGCAGGGACAAAATATATTTTTTGTTCAAGCGAACAGAAAACATATTGGCAACAGGCAGGCAGCGTTGATCTTGATAAATGCAAGCTTTTCTGGAACGCTTCGCTGGGCTGCCCATCCATGATTGGATATGAATCTGCCTCGATTGAGGATAACAGCATGTACTATGTTTTTAAGAATGATGCTGACTTCAAGAACTATTGCTGCCAAAACAACATAAACCCATCCATTAAAGATTATCTGCCAAGACGCGAGATAATTTTCAACCCAGGCCTGCCTTCTGGACTGACGGATAAGTTCTATAATCTTTTCATTGAGACAAAGTATATGAGAAATGATTACTCTGCACTGCCAAAGGTTGAGTTGGTTGAGCTTGTCGATTTAATGACTGCACGGACACCAATTATTGCAGAACTGATGCTTAATATATTTGGTGAAAGCAAATATCTGGAAAGATTTCTGAACTGGATCACATTCCTGCTTAAAGAACGCAAGAAGGCAGATTCAGCATGGTTAATTACATCTGAGGAAGAAGGAATTGGTAAGGACCTTATGTTCAACCGTATTCTTAAACCGTTATTCGGGGAAAAGCAGAGTCAGTTAGTAAATGGCAAACGAATAGCCAAAAACTTTAATAATCAGGACATGAACTGTTTCCTTCGCGGCTATAATGAAGTGTTTTCATCGGATGACAAAAACGGAAATATATCAAGAAAGGAATGGCTGAAGGATGCAATCACTTCCCGCAAACAGACTATTGAGCTTAAAGGCAAGGATACATTTGAAGCTGATAACTTCATGAACTTTATTTTATTCTCCAATAACGAAAGCCCAGTTGCATTGGATAAAAAAGACAGACGGTTTAATGTCATAAGAAATATCAAAGCAAAGAAAGTTAGTGCCCTGAGTTTCTTTAGGGGACAGAAATTCCTTGAAAGCGACATCGCAAATGAACTCGACAAGTTTGCAGAAATCATATTTACGCTTAATTATAATATCGATTTGGTAAATGTTGTTTTGGATTCTGAGGCCAAGAAAAACATACAGGCCTGTTCATGTAATCCTTACGAAGAATTTGTAAAAGCAATTAAAACTGGAAACGCGGATTATTTTATCTTTGATGAAATTTTCAAACCTGATGCTGGTGAGACTTTGTTCGATAAATATGCAAGGTCGAAAGATGCGATAGAGGTCGAAAAGATGGTATCTGTGCACAAGGCAATTCCAGCCAAGTATATGAATCGGGTTGTAAAATTCCATTTCGGTCAGGAAACATATATAAAGACAATTGAAAAACTTAAAATGAAAGGCATAACAAACAAACCCCTCAGATTATCACAAGATGAGGTAATAAAGGCGTATATGTAACTTTGTAACTTTTCTGTAACCTGCTAGTAACCAGCTAAGTCCTTTTATAATAAGCATGTAACCTTGTAACCTTTATTATTGAAAGTTTGGAAAGAATAAACGAATGAAACCATATGAAGGTGTTTGTCAAGAGTGTAAGCGAGAACATCCTGGCAACAATATTTCACAGGTTACAAGGTTACAGGTTACAAATAGCGATTTTGAGTCAAAATCGAAGAATCCCAGGTTACAAACTGGTTACAAGAAGTTACAAAATAGATTTGAACTACTCGAAAATTTCGAACAGTTGAGGATATAAACTATAAATAGGAGAATACAAAATGATACAAATCAGTAACACAGACGGAAAAACAAAGGAAACAGCAATTGTAATTACAGATGCCGAAAATCATAGAGAAGCAAGAGCATTTTACATAAAATACCTTGAGTTTTATCAGGTATATCATGGATACGACAGATGGGAAGCCGAAGAGATCGGCCACACGTTGGATCAATTAATCGCGATCCACCGCTTCTATAAAGGCGGGAAAGTAGTTGATCATCTATGGATTGACTATACGATCTTTTTCCATAAATACGATAAATAACCCACTCCTTCGTGTTTAATTTCCTGGGAATTCTAAAAACATTCCCAGGGAGTTTTTTAATATCAATTTCAGGCGTACACAACGTGGAGCGCGTACGCCACATTTTAGAGGTAAAAATGAATGAGAAAAAAACATAAATATCCAGCAACAAGGAAACCAAGAGACGTTTCCTACAGCAAGAGCTATAAAATTCTGCAAATCGTAGGTGAACAGGAATTACGGAAATTATTCAGTCGGCATGGAATGTACACGGCAGCAAAGATATTGGCATTTAATATCGGAGAAGATATTTCGCCATACGTGGTAAGGCACATGCGAAAAAGATATGAGCTTGGAGGTCAGAATGAAGAAAGTACTACTTGACATTAAGCCGAGCAGCAAAGCGCAGGAGGCAAACTCAACATGAAGGTAAAATCACTACCCACCCCCTGGCATAAGGAGGCTCCAGGTTGAGAAACCTCAACCGATCTGGTTCTTAGGGGCTATGTTTTGTTGATTATCGCTTTTCCAAAAGAAGGGGTACCCCAATATTTAGGTACCCCCTGGCATGTCGGATTGGAATTTTATTTTTTGGGGAAAATTCTTAGGGCTATTTAGCCAAAATTGAACTATTCGAAATTTTCTAATAGTTGAGCACAAGGTGCACATTTTTACAACGTGCCCCAAAATACTTTTACTACAGAAATAGGTTAGACAATCAATTAGCCCATGACGGCCTTTTTCCACTACCCTCACAGGTTGAGCATCTGCCATTTCCTCTACAGCTTGGACAGGTGGAACCATACCTATTGCCAGTTCCGTTACAATGTTTGCACACCCCTGAACCTTTACAATCGGGACATTTTGCTTTTTCATTCACTGCCTTTTTCTGGGCTGTGACTGTAATTGATGAATCAATTTTACTAACTAATTGCTCCAATTTTGCTACCTGCCCCTCTATCTTAATTACTTTGTTTTGTAAATCTTCAATTTTCTTATCTTGATTTCCAGAACAACCTGTAAAGCACAGGGCTAAAAAGCAGCCCAAGAATATTGACAATAAATGTGTTCTTTTGTTACGCATATTAACTCCGATTTTTTTATTGAAATTTATTAAATATGAACTACAGACTAATTATAGTGTTTGTCTTTAATGAGCTATCCAATTCTCTTTTTTGTTTCAAGCTCCAGCTGTGCATTATACACTTCCACCTGCCTATAACAGATAAACGAAGCATATATAAACAAGAGCAGTGAAGGAACTGCAGCTGTGAACCATGAAAGAATAAACGCAACTATATTTACGAAAACAATCCAGCGACCATTTTCTGCTTTGCAATAATGCACACCCCAGCCCGCCCAAAGGAAATTTAGGAATAATGAAACGCCAAAAGATTTTTTGTTTTTCATTATTAGAATTTCAGCCTCTTCCCGTTGAAGTGCGTTGGGGCTTTTGGTTTGTTTCGCACTCTGTGTATCTGCATCCAAAAGCGAATCACAGACTTGGCATTTTTCCTTATGACCGTCTGTATATTCGAGACAATTCGGGCATTTGATTATTTTGGCTTTACAGTGCTTACATACTTTCGCGCCATCAGCGATTTCACCTTTACAAAGTGGACATTCCATTGACCCTCTACAAAAATTTTTAAGTGAATAATAAATATCTCTGATTAAAGAAGACGGCTATTTCTTTTGTTTGTCCATCATAACAGCATATGTTAAAACACCACTAAGTTCTCCAACTAAAATATCAGCTTTCCAATCACCGAATTTTTTTGAGAATGTCATTGGTTCACGCTTAATAATTGCATATCCATGTTCTTCAAAATACTTAGTAGTATTTTCAATAAGTTTTTTTATGGATTCACCATCTTTATCAATTGCAAAACGAAACATCCTAAAATTATCTAGTTTTTCCACCGAGTTAAAGTTTACAAGTACTTGCATATTGAACCCATTTTCCCACCGTGGGCCTAATAAGACTAATTCATAAAGCTCACTTCCTGGCAAATCTTCCAGTGTTACTGGTTTTCCTAAAATATTTCTTCTTTCTTCAGCAGATTTTGTACTTGCTTGGATAAAATCATCAAATGGAATAGTATGTTTATTAAGATAGTACGCATCTTCATTTGATGATTTCCAGAAGAATCGATTATATAATTTTTTGTTATCAATCGTTACATCATAATTTACAGCACCATTTTCGTCATAGTATTTAACATTACCAGCTAGTTCTTCTCCATCGAAAAATTTGCCTTCAAACATTTTTTGACCATTCTTATAAAATCTTGTCTGCGAAACACATTGTCCATTTTTGTAATTACTTACTGCTTGTGTATTCCCATCGTTATAGTATTCTAATTTTTCTCCCTCTATGATTCCGTTAACGTAATTGGTAACCGAACTTTTTTTTCCATTATCATGATACCAAGTTGTTTTTCCATCAAGCTTTCCATTGACATAGTTTTCTTCGTATTCCTTAGTGCCACCAGATGTTTTTTTTACAACTTCGCCGCTATAAGGTTTATCCTGATTTACTTCGTAGGCGATATCGTTACGTACCTGAAGTTTGTCATGTGAAATTGAATTCTTACATGAACAAAATAGTAGCGAAATAACCACAAATAGGGTAATTGAAAATAAATGCTTCATTTTTAGATCCTAAGTTATGTTTGTAAATATTTTACTTCATATGATCACTTAATTGATAGTAATTCCATATCTAATTTCTGGTTAATTTTTTAATAACCTTGTTTTCTCAATTCCTCTTTTCTCTGCTTAACCTCAGCTTCCTTCTGCAATTCATAATTTTCTTTTTCTTGCTGCCTATATTTTTCGCGCTCTTGCTCTTTTTCCTGATTTAATTCCTCCTTGGCTTGCCTGTCAATCGAATTATCATTACGGTCCGAAGAATGGTGACACATTAATGGAAGAAGAATAAACAAAAAGAATAAAACAGCAATCGAAATGCAGCCAATCTTTAGTTTATTTGACTTTGGTGTATCTTGTAGTGGTAGATTATTTTGAATTGATGGTACTGAATTATTTTCAGTTGGTTTTAACTGAGTTTTTTCAGAATCGTTTTGTTTGGCTCCACATTTTGAACAGAAGATATCACCTATATTTAGATGAGCATTGCAACTTTCACACAAAATTCCTTGTATCTGTATGTTTTCCTCGTTCATTTCATGTCCACATTTAGGACATTTATGAAAATTCAAAATGGTACTTTCATGTTTACATCTAGGACAGATCATTTTTCCTCCATTGTTAAAAATAATAAAAAAGGACGCGAACCTAATTATATGTCTCGCTTCGGGCACTGCCATGCCAACACACAAAACAAATAATAGGCCGCGCCCATTTCGGGCGCAGTCCTACCGCTCGTTCCGTGTGCTTTAAGAAATTGGCAGTTTCGAAGCAGAACTAAGCGTAAATGACTACGCAAACTTATATTTCAAACATCTTGAGGAATACTTTATATTCCCATATACAAAGTTATCAAAATATTTAGAATCTTGCATAGTTGATATTTAATTACAGAGCAAATAATTTGCTTACCTGAAGCTGATAAGCCGCCCGTTGGGGCTTCTGAACCTCGTGCGAGATGTAGTGGGTTATTTGGTTGTATAGTTCCCACTGGTCGACTGCTATCGGCTGTTCATTAACGTATTTCACAACACCTTTGCCCAGCCGCTTTTCAACAGCCTCAGTCAGAGCCTTGCTGACACGGTCGTTTTGCAGGGCTTCGATTTTGTTCTGGATGACGGGGATATTCTCGTAGCTCTGTTCAACTTGCTGTTTCAAATGATCGAGGCTTAGACCTGCGGTGTGCTTTGCATAATACTTTGCCAGCACTTGGCCGAATACCATGCCATTTGAGCAAATACCTCGGATCGCTCCAAAATATGACCTGACACCCTCGCTGCCATTGTACGAATTATGCAGGAAGAGGCTCAGGGCTATTTCAGATGCGCCATCGTTAAACACGAGTTCGGGGAAGGTCACCTGCAAGCGCATACGTTCATCACTCACGAAGCTGTGGCTGTCGTCGATATACCATTTGCTGTCGAAGGTACTCAACTGATCCAGGAGCGGTTTAATTATTTCGCTGTTTGGAACAACCTTGTACGAATCGGACATGATGGATATGAGCTTGCCGTTATCCTCGCGGGTGATGGCTTTATAGTCATCCGAAACAACCAGCTTACCACTATCATCTTTTACAAAGACCTGCTTCTCGATGATTGGGAACTGGAATTTCCAAAGCCTATCCTGATTATTGCACATTTACCCCTCCATATCCATTGCATCGTGAACGTGCAATAAAAAGAGTCACGGCAACTGATTTAGCATCCATAAGCCCGCCCAGTTCGTTCTGAATCTTGACCGCATCTTTGCATGACTGCAACATAAGGTCGTAGAAATTGTCAGCTTGTCCAACAGATACAGAATTAGGCACTGGAGCCATAGGACGCTCCGCCTTTTCAACTTCCACTTCATAGACTGTGATGATCTTCGATCCTCGTTGCTCTGCACGTTTAAGCAGCTTAGCACGATCTCCCTTCTTCAGGTCTTTTAGTTTATCATGCACTTCGGTTGGGGCAAAGAACGAATATTCGGTTTGCCCGTCTCCATTTCTCACCGCATAGAGATAGTACTCACCATACGAACTTTGTCCAACTTGGCATTTGTCAAACAGCAACTCTATCGAGCACGGTTGGTTCAACTGTAACTCCAGTTTCTTCCTGTCCGCCATTTTCATCATCCTTTCTGTTGTTTAGTTTATATGAAAATTCCTCCTTGCCTTCAATGATCTTAATTCCAGGCGGCAGGTTGTAATGAGTTTTTACATACGCCTTGATCTTTGATAAATCAGGCTTAATACTTTCAGGCATAACCGAAAGCATCTCAGGTCGGGCATTTTTTAAGAACAACTCCAAATCAGTGATTTCGACCTTATCAGGCTTCTTATGCACTTTAAGAACTCCATGTGGAAGATCCAGCGTTTTTACTTTCTTTTCTCGAATGAATGCCTCAAGTTTCTTTTCAATCCACTCGATTTTAACCTGCAACCCGTGGTTTTTGTTTAACGCCCATTGTTTAATAATTGCAACTTCTTTATCGGCTTCAGCGAAATTGTGGGCAATTTGTTCCTGCATTTGTTGCACCTGCATAAGCAACAAGTCGAAGTATGATTCCGAATATTGCTCCTCCTTTGCCTCTGCTTCCGCCAATAACGCTTCCAGGAAGCTTTCACTCTCTGTCATGATGGCTCCTTTTTATCGTTTGAGCTTGTGCCGTTAACAAAAGCCAGGAATGCTGCTGCTATAGCGGCCAAGATGGCTTTGATTGTGTTCCAATTCATGCTTTTCTCCAATTTCGTTTTTCATTAAGTAGGTTATTACTGCCTCATTGACCATCTTGGTCATCGGCACTTTGGTTTGTTGTTTAAGTTTGTAGAGTTTACGGACGAGTTTCTCATCGATCTTGGGACTATACATACAGATCCTCCTCATTCAGCGGTTGGCCGCAGTTGCTGCATCTGTTATACAACTTGCCGTCGTGGTAAACCGTCATCTCCATACAAAACGGACACTCAACCATGAGTTCATCACCACGGTAAAAATCGCGATAACCGTAAAAGTCTTTGCGCGGACTGTAACGCTTGTATGATTCGACACCGTCTTTATTTATGATAAGGGCGTAATTGTTCTCCATCGAGTAGTGATGAAACATTCCTTCGCCAGTGTTAAAGCCGCGCTTAGAGTTTTTGTGGATACCAAGGGCTTCCCGCATGATATCCGCTTCACTACAGAAAAATAGGATGTCGTCTGCCTCGTCGTAGTAGAGTTCCAGCGGATTGTCTTTTTTAACAAGCACAAGCCGATCTGGATTGTTTTTATCAATGAGTGCGAATGCAAAGGAACCTTCAAGCTTTTCAAAAACCTGCTTGATCTTGTCACCTTTACATTTGGAAGAGAGCACCGCAAGAATAGCCTCGGAATCAACTTCGCCGTCACGGTTTTGTTTACCGAAGATTTCCTTGTCATTATGGATCATTCCATTGTGCACAAGGCACAAGCCTTGCTTATTAAATAAAGGGTGGTTGTTTTTGTTGTTCTGTTCAGTTCCCTGTGTTTTCATTCTAGTGTGTGCAATAAAAATAGCAGGTAATTCCAAATCCTGCCACTCCTTGGAATGTGTCATGATGGAAGATCGAATCGGGGCTTTTTGAACTATCAAGTTTCCCTCCCTTATAAATGCGAATCCCGAAGCATCTCTACCTCGGGATTCCAGGAGTTCAAACATCGTTGCTATTTTGGGTTTGTCGGGTTTCTTTTCGCCAAAGCAATAGAATCCCATGATACCGCACATAGGGCATTTCTCCTTTCTTTTTGGTTTAGGTAGTTTGTTATGCCCTAACGGGTATTCGGGCTTCTGTGAGGCTTAAAATGAGTTTTACAGTCGTTTTAAGGCTATTCTGGCGAATGGAAAGCGCCAAACCAAGGCGGTTACAGCCGATCCCTTCCGCAACCTTCCAGTCCAAGCCGTTAAGGAGGATAAACTCCTTAGTCTGTACCAGTAGGTTGGGGCTAGCAGAAATCTGAAACTCTTCTCGATCCTGAAGCCCGAAGACATAGAGCGGCTGCTCAACCAACCCAACTTTGTCTCTAAGTTTAAGGAGATGATGGTCTTTCTCGTTTACCTTAATCGGCGACTTTCTGGACTGTTTGCCCAGCAGCCAATTTCTGGAAAGCGCAATAATTTGCTCCCTGTCTGCATCATACACCTCTGGATTATTTGGGGCATCATCATCAAAATCCTCATCCCAGCATTCTGAGCAGTGAGCATCACCATCATCGTCAAAGTGAGCATCACTTCGGTTCAACAACGCATCACAGCGTTGGCAATAAACGTAACTATCATCAAAGCAGTCCTCACAATATGGGCTATCAAAAGCCCAGCGGGTTTCATCTTCAGTGATGGGATCGTTGCAGCTTGAACAATAAGTTTTACACATGGCATTCTCCTTAATTCACACCAATGCCCCAGTTGGGCAGGATATTGGTATTCCAGTTAAGGGGATTCTGAGCAAGAAGCATATCAAGCTGTTTTAACCCTTCGCGGCAATCGTCGGGAATAGATTTTAGTTCATTTTTCAGATTCTTGAGGAATGTAAGTGAATGTTGCCTGGACTTCATCTGCTCGAAGTTGAGACCATCTTCCTGGACACCCAGTACGGCAAGCTTAGCCAAGGTTAGAGTTACTAGTGTTGTCGAAGGGCTAAGCAGCCAAGAACCAGGTGTGCGGTACTCAAAGCCGTATTCCTTGCGGCGGTAAGCTTTGCGTTTACCATAACCTGTTTTTTCACGTTTTTGGCGCTGTCCACGGTCATCAATACAGTTGGAAAGCGAGTAAAGAACGGTGTCCATTGCATCAATGATTTCTGGCGTGGGAGTCGTGGAAACGTGGATATGTCCGCCGATAGCAAAATCGGCCTGGTAATGGCCAGCATAGAACTCAAGCTCTGGAGCTTTTTCGTGGCCGTACTCCAGTACTATTTTTATCTGAGCCGTCAGATCGATAACATTTTCTCCATGCATACCCCTAATTTCCGCCACACTTTCACAACCATCACAGCCAAATGCGCTCTGAGACTTAAAGTAGTTGTGCGCGGGGGTGTATGCTCCATTTCTGAAGCATACCAGTTCAGGATCGCACCCGATAGTGAATGACATAAGAACTCCTAATTAATTGTCAGTTATTTAGGTTCTTATACCTATAAGTAAAATTAAATCAACAAAAGTGTTGATAATCTTCCTTTATTAAAGGGCTTAAGTTGACAATAGGATTCTTTTTATAGCTAAAATTTCCTTAGGCAATTATTTTACTTATAAGTGATTGTAGTTCTTTTTCGTTACTTAATTCATCTCGCATGAAATTAAGTATTCTGCCATATGTTCCTTGACGAACATACCTATCAACATTGAATAATGACCTATTTTTGCTAAAAAAAGGAGTATCAGAAAATCCCAAATCTGCATTCTGTTCCGCAATGTATTTGTTAGAACCTTGCCATAGTCTTTTATTGTTATAATAGTCAATTGAAGTAAGTGCTTTCATTTGCTCGTTAAAGGTCTCTAAACTTCTTAAATCTGCAACAGTCGATATCTTTTTCTCAAGAAAAAAATCTTTTATTTTCTGCTGAATAAATTGATCTAAAAAAGAAATATCTTTATTGATAAATTCATCAATAAGTATTCTCAAATATTTGCCACTTTGACTTTTTACTAATTTCTTCCAGTTTTGGCAGTGCCAATTAGTGTAATAATACGGAGAATCCTTTATCCACGTTTGACCGATGAACAATAATGCTCGAGTTATTTGTGCATCATTCCTACCAATTGAGTTTGGAAATAGTATTTTGAAGGAACGGAATTGATTTTCAAAATCATTAAGATTAAATTGACCTGTTTCAAGATGATAATGCGGTCTTAATAGAAAGGATATTTCGCCATTAAATATTTCATGATCTTCAGCTTCCCAAAATACCTTCTCAATCCCTATGCGCTCTGTAGAATGTTGGTGAAATGCATAAATTGATAATTTAATGACTTCCTCACTATCAAGTATCACTGTACGTCCCTTTGAGTGATGCCTTAAATCACATACGTCAATACTACCTTGACAATTCGAAAGATACTCAGAAATTAGTTTTATTGCGAGAATTAAATTCGCAGATATATCCTTTGCTATACTCTCTTTCCTAGAAATATTATAGAAAAATCTAACGAATCGAAGAATCGAATTTGTATCGTGGGAGTGCGATCCTTTAACCAACTCAAGAATTGGAAGGATTTTGAAGTAATCTATTAGTTTCCTAGCCCCTGTGTAACAAAAATAGTTTCCAGCTTCTCGTTCATATTTTGCGAAAAAACTCATAATCACATTGTTTTCAGCTATCCATTTGAAAGCTTCGAAGTATTCATTCAATTCATCCATGCTCGATGGTAAATCGCGCATCGAAACTTTGTAATTGCCTTGAATACTTTTAGGGGGTAATAAGTTTGACTTCTTGCAGCTTTGCAAAATATTTACCATCTTTAGGAATTCATTAAAACCTATAGCGGAATCCATATTGTGCCCTCTGTTTTTCCAAAAGAAATCTTGCCAGAATTCCCAGCGTTTACCCCAATGTGGTTTCTGTTCAGGAGGAACAAGGCTTAAAAACTCGGCTTTCACTGTTTCATTCGCCTCTAACTCTTTCCCACGTGAATTCATATAAATGTAAAGTTCTTCGCCCTCTCTCCCAGTCTTAATCTCGAAAAAAGACAACTCAACATTTTTTTCAATAAAATTGAAAAATTCCTTTATTCTTACATTAATTACCGTACTTAACCAGCTTGTAATTGCTTCAAAATTATTTACAATATTTGATATAGTCCGATCATTGTTGTATAGATCATAATACCAAGAAAATTGCCTTAATTTATCATTAATAGATATCTCATTATTGTTGATATAATCAATGAAACTTAATAAAAATTCATGAGTTATTTTTCTCACTTTGTAGTCTATCTTAAGTAAGCCTTCTGAGTATATATAATTTGGCATTTTTTTTTGTTGAATCTTGTACCCAGCAAGAATTAATAAAACCATTGTTGTTAATCTCTGTTGACCATCGACTAGAAAAAGTTGATTTGGAAATTCTCTTTCATTGTATCCATAAATAAACCCGAGATATGGTTTTTCTTGAGATTCTTGGTCAAAACTTTCTTTAATTGTCTCACATAAACTAATTACATCCTCTGTTTCCCAAACATAGTCTCGTTGAATTTCTGGAATTATAAGTTGTTCAATTTGAATGTCCCCAACAAAGTCCGTAAATTTATATTTTCCAGTGTTCATTATCCGATCTTTCCTCTTGTTAAGTATTCGACTACATTCTCTATCTTTTGAATAATGTATTTCTCATGCTCCTCGATATCCGATTTTGTCCATACATGCAAGCCTGTAAGGCTAGATATAACAAGCTTACTAAACACATCATATGTATGTACGGGAACAAACTCACCATTACTTATTCTATTAAATATTCTTTTTCGTTTTTCATCAAAAAATCTATTTGACAATTCGGAATTAATACTTTTTTGCAACAATGCTAAGTTCCCAAGACGATGTAGATTCGGCAATGATTTTTCAATCATTATTCCGAAGGTTTCTCCCTCATCTATATCAAAATTGACGGAAGTCTGCGAATTGATTATTTTGTTAAAAATATCTCTTGCAATCTCTTTATTCTCATCATCGGGTAGAATGATATCATCAAATGAATCTGGGAGTAGCTCTTTTATTATCAACAAATCCGCTTCAGAGAGTTCACCTGTATTTCTAAACACATCTGATTTCTGAGGGAAAATGTGTTCAATTGTCCAATTTTCATCTGAAAGGTTTTCAAAACTATACTGAGCCTTGTTTTGATTAGCTAAAGGAAGATACTTTGCAATATCTAACATTAAAAAGACATTAAACAAATCATTCTTTGAATCGTCATATTTTAGATCACGTATACCCATATTACTCTTATTTAATGGTAGTTGCTTTAACACCATTTCTTTAAGTGCAGCAATTGCTTCTTCTTTATGGAGGGCAGCGTTCACTGTCTGTAATACGCTCTCAATCGTATCGGAATTTTTTGAGTGTATCAGATAACCAACCAAATTGTGCAATTCATAATTGTTATACCAATCATCTAACGTGAGCATGATTCTTCGAATTTTTTCGAATATCTGTTTGACTGACAATTTTCCATTTTTTGTAGCTGTATCTAAATATCTAAACAATGGGTACTGCTCAGAAATAGAATTCGTTTCTGGGAACGCAAGTTTTATTACCCACGTTACGGATTCATAATTATTTACCCTAATTTTATAAAAAGACTTTATCTTGGGAGTTGATGCCCATTTCACTATATCGTCCCATTCTCTACCAATATTTACCCGCATTTCATTAATCTGAATCTCCGTTAGTCTAGTTTGCCGTTCGTGATCTTCCAATGGAATTCGCGTAATCAACATCGCTTTTACAAGTTCTTCGTCTCTGAGTTTAACACCCCTATTAACATTTATAAAGATACGCTCGCTTTGCATTTCATTATCGAGCATATTTATTATTAAAAGTGTCTTATTTGAGAAATAGTCCACAAATCCAAGTAACTCGTCCTTACTTATTAAATTCTGGATAAAGGCATCAATTCTTTTTGCAGCCAAGAAAAGATAGTAAACATCTTGATTGTTATGCGATGGTCTTTCAGTAATAAACTTATCCCAAGATTCCGATTCAGTTAGGTCAGTTATATTATTATAAATGAACTCCTTTATAAAATTATCTCTTACAGCATATATAAGTTTGTTGTTTACGAAATTATTAACACCGAATTCAGCCTGATATTTTGCGATGATGCATGAAAGAACTGTTAGTGTGGTTAGTCTCTGCTGCCCATCAATGACCTCTAAATCAGTCGGATTGCTCTTTAAGGTGATGAATTGTAGATAATAAAACTTCTGCCGTTGTTTATAAGCATTGTATATGTCCATGAGAAGTGTATTAACCTGGCTATTCTCAGCCTCTGAGGACCATTTGTATCCCCTCTGATAGGTTGGTATAAGGAAATTTTCTTTTTCAGTATCAGCCAGTAGGTCTGTAAATACTCCCTTTATACTGTAAACAGTCTTATATGATAGCATATTGCAACCCTGATTTAGTTTACTTAAACATTATTTACTCAGTTATAAAAATATTTTATTTAGCAACCTTAGAATATATTCTGCTGAACCTATCTGAAAATACACATTATGCCTTTCAAAATCTTCCAGGGTCTTGCCATCCTGCCAGAAGGTTAGTTCTTCCAGCTTTGTTGGTGTTACGATGAAAGAATTCAAAACAACGTCTGGTTCTTTTAATCTTGGTTCAATTACTTCTTTCAAAGTCCTGTGGAATTTTATTTTTGGATTATCAAAGCCATTTACCTGACGAAGTCCTTTGGGGTCTATAAAGTTAACGTACTGTTTACCATTATGTATTATCCACAGCAGGAAATCAGGGTAGAAGTTATTTGCCTCGAAAAAGCTGACACCCTTGCGGCTTAGGTTTCGGAGCAAATACATTTCTTTGTCCTGGAAAAATTCGGGACTGCCAAGGTAAAATGCTTTCAAGTCATCGACAAATTTTTTCTCACTCTCAACCAAATGCACGGGGGAGATACTCAGAGTATCCTGATACTCTCCTTTTTTCACGTAAATAAGCGGCTTATACAAGTGCTGGCTGAATTCAAATACAGACATATTTGCAACTTTATCGAAGCTCACAAAATCGGCTATTGTATCTTCGTTAAGCGCATCCTTCAGTTCCTTAAGCTTCTCTATAAGTTCTTCTTCCGTTCTCTCGATAAGCAGTTTATATTCCTGAATGAAATTGGGGTGATTTATATCCAGTATCTGGTATTCAAGGAACTGGCTGAGATACTTATTCTTTTCATAATTATACAACTTGTCACAGAACGTTTTTAACAGGGAAATAGCAATCTCCTGCCAGGTCTGTATTTGCTGCACATTATTAACCTCTAATTCATACTCTGGGATAAATAAGGTGTACCAGTTTTCCTGAGTCATAATATCCTGAAGTGTCTTCTTACTGATACTCATATTGTACCAGTTGCGTTCGTTTTTATATTTTTGAACGCTAAAATAAATATCATCCCAATTCAAAAACGCGGTATGCTTTGCCTGGAGTTTTCCCGTTGCTCTGGAATCATTCACATTCGATTGTTTTGAAGAGGATTTATGTAATATCTGGATTTTTGGATACCAGTCAACCTTAATACCAAGTTGCATACCAGACTGCGGTGGATACAATGTAAACTGGACATCTTTCTTAAAATCAACTCCATCTTTAACTTTAAGAATCTTCAGCTTTTTATTCTCGATAAGCTCAATGGCAGGCAATACAGGTATGCTTAACTCTTCAAAATTTGAATCGTTTGTCGGAAGACCTTCTTCTTCCAGGTACTCCTTGAACTGCTGCATATAATCTGCCCGAATGCCAAATACATAGAGAGTTTCGATATATTTTATGTATTTGGGAATATCATCAGGGCGAATATTAAAATCCAGTTTATCACTTCGTTTCAGCGAAAAATTAAAACCTTTTAAGCGAACTCCGCGCCCAAACAACTGGATAATTTCTGTACCTTCACCTTTACCAACATTCATAAGACCCATTGTACTTACACGCCAGCTATTCCAGCCCTCCGTAAACTTCTTGGAGCCGATCAGGATGTTCAGCTGGGAATCAGGTGCATTAATGCTATGAAAAAGGGAATCGGAAAAATCTTTTTGTGCAGTGAGAATCTGGTTATCCTCACAAAGCTTAAGCAGCTTCGAATCATCGCCAACATTTATAACGCCAAAATAGGCAGCATCTCCAACACGTAATCCAATTTCTCCGTCAGCTCCTTTAAGATTATCCAGATGCAATTCGGCACCACTAATACTGCTATTGAATATGCGCTTCAAAATATCGTCGTAACATTCAGAGGCTTCGAGGCGCAAGGAGGCTAAATAAGCAAAAGAATTATGGAAAATTGGGCGATTCTGTCCATCGATTAAACCCGATCTGCCAGTTAACAGTCGTTGAATTGCATCAATGCCAGCAGAACGGTTTTTTATGAAATCACGTAAAAACTGCAATATATTTATAACATCGGAGACCTGATTGCCTTTTTCAGTTCGTACTGCGGTAACAGAGCTGCCAACGAAAATCATCAATGGTTTTTCTAACAGAAACTTATGCAAGGTTGGTGCATGCTCTTCAAAAATCCGAACCTGCTGGTAATAGTTCAGAAGTGATGCGGCTAAATACAAATCGATTGTATGCTGGTTCCAGGTATCATTCAGGTTAAGTATACTGTAATCTTTGCCGTAGCCATCTTCATAGAAGTATTTATAGGAATAATCGAAAATTGTGCATTTAGAGTACTCATGGAGTAAAGTGTCGCGTTTACCTGCTGGTGCCGCAGCCACTGCCTGACCGAAAGTTGCTGAATACTCAAATGAAAATCCATTCTCGCTTAATTTATCTCGCTTAACCTTCCAGTCATCGCCGCTTGCACCGCGATGCCCTTCATCCACTAATACAAGGTTATTACCCTCGAATGACTCGATCGCTACGGTTTTTTCACCATCTTTATCTTCAAGCTTATGTATATCTATAATCTCAATAATTGTTCCGCCGAACAACCCCGAGGCCTGTTTGTTAAATAACTCTGCTTCAAAACCAGATTTTTGCAACTCAACCAGATGCTGTTTGGACAGCCCTTCATTTGGAGTAAGCAGAATAATCCTGTTTAAGTCCTTTGCCTTTTTATGCTTATTGGCATAATGCAAATACTGCAAAATATTTACATGCATAATTAAAGTTTTACCACTGCCCGTAGCATTCCAGAATGCTAATTTATTCAAATCAGTTTTAGCAAACGGGGTGGGAACAAAAGGCTTATCCAACGTATTGTATGTATCCACAAAATCATTCAGCGTTTGGAGCAGATTATCGGCCCCAGAGAAATATTTATCCAGATAGATCTCTGTAAACAAAAGTGATAAGTATTGGAAATACTTCCAGGAAAAAGCCTTGTGCTGTTTTTCACTTATCTGCTTTGAATGGCGGTAGATGTTCTGGTCGTATTCGAGCAGTTGCTCCCGCTGTATATTATCGTTGGTAAATAATCGGCTGATTAACTCGTGATAGAAATAAGATATATTGTTCTCATCATACCCTTCAAGTCTGCTGTCCTTCAGCTCCTTCGAGAAAGCTGCGAAGCTATTTGCACCGAATAAATTGAGGATAAACTGATTCAGGAGTAATGAATCTTTAAGCTTTACCTGATTATTTGTTCTTCGTGTTCTGGCCATAATTATTTAATCTTGATATGGGAGGTTATCAATAAAATCTAATGTGTTAATAACCCAAAAAGAAATGATCTTTGCTTCGATATTATTTAATAACTCATTGTCATGAGCCAATGATTCATTGTTTCTTGTATTATTAAAGCGTTCAAAAACAGATATACTGCTTCTGAGAATTGTAACTGTTGTTGAGGATAATTCATTTTCTCTTACTCTTATAAACTCACCTACCAATGAATGCAGAGCTCTATCCGATGTATCAATTCCAAATTGCTTACATTTAATTCTGAAGAACTTCATACAATAAGTATGTAGCCTATCAAGTGCAGAATTATATCGCCCACTAGTAATAGATGTACTGATTGAATGCACTAATTCTTGTATTGTGTTATCTTCGGGTAAGGAGATATTGTTAATAATCTCTGTTGGTTCGGTCCCAAGTGAATTGATATTCTCTAACTCGGACAGGCAAACTGAATATTTACTTCTTGTGTCTTCGGTTGAATCAGAGTAATAATTTGCATGCCAATAATTAAGTAAATCCTTCAACAGTTTATATACTGTATGGTTCTCTTCTAACTTAATGAAAGCCTTTAATCGCTTTGCTTTTGAACCTGAGTCCCATGCATATTTTGCATCATAAATGTCAATTCCTGTTGAATCTTCAACAAATATCTGGAATGTAGCATTGGTGAAATTTAAAACGTACCCACTACTTAAATCAAATAGTTGCGCAAAAGGTAAAAATTTCAATGATGACATATTAAATTCGGCTTATTGGATACAAACTATTTAACATTCGAAGCAGACTTCTTATTATTTGATGCATCTATTAAGACAATATTTTTATCATTTTCAAGTTTAAGCTCTTTCAGAATCTTTTGAACTCGCACATACTCGGTTTGATCGAAATAAAGTATTACCTTAATTGAGTTATTAGTCTGATTTGCTTCTTCATAAATCTTTACTTGATGCTGTAGATTTTCTTTCAACTTTGTGTTCCCAGCTAATTTAAACTCAACCAAACATTTATCGCGGCTACCTCTTGAGATTTTGAAATCTACAGGACCTCTGCCATTGTTTACTTCTGCATCTGGCTCGAACTCTGAGGCAAACCAGGTTAACTTGTAAAGGATATGAAGATCAGTCTCTTTTTTTATGGGTTTATTATTGTTATAAAAAACTCTGTAGCCATCTTTATCCTCGATAACATGTTTTAAATACATGACTCGTTTATAAGCATTTGTATATGAATTGTCTTCAGTAGTATAAAATTCTGTATTATCTAAAAGCAGCCCAACAAATTCCTCAAGCTGCCTAATAAAAAACACTTCTGTTTCTTTTACTTTTGACTCACTGATAGCGACTGCTTTTTCTCCATTGTCTTCTTTAAATTTTATATAGTAATCAATCAGTGCAGGAAACTGTTCGATGACTTTTTGTAATATCTGGTTCCTTTCTTTGCCTGAAACTTTTTTCTTTTTTGGAAACAGGCCAGATAGGTAATTATTGATTTGGCTTCGTAATTGATCGTTTGGAATAGCGGCAACAATATCATAAAAATCACCATATATATCATGTCTATTTATCCAAGTATTGTCTTTCGTTAGGATATCTCTAGGGGTTAACAAAACAAAATCGCCTAGAATGTATGGAAGGTAAAACGGCTTGGTCATCCAAGTTTCAGTTTTATAGTTAAACTCGACTTTCTGCACTTGAATTGTTTTACAGTATTTTTTATCGATATACCGCTTGGCAAATTCTTGTGTATACTCAAGAATATAATTCTTAATAAGATTAGTAGTGAAATCACTAATCTGATCTTTTCCTACCCCTTCCTTTACTAAGCAAAGTTTCTCCAGATGGCTTCCCGAGGAAATTTTTTCCTTGCCAAAATCTGGAAAAGCAGATGAAAGATTTCTGCTTAATGAATTTCCAAAATCACGACCCAATCCTCTTCCATTATTTCCACTTTCACTATAACCAAACCAGTTTTGTTTGACCTCTGGGAACAAGTACCAGCTTTTGAGTAAACCAGCATCAAGTCCCTTACTTGATGATTTATTTCTCAGAAATTTTATATATTCTATAATATCAGCATGTAATTTTTTGTACTCAGGTTTCTCACTATTAAAAATGAGAAAGGGGTCAACAAAGAGTGGAAGGTCATTAATTAGAGAAATATTAAAAGCACCATATTGTAATATTTCGACCTCATCGACATTAAAGAAATCCGAAAAATAGATACAAAGTTTTTTTCTCATATCAAGTTCCCTCAAACATCAATTTCTTAAATTCTTCCTCGATGAGAACAACTTTCCATTTTTCCTCCCCAATTTTCATGTTCTCCAGAAAGTTATCTCCATTAACATAAATTCGGTCAAATTCCGAGTCTTTAATATTAACGCGGATGCGTGAGAAGAAACTGTTCAGGTCTTCGTTATTTTTTTCTCTGGTATTTCGCCAGATGACCAATATTTTTTCTGAGTTTAACAATTCACCTGTAATAACCCTAAATCCATCCAACTCATCAATGGTATTTACAACCAGCCCGAGCAGGTAGTTGAATGTTTCAACCAAATCTACCTTAGTCGGTTTCATTTCATTGTTGCGGGTAATGTTCAAGTAGTAATTGAACGGGTCTTCAAATTGCTCAATGTTAAGTAGGGAAGCGCTACCCTCGGTTTCGACATCAAGGAAATAACCGAGCATGTACCCCTCGCGGAACTGTTCATTAAGTTCAAGTGCCTGCTGCTGGTTCTGGGTTCGCTTTAACTGTAAGTTATTTAGGGTATCTTCGTAAGATTCCAAAAGTAAATATTTGAAACATTGGCTTATGCCTTCCCGTGAAACTGGCTTCCCATCCTTCCAGTCTTTGCTGTAAATTGCTTTTTTGATGCGGGGTAGAGTAATCTTGTCGAAGTATTCACCCATTTCGATAAGAATGTAACGTCGATTACCATTGTCAAACCTATTCATATTAATAACTGAATGCCCAGTAGTCCCCGAGCCAGCAAAATAGTCAAGAATTATTGCATCGTGATTTGCAAAAGTGGTTGCCCAGAGCGCATCTTCAACTGCATAAACTGATTTTGGGTAATCAAATAATCCTCCCAGCCCCATATCTGCCAATAAATTAGAACCATTTATCCCCGCATTATATTTTGGAAGTGTCCAATTACTAAATAATGTTTCAAATTTACCCTCATGGTCGATTGCTTGATAAATTGCGCCTTTTGGTGAGCGCAAAAGTTCACCGTTCTCGGCTCTATTCTTACCAGTCTCATAACTAGAGCGCCAAACTCTTTCCTCATTCTTTGAATTTATCGGGTAGATCCGTATAAGTCCACTTTCATTCGGTTCCAATGGATATTCCTCTTGAAGAGGAATGGGTGGTTCGGCAGAAACTATTTTATTCTGCCTAGGATCATATAAAAGAGCATAAAAACTTTTCCATCGTCCAGTCCTAAAGTTATTCTCCGCAGTTCCACTACGCATAAAACTACGATCTTCGTGATTTTGCTCCTTTGGTTTGCCTAGGTAGTTCGGCGATCCTTTGTCGCTTATAATAAGAAGATATTCATGTGTTCGTGAGATTTTTCCGCCAGCTCCTTGTGGATGGTGATTTACGACAATAGTGGAAATGTCATAGTTGGCAAAAAATGAGTTAATAAGTGAATTAAGATTTGCTAACTCATAGTCATCTATAGCGATTGTTAAACATAACGGCGACGAAAAGAACGAAGGTATTTTCTCAAATACATTTAGTAATAAAGATAGCCAAGAAGAATGCTTGTAGTTATTTTTATATAAGATTTGAGAGTGTGGAGTATTATATGGTGGGTCTATATAAATACAAGGAACTTGAGCTGTGTAGCGAGACGCTAATAGTTGTATAGCTTGTGAGTTTTCAGAATTTATCAATACTCCGCTTAGTTGTTTGTCCAGAGAGTCTAAACTCTTGAGAAGTGATTTATTGAAGTCCTCATCAAAATATTTGGTGTCAATCGGTAAAAACTGGTTTTCCTTAAGAAATTCAATAGATAATGGGTTCGAAAACCCCTTGCGTCCGAAATCCTCCATAATTTCTTCAATAAGAAATAAGTTCATCCATTCTTCTAACTGAGCGTTATTAGCAATGATATCTGGATATAATTCTTCTGGCACAATATCCAGTGTAATGCAATAATTTGTTTCAACCACAAATTTCTTTTTAAGCCATAATTTCTTTTGAAAATTTTCAAGTTGTTCCAAAAATGCAATTATTTTATGTCCGATCTGTTTTAACACCTTTATTGTCGAAACCTGCTTGTGGAACTGTTTTTCATCAAGCTCGTTAATATCATCAATGTACAATACTTCATTCTTAATAAAGAAATCCAGTTCTCGGCGGAGAAAGCCGCCAAGGTCTTTATGAATAAAATAATCAAACGTATTTCTTGCAGTAAAATCATTAATGTGCTTTTCCAGCAATGTACGCTTTTTATTCTTATCGGTAGGACGAAGATCAAGTATTTCCTTAAAGTCGATCAGCTCTTTTTGCTGCCCCGCAAGTTCCAGGTACTTTGCCTGTACAGATTCAAGAACTTGGGTGTTCAGGTCTTTTTGTTTTTGCTCATTAAAATCGTACCTGAAATTAATATCCAAATCATCATTATTCAGCGCTAGTGGATTTTCCTGTACAATAAAGAATTTGCGCTCTTTGGCTTTAGCAGCAAGATTATTGTTCTGTTCGGTGGTAGCCTCAAGAATCTTAAAATTCACCTTCTTCTCATTTGAAAGCTTAAAAGAATAGTTCTTGAAATATTCCGTGGTTTTAATATAGTACTGGTCGTAATTTGCCCAGTACAATTTTACCTCTTCGCCTTCATACGGAATTGCATAGACATCCTTTTTATACCTGCGCTGAGAAAGGAAATCGCCATTATCGTAATACCGCTTAAAGAAATTACTCAGGTACGAAAATACATTATCGGCCAGTTCTTCAGAATTTGGCGCAGCTGATAACCTGGCTTTCAAATCAGCAACTTTTGGCACCGTATCGGGGTTTACTCCCAACTCTTTAGCCTGTTGTATGGCAGCCTGCAATTCCTCGTCAAGCTTGGAAAAGTCTCCCGCGTAATGCTGGGAAAACAGTGCCTGAACCTGGGGGAGCAAATCTTTCTCCAGGAAACTTTCAATATCATCCCGTTTTTGGTTCATAATCCTGTATATGCCAAAATCCAGGTCTGCCTGATCTAATTGGAAAACTTCCCGTAAAACTTCTTTGAATTTTTGTAGTTTGTCACTCATAGTTAATTCTTGTACTTTTATTCTTCAAACTTGGTTGATCTGTAATATTACTGTCTATTGCAAAAATACACATATTTCTTTGGCCAAACGTATTTCATACTAAATTATTAAACGAGATTCCAACGAATTCTGAATACTTCTTCCGTTTTTACGCTCAAAGTCATTCGATCCTCAATCTGTCCAATTATCAAATCCCGTTTCTTTTCAATTTCATCTTCAATTTCAAATATTTTCTGGCGCTGTTTTCTTTTTCTTGTCTCAAGTTCCTGAATTTCTTTATTGAATTTCAGTATCTCATCCTGCATCTGCGTACCCCGTAACTGTCTGTTTAACTCCCTTATCCTGCCCTTGGTAATCTTTATTTCATTTTCCGCATCAGCTATAATATCTTCAGCCCATTTACTAAGCTTTTCAGATTCCTCAAGGAAGTATTTCTTATTCTTGTTCCGCAATATCTCTTCCAGACGTCCTGCTTCCTCAGTCTGAGCCAAATTAATCTGATTTGAGGCTTTGGAATTTACTCCGACAGAGTCTAATATATCGCCAGATAATGAAAAGAGCCGTTTGCACTGGTCATGATCGAGTTTTATATCATCATCGGTAAATCCAATAAATACCAACACATCTTCGCACTCAAAACTGCATAAGGTTATGTTAAATAAAGCCAACCAACCGCTTTTGCCGATTAACGGTTCAAGATTTGCAATCCTTCCAAATGGACTGTTTTTATAGTCAAATACTATCTCAACATCGTCAGTTGGAGTTGTTTTGCAGGCATCAAGTATCCTTTTTGCCAATGGGTGTCCGATGCGGTAGATGTTTACATCCTCTCCGCTTTTCCCGATTGTATAAGGACCTGGGTGTATTTGCTCTTCAGGAAAAGGATTTCTTATTAGGGTAAATGAAAGGTTTGATGCATCAAACTCTGCGAAGTCTTTCAAATAGTGCTTTGTGATTTTTAAGAGCCATTCCTGATACAGAGTAAGGTATTGCTTGCTTTCAGTATCACGCAGTTTAAGTTTTTCAATTACTTCGGGATCAAAATTTTCAAGAAGTTTTTGTCTGGTGCTTAACAATGTTTCTGATATTTGAGCCTCAAGTTCCAGCTGTAATTCATCAAAAGATTCCTGTATCTCTTTAACGGTTCTGCATGACTGATAGATCTGTACAATCCGTTTTTCAAAATCCACGCCATTTTCAACCATACCGAGTACTTCATCACTGGCCCCAAATACTCCGTCAAACAATTTAAATTTTTCTGATAGTAATTCGTAAACCCTTACATCAGCAGCATTGGCTTTATTCAGAAAGTTCACAACAACTACATCATATTTTTGCCCGTAGCGGTGGCAGCGGCCAATGCGCTGTTCAATGCGCTGCGGGTTCCAGGGCAAGTCGTAGTTCACAACCAGCGAACAAAATTGCAGGTTAACGCCTTCCGCGGCAGCTTCCGTGGCAATCATAATCTCAGCATAATCCCGAAAATATTCCGTCAGTGAAGAACGAATATCAGCGGATTTTGAGCCCGAAATTCTGTCTGTGCCGCTATTTTTCAAAAGCCACTGTTCATAAATACTCTTGGATAAGGGGTCTGTGTTTGTTCCGTTAAATAAAACAATTTTACCCTTAAATTCAGTTTGTTCAAGCAGGGCAAAAAGGTATTTCTGAGTGCGGGTTGATTCTGTAAATATAATTGCTTTTCTTGGCGCGCCAGATTTTACTGCTTCTGATAGCCCGCGTTTGAGAGCCGTTAACAGCTCTTCACCTTTTGAATTTTTCTGGATTGATTTAGCCAATGCATGAAATTCTTTAAGTTTTTTTGATTCCATTTCAATGGCCCGAATATCCTCAGGTGAGTAATATTTTTTTTCTTCTGAGTCTTCATCTTCCCATTCATCTTTCAGTTCGTCATATCCCTCGTAATCTTCCCTAATAAGGGTATCTGGGAACAAAGCTTCCTGAGAAGAACTATTTATTATTTCCTCCAGCTTTTTATACAGGGCCTCCAAAGTGCCAGAAATAGCATAAGTAGAGGAAGCTAATAATCTGCGAAGAATTAGTGTCATTAATTTTCGTTGGCTTGGAGGCAAGGCGTATAAATTTTCCTCCTGAAGATACCCAGACACTATGTCATATAGTTTTTGCTCATCAGCAGAGGGAAAGAACTCCTGGGTTATCGGAATCCGTTTCGTATACTTTACATATTCTTTAACCTGTTTGCGCAAAGTCCTAATGCAAATAGGGCTTAATCTTTGCTTTAATTCACCAAACATTTCTTCATTTCTAACCCTTAGGTATTTGCTTCGGAAGCTTTCCAAATCACCAAATGTGTATTCATCTATGATGCTGACAAGTCCATAAAGCTCTAAGAGGGAATTTTGTAGAGGTGTTGCAGTTAAAAGCAGTTTGGGGCGTTCATTAACGGCTGATTTAATTGCGTTTGCAATTTTATTTGTTGATTTATAGACATTTCTTAATCTATGAGCTTCATCAATAACTACGAGATCCCAGGAAATTGCGTTAACGTAATGTGCCTGCTTTTGAACAAATTGGTATGAGCAGATTACAATAACATTCTGGGTAAAAGGATTGAAATTTCCTTTCCGAAGCTCTTCTTTTAGTGATTTCTGCTCTAAGATTATGGATTGATGGAAGAACTTGTCGAGTAATTCCTGGCTCCACTGTTTTCGCAGGTTGGCAGGGGTAATTATTAATATTTTTCTCTTTCGCTCTGCCCACTTTTGTGAAATGACAAGTCCAGCTTCAATTGTTTTTCCAAGTCCAACTTCATCAGCCAAAATTGCACCAGAAGAAAGGGGCGACCGAAAAGCAAACAAAGCAGCTTCTACCTGGTGCGGGTTAAGGTCCACCTGTGCATCCATCAATGATGTTACCAGCTTCTGGACACTGTCCGAAGGGCTGCGCTTGGTCAGTTCATACGCAAAATACTTCGCGTGATAAGGAGTTAAATTCACATAGAAATCCGATAATTGATCAAAATATGCCGTGGAGGGAAAAAGAGACGAATATTGATCACCCCAATTCCCACTAACAATTGCCTATAAACAATTAACTTAAATTTTTAGAACCACAGTTGCAAAATACAATAATTATTTTGATTTCAATAAGTTAACATTGCAGGCAACTATGTTCTTTTTTCTGGTTGCACATGGCTTTTAGTTTTTTCTAAGGTCACCAAATTACAGTTCCCCAGCAAATAACATGACTAAATTACATCTATGTAGCTTTAATTGTTTATTTTTCAATCTCTTAAGTTATATTTTTTTACTTACCTGAAGTGAAAAATTACAAAAAATATCCTTTTTTATGGGTTTTTATACTCAAAAAAGCCCCAAAAGATAGGTCTTTAGAGGATTTTTACATTAAATAGGACCAGATTAAGCATAAAAAGAACAGTTTATACAAAAAAATACAATATCTGCATCAAAAAGCAGGCAGTTTTATGACTAATGAACTAATAATTGAACGGGAGTACAATGAATGGAACAAATTAATCAACTTATATCCACTAAAAATTACAGTGAAGCCCTGGTATTATTACAGAATGAACTTAATAAGAGTTTTGATCTTTCGGATCCATCTCAGGGAAAACAATATAACCTGCTTTGTGAATTGCGTGATGAAGTAGAACCCTTATTTTTTAGTGAATTATGTTCAACCATTGGAATTCAGGAGAAGAAGAAATGGGCCTGGAAATGGAAAGATTCTTTTGAACAGCCTTTAATTGATGGAGCAGTAGCTAAACCAATTTCCTTAAAACTTCCATTTGGTAAGGTTGCTGTGCCATTAACTTTAGATGAAGCTTTTACACAGATAAGACTCAAAAAGAGTGTTAGCTTTTTCGATGAAGATTTTGACAGTTATATTTGCATACTGGACAAAGCACAAATTCACGAAAAGTTAATTAATGAACTAAAGAATAAATCTCTGATTGCGCGAGCGGAAGATATCCTGAACAAAGAAAACCCAGCCATTACACTTACGAATGGTAAAATATGCCACCTCGTAGTTGGATCGACTGATTACACAACAGTAGTGGGTGGTTTGAATTCAGCGATTAATTCAATTTATGAAAGCAATCAGCAGAGGGTTGGAGTGAAATTTCAATCAATCAGTGATGAGCTGAACGCAGAATTAAAAAATGTGTACTTCCAACTGATTGTTATCATGTTATTGTTAAAAATTACTCAGTTTGCGGAAAAACCAGATCAACCCAGTTTTATCCTAACCTATGAGAGAGATGCTGAAAAGCTTTTTATTGAAAAAACGTTACTGAGATTCAAACAAAAACACTCAGATACATCAGTTATTAAACCCACTTTTTCGAGCCGACAAGAAAGGTTGCAAGAATTAGTAAAAAACTGTTTGACTCGTGATCCCATATACATCGAACGGCTAAAATCTTTGCTTAACGTAATTGACGAAGGTGATGTGCCAGTTTTAATCCTTGGCGAGAGCGGTGTCGGAAAGTCCTTTTTGGCAAAAACAATCCACGATTTGAGCAATCGTTCAAAAAAAGCATTTGAAGAGCAGAATTGCGGTGGACTTGACTCCGATAAACTGGATATGAAGCTTTGGGGATGGAAAAAAGGATCCTTCACTGGAGCGGTTAATGATCATGAGGGGAAAGTGCAGCGCGCCGAGAAGGGTACTTTATTTCTGGATGAACTTGATCGCTGTCCATTGGGCTTGCGAAATGCACTATTGACATTCATAGAGACAAAGCGGTTTGAAGTCTTAGGGGGAAAAGAAGTCTTGACTGCTGATGTAAGAATGATTTTTGGAAGTAATAAAGATCTGAAATCTATGGTCAAGCGATGTGAGTTTGAATATGATTTGTATTTTAGAATCTCTGAACGGATCATTGATATACCTCCTCTCAGAGAACGCCCCGATGACATTGAATTAATTATTGCCTCAACGCTCAACAGGTTAAATGAAAAAAAGACTACAATCATTTCAATAGAAAAAAAAGAAATAGAATATCTCAAAAAATATAATTGGCCTGGAAATGTGAGGGAACTTGTTCAATATACTAAGTCTCTTTTTTTTGATGCCTGGGCTGAAGGACAAAGCAATATTACAATTGATCAAATCATTGCTAAACCATTCAGAAACCTTACGGCCAGAAAAGAAGATGATTTTGACACCCTGGTTGAAATTCTTCAGGGGTACTTAAGTGAATGGAATGGATCAAAAGGTCCCTTTCTCGACGAAATAATAGCGCCAATCTTGTCTAAGATTTACATGGATGACTGTTTAAAGTCGTTCGACAAAACAACAAAGTGGGAGAGCGCTATGAATATTTTAGGCATCAGTGGAAGTAGGTATAATTCATCTACATTAGCAAAATCCTATCAGAAATATTCAGAAGTTAAAACTCGTCTCCTCTTTTAACTAACAAATAAAATTACCCCAATTAACCGTTTCTAAAACTTGCTCAACTTCAGGTAAACTTGAAGGAGAGCAAGTTTTTTTGTACCCACCCTTTAATTTCAGCCTATAAATGGACTTTTCTACTGGTCTTTTATTTGCACCTCTTTTGGCAAGTTCATTAAGAACGAAATAAAAACAAAACGAAAGGCCTGACATGGCTTATCCAATGAAACCCAGCAACGACAAGTTGTCAGCTGGTTCGGCAATAAAGCCGAAGAAACCGCGTGCGGTTTCAAAATCTCGGTTTCAAAAAACCGAAAAAGAATTCAATGCTTTGATGAAACAGCGAATGGACGCGGAGAACACAAAAGTGCTACTCAAAACCCAAACCGACCTTCGCAAAAGAGTGATATCAATCGACCAGACAACTGGGGATGCAATCACTGCCGAAAAGTTGAATAATTATCAGATCGCACTTAGCAGAAAGCAGCTAGCCGAAGTCACATTGGAAGTAAAAGAGTGTGACAGGAAACTTGCTAAAGTTGGTGTTACTATTCAGTCTTTAAGCAGAAAATCTGCGGAGGCAGCTACTGTTAAAGCTAGCAGGATAAAAACCAATCTCAGACTTAGCAGACAAGCTGCTAAAAACTATGAGAAGATTCTTCTAGCGTTTCGTGAGGTTGCCGATCCAAAAACCATGCAGAACAGGCAGGCTTTTGAACAATTAAAGCCCCTTGCTCTCTCGAATAATGGCAGGCAGTTCTATGCTGCGGCTCAGAAATTCATCAAAAATACTGCATGGAAACCAGAAATACTTGAAATGATAAAAGCATCTTCTCAGGTAAGAAGTATGCTTGCAAATGAATTTCGCAAAATGCTCGGTTGGACTCCCAATAAATAATAATTAATTAATCACGCGGGGCTGTGGCCCCGCACAAATATGAAAGGACATCACTATGTCAACTTCGAAAGGAAACGTAATTGGTAGAAAATCTACCAACCTTCTTAACTCCATGAAGGAAGTTAAAGCCAACATTCAGCAAGCAGCTGTATTATTCAAATCAAAAGGATATCCGTGTGAATACGAGCATGGTAATCCTAAAATCAGCAAATATCCTTTTCTCAGCTTCGAGGAAGGAATTAACGATTATTCGTTCACCAATATTCCAGACGAATTATTTGCGGAAAGAAGGTTCGGCAATTTCGTGATGGGTATCGAAGTATCCCCTGAAGAAAAGCAACCTGAAGATGCTGCCTCGAAGTCGAAACTTCTCTATGAATATGCGCGCAAAATTAAATCAGCACGCAGAGTGTTTTGCGAGATCGATGTCCCTGCTGGAGAAGAACCCGAGGACTTTTTCAACTGGGCAGTAGCCGATGAGTTTGATGTTGATCGTCTGGATTATGACGGTCCGTTCGGAGATGAAGATGAAGACGAAACGAATTATACAATTACTTTCGAATTGATTGTATCTATAGATAATGTAAAATCTTTGGACAAATCAATCAGAGAGTTTGGCGAGTTTCACGAAGTGCTGGCTACAACCATCGTTATGTAATTAACCAACTAATCCACAAATATGCGGGGCGAAAGCCCCGCATAAATACTAACACATTTTTAACTTTTTATGAAAGTATTATATATGAAAAACGTAGCACAAGGCAACTCAGTTGCCACAAATGTTATAACTGTTAGTTATGACAAAGCAAAAAAAATCCATGAACTTCATGTTAATGGAATGATTTTTCTTTCACCTATTAAAAATCAATTTCATGTTCCAGCAACTCTACTTCGCGGAATCAATACAAACGAACTCCCAAAGCTAGTTGGTATTACACCCTATGTTTATGTTCTTGGGCACAAAACAATGTTTCCGTTTTTGCCCATGGAATTTATGAACATTGGCAAAGGTAAGACTCTTATAAAAGTTGAATCTTGTTCTGCCGCAAGTCAGTTTACAGATAAAATTGGAGTAGAAGCTTTTCAGGCTTTAAAAAAAGAAATGCTTTTGACGCAAAAGGCATACTTACCTAAGATAGACATGTTTCACTTTGATGGTGATACTGTTCACTTACATTATAATATCGTTATTTCATCTGGATTCATTGAGGATATGATTAATGAAGTTGCTGAATTTGATTTCCTCATGACAAAAAAGATAATTGCCGAGGTTCCCGATATATACACTCAATTATGTACAAAGTTCAACTTGCCTAATCGAAAAAGCAAATAATTCCAAATGCAACTGGCGGTAACCCCGCCAGTTCTAAAATTCCAAAGAAAGGATATTCAAGGAATGGATTCTAAAACTAAAAAGCTGTTAACGGAATTATTAGATAAATCTGATAATTCCCGTCAAATTCCCGAAATGCTGATCGAAAGACTGCCAGATGACTTCAACCAGGATAATGCTGATGAATGTACGCTCAATCTCATTGAAACTTCCATAACGGATAAAAACAAACTCCGCGAATTTGATTGTCTATTCTGCACTCAAACGAAGAATGATGCAAAAATTCTCAGGGACTGTCTTCGCCATAACCATAAATACAATACTCGCAAGCCATATTTCGACGATGGCGAATGGGTAATTGGGGTGAATAAACTTATAACAGTTGCAAACCTAAGAGAAGAAGTAAAAAAGCTTAGAAAATTTGCAACTGTGCACTCCGCAGAATTGATTGACTGGATGATGGAAGTTGATACACAGTCACCTCTTTTTCCTGATGACTCCGATACTGCATCAGATAAATAGTTCGGTATAAGAACACTGATGGAAACAACAAATCAACTCCAGTTATACTCGATAAACGCGGCTGCACGGGTGCTGCATCTTGGGAAAGATACAGTGTACAGGCTCGTCGCGGATGGCAAGATCGGGTATATCACAATCGGTAAGCGAAAAATGATCCCTTACCAGGAGTTGGTTCGTTCTCCTCAAGGAAATAAACAATGAGTCCGCTTATAGACTTTTCGGATTATCGGCCACAAGTGTCAAAAGCAAGCGCCCAGCGACCCAACTTGCCAGTGGCTCCACCTGAGTCTGATACTGAAGATACCTATAGGCTGACTCTTAATATTTTAGTCCATAACAACCCTCAAAAGCTGCTTTTCGCGCCGAAGGAAACAGCCGTGCAAATCGGCGTAAGTGAAGAATTTATCCGTCGGAGAATCAAGAGTGGCATGATAAAGGCAACTTATATGGGTGATAAACCAATGATCCAGATAACAGAATTAGCAAGAATAGTAACAGAAGGAATAAAATAATGGCTATAAAACCAACCTCAAACGGTAAATATGTTGTTGATGTCAGAGATGAGTATGGGGTAAGGTTAGTTAGACGGTTCAATACTAAGACAGAAGCAAGAGCATTTGAGGCAATGCATACCCAAAAGAAGTATGAAAACCGACTAATAAAATCTGATATGAAGAATCTCCGATATCTCATCGAAAGAGAACTTGATCATTTTGAACAGACAAAGATGGATTTACGACCAGGTAGTATAAAGCGGTATAAATATATAATAAGCCAGATTAAGCTCTTTGTGAAGGCTCATGAGCTGACCTACGTTGACGAATTTACACCAGATCATGCAACTCTGTTCAAAGAGGTTCTCATGAGTGAAAAGAAAGATCCAAAAGGCACTACGGACCGTGTGTTGAAGGCGAAGCCCAAAACCATAAACTTTTTCCTTGCGACCATGAAGGCTTTTTTCCAGCAGGAGTATATCAAAGGTCATATTGAACGGAACCCGATGCTCCATATCAAAAATATTCGGGTTGAAAAGAGGAAGGCCGACTATTATACTATTGCGGAGTTAAAGGATTTTTTTGCTCAGGATATGCATTCGGGATACCGCCATGCATTCATGGGCTTCCTTCTCACGGGGATGCGCTTCAGCGAGCTTGCCCAACTGACTTGGAATGATGTGGATCTTAATAGACTGACTATTCACGTTCATTCACATGAGGGGTTTGTGACCAAGACGCATAACGCTGAAAGGATTATTCCGATTGGTGTGGATCTGTATAAACTTCTCAAAATCATGGCCGAGGTAAACGGCACCAAAGGTTTGGTCTTCCCAAGTCCCAAAGGCGGAAAACTTTTAGAACGGGGGTTGTTGGGGAAATGCAAAAAACTGGCCAAAGCAGCAGGAATCAAATCTCAGGCTACAATCCATAAATTCAGGCACACATATGCTACAATGCTGATTCACAGGGGAGTGTCCATTCAGAACATCAAAGAACTCCTGGGGCATTCGTCGGTGGTGCAGACCGAAATTTACGCGCACAATAAAGCCGACCATCTGCACAACGATGTTTCTAAATTGGACAATCTACTTCAATCCTAGCCCCATATACAGCCCAAAACCTCAATAGCCATCTCAAAAAGGTGGCTATTTTTTTATCTAAAAATGTTGCCAAAATGTTGCCAAACCTGGGTATAAAATGGTGTATTTGGGTGTATCTGAGAGGAATTTCAGAAATAAAAAATGCGAAAACGGCTTAAAATCGCTGTTTTCGCATTTGGTTTTTTTTGAGCGGAAAGGGTGGGATTCGAACCCACGGTACGCTTTTGACGTACACACACTTTCCAGGCGTGCCAGTTCAGCCACTCCTGCACCTTTCCGAAAGAAATTAGATTCATAATCTACTAATATTTTCGAAAATGTAAAAGTGAAATTTACTCCCCGGGGGCGGAAGGGGTTCCGGTTGTATGTTAAATTCTGCATTTTTATCATGAAAAATGCGTTTTTCCGGGCTCCTAATGTTGGATAATTTGCGTTTAAATAGCATATTACAGGAATGAAAAATGATTTTGTCTTCTATACCAGGAAAAACGATAAAATAGATCTCTCGGTCTATGGGCTGGAAAATATCGGAAAAAATCCTGCGATAATTTTTGCACATGGATTTAAGGGATTTAAAGACTGGGGATTCATTCCCTATGTTGGCGAATACTTCGCGAGTGAGGGATATTGTGTTATTACCTTTAATTTTTCGCATAACGGAATAGGCTCTAATCAGGAGCAATTTACCGAGATGGAAAAATTTGCGCAGAATACCTTTACACTTGAAGCAAGTGAACTGAACCAGATTATTGAAGCCTACCATTTTGGCTTTTTTAGCGCGAATACACATAAAGATGTATTTCTTATCGGGCATAGCCGCGGAGGCGGAATTTCACTGGTGGTTACACGGAAAAATCCCACGGTGAAAGCCACTGCTGTTTGGGGCTGCCTGGCACGCTTCGACCGCTATTCAAAACGACAAAAAGAGGAATGGCGTAAAAAAGGTTCATTTGATGTTCTTAATGCCCGCACGAAACAAGTTATGCGCTTGGGCGTGGGACTCCTGGATGACATCGAAAAAAATAAAACAGGAATTCTGAGTCTGCGTAAAGCAATGCGTCGAATTAAACGGCCCCTGCTTATACTGCATGGCGAACAGGATTTATCAGTTAAGGTGGATGAAGCCGAATGCCTCTATGAATGGGGCCACCCGGAAACAACTACTATTATGCGTATTCCCCATACCGGGCATACTTTTGGAGTGGTTCATCCATTCGCGGGCTCTACACCGGAATTTGATATGGTGTTACACTCGACACTGCAATTTTTTAAGTTACATAATCAGTAAGGAATTTATTTCATGAATAAGGCGACTACAGTGATGTCAGTTCCATTATCAATGCAGAAAATCTTAGACAAAAAGATACACCTTGTTATCTCTTTTGTTGTATTATGCTCCTTAGCTTCCAAGGTAGTTATACCGGCTACCCCGGTTCCTTTTACATTACAAACGCTCGCGGTTTTATTAACCGGCGCAATTCTCGGTGCCCGATATGGGGCATATTCCATTGGTATATATCTCGCACTCGGCTTCGTTGGTTTGCCGGTACTGGCCCCTGTTGCCGATGGTACTTTCGGCATGCTTAGCATGTTCGGCCCCACAGGCGGTTATCTTTTAGCATTCCCGCTTGGTGCATATATTGCAGGCAGCATTATTGAAAAACGCAGTACGGTTCCTTATGTCTTTGCGGCGTTCCTTATTGGTGAAGTTGTTATTATTACTCTTGGCGTGTTATATCTTAATACGTTTTTCCTGCATAACCTTTCACAGAGTTTCGCTATTGGTGCCAGCTTGTTCTCCGGCTGGACTTTAGCTAAAGTAATAGCGGGTACTGGAATAACACTGGGCTTAAAACGATTCCGTAAGTAATAACGGAATCATCCAGGATGCTCAATAGCTTAGTTTTTGCATTCGTTGTAATTGGCGCGGTAAGTTTCTTTATCAGTAATCTAAAAAAGATTGCGGGATTTATCCGCCTTGGTCAGAAAGATGACCGGTTCGATAATCCGGCCGCCAGGATTAAAAAAGTACTACAAATTGCGTTTGCACAAACTAAGCTCTTGCGCCAGCCTGTCGCCGGCAGTATACACCTGTTAATCTTCTGGGGATTCGTTCTCTTCAGTTTTACTGTTATTGAAAGTTTCATACAGGGCTTTTTCCCTTCCTTTTCATTTTCGTTTACCGGACCATTCTATTTAGTAATTACGCTCGTTCAGGATGTATTAGGCCTTCTGGTGCTCGGGGCTATTGCCGCAGCATTTATTCGGCGATTCATGATTAAAATCCCCCGATTGCAGGTAAGTGGTCACGCCCGCTTTGATGCGATATTTGTATTGAGTATGATTACGATAATCGTTCTTTCCATGTATGGCCAAAATGTATGTCACTGGCTATTGGCTTCGAATGCCGATAAGGTGAATGAAGTTCGCCCCGTTACTGCAGTGCTTTCTATACTGATTCAATCTGTTGATACGGACTCAATACGTGTAATGTTTCATCTGTTCTGGTGGATTCACATACTGGGAATTCTTACATTCTTAAATTATCTGCCATATTCGAAGCATTTTCATATTATCAGTTCAATTCCCAACGTGTATTTCTCGAAAACGGAACAGCAGCGCGGCAGCCTGAAACCATTGAACCTTGAGGATGAGTCGGCAGAGACATTTGGCGCTGATGATATTGAAAAACTGAGTTGGAAGCAATTATTGGATGGCTACGCCTGTACGGAATGTGGAAGATGTACAGCCGCCTGCCCGGCAGCAACTACAGGTAAGCAGCTTTCTCCCAGAAAGATAATTACCGATATTAGAAAGCGGGTGCAGGAAGCAGGTCCAATTCGGTTGAGTGGTAAGCAGCAAAACGAAGATACGCAAAATACTCTTCTGCATAATTTCATTACCGATACGGAGTTGTGGCAATGCACCACCTGTGCAGCATGCGTGCAGGAATGCCCGGTAATGATAGAACACATTGATACCATTGTTGATCTGCGCCGTTTCCTTGTTTTAAGCGAGTCGAATTTTCCACCGGGGCTGAATAATACATTTAAGAATTTAGAAACCAATGGAACCCCCTGGGCCTTTTCACAATCCGGGAGAGCTGACTGGGCGGAGGGATTAAACATCTCAACAATGGCGCAAAACCCTCAAGTTGAATATTTGTATTGGGTAGGGTGTACCGGTTCTTATGATGCGCGTTACAAAAAAGTTTCACGGGCCTTCGCAAGTTTAATGCAGCGCGCGGGTGTATCATTTAGTATACTGGGCACAGAAGAAAAATGTACGGGTGATTCGGCACGGCGTTTAGGTAACGAGTATCTGGCCCAGCAGTTGATTATGGAAAACGTCAGTACGCTAAACCAATATGGGGTAAAGAAGATAGTTACAGCCTGCCCGCATTGTCTGAATTCCATAAGAAATGATTTTTCGCAATTTGGCGGCAATTATGAGGTTATTCATCACTCGGAATTGATTGCCAGTTTGATTCAGGCGGGTAAATTGCCGGTTAATAACGGTGTTCGTAAAGTTACCTATCATGACTCATGCTATCTTGGCAGGTATAACAATACCTACGAAGCACCAAGAGAGGTAATTGGATCGTTTAATATCCCGGGTGTAACGGAAATGCAGCGTAATAAAAGCAGGGGGCTTTGCTGTGGCGCAGGAGGCGGTCAAATGTTTCTGGAGGAAACTGAAGGTACTAGAATAAATCTGGAAAGAACCCGGGAAGCAATTGCTACCGGGGCCGAGCTTATTGCTACTGCCTGCCCGTTTTGTATGACTATGCTTACTGATGGTGTGAAAACTCTAGAAAAAACCGATAGTGTGTCGGTTAAAGATATTGCAGAAGAAGTATTTGATAATTTAAAAACGTAGTAATCAAAAACAGTAATTTTTATATATTTCGGTATATTTTATTTAAATAGGAGAAATGATGGATAAATATCAACAATTACTCGATTTCGTTCAGAGCTTACAGCCCGATTTTGCAAAATTCTATGAAAAAAGTCAGGCAGCTGCCGGTACACGTCTTCGTAAAGGTTTGAGCGAATTAAAGAAAATGGCTCAGGATATCAGAAATGATGTTCAGGATGTTAAAAGCGATAGAAAAACTGGCGATAACTAAGAACTTATTCAAAGTTTTTTAATTTATTCTACCGCGGAAATGAAATGCTCATTTTCGCGGTAGTTCAACAAAATATTATATAGAATGCCGCTAAGAACCCTCATACCTTGTATCTGCTTTACCTGGTATTTTACTTTCATCTCGGGCATACAGCCCGTTGCTAAACTTATACCTGCACCCCGAATTACCGCTGATTCTACTGTTACTGTTACGTTTTCGGCTGTGGGCGATTTGATGTGCCATTCTGATGAGTTTCTATATGCACAGGATGGTAAGGATGAATACGATTTTAAGCCGTTCTTTTCTTACATTAAACCGATTATACAGAAAAGCGATATTGCCCTGGCTAATTTTGAAACAGTTCTTGCCGGAGCAGGATCAAAATATTCCGGATATCCGTTTTTTAATTCGCCCGATACATTTGCCGATGCAGTTCGGGATGCGGGCTTTTCGGTACTTACCTGCGCGAATAACCACTGTCTGGACCGTGGTGAAAAAGGAATTCTACGTACCCAAAAAGTGCTTCATGAGAAAAACTTTGTTACTTTGGGTACGAATAAATCATGGGCAGAGAGGGATTCTATTCGTTTGGTTACCGTAAAGGGCTTGAAAATTGCGCTGCTGGCTTACAGTTACAACACAAACGGCAACCCTATTCCGAAAGGCAAGGAATATCTGGTAAATGTTATTGATACCTGCCGCATCAGTACTGATCTGCAGGCAGCCCGCCCAAAGGCAGATATCGTTTTAGTGTTTTTCCATTTTGGCGAAGAATACCAGCGATACCCCAACTCAAATCAGGAAAAATTAGTACGCCTGTGTATTTCCCAAGGGGCAGATATTATTCTGGGCAGCCACCCGCATGTAATTCAACCAATGCAAAAATATGCCGCCGGGCATGGTGCTAAACTTGACTCTGTTCTCTGTGTTTATTCTATGGGGAATTTTATTTCGGGGCAAAGATGGCGCTATTCTGATGCCGGGTGCATTATTACATTTTTGATTGAGAAAAATGTAACCAGGGGAACCATGAACTTAAAAGAATTACAAACTATGCCTACTTGGGTCTATAAGGGTCGGAAGGATGGACGGAAAATATTTAGTATCCTGCCGGCTTCATCAGACCTGGAACAGCCAGAGTTTTCCTTTCTGTCACCGGTTGATAAGGCGAAAGCACGGGAAGCTTATCAGGATAGCCAGAAAAAACTTTGGGAATACCTGATGCCTCATTGAAACTTGCAAAAATGTTTGTAAAATAAAAAAGCGAGACTACAGTAAAAGAGTCTCGCTTTTTTTATACTTTATACAGGGCTATGAGAGTAGTGCCCGATTTTTTAGTTTCTTCTGATTTACGGCGGGTAAATTTTTATACTGTTTCCCATCATCGGCGTGCAATCGAAATTGATTAACCAGATTTTGCAAATTATCCGTCAACCTGCTTAAATCTTCGGCCGCGTGAGCAATTTGTGTAGTACCTGTTGCAGATTCGTGTATTACGTTGCTAATTCCCTCAATGTTTTTCGTAATCTGTTCAGCCGTTGCAGATTGTTGTTCATTAGTTGCCGCTAAATGTTCAATGAGTTCGGAAACAGCAATATTCGCATTGAGAATTTCCGTAAGTACTTCTGCAACCTCATTTGCTAGCTGCATGCCGGTTTGTACCGAAGTATTTGCATTTGTCATAGAATTATCGGCTTCTTTTGCCTCATTCTGAACTGTTTTAATGGTTTCGGCTATTTCCTTGGTCGCTTTGGTAGTACGCTCTGCGAGTTTCCGTACCTCATCTGCCACTACTGCAAAACCGCGTCCCTGTTCACCGGCTCGAGCAGCCTCAATTGCCGCATTCAGTGCGAGCAAATTGGTCTGATCTGCTATTTCATCGATCACACGGGTTATTTCACCAATCTGATCGGTTTTTTGTGAAAGTGAGGAAATAATTTTACCGGTAAGAGTTGTAGCCTGTACAATACTTAACATACCTTCACGCGTATCTTCAACTTTTGCTGCTCCATTTTTTGCTTTTGTACTAGCCATTTTCGATTTCTCAGCAGCTTGCATTGAATTGTTTGTTGACTCAAGAATAGTTTTCGTCAATTCTTCAACCGCGCCGGCAACTTCCATAGCCTGTGCGCTACTTTCCTGGGCGCCGGCAGCCATTTCTTCAGTCGATGATGAAATTTGATTTGCTGAACTTGCTGCTGCCTCAATGGCGGCATTAATTCGTGAAATAGTGTCGTTGAGTGAATCTGCAACCATATTGATATAACGCTTAATTTTTTCATGGTCTCCGGAATAATCTCCCCGCATGCGAACTGTGAGATCTCCCTGGGCTAATTGTTCAAGGATCAACGCGCCATCTTCAATCGGTTTAATTACTGCATCCAAAGTTGCATTCACGCCTTCGATAATTTCTTTGTACCCCCCATTAAAATGCTTTAATTCGCCCCGTGTCGAAAGTCTTCCTTCAATAGCAGCCTTTGTAAGAGCATTTGCTTCGTTCACCAATCCTTGTAGTGTTGTTGAGATACTATTAAATGCCGGGGCTAGCATATCTTCCGGGTCGTAAACGGGTACTTGTAATGTTACATTACCGTTAGCCACCTGGTGAAGCGCTACAGCGAATTGATCAAGTTGTAAGGCTACCTGATCAATAGTAGCTGCCATCTTACCGATTTCATCCGAACTGTTAATATTTGCCCGGGCTTTAAAATGACCCTTCGTTAACTCTTCGGCGATTTCTTTTACTTTTATCAGTGGCTGGGCGATTGTTTTTGATGTGTATGTTGCGATAGAAAATGCCACTGCAAGTGATATCAGTCCCAGAAGTAAAGAGAAATTTATAAGTTTTGAGTTTATTGAATCATACAATTCGTCCGATTTATGTGATTCTTTTTCAAGTGAAGCTACAATTTTTGCCAGTGGGGCAATAGTTGCTTCTCTATACTTATCCAATTCGTCGTCGATTGATTGGAGTGCAGTAAAATCGGCCAAATTACCCTTAGACAGTTCCGGAAGTAATTTTTTTTCTATATTCGCGATATACAGGTTGAGGTTTGCCGAGAAAGCTTCAAAATATTCTTTTTCTTCCGGCGTATCTGAGAGGGCTTTAACTATTTCAATATTTGTTTTAGCCTTGTTCTTTGCCTGCTCAAAATCTGATTGAGTTTTGGAAAAGTTCCTGTTGATAATACCATCGGCCACAATAGGATAAATGCCGAGCACGTCGGCTTCAACTCTATTTAAGCTGGTTGCATCTAAAGTACGATTTGCACCTTCATTTTGCAAGTTTCCGAGTTCCGAAAGTTTGAGGATTTGAAATATTTGAAGTACCAGGAGTATAGCTATTACTGAGCCAAACCCCATAAATAGTTTTGCTTTTACATTTTGATTTATAAACCAGTTCATTTATTAGCTCCTAATAAATAATTATAGTAGAATAAATAGTTGGTATCTTCTCCATTGTTAAATAGTGTTTATGATGATTGAGTACATGCGTTTCGCTGAATCTCTCTCGTATTGCCCATGGACAAATCTCATATTAACAGCTGTTTTTGCACGGAGAAATTGTACAATATTATCGGAAATTGATGAAAATAGTTGAATTTCCAAAAGTTGAGAAATTGTGCTATCTGGCAGATGGCCAATTTACAGGCTTGCTTATTAAATTTATATAGCCTATCTTAATTATAAAATTAAGTAAGCTTAAAATATGACAAGTGAATCAATAGAAAATTATCTTGGCGCGATGTACCGGTTGCAGAATGAAGCAGGGGAGGTGAAACTCAATCAGCTTGCCGATGCCTTAAACATTTCGGGGCCAGCGGTAACTGATATGCTTAAACGTTTGGGGCAGAAAGACTTAGTGGTATATTCTCCCTATAAACCCGTTAAATTTACCTCTCTCGGGGAGCAAAAAGCAATGCAAGTTATACGCAGGCACAGAATTTGGGAGAAATTCCTTTTTGAAGTGGTAAAATTTCCCTGGGAAAAGGTTCACGAGGAAGCTGAGCGCCTTGAACATAGTTCTTCCGATGAATTGATAAACTATATGGAGGCTATGCTTGATTTCCCGGAATTGGATCCTCACGGTAACCCTATCCCTTCTATTAATGGAGTACTACCACGCCAGAATGCTATGATAAAACTTGCAGATATGAATCTTCTGCACTCCGGTATTATTTCACGAGTTAATGAACATAGCCAGGAGTTTTTAATGTACCTGATGGCAGAGGGCATTACACTGGGGAAAGAATTACGGTTGATCGAGCGGCGAAATTTCGATAATACACTTACAATTACTATTGATAATCAGGAAAAACAAATTAGTTCTATGACAGCGGAAAATATTTTCATGAGCAATATTTCCAACGGAGGCAGAGATGGCAAAATCACTGAATGAAGTTAATGCACAGGTGGAAGTAAAATCGCATAATAAATTTTTCTTACGACTTCTTACTTTCTCGGGACCCGCGTTCATGGTATCTGTTGGATACATGGATCCGGGTAATTGGGCAACCGATTTAGCCGGGGGCGCTCAATTTGGCTATAAACTGATTTGGGTAATCTTTCTGGCAAATCTGATGGCGATTATTTTTCAGACACTTGCTGCCCGACTGGGAATAGTGACCGGGACGGATCTTGCGCAGGCCTGCAAAGCTCATTACCCTAAGGCCATAAATTACGCGTTATGGATGATATGTGAAGTGGCTATTGCCGCGTGCGATCTGGCCGAAGTGCTTGGTTCCGCTATAGGTTTATATATTTTATTTCATATTCCACTTCTTTGGGGCGTTGTAATAACAACGATTGATGTTCTTCTCCTGATGTCGCTTATGAATTTAGGGATTCGTAAGATGGAGGCCTTTATTCTTGCCCTGATTTCAACGATCGGTATTTGTTTTGCTATTCAAATGTTCTACGCGAAACCTTCATTGGCCAGTGCCGCAGAGGGGATGATACCTTCATTCTTGAATGGGCAAAGCCTGTTTGTTGCTTTGGGTATTATTGGTGCTACAGTAATGCCTCACAATCTCTATTTACATTCAGCGCTTGTTCAATCGAGAGCAGTGACCAGAACCCCTGCCGGAATGAAAGAAGCTAATCGCTTTAATTTCATTGATTCAGTCGTAGCATTAAACGGGGCCTTTTTTGTTAATGCCGCGATTTTAATTGTTGCAGCTGCGGTGTTTTTTAATAATGGTTTTCATAACGTCGCATCAATAATAGACGCTCACAAACTTTTAGAGCCATTGCTTGGCTCATCAATTGCCCCGTTGGCTTTTGGAATTGCGCTACTAGCCGCCGGGCAGTCCTCAACTATTACCGGAACATTTGCCGGTCAGGTGGTAATGGAAGGTTTTATTGGAATGAAGATGCGTCCCTGGATGAGGCGGCTTGTTACCCGTTCATTGGCTGTAATACCAGCCGTTATTGTAATTAAATTTTACGGCGATAGTTCAGTCGACGCTTTGCTCATTTTTTCACAGGTGATATTATCACTTCAACTACCCTTTGCAATGATTCCTTTGCTGCATTTTACCTCCAATAAGGAAAAAATGGGCGAATTTGCTTCGAAAGCCTGGTTGAAACTATTTGCGTGGTCGGCTGCCGCATTTATTGTAATACTGAATCTGAAGTTCGTGTATGATTTAATTACCGAGCGAATTGGTACTCCGGGGGCCGAAGGCGATCTGGTCCGGTATGTTCTTACTCCTGTCAGCATAGTTCTATTGCCCTTTATGTTGTGGGTTATTGCCGAGCCAATGCTCAGGAAAGCCAAATTGGCTCACAAGGTGAAAGATAAACTGAACATGCCGACTGAACCGGTGAAAATGGCAAATTATCGGCGCATTGGTATTGCAATGGAAGGGAATGCAGGAAGGGACATTCAGATAATAAACCAGGCTATCCCGTTTTTACGTACACTTGCACCTGAGTTATATCTTATTCACTGCGTACAGACAGTGGCAGGCCGATTTATAGGGAATCTGGTTGCAGACCAGGAGGCATTGCAAAAAGCCGAGTATCTGGAACAAATGGCCGAAACACTTCGAAATGAGCATTTTGAGGTTAAGACAATTGTAGGCGGCGGAGAGCCGGAAGACGAAATAGTACGTATAGTAAGCGAATATGACCTGAGCCTGGTTATAGCGGGCAGCCATGGCCATAAGTTCATCACGGATCTAATATATGGTTCCACAATTGATGGCGTTCGGCACCGAAGCAGGCTGCCGGTGTTAGCTTTACCGGTAAATCCGGTCTAATATTGTACGGGAGGAGCTGATTTAAGCGGCTTCTCCTTCTTATTTAATTACCCGCAGCTTAAAGAAAACTTCCTCAGGTGAAAAAATACCCGCGAAGAAGCGTTCATACATTACCGGTTCAATATTTACCAGGAAGTCCATCCATTTCAGAATGGTGAAATGCGAAGTAATGAATTTCTTTTCAATAACCTCAAACTGTGCTTTGCCCTCATAATTCGTACGATGGTTAAGTTTCCATTTCTCGTAAAATTTCAGCTTCCTGTTGCCGATATATTCATAGTTATCGAAAGTCCGAATTGAAAAGGGTATTTTATGGTCGGGTTCACCAAAATATTTAGTATTCAGAAAAAACGGGGCGTATACAATTAAGGTTCCTCCGGGTTTAGCAATTCTATATAATTCTGTTACTGTTTTATGAAAGCTATCCAGGTGTTCCAGGATGTGGGAGCAGAATATTTCATCAAAAGTGTTCTCTTCGAAAGGATATGGAAAAGTATTGATATCATGGATAACATTTCCTCCATAATCGACAATATCCAGGTTAACATAGCCCTCTTTCAAGTCCCGGCCACAGCCTAAATTAAGTTTTTTCATATAATTCTGATAAAATTGAAAAAAAACAGCGACATTTAAGATTAATAATATATGCTAATTATCAATTATTAATCGCATCTTGCAAAGATAACTTTTTTCCGGTTATGGGAGAAACAGAATATACCGGACAGTACTAAATAGTTCTTAAAACATGGTAAACAAGGTATAAGTTATTGTTTCGAAAGGGGATATAAAAAAACCCGGTAAGAACCGGGTATTTATAAGTTATATGTAGATAACTGAAAAAAGGTGTTAATTGAAGGCGATTACGGGAAAATTAACCCCACGTAACGAAACCTGTTCCACTTTTAAATGAGAAACGCCTTTTTTCATCATACCTAATTCGCGTGCGGCGGCTTTGGAAATGTCCAACTGGCGATAGCGCAGATAAGGACCCCGGTCGTTAACCCGCACAATAACACTTTTTTGGTTATTGGGGTTTGTAAGGCGCAGTAATGTGCCAAACCGGAATGAACGATGGGCGGCTGTTAAGGCTTCCTGATTATATCTTTCGCCGTTTGCTGTAGCCTTACCGTTAAATTTGGGCCCATACCAGGATGCCCGCATTTTTCCCATGTTCTGATATTTTACCACAGAGGTATCGGGGTTAGCCGCCTCATTAACTACCGGCTTCTCTGCCCCTTTCTTCGGTTCCGCTGAAGTAGTGGGGTATTGGCTTACCGCACTTGCACCGGCCAGAATCAAGAGAAGCGAGAACAGCATCAGCTTGGTTAATGAATTCAAATTCACCTCTTATGTTTATTAATGAATAATTTACCTTCTAAGATACCCACCCCGGGAGGGTAGGGGAAGAAAAAAATGCATATAGAGTCCGGGGGACTGGAAATGCAGAATATTCGAACAAATGCGTATATATTTCGAAAAACGTATTTTAACCGCTCCAGGAGCGGATGAAATGCCACTCAGTAGTTAAATACCATAAGGCGGGCCTCATTGGTTTAAAAAATGGATGGTCTATTATTTGCAGTCCAAAACGCTAAATCCAGCAGACCGGGATGAAGTGCGAATTTAACAATTATATAATATGCGGTTTGTAATGAGCGTACGTAGTAAGTCAATGTGTCAAAGTTTCTCCTCTGAAGAACCGACTCCGGGTACGAAATGGTAAGTTGGGTAGCAGTGTAAGATTAATCGGTCTATTCTATATAATACGTAAGAAATGAAGAAAAGAAAGCAGGTGTAGGATGAGAGCCTTGAAGGGTGCTCTCATCCTACATATAAACTTGATTAAAGAAGATCCCCGGTGAAGGAATCTATGAGATATTCGAATATACCTACCTTCAGGCGAGTGGTTTTCTCTCCCAAAGTTACTACAATATCCCGGTCAATGGTAGATTCTGCATATGCATCGCCGCGTTTAAAGGTTACAATAGCGTGGTAATGTCCGGTAATAGTGCCGCCGGTAAGTTTTCCCTTACTCAAAATGCCTCCTTTTGCCCCGGTAACATTAAAGAATTGCAGAGAAAGGCTGTCTTCCAGAATTCGCATGCTGTTTACCCGGGTAAGGGTATCAACTGAAGTTCGAACAAAAGGTTTTCCATACATTGAATTAATGGTAATTTCAGGGGTATTGATGCCGGTAATTAACCAATCTCCGCTTTGTCCGGTAAGAGTATGTGTAAGCCTGGGCATGAAAGTATAACCTGAAGCATCAGAAATCAGGCTATGGAGCGAATATGCAGTATCGCAGCCTGAATTGGTAGGTGTAATATAGAAGCGTTGGAATCGGCCATTTTTGTTGAGAAACTGGTGTTTGTATTCGCGTGTATAGGTAGAATAGTAAAGTAACCAGGGATGGCCAATTTCTTTTGTTACTGTGACAGTCCACCAGCCGGAAAGAGAGTCATATTCCCGCGTTGCCTGCTTTATTCCGGCGGGAAACCCCTCAATAGCATAGGGATCTTCTTCCGAAGATGTAAAGCGGGCTGCAAAGATAAGATCATTTGCCTGATCGAGAACTCCTCCATTGTTTACCGCAACTTCTGCAGCAACCGCAGCAGCAGCGTCAGCAGTCGCCGGATCCTCGTTTTGTAAAGCCGGTTGCATATTCAAATCATCTTTAGATCCGCACCCAAACAGGAACAAGGCCAGAAGGGCAGCACTTATCCAAAGCCTAAGCCTTAGGGCGTTCTGGTTATTTAGCATATATGAACTCCATAAAAATCATTTCTATTAATTTGACAGCATAACATATAATCAGGTTTAAATAGTTCATGCTTATATATAGTAGATTTGCAAACCTTTTTATTAGGTAAATTTTATCTTCTACTTAAAAACAGTATAATTGCATTGTAAAATTGAACATTTAAAATGATAACACCAAAAATACATCAAAATTTACTTGAGGCAGTTGATCTGGCTCTCAAACAGATATTTTTCGATGGGTACTTCGCTGATAAAGTGATACAACGAGTGCTTAAATCGAACAAAAAATGGGGAGCTCAGGACAGACGGTTTATTGCTGAAACGACCTATGATATTGTCCGTAACTGGCGATTTTATAATGAGATAAGCGGCAGCTATCTGACTGAGAAACCAGAATCAACCCCTGTTATTATCGCAATTCACCTATACACGCGTTTTAAATCAGATCATCCTTACGTAAGGAAATTTCTGCCTGCCATTAATATCGGTGAAAAAATAACCGGGTTACGACAAATTCGGGCTATTCGGGAATCGGTACCCGATTGGCTGGATGAGTTCGGCCTTGCGGAACTACATAATAACTGGGAAGATGAACTTTCAGCCCTAAATAAGCAGGCGGAGGTAATTATTCGGACAAATACTCTCAAAACAGACCGCCAGGAATTACAAAGGCGGCTATTTGAAGAGAATATCGATACCATACCTTGTTTACAAAATGAAGTGGGACTGCAATTAGTAAACAGAGTCAATTTGTTTACGTCTAAAACATTCAAATCAGGACTATTTGAAGTTCAAGATATATCTTCGCAGGAAGTAGCAATTTTTACCAATCCGCAGCCTGGTGAAAGAATTATTGATGCTTGCGCCGGTGGTGGAGGTAAGTCGCTTCACCTGGCGTGCCTGATGCAGAATAAGGGTAAAATTATCGGGATGGATACAGAGTCGAGAAAATTGGAAGAATTACAGGATCGAGCGAAACGGGACGGTATTTCGATAATTGAAACCAGAGCGATTGATTCACAGAAAGTTGTTAAACGGCTCGCCGGATCGGCAGATAAAGTATTACTCGACGTCCCCTGCTCGGGTAGTGGTGTTATTCGGCGTAACCCGGATGCAAAGTGGAAGCTCTCGCTAGAGAAAATTGCGAATCTAAAACAGATTCAAAGGCAAATATTAGGCTCGTATTGGCAAATGGTAAAGCCTGGCGGAACCATGGTATATTCTACATGCAGTTTGTTTCCTTCCGAGAACAGGGAACAGATAGATTGGTTTTTACAAGAAAAACCTGAGTTCGAATTGATTGAGGACAGGAGTTTTTCGCCATTTCGAAATAATTCTGATGGCTTTTACATGGCGAAATTGATAAGAAAAAATTGAGGAAATCCCAACTGAAATAAGAAAAATCTTCTTTTCTCTACCTCTTCCCGAAGCGTATTCTTTATCTTATTATTTATTTATTAGGCCTTAGTATATAGTTTACTTTATACCAAGGCCTTAACTATTTATATATGTGTAAGTTACGTTACAGCACAAAAAATTTATCCTAAAAAGCGAAAATAATTAAAAAATAATTTGACTTTACCTGCCTATTTAGCTTAATTTCGTGGTGGTAGAAAGTGGAATTTCTACCCAAAATTTGGAGATAAGTGTTGTTTAAAGGAACATATTTACATAATATAGACGTAAAAGGCAGGCTAAGCATTCCCGCCAAGCTCAGGAAGTACATTACACCTGAAGCAGACAATTCACTTGTTATGCTTCCGGGTGTCAATAAATGTATTGAAGTCTACCCAAAGGATATCTGGGATAAACGGGAAGAAGGGTTATTAAAACTAAATATTAATAATCCCGATGCATTGCGCTTAATTCGTCTCCTGTCAAACCGAGCCCATGAGGATACAATGGATCCTCAGTATCGTGTATTGATTCCTCAGAATTTATTGAAATATGCTTCGATATCTACCGAAATTTTGATTGTAGGTACTCTTACCCGGATTGAGTTTTGGAATCCGGCGCAGTATGATGAGTACCTGAACAGTTCAATGGAATCGTTGGAGTCCTTAACAGAAAGGTTCTTATCTGGCGTATGAACGGGATTCATACACCAGTACTCCTAAAAGAAAGCAGCGATTTCCTGATAACTGATACCGGGGGAAATTATTTTGATGCTACCATGGGATTTGGTGGGCATTCTTCTGAGTTCTTAAGTAAATTAGACACTCAAGCCATGTTGATCGCCTCAGATGTTGATGAGGCAGCTTTTAATTCATCGCAGAAAAAATTTAGTGCTGATAGCAGGGTACGTTTGTACCGGTTTAATTTTTCGCAGATTGATATAATGGCTAAGCTGGAAGGTATTGAAGGATTTACAGGAGTGTTCGCTGACCTAGGGGTTTCTTCATTTCAGTTGGATGAACCCGAAGCAGGATTCTCTTTCAAACACAACGCAAAACTCGATTTACGATTGGATAAAACCTTGCCTTTGAATGCAGGGATGGCACTGAACACTTTATCTGAAAAAGAATTAAGTGACATTTTCTTTCAGTTTGGCGAAGAGAAGAACGCCAGGAAAATTGCACGGCGAATTGTTGAAAACAGGGTAGATGGAAAAGAATGGTATTCGGCTGATTTGGAGTCGATTATCACCAGGATGGTTCCTCCGAATTATGTTCGGAAGACAATGACCCGGGTATTTCAGGCATTACGTATCTATATAAATAGCGAAATGGAAATACTTGAGGTGTTCTTAAAAAAAGCGATTGATCTATTGGTGCCGGGAGGAAGGATTGTAGTTCTTACATACCACTCTCTTGAAGATAGAATTGTTAAAGAGATATTTAGAAAAGAAGAAAAACCTTGTACTTGTCCACCGGAATTTCCGGTTTGTGTATGTGGAAAGAAGCCAAGATTAAAGATATTGACACGGAAGGCCGTTAGCCCTTCAGATGAGGAAATACAGGCGAATTTCCGTGCCCGTAGCGCGCAACTGAGAGCAGCAGAAAAACTATGAAAGAATTACGTAAGCAATTGTTAGTGGTAGTATCCTTATCGGTGTTTGTTTTTCTGTTGTTGTATTTGGCAATGAAGTTGAAGATAGACAGTTTACAGGCAGACCGGGTGCGTAAAGAAGATCGGATTGTTGCGTTGCAAAATAAAAAACTTAGCCTTATAGCAACAGAACAGTCACTACAAAATGAATCACGGGTAACCGGCATTGCTGAAACGGAATTAAATTTAGTAAGGTGTACTGAAATTCAATACCATCTGGATGTATCATCCGATGATGTAGGTAAAATTCACAATTTAATTATTCAAAAGAATGAACACTAATCGTCAGTTAGGCATAATAATAAGTGTTGCTGTATTGGCAGTCGGGCTGTTGGTCCGTCTGTTCTTTTTACAGATACTTCGCCATGACGATTATTTATTCCTTTCCAAGCGGCAGAATATCAAGAAAGAGCGGATTCTGGCTGAGAGAGGACAGATTCTTGACAGAAATATGGTTGTACTGGCTTATACCGTGCCTGTTAAATCATTTTATGTCTCTCTACGCCTCGCGCACCGCCGGGGAATGGTAGAAAAAATTGCCGAGGCATTTAACAACGAAACCAAAAAAGGCCTGAAATATTACACGGATCTGATGAATGCTGAAGAAGGGCGTGTTTGTATTGAACGAGCTACCGGGGAGTTGGCATTAAAATTAAAAACAATCAAAAAAGATGGTTTAGAGTGCGTCGAAACACTCACCAGAACTTACCCGTATAATTCGTTGGCCTCGCACGTTTTAGGTTATGCTGAGGTGCGAACAATGCGTGGTGTTGACGGTATTGAGAAAGAATTGGATTCAACGCTGCAGGGGATCGATGGTGAAAGAACAATTCTGGGCGACCGGCGCGGCAATATGGTAACTGTGTTTGACGACGCAACTGTGGCCCCCCGGACAGGCAATACTGTTCTTTTAACAATTGATAAAAACATTCAGCAAATGCTTGAAGAAGAGCTGGATAAAGTTGCCTGCAATTATGCGGTTGGTATTATAATAGATCCTAATACAGCCGAAATATTGGCATTGGCAAACCATAAGAGTTTCGATCCCAATAATTATAGCAAATATTCAGATGCTGAACGAAGAAACCATGCAATTTCGGATCAGTATGAACCCGGTTCGACATTTAAGGCACTCACTCTGGCTTCTTTAATAGATATGAAACTCTGTAAAGAGGATGAGGTGGTTAATACCGAAAATGGTACGTACAAGTATTACAATGTAAAAATTAAAGATTCGCACCCCTCGGTAAGCTTAAGCGTTAAGGAAGTATTTTCGAAATCGAGTAACATTGGCATGGCGAAGCTCTCCCAGCGCGTATCCTATGATATGTTATATAAGTACTTACGTGCTATGGGAATCGGGATGCAAACAAATATTAATCTCCCTGCGGAAGCAGAGGGAACTTTGCCCAAGGCGACTGTATGGAACCCGCTCAGTCGTTCTTCTATTTCTTTCGGGTATCGGGTTGCTGTAACTCCTATACAATTAATAACTGCATATGCTGCTTTGGTAAATGGCGGAAAATTGCTTCAACCACATTTAGTTAAAAGAATACAGACTAATGATGGTAAATTAATTTCCGATTTAATGCCCAAGGTAATCAGGCAGGTAATAGCCCAACAAACATCTGACAGAATGCGTGCGTTATTTGCTGAAGTAGTGGAAAACGGCACCGGAAAAAAGGCTGCGGTGAAGGGTTTACATATCGGAGGAAAAACAGGTACAGCACAATTATTTCAAAATACAGAGTATAAGGCAGGGCAGTACAATGCCTCCTTTATTGGTTTCTTCCCTGTTGAAGCGCCGAAATATCTTTGTCTGGTTTTAGTAAATAGCCCGAGCAATGGAAGCTATTACGGCGGTGATGTCGCCGCCCCTGTCTTCCAGGCAGTAGCTCAAAAAATTGCCAAATATGATCCACTGGTAATTTCCAAACCACAGGAAATTAAATCAACGCCGCAAATGGCAGATGCAGAAATAAAAAAACAGCAGCAGGCAGAGAAAAATCTTACAAAAACAGAAACCTCGACTGTCGTAAAAACAGATCTTAATGAAGTGCGCTCATTGTTAAAGCGCAATATTATGCCCGATATGAAGGGTCTAACTTTACGGGATGCAATTTCACTGCTTTCAGAACGGAAGATTGCATATACCGTTTCCGGCAATCGCCGTGTAACATATCAGAGCATTCCTGCCGGAGCGCGTGTCGCGCCTGGAATGAAATGCGATCTACGTGGCGAAGATTTAGCATCACCGAGTATGGGGAGTTTATAATGGAACTTACGAAACTTATTAATAGCCTTCACGTTATTCATGTTTCCGGGAATGTTGAAAGAAAAGACATCACCGGAATTTATTACGATTCGCGCAGAGTTAAACGCGGCTGCATGTTTGTTGCAGTAAAAGGAACTGCTGTTGATGGACACCGGTATATAATGGAAGCCATTAATCAGGGCGCTATAGCGGTAATTATTGAGGATGATTCGGTTGTTCCTGACTATATCTTCTCGCATGAGAATATCACGAAAATATTAGTCAAAAGTTCACGCAGGGCTTTAGCGGAGGTATCGCATTTCTACTGTAAAGAACCAAGCCTGAAGTTGCATCTTACCGGTATTACCGGAACCAATGGAAAAACAACCACAACATGGATTATAAAATTTGTGTTGGAAAAATCTGGCCGTAAATGTGGTATGGTTGGAACCATAGCGAATTTTATTGGTAACCGGGAAATACCATCACAACTGACGACACCGGAATCCAGCGATCTGAATGAACTGTTACTGGAGATGGTGCAGGAACAGTGTACCAATGCAATTATGGAAGTCTCATCTCATTCATTAGCCTTGGATCGGGTCTATGGCCTCAATTATCGGACTGCAATATTTTCGAATTTAACTCAGGATCATCTGGATTTTCACGGGAATTTTGAGAATTATTTTGCTTCAAAAAAGAAATTATTTGACGCCCTTACTGAAAGTTCATTCGCAGTTGTAAACATTGATGATCCATACGGCCGGCAGATTACTTCTGATTGTAAAGCAAAAATTTATACATATGGTCAGAACGCGGATGCAGACTTCAGAATGAGCAATGTGCAGTTTGACTTAAATGGCACCAGATTCACATTGACTTACTCGGGGAAAGATTACATCATACATGCTCCGCTCATAGGTTTATTTAACGCGTATAATATTACCGCGGCAATTGTAGCCTGTTATACAGAAGGCTTAAGCCTGGAAGAAATTTGCTCAGCTTTAACAGAGCTGCCACATGTGCCGGGAAGATTTGAGGTTGTTAATGGGGATAAATGCAAAGTCGTTGTAGATTACTCTCATACTCCCGATAGCCTTGAAAAAGCACTCTTGAACATTAGGGATCTGGTTTCCGGTGATCAGGAAATAATAACGGTTTTCGGTTGTGGCGGCAATAGAGATCGCGGAAAACGCCCCCTCATGGGAAAGATCGCGGCCGATTTAAGCACACGTGTATATGTAACGAGTGATAATCCGAGAAAAGAAGATCCCATGGCAATTATTGAAGATATAATAGCCGGTATGCAGGGAAGTAAATATACTGTTATTGCCGATAGAGAACAGGCAATTCGGCAGGCAATTGAATCAGCTCATTCCGGAGCAGTAATTCTTATTGCAGGTAAAGGGCACGAAGATTATCAAATTTTGGGTGAAACAAAAATTCATTTTTCTGATAAAGAAATAGCAATGAAATATCTGGAGCAGATTGCGAAATGAAAAAGATACAATTAACAAAAGATGACTTGCAGTCAGTTCTTGATTTTGAATTAGTGAATTTTGAACGATTTACATCGGCAACACATGTATCTATTGATAGCCGTACAATAACCGAAGGAAGTATTTACGTTGCCATTCAGGGTGAGAAACTGGATGGACATGAATTTGCTAAAGAAGCAATCAAAAAAGGCGCATGCGCGGCTGTAATTGCCCGGGAAAAAATGAGCGGACTGTTGCTGCCAAAGAATTTTCCTGTAATAATAGTTGATGATACAACACTTGCATTAGGACTGCTTGCCTCTTTATGGCGAGATAAATTAAATGCCAAAGTGATCTCCTTAACAGGTAGTAACGGAAAGACTACAACCAAAGATGTATTGGTTCAGATACTTTCTGAATCATATGCAGTTATTGGAACCGCGGCTAATAATAACAATCATATAGGTGTCCCCCTCACTATTCTAAGCGCCAATTCAGATTGTGAATTCCTGGTGCTTGAGCATGGTACAAATCACTTTGATGAAATTGCTTATACTGCTTCTATTGCCAGGCCCGATTTGGCTTTTATTACCAATATAGGGGCTTCTCATCTTGAATATCTGAAGAACCTTGAAGGAGTTAAAAAGGAAAAAGTTGCGTTATTATATGCTTGCGAAAAAAATAACGGAACCATTTTTATTAACGTTGACGATAAATTACTTAAGCCGCTTGCCAAAGAGTTTGAAAAATGTATAACAGTAGGTACAAAAGCCTCTGCCGATTATAGCTATAAGTTCAAGGGATATAATAAAAACGGGTATCCAAAGGTTCACATAGATTTTGAAGAAAAGGCCATGGAGATAACCGTTCCATTATATGGCAAGCATAATGCAAGTAATTTGGCCGCAGCTGTTGCAATAGCGCTGTACGCGGGTATGAGTAAGAGTGCAATTACAGCGGGTATAAAAAAAGTTCAACCTGCGAAGCACCGCCTGGTACCAATTGAGTTAAAAAAAGCATTAATACTTGATGATACGTATAATGCTAACCCCCAGTCTATGCTTACATCACTTGATGTATTAAGAAATATAAAAACTTACAAAAATCGTTGGGTAATTTTAGGCGATATGTTTGAGCTTGGTGAGCAGTCAGAAAAATTACACAAAAGTATAGTACCTGCAATTCTGAAGAATCAGAATATTCGTGTATTCACCCTGGGCGATATGATGTATTCGGTATTTAAGGAATTGAAAAAATATTATTTGCCTGTATGGCATTTCAAAGATAAAAACTCCTTATTCGAAGCAGTAAATGAAACCGATTTTGCTCATTCTGCTATCTTGATCAAGGGGTCGCGAGGAATGAAAATGGAAGAAGTTGTTGAAGCTATTGTGAGAAAGTTCGAAGAATAACATGCTGTATCATTTATTTGATTATTTACATCGTGCGTTTAATATTCCCGGAACAGGGATGTTTCACTATCTAACATTCCGCTCCGCGTTGGCAGCCATTACCGCGCTGCTTATCAGCTTATATTTCGGGCCAAAGTTCATTAAAAAATTGCAGATAATGCAAATAGGCGAGGCTAAGAAAGCCGATGGCCCCAAGAGTCATTGGTCAAAAGCCGGCACACCTACAATGGGTGGAATTATTGTTCTGGTTTCAATATTTGTTCCGGTGCTTTTTTGGGCCGAGATGAAAAGCACGTATATACTTTTAATAACTGTAGGAACTCTGTTATTAGGTGCTGTAGGCTTTTTAGATGATTACCTCAAAGTAGTCAGGAAATTCCCTAACGGACTGATTGCCCGCTACAAGTTATTAGGTCAGTTTATTGTGGGACTGCTTATTGGATGTGTAATATATTTTTCACATGATTTTAATAACGCGAATACACTTACTACAATTCCATTCCTTAAAAGTATGAATCTTGATTTCGGGATATTTTATATACCCGCAGTAATTTTCATAGTAACAGCTACATCTAATGCTGTTAACCTGACCGATGGGTTAGACGGGCTCGCGATAGGTTTAATGACAATAACGATGCTGGCTATGGCGGTTATATGTTATGTTACCGGTAACGCGATTTATTCGAAGTATTTAAATTTAATATTTCTTCCTGGTTCGGGCGAATTAGTAGTAGTAATTGCAGCTATGGTGGGAGCCGGTTTAGGGTTCCTGTGGTTCAATTCATATCCGGCTCAGGTTTTCATGGGTGATACCGGGTCACTGGCCTTGGGTGGCGCATTTGGAATACTGGCGATCCTGGTAAAAAAAGAATTGATGATACCCATTTTAGGGGGCGTATTTTTTATGGAGACCCTGTCTTCGATAATTCAACGTATGTATTTCAAGTACACGAAAAAGCGGTATGGCGAGGGCAAGAGAGTATTTAAAATGGCTCCCATTCATCATCATTTTGAGTTGTTGGGCTGGCCCGAACCCAAAATTGTTGTTCGCTTTTATATAATTGGAATCATTTTAGCCATCATTAGCCTTGCATCATTGAAGATTAGGTAGTATATGGTAAGCAAAGCATTTTTTATGGAAATACAAGGTAAGAAAATCACAGTGCTTGGAGCAGAGAGAAGCGGCATTGGAGCTGCTAAACTGCTCAAGAAACTTGGCGCCAGGCCCTTTGTAAGCGACTTCGCTGAGGCTGGTAAACTTACCGACCGTATTCAGGAAATGCAAAATGAAGGGATCGATTATGAAACAGGCGGGCATAGCGATAAAGTGTATGACGCTGAGTTTTGTGTTATAAGTCCCGGGGTTCCTTCGCACGCTCCTGTTGTAGTCGAAATGAAGAATCGCGGGATGGAGATCATTTCAGAGCTCGAATTTGCTGCGAATTTTTGCAAAGGCAAAATTATCGGAATTACCGGAACAAACGGTAAGAGCACTACTACTGCATTGGTCGATCATTTATTAAAAGCCGCGGGATACTTTTGTGTACTCGCGGGTAATTATGGTAAAGCATTTTCCGAAGTTGTGCTTGATGTACCGGAAGATGGATTTGTTGCATTGGAAATTTCAAGTTTTCAACTGGATCATACATACTTTTTCGCGCCTGCAGTAGCGATGATTCTTAATATTACACCCGATCATTTGAATCGGTATAATAACAGCATGCAAGAGTATGCTGAAGCCAAATTTAAAATATTTAAGAACTTTACTGATAGCAATTTATTGATTCTTAATTATGATAATGAATATCTACAAAGTGATAAAATATCGGCGAAAGGTACTGTTCATTACTTCAGTTTAACCACACAGTTAAAGACCGGCATCAGTAAATTTGGTGAAGAACTCATTGCATCGGTTGAAGGTAAAGAAGTATTCAGATGTTCTGTTTTAGATATTGCTATTCGCGGCGAGCATAATCATGCTAACGCGATGGCGGCAATTGAAGCGGTTATTCCGTTTATTAATGATACAAAGAAGATCATCGAAGGGTTAAAGTCTTTTACTGGTATCGCACATCGCATGGAAGTAATCAGAGAACTGGATGGCGTACTGTACGTTAATGATTCTAAGGCTACAAATGTCGATTCAGTTTGGTATGCATTGCGGAGTTACGATTCACCAATCTTCCTGATATTGGGCGGTATTGATAAAGGTAATGATTACGGACAAATTAGAGATCTCGTACTGAATAAAGTTAAAAAAATATATGCTATCGGCCAGTCAGCAGAAAAAATCTTTAAGTATTTTCATCATGATATAAAAGTTGAGATAAAGAAAACCCTTGAAGAGTGTGTAATGGCTGCAAATAGTGAAGCCCGCAAGGACGAAGTAGTATTATTATCGCCGGCATGTGCCAGCATGGATATGTTTAAGAATTATGAACACCGCGGCGAAGTTTTTCGTTCGGCTGTAGAAAAGTTAGCACAATGAAAAAGTATTCATACGCAATAATGGCATCATCGTTTATGCTGTTTGGTCTTGGACTCATTATTCTAATGAGTGCAAGCAGCGTATATTCGGTGGAAAACCGGGAAAGTTTATTCGCGATATTCAACGCTCAACTGCTTAAGGGGCTGGTTGGCTTCGTGTTGATGATAATTTTCGCTGCTATTCCCTATGAATACTATAAAAGTTTTAGTAAGCCTGCTCTTTTTGCAATAATACTTGTTCTAATAGCCACGCGCTGTATGGCATCGGTGAATAACGTGCATCGTTGGTTCACTTTGGGTTTTATATCCTTTCAACCTGCCGAGTTCGCGAAGATCATTTTATTTATTCACCTCGCGAAGCTCTTAGAAGAGAAAAAAGAAATACTGACAGATTTTACACAGGGATTCAGATATCCACTGTTTTGGATGATAATTGTCGGCGGTTTGGTTATGATACAACCAAGCTTCAGCAATGCTATTATCATTTTATCAATTTCATTTTTAATGATTACTGTTGCCGGGGCGAGGTGGAAACATTTAGTTTCTACTTTAGCTGCCGGTTTAATTCCGATTGTTACTGCCGCAATGCTTGTTCCATATGCGCGTGGACGCATAATGAAATTTGTCAGTGCTGTTTTTTCGGGTGAAAACTACGATCCTCAGGTGCATCAATCAATAATTGGACTTGGTAGTGGTGGTTTTATCGGCAGGGGTATCGGAAACAGCTGGCAGCGTAATTTGCACCTTCCTGAAGCTTATGGTGATTTTATATTTGCTATATCGGGAGAAGAATTAGGTTTTATCGGTTCATTGATCATTATATCGTTCTTTTTTGGAATGTTCTTTATCGGGATGATAATTGCGAAGAATGCAAAAGACATGTTCGGACAGCTTTTGGCCTTTGCTATCTCCGGTATGTTTATGGTACAGGCACTGATACATATATCGGTATCAGTAGGTCTGATGCCGAACACCGGTATCCCGTTACCATTTGTTAGTCACGGTGGCACATCGTTATTAATGATTTGTGTTTCGTTAGGTATTTTAATGCGCATCGGGTTAACGCAAAACCAGGATACTCCGACGATTGAACCGAATGAAGAGCAGGCACAAACCGCATGAAGCAGTATAGAACAACATTCTTCTTCGCGGGTGGCGGAACAGGCGGGCATTTATATCCTGCAATTGCAATTGCAGAGGCTCTGAAAGCCAGTATTCCTGATGCAGAGATATGTTTTTTTGGCCGCGCGGATAAAATTGAGGGAAGAGTTGTACCACAGTATGGATTTCGCTTCATAAATATTGATGTTGAAGGATTTTCTCGCAAAAACATGGTGCGAAACTTGCGAGTTATTGTTAAATTTGTACTCGGAATTTTTAAAAGTTTGGGTCGCACTATTTCGAGCAGGCCAATTGTTACAGTAACTACCGGCGCGTATATATCAGCACCGGTAATTGTAGCAGCAAGAATCATGGGTTCACGGATAATAATGATTGAACCAAACAGTTTTCCCGGCATGACAACACGGTTATTTGAACGCTTTGCAGATGAGATTCATTTAACATTTGAAGATACCAAAAAGTACCTTCGGCAGCCCGAGAAATGGAAACTGACCGGTAACCCGATTCGATTAGCATTTGCTAAAATGGATAGTAAAGATGCAAAGTTACGCGCCGGTTATAATCCGGAGGAAACGTTAATAGTTGTTACCGGTGGAAGCTTGGGAGCAAAAAAAATGAATGCAAGCTTTGCCCTGAAAGTAAATGAAATTTCGAAGCCCGGTATAAATATTTTATGGCAAACAGGTGCGGGCTATTATGAAGAGTACAAGAAGTTTGCTACAGACAGAGTGAGAGTTGTTCCTTTTATTGATGATATGGCAACTGTAATGAATGCAGCAGATATTTTAGTCTGCAGGGCAGGTGCCACCACGATCGCGGAGATTGCAGCTCTCGGAAAAGCCGCCATTCTCATTCCATCAATAAACGTTGCAGAGAATCATCAGTATTTTAATGCCCGTTCACTTGCAGATAAAAATGCGGCTATACTGATAGAAGAGAAAGATATGGATACTATGCTGGCACCCATACTTTCAGAGTTAACAAAGAATAAAGAAAAAATTGAAGAATTAAGTACGAACGTTCATGCATTAAGCAGTAAGAATGCCTCGAAGGTGATTGCTGATAGTATAATGACGTATGTTAATAACGCGAGATAAAAATGTTTAAGACAATTAAAAAAGTGCACTTTACAGGTATTGGCGGTATAGGGATGTCTGGTATTGCAGAAATTCTGCATAGCCAGGGATGTGAAATATCCGGATCAGACCGTTCGCTTTCGGAAATAACCGATCGCCTTACCAGTCTTGGTATGACGATATATCAGGGACACGCGGCTGAAAACGTTAAAGACGCGGATGTATTAGTGTACTCTTCGGCAGTTACTACGGAAAATCCGGAAGTTGCTGCTGCTATTGACAGGAAAATCCCCGTTATTAAAAGAGCAGAAATGCTTGCCGAGTGCATGCGCATGAAATATGGTATTGGCATTTCAGGTACGCATGGTAAAACCACAACTACATCGATGGTAGGTTTAGTGCTTACTGAAGGCGGAATTGACCCTACGATCATAGTAGGTGGTAAACTTAGCAGCCTGGGTGGTACAAACGCTCGGTTAGGGCAGGGTGAGTTTATTGTAGTTGAAGCAGATGAATTCGACCGCTCATTCTTAAAGCTTACTCCAACTATTGCAGCAATAACTACTCTTGAAAAAGAACATCTTGATACCTATAAGGATCTGGATGACATTAAAGCTGCATTCATTGAGTTCGCCAATAAGGTGCCGTTCTATGGCTTTGTTATTTTATGTATGGATGAACCTGCATTGCAGGATATAATGCCGGCAATAAATAAGAAGATCTTTACTTACGGTACAACTTCGCAGGCTGATATTAGAGCACTTGATATAAAACATGATAAATTTTCAAGTAAGTTTCAGGTAAAATATTGTGGTAAGGATCTTGGCGAGATCATTTTACAGGTCCCCGGGGTTCATGTAGTAAAGAATGCCCTTGTTGCAGTTACCATTGGTATGGAATTGGGCGTACCGTTTGAGACAATTAAAAAAGCCCTTGAATCATTTACCGGTGTTTACCGCAGGTTTGAAGTAAAATATAACAAAGAGATATTGGTTGTTGATGATTACGCGCACCACCCTACAGAAACCAGTGCAACACTGGCGGGAATCCGATCCGGATGGGATAGAAGACTTATAGCGGTATTTCAACCACACCTCTATACCAGAACACGTGATTTCTACCAGGAATTCGGCAGATCGTTTCTTAATTCAGATATATTTATCTGTACAGATGTGTATCCGGCCCGTGAAACCGCGATTGAAGGCATTTCGGGTGAGTTAATTGCGAAAGCAGCAAAGAGTTTTGGACATAAAAACGTTATATATGTACCAAATAAGGCGGAATTACCGCAGGTATTAGGCGGTATAGCGCAGGCCGATGATATTATTGTTACCATGGGTGCAGGTGATATCTGGAAATATGGCGAAGAATTTATTAATACATTGAAAGTAAAATGAAGCAGTACACTACATCAGCAATAATTACAGGTATCATTACAGTTGTTGTAATTGTAATGGTAATTGTATCAAACCAGCTGTGGAGTGGAACGACATTTTATCAGATGAGCCTTACAGGTGCTCATTTATTGAAAGCTGAAACGTACCTTCGCTTTGCCAGTCTGCAGGCAAATGGTAAACAGGAAATTTCAGCCGCCGAAATAAGAAACAGGTTATTGCATCATCCATACATTAAGGATGTAATTGTATTAACAAATAAGCCGGGAACAGCGACGATACAGATCGAAGAAAAAAGAGTTCTCGCTCGTTTGTTCACAAATTCGCATGAGGCATTAATTGCTGAAAACGGTGAAGTAATCAATCTGTTATCGGGTACAACAAATCCCGATGTCCCTATTGTATCGGGCGTTTTGGGTGATGAAAATGGCAGGTTAACTGCGGAAGAAAAACAGAAAGTTTCAAGTGCGTTTAAATTTGTCAGAGGCGCATTAATAGAGCCTGAAGTGCTTGAAAAGAAACTTTCGGAATTAGTAATAAAGAAGAATGGCACGATGATTGTAACCCTATCAGGCTTTCGTCCATTTTTTATCATTGATGAGAAAAATATAGAACGACAAACAGCTTATATGTATAGCTTAGTTAAGGCTCAGAATAATTACAGTGCACTAATTGGTAACGCCAGCTACGTTGATGTTCGCTTTAATAAAAAAATATTTGTAGGAAGTTAGGCAATAAACATGAGTAAGATAATTACCGGTTTGGATTTAGGCACCACGAAAGTGTGTGCTGTTATTGCCGAGATGATTTCTGATAAACAATTCCGTGTTTTAGGCTATGGGGTTTCACCTTCAGAAGGCCTGACTAAAGGTATTGTGATAAATATTGGTAAAACAGCGGAATCAATTCGTGAAGCAGTGCAGATGGCATGTGCATCGGCAAATATTACCGAACCGATTACGAGTGTAAATGTTGGTGTCGCTGGTGAACATATTATGTCGCTGCGTCATCGTAATTTCGTTACTATCGTAAATGAAGAACACGAAATTACAAAACAGGATCTTGAAAGACTGGACGAAGATGTTCGCAGAATTCGTATCCCGATGGATATGCAGATATTGCATGTTATTCCCGAAGAATACGTGGTGGATTCCAATGTAAATGTGCAAGACCCTGTAGGTTTAGTTGCATCAAAGCTCGAAGCAACAAACCATGTAGTTTTGGCATCGGTTCCGGCGATTCAAAATATTAAAAGAGCAATCGAGCGTGCCGGCTTCGAAGTGAATGATTTTATTCTTCAGCCATTAGCTTCGGCAGCCTCTATTTTAGATGATAACGAAAAAGATCTCGGCGTTATGATGATTGATATTGGTGGCGGAACTACCGATTTAGCAATTATCCATCGCCGCGCCATTGTGCATTCTAAAGTGGTAGGCATTGCAGGCAATCAGATTACAAATGATATTCGGGAAGCATTGGGAGTGGTTCCTGAAGAAGCAGAGTTTTTGAAAAAAGAACATGGCTACGCAACGGAAAGCGCGATAATTAAAAATGAAGAAATTATGATAAAAGGCGTTGGCGCGTGGGGAAGTTCACGTATTGAAACAAGCCTTTTAACTCAGATTATCAATCACCGTATGCGTGAATTGTTCAGTCATGTAGATAATGAAATTCGCAGCCTGGGCTTAAAGAGTAAAATCAGGGCCGGGATTATACTTACCGGTGGTGGTTCATTATTACGTGGAACATGCGAGTTAGCCGAAGAAATATTCGGCTTACCGGCACGCTTGGGTGTGCCGTTAGAAACGGTAACCGGCTCCTATTCACCAATTGAAAAACCGGAGTATGCAACGGTAATTGGTTTATTAGGCGGTTCACCGGGTCAAAAAATTCAACCCAAGAAACTCGAATCTCCGGTAAGCGTAAGTGAAGTAAAAGAGCCCGTTAAGCCTGAAAAAGAGCAGGTAAAACGAGATAACCCGCTGAAAGAGGTTTGGAAAAATATTAGTGTGTTTTTTAAAGATCTATAAGCAAATGGAGAAGATAATATGGCCCAATTCGTGACTATTGATCGGGCAGCCAATGGTAATGCTAACTTAAAAGTTGTTGGTGTTGGCGGCGGTGGCTGTAACGCGCTTGAATCGATGATTAAGCGTACCTTAAATGGTGTTGAGTTTATAGCAATAAATACCGATTTGCAGGCCCTTGAAACCAGCAGTGCCAGCCACAAGGTACAGGTTGGTGTAAAAATTACCCGTGGTTTGGGTGCCGGAGCAGATCCCAATATCGGGCGAAAAGCTGTTGAAGAAGACCGTGAAAAAATTGCAGAAATTTTACGTGGCTGCGATATGGTCTTTTTAACTGCAGGTATGGGCGGCGGTACCGGTACCGGCGGTTTACCTGTTGTAGCTTCAATTGCTAAAAGTTTGGATGTTTTAACTGTTGGTATCGTAACCAAACCTTTCCGTTGGGAAGGTAAACTTCGCATGATGAATGCTGAAAAAGGTATCCATGAACTAAAACAATATGTCGATAGTTTAATTGTCATTCCAAATGAAAAATTATTATCAGTTTTGGATCCATCAATCAACTTCTTCCAGGTACTCGATAAGGCTAATGAAGTTTTATATGAAGCCACTCGTGGTATTGCGGATATTATTAATGTTGGTGGGTATATCAACGTTGATTTTGCCGATGTGCGCTCGGTAATGCAGGGCAGCGGCCAGGCATTAATGGGTTGTGGAATCGCATCGGGCGAAAATCGTGCAGTGGAAGCGGCTCGCAAGGCCATTTCCAGCCCGTTCCTTGAAGGTGTAAATATTAAGGGTGCGAAAAGCGTGCTGTTGAATGTTACCGGTTCTTCCAACCTTACAATGCACGAGGTTGATCAGGGTAATGATATTATTTTTGATGCAGCCGGTGATGACGTAAATGTTATTTTCGGTTGTGTACGTAAAGAAGAAATGAATGACTATGTATCCTATACCGTTATAGCAACGGGTTTTGAAGAAAAGGCTCTTGGCGGTGCAAAGCATACCTCCGTTACAGTGCCTGAAATCAAATCACAGCAGGATAAGTCAAATACCTATAGAATTAAAAAACCTTTTATCCGTCCCGTTGAGCCGGAAGAAGAAGATAGGTCAGATAATCGAAACTCTTCAATTTTCCGTGTGAAATCTCCCAAAGCATCCATGCCAGAAGAGGATTCATCTCCACAGATAGGCTTTAATTTTGACCGGGTAAAAAAGATTGACTTCGGCGAATTAGGCACTGAAGAGCAAAAGCGTAAAGCAAAGGAAGAAGAGGAAGACGATACTTCATCATTCCTTCGCGAAATAATGGACTAATATTAAAAACACACACTAATACGAAAAAGGCCCGCGAAAGCGAGCCTTTTGTTTTTTTTAACTACCCGATGGAATTTTAATCGTTGTACACCACCAGAGAAGAGGCTCCCAGGATACCGGCTTCATTACTTAGTTTCGCTGGTAAAATGGTAATTTTATCACGAAGCGATTTTAACACCCGCTCTTTAGCAGAGGCTTTGGCAGAATCGAATAATAACTGACCAAAACCCGCTACACCACCACCGACGATGATAGAAGTTATATCGAGCAGGTTACAGACTGATGAAATTGCATATCCGAGTTTGGTTCCGGCATCTGTGATGACCGATATAGCATATTCATCGCCAGCTTTCGCCGCCTTCGAGATGATCAATGGTGTAAGGTTATCGAGATTATAGTCAATTAACTCGAAAATCTTTGAAGAGGAGTGCCGTCCCAAATCGGAGGCAACATGCTGAGTAAGATAATTAATTCCCAGGTACGCTTCAATACAGCCACGGGATCCGCAATTACATTTGGGCCCGTTAAAATCAATCGTCATATGCCCGAATTCGCCGGCAGCCCCGGAATCTCCGCGGAATATTTTCTTTTTAATTACTATACCGCCGCCAACTCCGGTACCGAGAGTCACCATGAGGAAAGAAGTAAGATCTTTACCTGCTCCGAAAACCATTTCGCCAATAGCGGCAGCATTTGCATCGTTTTCTACGAATATTTTTTTATCGAACTCCTTTTCGAGAATTTTAGAGACACATATTTTCCCCCAACCAGGTAAATTAGGTGGGTTTTCTACAATACCCTTTTTTGCATTTACAATACCGGGGGCGCCAATGCCAATTCCCTTTACTCTTACATCATCTTTCAGTAGTTCGTGTACCCCGCTTTTTATTTGTTCAATAACTGCATCCGGCCCCTGACTTGCATTAGAGGGCCTTGATACTTTAGCGAGGATGTTACCCTCGGCAGAAACTAAGCCAAATTTAATGGAAGTACCGCCAAGGTCAATACCTATCACTGCTTTATCATGCTTTGTCATATAATTAATTAAAATTATTTACTGGTAAATTCTTTATCGATAATTTTTAATTCACCAGGGTAGCTGATATCGCCAAGGAAAGAAGAAACAACAGGTTTTGCATAAAGTTCAAGCTGCGCTTTGTTATTGCCTATTCCTGCAATGCTTGATGCTAAATGTACTACTCCCTCCAGAGTTTTATTTTGCGCTGCCTGCAGTAAATCGAAATGAATAGACAGGGGAATAACAGTAGTTTCGCCCGTACCTGGTACGGCAATGGGTGAAGCTATATTACCGCTGAATAATTCTTTCCCGTCAATTAAAAGACGGAAGGGGAATGATTTTAGTGTCGCGTCAGTACGGGGGTAACCGCCCTTGCCATCATTAGGATTTAATGCCTGCACATTAATTACAAAAGTTGTTGGTAAATTTCCTTTGGAGATCGATGAAGTAAGTTGTGCAACCTCAAGTATGGAAAAGTCTTTTAAACTTGATTTGTTATTAATGGCTATTCCTCCGATGTTAATACCTGAAACGCCTGCCATCTTAAACTGAAGGCGTGACATGTTCATTATAGTTTTGTACAGACTGCATTGCGTAAATAATATTACACAAAGAAATGCCAAGCCATAGATAGTTGATTTGTTCTTCATCGTTTTATACCTACTCATATACCGGTGAGATAAAATTATCTTAACGCAGCCATAGAAGTACAGCAAATTTGCAAAAACCCCTAAAGCTACGCTATAAAAATAGAATTTACCGAAACAACCGACAAGGTTTTTATTGTGAGCGACATCAAATTGAAAGGGAAATGTAGGAAATGGCATTGCTCCCCGGTTTCGGAACCGGGGAGCAATAAGTATTATCTGAGGAATTTTTTCGATTGTTGTTCGTCGAGTATAAACTGAGCGTTCAAATTGCGTAATTGTTCCGATAATTTTCTGAACTCAACCACGAATTTGGATATTTCATGCATGCCATTGGCCGTATTTTGAACAAGGTTGTTAATTGTACCGATATTTTCGGCAACCTGCTGGCTAACCTGATATTGTTCTTCACTGGCCGCGGAGATCTGCATTACTTTGTCTGTAACAGCCTGGGAAACCTGAACAATTTCCGAAAGAGCTGCACCGGCTTTATCTGCCAGCGTAATTCCGGCATTCGTTTCTTCCTGGGCAGCCTGCATAGCAATAACAGCCTGTGCGGTATCCTTTTGGATCCTGACTATCATATCCGCGATCTCTTTGGTAGCTTTGGATGTACGCTCTGCAAGTTTGCGAACCTCATCGGCAACTACTGCGAAACCCCGCCCCTGTTCCCCGGCACGTGCAGCTTCTATGGCCGCGTTTAGCGCAAGTAGATTGGTCTGGTCTGCTATATCATTAATTACCTGGATAATTTCACCAATAGCTTCGCTTGATTTCCCTAACGCTTGTACAACATGGGCTGATTTGTCTACGCGGTCATTAATTTCTTTCATACCGTTAATTGTTTGCTGTACAACTTTACCGCCATCCTGAGCTGCCTGACGGGCAGTATTTGCCGTGCCCTCCATAACCTCGGTATTGCGGGTGGTTTCCAGAATAGTACCGGACATTTCTTCAATTGCCACGGCAATTTCATTCGTGCGTGAGGCTTGAATCTCGATATCGCCGGAAATATTCTCAGTTAACGAAGTAATTTGGGAGGCGACCGATAAATGAGATTCAACCGTAGTTGAGACCTGATTTAGTGCAGATTCGAGATTTTGAACTGCCTCATTCAAAGTAAGCTTTAATTTAGCATTCTCTCCCTGATATTCGCCGGTCATTCGAGCAGTTAAATCGCGTGCCGCGATTTTTTCCAGGGTGCGTAAGGCTTCGTTAACCGGAAGCAGAAGAGAATCAATAGTTTCATTAATACCTTCCAGAATAACCTTGTATTCTCCAAAAAATCCCTGAGTGGCAGCTCTCGTCTGTAGTTTCCCTTGTACAGCAGCAGCAGACAGCTGTTTAATTTCGGTGGTTACATGCGCTATGCTGTCTCTGGTGGTAATCATTGCCTGTCCGAGGACATCATCTTTGGATACTGAATGTATCGTTGTTTCCAGATTGCCCTTTGCCAATTCTTGTAAAGATACTGCTTTTGCTTTGAGATCTGATAACATTGAATCAAATGCACGTGATAATTCGCCTATTTCATCGTGGGAATCGGTGTGTATATTCAGCAGCAGGTCTCCTTTTTGGGCAGTAGCGATAATTCCTTTGGTTAGTGCCCGAATCGGGTTGGAAATTGTATTCGCAAGAAAATAAACTGCAATGACCAATAAAAGGCAGCTAAAAACAAATACAAAGAATGAAATTCTGGTTAGTGCACTTAACGGTGCATTTATTTCTGCTTCCGATACACTGAGAAGCATGGTGGCTTTAAGAGTGGGTACATTTGTGTAGAAAAGAATTCGCTTCTCACCATCTTCAATTACATAATCAAAACCTTCCTGCCCGCCCAGGATTTTTGGAACAACCTTTTCATAATTATCGTATTGTTTACCATCATCCTTAATATCAGTGATTTTTGAAGTAAGAATCTTCGTCGTATCGGGGTGGTAGAGAATGGTGCCTTTTTCATTCAATAAAACAATTTTACCCGTTTCAAAAAACTTAAGACTGGCGAGGAACTTTGTAAAGCCTTTTAAACTAATATCGACACCGCCAATTCCAAGCAGGTTATGTGATGGGCCGTAAATGGGAACACGGCTATTTACGGCAATTACTTTAGAAGAATAATCTTCGGATATATCGAAGCAGGGTTTATCCTGTTCTTTCGTATAAATATACCACGGGCGGCGTGTAACTTTATATGTTGTATCAACAGGGTATGGTTCATGGCTGTAGTACATATCAGTTATTTCAGAAGATATGAAAACAGAATTAATTTCACCGTCCGCAGCGCGAAGCGTATTAAAGAGATTGAGTATCTTTTGGAAATTCGGATCTGATTCTTTCGGTATGTATCGAACATGGTTCGTTTGAACCCATTCTTTTACCATGGGTGAGTTACAGACAGTCCAGCCAATTTTGGCTTTTTGATCGAGATGTTTCTCGAGGGCAGTTGCGGCAAGTTTCACTTTCGTTAATGCCTTTTGGCTGGTTTCTTTTTCAAGAACGTTGCTGGCAAAATTGTAATAGACGAGAAATATTATCAGGAGCACAATAATATTAATGCCTAATACCGAAAGCAGAATTTTATTTCTGATATTGAGTTTTGAAAGCATAAAGAGCCTGTATAAATTTAATTAAATATTGAATTCTCCCAGTATTTTTCTCTCCAAAAATAACTGTGAATTACACCATGTACAGGTAGATTATTTTGTATTTGAGTCTTTTTCTATTTTTTCAAGATACTTCTTAATCAATTCTTCATAATCACGCGAGTATCCTTCTTTTTGCGCGCGAATAATCTCATCTCTCAATTTATTCTCTTTGGCTTTTTGTTTTTGTAACTCCGCGGGCGACTGGCGGTTTACATTATTACCGGTAAATGATTCCCGTTCTTTTTCAAAGTCCCTTTCATTTGCCGAGCGTTGAATATCCAACATTTTCGAAAGAATCCGTTCCTGTTTTTGAACCAAAGCGTCGTCGGCTTTATTTGTCCTCATCTCCGAGATCACCTCTTCCATTTGACGGGTGATATCGTTCAGGTTTCCGGGCAATTTTTTTGATTGTCCGGAAAACCGGGCTTCTTTCTCTAACTGCTCCATTGATTTTTTTATCAATTCCTGTTGTTGGGCCAAACGCTGCATTTGAGCTTGTTGCTGCGCCGAAAGCTGCCCATTCCCGCCCTGCATAAGTTTTTGAGTCATGTTATTCAGGCTCATTTGCTGGCCTGACATTTTGCCTAATTGCTGCATTAATGACATCATGCCGCTGCCTTGGCCGCCACCTTGCTGCATCATGCTTTCCATGCCTTGTTTTAGCATATTGGCCGCGTGGTTTAATGACTCCATTGCAGAGTTTTGTTGTATATTGGCAGCCGAACCATTCCTGTTTTGCAGCGATGTGATAGCATTTTCCATTTGACGGCGTGCATCCCCCATTTCTTTTCCCATCTCGGGGGTAATAGCGAATGTTTTTTGCGCTAATTTACCGAGTGATTGCATTACATTATCGAGGTTCCCCCGGATATTATCTTGCTTGCGGGCGTTTTCTGAAAATAGCATTTTTGATTCTCCCTGGCCCGATGCTTTTTTAAGTTCTTCTTCCTGCTTAGACAGCGAAATAATATCATTCACTGCACGTAACATATCCTTTAAAGTTTGCATTTGCTGCTGCTGCATCATGGAATTTTGCAGAGATTGAAGATTTTTTCTCGTTTTCTGCATGTTCCTTGCTATTTGTTGCTGCTTTTGCCGGGAAGATGATTTATTGCCTGATTGCATTTCCTGCTGTGCTTCCTGAGAGAGTTCATCGTTATTGTCATCTGATAACTCTTTTTCCAGTTGTTCCATTTTATCGTTTGGCATATCCTGGAATTTTTTCATCCGCTCTGCAAGTTGCTTCATTTCAGCTTCAAGCTGCCGGGTTTGCTCGCCAATTTCTTTTTGCCGTGCTATATCTTCTTTCGTTGCGGACTGATTCTTTTGTTTGCTCTGCTCCTCACTAAGCGTGTTTTGCTGTTTTTCAATATTTTCTGTCTCTTTAACAAGTTCATCCATTTTTTGTTCTATTTGAACTCGTTTTAATAAATTCAATGTGCGTTCGAGACTTTTTTGAATCATTTCTTCATCAAACTTCATATTCGCAAGGTCTTGCTGAATTTGCTTCCGATCTAAGTTCTGTAGTGATTTTTGCAGGCGCTCCATTGCTTTCTTCATCTCTTCACTACTAAGCTCTTTCATCAGATTTTGCAGCTCAAGATATTTTTCTAATGTTTCTTTAGAAAGCAAATTGTTCTTCTGCAGATCAGAAGTCGCTTCTTTTAATTCTTTTCGGGTTTCCTCTGCCTTTTTTTGCAGATCATTAAAACGTTTAACCGCATCCTGAATTTTTTCTTTCTCATCCCACGAAACGGATTGTTTATCCTTACGTAAATCACGGCTTAATTGTTCAATATCTTTCTTTAATTCCTGAGCATCTTTAACAGTATTTCGAAGGGTATTTTCTGCCTTTTCCTGCATCTGATCGTTATGGCTGTACAATTCCTGAAGGCTTGGTACTCTTACAGTCATTTCCGGTGAACGAGCCTTTTGGGGGCCATTAACATTGTTATTATCGGCAAGCTCCAGATAAAAGGAAACGATATCGCCCGTTGCAAGATTCATCGGTGAAAGATTCCAAATAAATTGAGTAATCTGTTCGCCTTTTTGTTTGCCTATTGGTAACGAGATGGATTCATAGCTGCTTTGCGGCTGCTCGTATCGGGAAGCACTTAATCGATAGAAAAGTTTTAGATACGTAAAACCATAATCATCTGATATACGGGTATTAATAGCAAGACGTTGTTCATTTGAAAGCACCGAGTTGATTCCGGGTGACAGGACTTCAATGAGCGGGGGGGAATCATACATCATAGAGATAGTATAATGCACGGGATTTTCATTTGAGTTGTTTTGAAAATCATTCAAATTAATATAGTATCGCATTCCGTTTAATATTCGCTGAATCCCTGTAGCAGTAGCAGCAGTGATACTAAGTGGATGCCTCAACGTATCATCAGCAACTATATACGCGCTTTTGAGCTGCTTTGAACCCGTGACCGTAAATCGAATATTTGTCCCTGGTAATACAGTTATATTTCCGTTATCCTGCATTTGAACTGAGGGCAAACCCGTATAAGCCGGGGGAGTAACACTGATTGAGAAACTGGTAATGACAGGTTTATCGATAACCGTTACTAAATATTTTTCACTTTCTATGCCCTCTGCCTCAGCATAGTATGCCAAATTGGATTTTACATTTTTCAAAGAAAACCGAAAGAGTCCAAGGCTATCCGGGGAAATTGAAAGAATAGTCGGTGAAGTTTGTTCTTTATCCTTGCTATACAATTTAAATTGACGTGGTGAAGGCCCTAACGTGAAGATAGTGCCGTCAATTGAAGTTCCCCTTACAATAGAGCAATTCCCTGGTGCGATTCTGATAATAAATTTTTGGGGAGGAGTAAAGACATGCTGGTATAATAAAATTCTGCCGGCAGCTTCACGAGCTTCGGTGCTAGCTAATACAAAGAATAAAACCAGAATTCCCGTAGGCACTGCCACCCTGATGAGTTTTTTTAATTTGCGGGTATCAAGTGTCGCACTAAAATCAAGCGGGGCAATCTCTGATTCAACTTGTTTAATTGCCGCCAGAGTGAACGGATTATTACTGTTAATCTCACTTTCAGCTATTTGCAACGCATTCAGCAGTTTATCCTGAATTACCGGGAATGCAGCCCCCGCGGCTAAAGCAAATTTCGCCAGTGAATCTTTAGTAACAGGCAGGTAGAGCAGGAACAGATATCTGAAAATAAAAAGGCCTACAGCTGCGACAGAAATTAAAATCCACGAAAAGAATATGATGGTTCTGAATGCGCATCCGGTATGAAAAACCATCTCCCAGATCACTGCAAAAAAGAATGATAGCGATGAAAGGAGGGTAAAGATTTGGAGTCCCTCGTAAACCCGGATTTTCAGAGAATCATGATAGAAGGTAATAATCTTCTTTTTTATATACGTAATAGAATCTTGCATAGAAGTTTACTATTGCGTTAACGAAAACAGAACAATATTCGCTCCAAATTTGAGAGCTTCGAGACGTTTTTCTTCGGGGTCATGGTGAACATCAGGGTCGGCCCATCCATCACTGGGGTTGGATTCAAAAGTGTAATACACGCACAATCTGTTTTTAACGAAAAGCCCGAGTCCCTGCGGCGGTTTATCATCATGCCGGTGGGTTTTTGGTGGCCCGGCAGGGAAGTTGAACAGGATATGATACATAGGATGAGAGAACGGGAGTTCAGCGAAATCCTGATCGGGAAAAACTTTTTTCATTTCGCGCCGTAATGCTTTGTCAAGTCCGTAATCATCATCTATATATAGAAAGCCGCCATTTTCCAGATACTTCCGGAGTCTCTCGACTTCCTGGCGAGTGAAGTTGACATTACCGTGCCCGGTCATGAATAAAAACGGGAAGTTAAAAATATCGTCTGAGGCCAGATCGACAAATTTATACTCAGGAATAACTTTTAGATTCGTGTTTTTCTGTAAAAAACGCATAAGGTTAACATCGGCAGAAGGATCATTGTACCAATCACTACCACCTCCGAACTTTAGCCTGATAATTTGAAAACCGGCCGACTGGGCAGAAAGAACTCCGGCTAAAAAAATAACGAGTAAAAGCACTATTCTGAATATTTTATTCATGTACCCGCGAATTAATATCAATTAGTTAATCTAAAATAGAAGTTGAGTTCCTGTAAAACAAGTCATTAAATGGATAAATCCTTATAAAACAGCACTAAAATACAATATTCTGTGGCTTTCCGTTTAGCAAATTGATATATTTGCAACATGATTTTTTAATGGAAAAAAAATATTGATGATCGCGACTTTTATTCCGGGAGGAAAGTAAATTTTGAACCTGGACGGAATAAAGAAAATTCTGATAATCAGGCTTAGCTCACTTGGTGATGTTTTGCTTACCACGCCTATGCTTCGTTCACTGCGTAAGCAGTTTCCGCAATCAATTATTGATTTTTGTGTTCGGGATAGTTTTAAGGATGTATTAATAACTAACCCACATATCAGCAATTTAATTGAATATTCCAAAGAGCCGGCCAGAATCGATGAGATAAAGGAGCATATTGCAAAATCTGATTATGATCTTGTAATAGACCTTCAGAATAATTTGCGGAGTAAAGTGCTCGTCAGTAATTATAAGGGAAAAGTTTACAAATTCGGTAAATATTCCCTCGAGAAATTCCTTCTGGTAAATTTTAAGATTAACCTGATGCGAACCCTTGATCCCATTCCCGTAAGGTATGGAAATACATTGCCAGGCCTGGTTATGGATGATGAGGGGCTGGAGTTTATTATTCCCGAAGGAATTAAATCGCAATTACCCGATACGAAAAATCTTATCGGGTTCAGTCCTGCATCAAGACATTATACAAAGATGTGGCCCTATGAATACTTTATCGAATTGGGAGAGATTCTCAACTTGCATGGCTACAAAGTAGTTCTTTTTGGCGGTAAAGATGATAAGGCGGTGTGTGATATTATCGCAGCGGGAATTCAAGGCTCAATTAATCTTTGTAATGAAAACAATTTATTCCAAACGGCAGCAAATTTTACTTCAATACGCACAATAATTGCAAATGATTCCGGTCTGATGCATTTAGCATGTGCCTTAAAGGTGCCAACGTTAGCCATATTTGGATCGACAGTTCGGGATTTTGGTTTTGGCCCTTATAAGAACAAAGCCCGGGTTATTGAAAATCCATTTATCACCTGCCGGCCCTGTTCGCATTTTGGACGCGATCGTTGCCCCAAAATGCATTTTAATTGTATGATGACCGTTACTCCGGCCATGGTTTACCAATATATGTTAAAATTTCTCGGGGAATCATGAAAGGGTTCTGGATTTTTCTTTACAGTTATACTGTAATTCCTGTATTACGGTTTGTTTTTATTATCCTTGGTATATTTAATGATAAAGTACGTAAGGGAATTGATGGCCGTAAACGACTTTTTGAGGAATTGATATTAAAAGCTCAGGGTCTCGATAAGAACAGAAAGCTCGTTTGGGTACATTCCTCATCTCTTGGTGAATTTGAACAGGCAAAGCCAATAATTGAGTTTCTGAAAAAAAATTACCCGATAAATATTCTTGTAACGTTTTTTTCGCCTTCAGGCTATGAGAATGCAAAGAACTATCCTCTGGCTGATATTACATCATACATACCTTTTGATACTCCTGCGGATGCACAAAAATTTGTTGATATTTGTAATCCCTCGTTGGCATTATTTATTCGGTATGATTTATGGCCTAATCATGTGTATGCATTATGGAAAAAACACATACCTGTTTTCCTGACTACTGCTACAATGGCAGATGGTTCGATGAGAAAAAGCATATTTGCAAGGGGTTTTCATAAACACTTATACGCGCAAATTGATAAAATACTGGCAATTACTGAAAAAGATGCCCGTAATTTTGCCGCTCTAATTCCTCAAAAAGATAAAATTGAAGTTGTTGGCGATACCCGTTTTGATCGTGTGTATCAGATGTCTTTGATTGCCCGTGGTAAAAACCTGATTAATCCTGAAGTGATTAAAGATAAAAAAGTTGTTGTATTAGGCAGTTCGTGGCAGGAAGATGAAGAGGTTTTATTACAGCCGCTACTTACTCTGTTAAAATACGATACATCAATATTGGTAATTATCGCGCCTCATGAACCAAAAGTTTCTCATCTTGAAAGAGTAGAGCAAACAGTTACTGCTGCGGGATTCAGAACATTGCGCTTCTCCCAATTCGCACAGTATGATAATGAACCGGTAGTGTTGGTTGATTCAATTGGAATTCTGCTCACATTATATTCCTACGCGCATCTGGCTTTTGTTGGCGGCAGTTTTAAAAGTAATATTCACAATGTGCTTGAAGCCGCTGTTTACGGGGTACCGGTTATATATGGACCTAAAATATATAGTTCCCGTGAAGCAGGGCAGCTGGCAGAACTGGGCGGGGGATGTATTTTTACAAATCGCCAGGAATGCTATCGTTTATTGCGGACTTTGTTAAGTGACGAATCTGAACGTCAGCGTCGTGGGGCAATATCAAAGCAATTCATTGAAGACAATCTGGGCGCTACTGATAAAATCCTAAAGCATATAACAAATGTGTTATAGTTAATTCCCGAAAGGATTCTCTCGGGAAACTTCAAATGACGGTCGATATGAATCCTTGCTTTCCATCTCTTGCAACCAGCCATTGGTTAAGCCGTATTTATCCAACAGTTTTACTACACGATTATATTCAGATTCACGTAATGGCCGGCTCAATAGCAGCTCATCATTTGCCTTGTAAATCGGGTAGTATTGCGCCATTAATGAAATAGTTACATCGGCACCGAGTTTAGTGCTGATAAATTTAAACACTTCCTCTGTTTCGCTCAGGTCATTTGGTAAAACGAGGTGGCGGATTATTAATCCATGATACAAAAGGCCATCGGAAATTAGCAATTCGGAACCCGTCTGGCGGTACATCTCAGCGATAGCATCTGTAGCAGAAGTAAAATATCCAGGGGCTTTCGAATATTGCTCTCCATACTCATCGTTGCCATATTTCAAATCCGGCAGGTATATGTCTATTACTCCTTCAAACAGTTGCAGCATCTCAACCGAGTCATACCCGTTTGAGTTATACACAATAGGGAGGCGGAGTCCGTTTAGCGCAGCTATTTCGATAGCTGCTATTATTGCAGGAGCATGATGGGTAGGTGAAACAAGGCCTATGTTATGGCAGCCGGAAGATTGCAGTTCGAGCATGATTTCGGCCAATCGCGGTATGCTTACTTCATACGCTCGCTCTTTTTTCCGGTTCTGACTTATTTCAAAATTCTGACAGAAAACACATTGCAAATTACAATTCCCAAAGAAAATATTTCCCGCCCCTTTCGTACCGCTTATTACCGGTTCTTCTCCATGATGCGGGCCATAAGAAGACACTATTGGCATGGCAGTAGAGCCGCAAACGCCAAAAACCCCGTTAGCCCGATCTACTTTGCAATTATGCGGGCAAACTGTGCAAGCGGAGTAAAAGCCCAAAGCGGTTTGGGCGCGGCGGTGTAATTCACCGCTTTGAGCAAGTTCAATATATCGTGGTGTAAACATTCTTTGCTTAAGTACAATTCTTAATTTGCAAGTGCCAATATACAAATATGTATTATAATAGCTATTTAATTGTAGCATGTTCATTAGGCCAGTGCATTTTTGAACAAATACATATAGACCCCGGACAATCTTTCAAATTTGTGGCTATTTGGAGGGAGCGGCTTAGAGCGTTAGAAAATAGAATTGGGCATTTCACCAATGATTTGGGTGCTAAATAAAACAGTTTGTGCATATATTCACTAAAAAGGTACAAATTTAATTTTAGTAATTCTTTGAAATCCTTGTTTTTTCTATATTTGTATGAAGAAACGAATTGAGTATGCAGGGCAGGTATAAAAACCTGGGCATTCCCCGAAATAAACGGATATATTATATGAAGCATAAATACATATCGCATATTTTACTAATACTGATTGGATTGGTGTTTGCAGTTGCAAATATCAACTGCTCGGCAGCGTTAGATAATAGCGTTGTAATTAACAACGCTGCGGCAGCTACAATATATCTGAATATTTTTGGAAAGAATATCGCTGTTAAGCCCAGTGAAACTGTCACTATTCGGCAGGTTCCCAAAGGAACTTACTCATATGAAACGATGTACGAGAAACCTCCGATAGCGGAAAAGGCTGAATCGCAGGGTAAGACAACCGGTACAGTAATTATGGGGCCGGGCACGCGAATTCAGTTCTTCTTTGCCAGTCGCTTGGATGTGATTGTGCAAAACGGCGTGAGCCAAACTACATATATTGTAAGTGTTACTATCTCAAGTTCAGATAAAAACTCGGTTACCGGAACCTGAGCGACGGGAGATAATGGCGGCACGTGAGTGTATCGGCCTATGATTACCCCACACAGTCAGAAAATTCCGGGTGATTGATTATTTGTATTATACAATTCCGGAAGAACTATGAAACAATTTACCAGAGCTATTGGCGCATACTGTATTTTTTATGCGGTTTTTGCCTCTTTCATTTATCCCCAGAATACCAAAATTGCATTATCGGATGCAGCCAGAAGAATGCAATCATCAATAGAATATCTTGCATCGGATGAACTACAAGGCCGTTTGACAGGTACACGTGAGTGTATGGTCGCTGCCGAATATATCAAAAAAACGTTTATTCAGGCAGGCCTTCAACCTGTACCGGGGAATGATTTCTTCCAAACTTATTCATTTGTCGCCGGTGCCGAATTGCAAGGTGTAAATGAATTGTATATAAAATCCGGTCAGTCGAATATTAAATTGCAAACAGGTGAGTTTATACCGGCTTCTTTTTCAGGCAGCGGGCATTTTGAAGGTGAGTGTGTTTTTGCAGGCTATGGTATCACCGCCCCAAAACTCCATTATGATGATTATGATAACTTAAACGTAACGGGAAAATTTGTAATTGCGTTTCGATCGCACCCTGATTACATGAATCCCCGTTCCGATTTCGAGGAGTATGCTTCTTACAGGTACAAGGCAAAGGTGGCACTTGATAAAGGCGCAAAAGGGCTAATACTTATTAATCCGCCTCACCCGAGTGCTGAAGATGCATTGCCACAATTTAAATATGACCGGGCCCCCGCGATGAAAAACTTTCCGGTGATTTTTCTCAAGAGAGAGAGAGCCGAAATCCTAACCAACGAATTGGGCTTCTCATTTGCGGCATTGCAGGATTCCATTACTCATTTGAAAAAAGCTTTCCCGGTAAAAGCACTCACCTCTAAAATGGTATTAGATGTACATATCGCTCTGATCGAGAAAAATGGAGTTAATGTTATCGGACGTTTAGAGGGTACCGATCCATCGCTAAAAGATGAATATGTTGTTATAGGAGCACATTTTGATCATCTTGGATTTGGTGATGAAGGATCGTTATACCGTGGGCCGGAGAAACTAATTCATCACGGTGCCGATGACAATGCTTCGGGAACAGCCGGGGTCTTAGAACTCGCAAACCAATTCGGCAAGGCAAAACTAAATAAGCGCAGCATCCTGTTTATTTGTTTTTCGGGAGAAGAATTAGGCTTGCTTGGTTCGGCCTACTATGTTAAAAATAGTTTCGTACCGGTTAAGCAGGTGGTTTCGATGTTAAACCTTGATATGGTAGGGAGATTGAATACTGAAAAAAGTTTAATTGTATATGGTACGGGCACAGCGGGGAATTTTAAAAAACTTACCGATAGTTTAAATGCGCCATATAAATTCAAGCTGTCGCAAAATGATGATGGATATGGCCCCAGCGATCAGGCATCTTTTTATGGAGAGGGTATCCCGGTTTTGTTTTTCTTTACCGGTGTTCATGAAGATTACCACCGGCCATCTGATGTAGCATCGCGTATCAATGCATCCGGCGAAGATTCGGTTCTGATGTATGTAGCCGATATTGCACGTGCCATTAGCAGCAACCCGGAACGGCCGGTATATGTAAATGTTCCTAAAAAGGGCAGTGACAAAGGTAACGCCTGGAAAGTATATGTCGGGACTGTACCGGATTTCGCATTTCAGGGAGATGGCTTTAAGATAAGCGCTGTCAACGAAGGGAGCCCTGCGCAAAAAGGTGGAATGAAGAGTGGAGATATAATGATTTCGTTCGGCGGAAAAAAAATTGCGAATATTTATGATTATGTGTACGCATTAAAAAACTGCGTCCCGGGGGACGCAGTTGAAGTGATAGTAAAAAGGGGTGAGCAAGAGCTAAAATTAACAGTTGTAATGGGAATGAAATAATCATTCCTTTTGTTTTGCTTTTAACTTTCGCAAAGTTTCAATTCGCTCGTCGAGTGTACGCAGCCGGTCATTAATCTGGTTAATATACTTGTCGAGCGATTTTTCATATTCAGTCTTATCGTAATAACCACGTTGTTCGTAATAGCTTTTAAACAACCAGTTTCTTTTTAAAGCTTCCATATTCTCTTCAAATTTAGCCGCGCCCGATTTTGTATTTTCGGTAATGGCAAGGAGATTGGCCAACAGGCTGTGCATGCTGGTATCGATAGGGCTGCCGGCCACGAGTAATTCACCAACAAGTCCTTTTCCTTGCTTTATATCGCCAACAATTTTATCTACTTCAAGAATAACGCCATCGACATTTTTAATAACCGATTGGGTACCACTTAAAAGAACATTTACCACGATTGCCATAGAATCGAGTTTCGTGGAAATGGAGTTAAGGCTGCGATCGGCAGTAACAACCAGATCATTCGTGTGGTAGTAGAGCTCATCTCTGTTAATAAATTTTCCAATGGCACCCTGCCCGTTATTCACTTTTTCTACAATCTCGGCCAGATTTTTCATCATGGAATTAACATATACCATAGTTCCCTGAGCCTGTTCTATTATGGCGCCAAAACCTATGGGTGTTATGCCCCGTATAACGCCGCCATCCTGAATGCCGATCGCACCGGGTGTGCCTATTTGCAGTGTTACAACTTTGTTCCCGACAAGTCCTTCTGTTTCAACAGTTGCTGTAGCATCTTCTTTCAAATACGGCCGGATATCATTATTTAATTTCATCGTTACTTCTACTTGTCCAAGAGCAGAAGGGGCGATGCGTATCTCTTTAACGCTGCCGACATCTATACCACTTAAACGAACAGGGGCACCGTTGCGAAGGCCTTCGATTGATGGAAAATTGGCCTTAATAGTAAAGGTTTTGCGAAACATCGATTCTTTGTTCCCGATAAGGAAAATAGCAGTTACGATGAGAGCAATTCCAATAAATATAAATACACCTAACCGAACAGGATGTGTTTTTCCTGCCATAGTAATTCCTCTACTCCGATTCTTCAAATAATTCAGGGCTAAAGAAGTTTTGTAAAAAACGATCCTTAGCATTTAACAGGCCGTCGAGCGACCCTTCGTATAAAATATTTCCATCACGTAAAACAATTGAACGGTCAGCGATAATTTGCGCGCAAATCAGATCATGAGTAACCGCAATTGACGTCATTTTTAATTCTGCCTGTAGATCTCTGATCAGACGGCTAATTTCCTTTGTCGTAATTGGGTCTAACCCGGTTGTTGGCTCATCGTAGAGCATCAGACGGGGCTCGGTAATGATTGAGCGGGCTAAACCAATTCGTTTACGCATGCCTCCGGAAAGCTCAGAAGGCATTTTATCAATTGATTTTTCAAGCGATACCATCTCCAGCGCGCGGACTACCTTTTTTTGAATAACATCCTCGGAAAATTTAAAATGCCTCCTGAGTGGAAATTCTAAATTTTCGCGTACCGTCATTGAGTCATATAGAGCTGCGCTTTGAAAAAGGAAACTCAACTGTTTACGATAGCTGTTCAACTCTTTAGTGGAAAAATTTAAAATATTTTTTCCATCAAAAATAATATCACCTTCATCGGGCTCAAGCAGGCCGACAATGCATTTTAACAGTACGCTTTTTCCCGTTCCGCTTTTACCAAATACTACCAGGTTTTCGCCCGATTCCACATGGAATGATACACCACCTAAAATGATGTTGTCACCAAAGCTCTTTTTTAAGTTATTTATTGTAATTAAACTGTCGGCCATAATACCAACGATAGTTTTACAAGAACAGTATCAGTAATAAGTATTAGTAGTGAAGATACAACTACTGCAGTGGTACTGGCAACTCCGACGCCTTCGGTGCCATTTTGAGCATTGTAGCCTTTTTCGGTTCCGACCAGGCCCACGATAAATCCAAAAATAATTGTTTTTGCCATGCCGGGAATAAAATCGGCAAATTTGATTGAGTCGATAACCGCGCCAATGTATAGGCTTATTGTCATGGGTTGAAAAAGGATAATGGCAATATAGCAGCCGAGCACGGAAAGGAAAATTGAGTACATAGTTAAAATAGGAAGAATTGCCGTTGTAGCAATAATACGGGTTACCACCAGATACTTAAATGGGTTTATTGCCGATACTTCCATTGCATCTATCTGCTCGGTAACTCTCATCGAGCCTAGTTCGGCACCGATACCCGAGCTAACACGGCCCGCAAAAATGACAGCGGTAAGTACAGGGCCAAGTTCACGAACAACGGAAATAGTTACCATAGCGGGCAAGAATGATTCTGCACCGAATCTGGCTAAAACAGGTTGGCTTTGCATGGCGAGCACCAATCCGATAATAATGCCGGTAACACTAACAATAGGCATAGTCTTCACACCCAGTTCGTACATGTGCCGCATAATTTCAGCAACATCGTATGGAGGATACCACATTGCTTTAAAGAACCGGAACGCGAACGAATTCAGGTTACCGAGATCGTGAAAGAATTTAAGTATTCCGCGTTCAAAACCGTTTAAGGGAGCTTTATTCTGCAATTTTTCCTGAAAGTGATTTAAAAATTCAAAACATTATTATACGAAAAGTTTATCCGAATAAAAATAGGAAGCGGCTCAGGGCACATGTGAATAATTATTGAGATTTTAGTATCTTTACATCTTACTTAATATTTCATCCAATTAGGAAAAAACATGAGTATCATTGTCGATAAGAAAACACGTTTGGTAGTTCAGGGAATTACCGGAGGAGAGGGTTCTTTTCACACAAGCCAGATGCTTGAGTACGGTACAAAAGTGGTAGCCGGCGTTACCCCCGGAAAGGGAGGCAGCGATTTTCAGGGTGTACCTATTTTTAATACTGTGCGTGAAGCAGTTATTGCGCAGAAAGCAAATGCATCGGTAATTTTTGTGCCGCCAAAATTTGCTGCCGACGCGATTCTGGAAGCTGTGAATGCGGGAATCAAGACTGTTATTTGCATTACCGAGGGAATACCGGCAAATGACATGATTACCGTTTACAATGTTATAAAGGACAAAAATGTCCGCCTCATCGGGCCCAATTGCCCGGGTGTTATATCGCCAGGAAAAGCTAAAGTTGGGATTATGCCAGGGTTTATCCATAAAGCGGGTAAAGTTGGTGTTGTTTCGCGCAGTGGAACGTTGACCTACGAAGCGGTTAAGCAATTAACTGATTTGGGTATTGGTCAATCGACTTGTGTTGGCATTGGTGGCGATCCGGTTATCGGATCGAAGTTTATCGATATAATTAAGCTGTTTAACGAAGATCACGATACCGATGGTATCGTTATGATCGGCGAAATAGGCGGCTCGGCAGAGGAAGAAGCTGCCACATTTATTAAAAAGAATGTCACTAAACCAGTAGTCGGGTTTATTGCCGGAAGAACAGCACCTCCAGGACGCAGAATGGGTCACGCGGGAGCTATTATTTCCGGTGGTAAAGGAACAGCAGCAGAGAAAATGGCGGCAATGAAGAAAGCCGGTATCCATGTTGTTGAAAGCCCGGCTGAAATAGGAGTTACTATGAAAAAAGCTCTAGATGCGATTTCCGTAAAAAAAGCTGCGCCAGCAAAAAAAGCTGCCCCAGTGAAAAAAGCCGTAGAGGCTAAAAAAGCAGTCGTTGCCAAGAAGGCCGTTGCAGTAAAGAAAGCTGCACCCGCCAAAAAGGCGGCACCGGTTGCTAAACCGGCTCCTGCTAAAAAAGCAGTTGCAGTAAAGAAAGCTGCCGCTCCGGTAAAAGCAGCTAAAGCTGCTCCAAAAAAAGCAGCGGTAGTAGCGGTTGCAAAAAAGAAAGTCGTAGCTAAAGCAGCACCTGTTGCAGCTGCAAAACCCGCAGTGAAAAAGGTAGTTGCCAAGGCAGTCCCGGCAAAAAAAGCAGTAGTTAAAAAAGCAACGAAACCTGTTGTTAAAGCGAAACCTGCTGTAAAAGCTGCTCCTAAAAAAAAGAAATAACTTTGTTTTAGTTTAGTATGAAATCACCCCGCAGTTCCGCGGGGTGATTTTTTTTAAGACCAAAACAGCAGAATAAAAAGTTTGCCAGATTATTTTACTATAAAGGAATACTATGAGTAACAAAACATTAGCTATAATTAAACCGGATGCCGTACGGAAAAACCTGGTTGGCCAGATTATCACTAAAATTACCGAAGCCGGTTTTACTATTAAAGGGCTGAGGATGATTCATTTATCAACTGATTCAGCTAAAGCGTTTTATGAAGTACATAAAGAACGCCCTTTTTATAATGAATTGGTTGAATTCATGACCTCGGGACCATGTGTTCCTATCGCTCTTGAAAAAGAAAATGCAGTTGCCGATTATCGAAAATTAATCGGTGCAACCGATCCTGCTCAGGCAGAAGAAGGAACAATTAGAAAACTATATGCTGATTCAAAGGCTGAAAATGCTGTACATGGATCCGATTCCGATGAGAATGCAATAATAGAAATTGCTCATTTCTTCTCGCGTAACGATTTAGTATAATATTATTACCGGTACAATGATTTGAAACCCTGGAAAAAAATATCGGGTACTGTACTTGCAAGGAATGATTTTTGGGAATATCATCTGGATAATTACACAATTGGTGATATGATAACCGGGGAATATCATTTTGTTCATACTCCGGGGTCTACCATGATTATTCCTTACACCGGTGATTCTACTTTCCTGATGATACGGCAATACCGGTATCTAAATAAAAAACTTAGTTTAGAGTTCCCTTGTGGTGGCGTAAAACCAGGGTTGAGCCGGCTTGAGAACGCGATTAAAGAATTGCGGGAGGAGAGCGGATTTACGGCAGGGGAAATATCCTATGCTGCTGAGTTTTCGCCATTCACCGGCGCCGCCGATGAAATGTGTACGGTGTTTTTCGCCCGCGGGTTATCTCCCGCACCTCTGCCGCCGGATGTGACTGAAGAATTTGAAGTTGTCTATCTATCGGCCGCCGAAATTGATGCAGCAGTTTCATCCAATGAAATTTGGGATGGACTTTCACTAGCTGCCTGGGCGTTAGTTCGCCATTCAGTTTATGAATTAATACAAAAAAACAACCATTCCGGTAATTGAAATATTACTAATTCTTTAAGGTTATCTATGAAAAAAATATTTTTCCTTTCACTAATTATCCTGTTCACCACTTTTATCGGGTGTAAAAAACAGGAACAGCAGCCTGCTGCTGAACAAAAAGCGAATCTGACTTTTGATTCCTCCGATGCAAAGACAACACCTGTGGATGATAAAGAAGCTAACAATCTGATGTTGAAATTCCATCCTAAAGCAGGGGCAACATATTCATATCGTTTAACCAGCATTACTGTTGAGCAGGGTGTAATTAAAGCCGACTCTGTTATGCATCCGAAAACTGGTCAGACGATAACATATAATGTTAATGTGAAAATTAACGAAGTGGATGAAGAAGGTACTCTTGATGCAGCCTTTACTATTAGTTCGGCAGCACTTACAGCGGAATTTAACGGGAAGAAAATATCCTATCGTTCGGGTGATAAACTGGATTCTTTGGACAGACAGAAATTCATTGAGCACGAAGCATTGTTAAACAATAGTTTCGGTGTTCGGATTAAATCGAATGGTGAGATTGTTGAAATCTATAAAGTAGACAAAATTGTATCAAAATTTATGCAGATACAAAAGGTAAAAGCCGACACTATTCCACAGCAGCAGATGCAGGCTTTCAAAGAAAACCTGACTGCCTCTGTTTTACGTCCGGTAGTTCGCCAGGTATTCAGGGAATTTTCTACTAAATCGTTAACTAAAGGCGAATCGTGGTCATTGCCACAGCCGCCGCTCGGGTTGCGGTTTGTTGTATTCGAAAATAAGACTGAATATACTTACCGTGGGTTAGAATTGCTCGGTTCAGAAAAAGTTGCTGCAATTGATGCGAAACTTGTTTCCCGTGCCCAAATAAATCCGCAGGCTGCCAAGAATAAAATTAATGTTACCAAATCTTCTCTCGAAGGAAGTGGTAAATTGTATTTTAGTACCGAAAAAGGAATGTTAATACGTTCAAAAGTTAACATGGCTCTTGGTTTAGGAATTAATGGAATGGCTCCTACCCCGCATGGTATGAAACAGCTTTCAACTGACCAAACAACTACGAATACGTACATTTTAGAGCTCTTAGAAGTTAAATAAGATTATGGGGAGGCGGCATACCTGCCTCCCCTTATTTTCTCCTTTCAAGCCGCCTCAAAAGAACAAATCAATATTTTATAAAGCCGCATATTTTTTATATTTTATGCGTATGACCTAATTAGTGTTGAAACCACCAGATACAGGTATGCAGAAAAATAAAACCAACGCGAATATCGTAGATTATATTTACGATGCAGACAAGACCTTTACCGAGAGGCGATATCAAAACTTAAAGCGCGAATCGGAAAATAGTTTGATACTTCCTTTACGGGTTATTGCTTTCCTTATTGCAATTTCCGGTATTTTTTCAATGGTTTTCGAAGTGCGATATTTTTCAGGCCTGGCAATACCTGTGTATGTCACCCGCCTGTCTGCAACTGTAGTTTCTTTTGGTGTGCTTTGGATCCTTTTCTCCCGGTTCGCTCTACGATACCCGATAATATTGGTACATGTTTTATTGGTTACCATAATTGCTTCCAGCGGGTATATGATTCTTTTAATGCCCTCAACACTTATTGTTAACTCGCAAATTGTGGGGTTAATGATATTTACATCAGCATTGTTCCTCAGCTGGGACCTGAAAAACCAGATTATTGTAGCGATTTATTATAATATTGTTTTTGCGTCCGCAATTTTAATGAACGATAAGCAGATATATTTTCTGCCTAACATGTATGAATCGGTTCTGTTTGTCCTTTTCTTAAGTGTTATTTCGGTTATCGGCAGTGCCGTAAATTTTAAACTACGTGCAGAGCTTGCAGATAAATCATTTATGATGCGTTTGTCAGAGAAAAAATTCCGATCGATTTTCGAGCATTCGGCCGAGGGAATATTTCAATCGAGCCCGGAAGGGCGGTACCTGACTGTTAACCCTGCATTAGTAAGAATGCTCGGGTATGATAATGAGTCAGAAGTAAAGAAGCTGGATATAACCCATGATGTATATTGCCGCCCGGCCGATAGAGACAGGCTTTTGACCCTGCTGCAACACAAAGGAGAAGTATCTGACTATCGACTTGAGCTGAAGAGGCGGGATGGGACAACTATTTTTGTAAGACTTAGCGACCGCCTGATTAAAGACGAAGTTGATGATAAGAAAATATATTTTGAAGGCAGTCTTACCGATATAACTGAGCAAGTACGTCTGGAAGAAGAGCAAAAGCTCATACAGGAAGAACTTGAACAGGAAAAGATGAAATCGGAAAATCTGGCTCACGAGGCCGTGAAATCTTCCGAGATAAAATCGCAGTTTCTTGCAAATATGTCACACGAAATCAGGACCCCGATTAATGGAATTATCGGTTTCCTGACGCTGATTGAAAACGGCTCCTACCGGAACCAGGATGAGTTAAACGACTTTATAAGTACCGCGAAATCCTCGGCTGAATCCTTGCTTGATTTGGTAAATAATATTCTGGACTTCTCAAAAATTGAAGCCGGGAAGATGGAGTTGGAAGAAGTTGGATTTAGTATTAAGAAGGTAATCACCGATGGTTTGGCTCTCATTTCACCACGCGCGAAAGAAAAAAATATAAAGCTAAGCGTGCAAATTGATAAACACGTACCGAGTGTGTTGTTGGGAGATTCGACAAGGCTTCGGCAGATATTTTTAAATTTATTATCAAATGCCGTCAAATTCACCAATGATGGTGAAATTCGGATTACGGTTGGGGCAGAGAGAATTGGAAACGAACGAGTTAAACTGCTTTGCGCGGTTATTGATACAGGGGTAGGAATACCGCAGGAAAAAGCGAACCAGTTGTTTAAGCCGTTTTCACAAGTGGATGGCTCCTATACGCGTAAATTTGGCGGTACCGGACTCGGCCTGGCAATTTGCCGCGAGTTGGCAAATATGATGAATGGCTCAATTTGGGTAGAGAGTGAAATAAATAAAGGAAGCACTTTTTCATTTACCTGTGTTCTGAAATATGAAAAACAAGCCAGTTTTCTGGATAAGTTGAAGAGCAGAGTAAGTACAGTTCCTGAAGTATTGCCCGAATTGACACAAAAAATATCGCAGCATACTGATATCAAAGCAGCCCGCGGTAACTTCCAAATTCTGGTAGCCGAAGACAATCCGGTAAATAAAAAAGTGGTAATGCGAATACTGGAGGATGCCGGTTTTAAGGTTGATGCAGTCGGCAATGGTTTGGAGGCATTAAATGCTGTAAGTGCTGAAGAACGCAAGTATCAGTTAATACTTATGGATATTCAGATGCCTGAAATGGATGGATTTACGGCAACGCAAAGAATCAGGCTTCTTTCTGAACATACTGCCAGGGTCCCTATAGTTGCATTAACAGCCCATGCAACCCCGGCGGACAGAGAAAAATGTTTAGGCGCGGGAATGAGTGATTTCTTGTCAAAACCAATTAAGAATCAGGAACTGATAGCAATGTTGGATAAGTGGCTGGAGATTGATTATTCGGTAGTGCGTGCAAAATTGCTAACCAAGGTAGAAGAACCGGCACCAAAAACGGTTCCGGTAACAACTCCGCGTCCGACTATACCAAGCGCTGTTCCGCTTGCTAATACTGTAGCACCGCAAGTCCCTGTAATTCCTGTTCCGGAGCCAAAGATTGAAATTCCTGCCACTTTGCCGGTTAGTGATGCCTCGGGCATTCAATTACCTGATACCGATAATCTGAAAGCAGATGACGGGCTCGTTGCGTATAGTGCGGAAGAATCATTTGATGTAGCGCATTTTAAAACTGTAAGTCTTGATGATACGGAATTCAAAAAGGAATTGCTTACAACTTATTTAACTGATACTCTGCGTAGAATTGCAAATCTTGAAGGATTCCTGAAAGATGGCAACGTAACGTCACTCATTTCGGAAGGGCATACAATTAAAGGAGCAAGTTACTCTCTTGGCGCGTTAAAAATGGGGGATCAGGCGAAGGAAATTGAGTTCGCGGGAAAATCAGGGGAACTTGATAAAATTCCACTGATGATAAAACAGCTGAAAAAGAATTATGAATTCTTTTCAGAACTGTGCCAGAGTGAAATGCAGTAGTTCGAATTACAATAACTTTTACTAAGGATTTTACATTACTGACGTAGTGTGTAAAATCCTTTTTCTTTTCTATGCATCATATTATTGTTTTCTTATTTTTTTTGTCGTATTATCGTGCAGGGCGATTAGAATAAATTGTGTGGTTTATTCAAAAAGTGAACTTTATACCGGGGCATCGGGTTAATAAGTTAATTGGTACGAAGTTCTCACGAAAATAAATGTGTGTTATCCGGAAATTCTGTGTGCGTTTAAAACAATATCTAATTACAGGTACTATAGCATAATAACGAATTCTTATACATTAAGGGTGTGTGTATGGAAACAGCAAAACTTATCCTGCGAGGGAAAGAGTACGATTTACCGGTACTGGAAGGTACCGAGCATGAAGTTGGCATTGACGTCACTGCTTTACGAGCTAAGAGCGGTGCAATAACTTTCGACCCTGGTTATGGCAATACCGGTTCATGTACCAGTACAGTTACGTTTATTGATGGAGAAGCAGGGATACTTCGGTACCGGGGCTATCCAATCGAACAACTTGCCGAGCACTCCAGCTTCGTGGAGGTGTGTTATCTTCTTTTATACGGCGACCTGCCTACAGAAAACCAACTTGCAAATTTTAAAGGCGAGTTGGCACATCATAGCCTTATCCATGAGGACATGAAAAAAATGTTTGAAGGTTATCCTCCTACTGCTCATCCTATGGGAATACTGGGCGCTATGGTTAATTCTCTGGCGGCTTTTTACGGCGACGTTCCGTATAATCAGGATGTGCAATTGAACATGATTCGCCTGCTGGCTAAAATGAAAACTATTGCGGCATTCGCATTCAAACGTTCCAAAGGACAACCTTATGTATATCCCAAGAATGAATTGAGTTTCACCGGTGACCTGATCAATATGATGTTTTCACTTCCCACGGAACACTATCATATTTCTCCCATAATTGAAGATGCTCTGGATAAAATTTTTATCTTGCATGCCGATCATGAACAGAATTGTAGTACTTCTACCGTGCGAATGGTAGGCTCCAGCCACGCGAATTTATTTGCAACAATTTCTGCTGGTATCGCAGCTTTATGGGGGCCACTCCATGGCGGTGCCAATCAGGAAGTAATTACGATGTTGGAGCATATAAAAGCAGATGATTGTAATTATAGAAAATATATTGAGCTTGCTAAAGATAAAAATTCCGATTTCAAATTGATGGGATTTGGACATAGAGTATATCGTAATTTCGATCCGCGTGCCAAGATTTTAAAAGAAGCCGCAGATAGAGTTCTCAATACAATAGGTATTCAGGATCCGCTTCTGGAAATTGCAAAGAATCTTGAACGGGTAGCGCTGGAAGACCCATACTTTGTTGAAAGAAAATTATATCCGAACGTTGATTTCTACAGCGGAATTATCTATAAAGCAATGGGTATTCCTACAAATATGTTTACCGTTATGTTCGCGCTCGGCCGGCTTCCGGGCTGGATTGCTCAATGGAAAGAAATGACTGCCGATCCAACTTTACGCATATATAGGCCGCGTCAGATATATACCGGTGAAGTACTTAGGGATTATACACCAATTTCTGAAAGAAATTAGCAGCTACAATAAGGTAATTAAGAAAATGCCCTTACAAACTATGCGGTTGTAAGGGCATTTTTTTTGTTGGGGTCTACATAAAAAAACCGCCCGGAAGCGGTTTTTTTATTCTGTTTGTAAGAGTAGGGACTACTTTAAGAGCATGAGTTTTCTTGTTTGTACATTCGCACCGGCAGTAATCCGGTAAATATACATACCGCTTGAAAGATTGGAAGCATTAAAAGAAACTGCATACTGACCTTTGTGTTGAGCATTTTGTACCAGTGTTCTTACGAGCTGACCGGTAATATTAAATACTTCGAGACGTACATTGCAATCTTCGGCAATTGTGTACCGGATTGTTGTAGTAGGGTTAAAAGGATTCGGATAATTCTGTTCAAGACCGAATGTCAGCTTTTTAATTCCGTCATTCACCGCGTTTGTTCCGTCAACCGCGCGGTAAACTTTACCATCGGTTGTTCCAACATATAACGCGTTAGAACCAGGATTAAAGTACGAAGCACTTGGCCCAAAACCAGCCATACCCATTGTCTTCCAACCAGAGCCGGCGTCGGTAGAAACAAACACACCGGATGACCATGAACAGAGATAGACATTATTGCCATTCGGTGAAACGCTTACACCATAAATAAATTGTGAACTGAGCCCGGAAGCATGTGACCATGTCTGGCCGTTATCGCCGGATTTATAGGCCCCATTGCCATAAGTACCTGCATAGAGCGCACCGGTAGGGGAGCAGGCAAGTGCCCAGATATAATCATAGCCGACGTTAAGTTTTGCCCAAGTTTGCCCGCCATCGGTAGATTTTTCAATTCCCGCGCCGAAAGTGCCGGCGAAGATTTCATTCTGCGCATTTACTGTAATAGCATGTACAGCATTTGCGGCCAGATTATTTGTTACATCAGTCCAATCGGAACCGCCATTGGTAGATTTGAATATACCATATCCCCATGTGCCCGCGTATAAGCTGCCGTTTTTATCAATGCTGATCGCGCGTACATCTTTACCGGCAAAAGCACTTACAGCCCAGGTTTGGCCGTTGTTCGTGCTAAGGTACAGCCCTTTTTCCGTAGCAGCAAAGAGCTTATTGTTAGTTGTACTGGTAATTGACCAAATGAAAGCCACATTCATATCATCATTAATGCGTTTCCAGGTCCCTGCATTATCATCAGTGCGGAATATTTTACCGCCTAATGTACCAACCAGCATGTTTCCGGTTTGGTCGGTAGTAATGGTCCATACCATTTCATTAGCCGGGAATGTGCCAACTGAAGTCCAGGATGTTGCAACCGAAGTAGAATCGGAACCGGTATTTGGAGTTGCCGGGGTTACCGCGTTAATAGTTGCAGAGGCAAAGTTATTGTTCGCGTTTGTATCGAGAACAGTATTACCCCCGAGTACAATATTATTTGTTATTTTTGAATCAAGCGGTATGTTGCCCAGGAACAATTTATTGTTGAACTGTCCGTGTCCATAAATATCATACGCAACAACCTGACCATTAATAACTCCGGCGGGATATTCAAGGTGAGCTTTTGGAGCCAGAATAGAGCCCTGTACATCAATACCTGAGATTTTTAAATTCGTGGTAGCGGGGAAGTTATAAACAACATTATTAATCGCTGTGCCGTTAACAACTAATCCACCATGCCATTCTACGTTTGAACCGGATACGTTAACAACAACAACGGACCCATTGGGCACATTAATTGTCATACTGTTAGCTTGTGTAAGATTGTTGCCATCAACATTAAATACGTTTAATAATGCATTATTACCTTCCAGAGTAAAGCCGTTCCATTCAAACCGGGTTGTTCCATTTACCGTATAAGTACTTAAAGTTGTAGAGAGATTATTCAGGTACAACGAAGCTGCGTCAAAATCTATCGGACGGTCTTTTCGAAGAGTACCATCAATAATACTTACACAGTTTAGCGGCAGGTTGGTTGCATTGCCATAGACAACGTTACCCGAGTAAACAGCGCCGACAGTAAATTGTAAGTTGTTATTGACTATGAGAACATCTGCCGTGCCGCCTGAGGAAGGTAATTTATCGCCCACGCTATAATTAGAGAAGTAAGCATTATTACCTATAGCCGCTTTACCTTCAATATCTGCGGAAGGCTGGTTGATATCGTGTAATGCAAAAACATTAAATCCTTTTGCCGGGCCGAAATTATATGATTTGGAATATAAATCAACTTTAACCTTGAGCTGTAATGTGGCAGACTCGTTAGCAGAGAGGGAGCCGATAGTCCATACTCCTGTTGAATCTACATAGCTGCCTTTCGAAGGGGTAGCTGATACGAATACGAGTCCCGCGGGTAAAATTTCTGTTACCTTTGTGTCGAATGAAGTACCAGGCCCGTAATTGATTGCCGAAATTGTATAGGTAACAAAATCACCATGTTTCGGGGTAAGAGATGAAGCCGATTTACTAACTTTTACATCATATTTAGAAGGCTTATTTACGATAATAATAACCGAGGAAGTATCGTTACCCGGGTTAACATCCGGCTGGTCAACACTGGTAAGGCTCGCCTTGTTTACAATTTTGTTGTCAACAGGGATGGAGCCGAAAAATGGCTTGTGGTTTATTTGTCCCTGGCCTGACATACCGTTGACAATTACCTGACCATTAATAACGCCTGAGTTGTAATCTAATTGCGCTAATGGAGCTAAAATTGATCCACGTACATCGATACCCGAGATTTTTAAGTTTACAGCATTCGGGAAATTATATAATACGTTATTTATTTCGGTTCCGTTTACCGTAAGACCGCCGCTCCATTGAATGTCGGTTCCGGAGATATTAACGATTGCGGCAGCACCGTTGGGAACGGTAATAGCTACACTTGTTGCAGCATTCAAATCGGCTGCTTTAACCGAGAATATATTTAATTTTGTATCTGTACCCGTAAGTGTTAACCCTGAGTACTGGAAAATTGTCGTACCATTAACACTGTAACCGCCTAATGAAGTTGATAAGGTTGACAGGTAATCTTTTGCCGCAACAAAATCAACCGGTTTATCTTTGCGAAGTGTTCCATCGTTAATGCTAACAGTATTTACGGGTAAGTTCGTAACATTTCCGTAAACAATATTACCACCGTATACCGCGCCACTATTGAATGTTAAATTGTTATTGACAATCAGGGCATCAACAGCGCCATGCGAAACAGGTAATTTGTAACCAATACTGTAGTTTGAGAAATAGGCGTTGTTACCAACTGCAACTCTACCTTCAACATCAGAGGAAGGAGCTGTAACATCACTAAAAGAAAATAGATCGAAATCGCTGGCTGGGCCAAGTACATACGAACTGGTGAATTGGCTTACTTTTGCTTTTATTTGCAACGTAGCCGATTCATTTTTCGCCAGATTGCCAATTGTCCATAAGCCTGATGCGGCATCGTAGGAACCTTTTGAAGCGTTGGCAGAATTGAATACTAAGCCTGCAGGAAGCATATCGCTGACCTTTACGCCTGTAGCATTTGCCGGGCCATTATTAACTGCTGTTACCGAGTAAGTGATAATGTCATTATTCTGAGGGGCGTTATTATCAACTGACTTGGTTACACGAATATCGCAGGTGGTCGGATCAGTCATAATCGGAACACCCGTTGTATCAATCGCTGTGATAGGGTTAGCTGTAACAGAAAAGAGAACATCATTAAAATCGTTATCACAGCTGCCATTGTCCCGGCGAATATCTTCAAAACCCAGTATAATACGTTGTGAAAGCATATCGTTTAATAAAACATTATGCTGGCGTTTTGTTGTATCGCTTTCAGGGTTAAGATTTGTATTAGAGAAGAGTAACCAGTTACCATTTCCAACGGTAGCGTTGGAAGTTACAAAACCATCTGCTACAAGGAACCAGCCTATAGTAGTGTTCTTTCCAAAAGTACCAATTTTTACCCGGTTTCCCGCGTTCAGGCCGCCGCCGCTGCCCGATGCAGAAGAATTCGGGAAAATAATTGTCATATTATTTTTAATATCATTTAAGGACTGCGGAGGCGTGTTTGTCGGGTAGGTATAAAAACCTAAAGCATTCCGGTAACCGGCGCCTTCAGCTAAAAATGTAACGAAAACATCTGCTGAATCTTTCAGTGTAAGGTTAATTTTATTCGAAGAAGAAAGGTATTCAGGATGTGTTGTAGTTAAGTTTTTCGATTCAGGTAATGCGGCCAAAATTCTTGAAACGAGGTTAGACGGGATGGTGTCTTGTGTGAACAGATAATTTGGTACACCATTGCTATTCCAGGTACCCAGCGTTTTATAAGTTATATTTTGTGCTAAAGAATCGGAAGCTCCCCAGGTGAGGATTAATAAGAATAAAAGTAAACCAATTCTCTTATTCAATGTATTCTCCGTTTTAGTTCTGTATTAGTAATTAAAATTACTCTTTGAACGCAAGAATCGAGCCAAAAATAATGTAATTATACGGTCTGATTAGTGGATTGAAGGGTTATTGATGTGTATCAATTTGAGATAGCGTATTTAAATAATACGCAATTGATGAGGAGGAGATATAAAGTAATTATCATAGAATAGGGAGGAACTATCCGTTTACTTCGGCCACTCTGCCTTGCGCTCCCGGGTCATGAGATCGTCAGTAGCTTTTACCGGATCTTTATCCTCAAATAGTATTTTGTATACTTCGTTTGTAATTGGTGTCTCTACATTATAGTGAAGCGCCAAATCTGAGGCTGATTTGCTGGTAGCGACTCCTTCGGCTACAGCATGCATTCCTGCCAGAACGTCTTTAAGTTTCATACCCGAGCCAATTTTTTCACCGACATATCTGTTACGACTATGCCTGCTCATACAGGTAACGATCAGGTCGCCCATGCCGGAGAGGCCGGAAAAAGTTTCAGGTTTTGCGCCCATAGCCAGACCCAGGCGGGAAATTTCTGCAATGCCCCTGGTCATGATAGCTGCTTTTGTATTATCGCCAAATTTCAGCCCGTCAATGATGCCCGCGCCGACCGCGATTACATTTTTAAAAGCTCCGCCTAATTCAACACCAACGAGATCCTCTGAAGAATAAACCCTAAAATACGGCGTCATGAAAGCATCCTGAATGAACTTTGCAGTTTCATGATGCTTTGAGGCGGCAACAACTGTGGTAGGGATCATACGGCTAACCTCTTCAGCATGTGAAGGTCCGGAAAGTACGCCCACATGCGTATCCGGTATGCCGGGGTACACGTCTGATATCAGACGTGAGATGGTCATATCGGTCCCTACTTCAATACCTTTTGAAACAGAAGTAAAAATTGAGTGTTGAACTAAAGAATAGGGGATTTGGGAAATAATGCTGCGGGTAAACTGAGTTGGGATAGCCAGAACTATTAGATCTTTATGGGTACAAGCCTTTTCCAGATTATTGGTAATCTCAACTCCCGGGGGAATGGTAACTCCGGGTAAATAGATAGTGTTTTCACGGGAAGCAGAAACCTGTTCGGCGTAGTCTGACTGATATTCCCAGAGAGTTACATCGTGGCCATTTTGTGCTAAAATAATAGCCAATGTAGTGCCCCAGGCACCAGCGCCCAATACCGCAGTCTTCATGGTTCCCTAAATATTATTTTTTCTTGAATGTAATTTTATTTTCGTTGCCTGCAATTAATCTCTGAATGTTCGTGCGATGAGTGAACACTACCAGAAGAGAGAGGCCGATAAGGAATGGCAATAACGTACCATACCCGATAATTTCAACACCAAAAACATTTTCCCTGATAATCATTGCAACCGGCACGGCCGCTGCAGCGATAATGGATCCAAGGGAAACATATCGGGAGAAGTACACAACTAAAACGAAAATGCCGAGGGCGATCATCATATCCACAGTTGTTAAAACAACTAAAATACCCAAACCGGTGGCAATACCTTTACCGCCTTTAAAGCCGGCAAATACAGTCCAGATATGTCCAATCATTGCGGTTACGCCGGCAATTAACTGAACTAATGTAAAATCATCAAACGGGGTTTGATTGGGAAATGGGAAACTGCCAAGATATAGCCTTGCAATTAATACTACAGCGAGTGCTCCTTTCAGGGCATCCAGTAGAATAACAAGTAATCCATATTTCCAGCCTAAAACCCTGAAAACATTTGTTCCGCCCATATTACCACTTCCGTGGTTTCGAATGTCGATTCCCCCAACAGCTTTACTTACCAATATACCTGAGGGGATAGAACCAGCCAGGTATGAAAGAACAACAATTACTATCAGATTAAGCATTACCATTTACCTAAAATTAAGTTGCTATAATAACAAGATTCAGTTTCTTACGCAAGCCATTTTTCACTCAATCGGAGATACATGTATTGAAGAGCAAATACATAGCCTGCACCTCAATTATACTTTATTATCGATGAAAATTGAATATACTTTAGTTGCATAAAAAAAGCCCCTGTGAGGGGGCTTTCATCATCGCACATACCAGGGGTAGGGTCTACCCGGTTATTTACTTCACTTTTATATCGAGTTCTTTGGGTTTCACTTCTTCTGCTTTGGGAATGGTTATTAACAGCTGCCCGTTAATAAATTCCGCTTCAATCGCATCGGACTTAATATGTTCCGGCAATGTGAATGATCGGTAAAATTTGCCATACGTTCTTTCGACTCTATGGAATTTGCCGTTTTTATCGTCTTTTTCCTGAATTCTTTCGCCGCTTACTTTTAAAGTTCCATTACTGAATGACAGTTTTACATCTTCTTTCTTCATACCCGGCAGATCGAGCTTAAGCGAATATGCATCGTTGTTTTCATAGATGTCAGTTACCGGCATCCAGACAGCGTTTGCAAGTTCTTCATCCTCCCGGCTTTTTGTTGGAAAACCAAAACGGTTTTCAAAATCCTGGAAGAGCTTGTTGAATTCACGTTCTACACTTAACAATTCACGTACAGGGTTAAAGCGAATTAATGACATATTTACCTCCGTATTTTATTGTTTTAGGATTATTTAATAGTAATTGTTTTGGGCTGTGATTCAGCTTTTTTATATAATGTTATCTCTAAGATACCATCGGCATACTGTGCTTCAGTTTTCTCTGTATCGATGGAATCACCGAGTTTGAATTTCCTGTGGAAATTGCCCTGACGAATTTCTTTCAAGATGTATTTTGCATTTTCATTTTCCGGGGTAGCAACTGAGCCTGAAATTACCAGGTAACCGTTATCATACTGAATTTTGACATCTTCCTTTTTTACACCTGGCATGCTAACCGTTAATTTAACATCTGATTCAGATTCGAGAATATCTACCGCAGGTATCCGTACATACGTAGTTTCCTGAACATCTGCTTGTGGTCTCTGGTAAATCATATTTGAGCAATACATTTCGTAACTCCTTTTTGTATTTTTTTTGTTTGTAAATCTTTTTGTCTTTGTATTGATATATACAAGCAGCGTGCCAAATTTAATATTTAGCTGTAACATATTGTAAAATAAGGAGTTATGGGGGTGTCGCCATGTATGTATAAAAATGGCGCAGTGAGCGCCAAATTGACATATATGGCATAGAATAATGAAAGAATGGCAAATACTATGACGTTTTTATTGCTTATCTGTCAATCTGGCAATCCTACTGCAATAAATCATGTAATGCATCCTGCAAAAGAGCGAACCCGAATTGAAATTCACTGTTTAGCAACTGCTCAGGGATGACTCTTTGGCTCGAGAGAATATCGATAGCAGCCTCGCCAAGGATTAGTTTGAGCGCCAACGAGGGTACCGGCAATACTGCGGGGCGATGAAGTACCGCGCCAAGTGTTTGGGTAAAGTGCTTCATTTGAACGGGATTTGGTGCAGTGGCATTAATTATTGTTGGTAAATTCCCCGATAGAGCGCGTATGATTATTTGAACCATGTCGTTAATATGAATCCAGCTGAACCATTGATTCCCGCTTCCTAACGGCCCGCCAAGGCCAAATTTAAACGGCATTAGCATTTTCTGCAGGGCCCCGCCTTCAGGCGAAAGCACCACTCCGGTTCGAATACATGTGCAGTGCGTTCCATCAGCTTGAAAAGTCAACGCAGCATTTTCCCATTGGCTGCAGACATCTGACAAAAATCCGATTCCTTTTGCTGAGGCTTCAGTAAGGACTCTATCGCCATTTTCTCCATAGTACCCGATTGCCGATGAAGACACGACTACAGAGGGTATCGAGCCGGCTGTTCGAAATGATTCATGAAGTAAATGCGTACTATTTACGCGGCTTGAAAGAATTTCATTTTTATAATCCGGCGTCCAGCGCCTGGCTGCAATTCCTGCTCCTGCCAAATTTACAACATGGGTAACCGCTTTTAGGGCGGCTATATCTGAGATAACCTTGCGTGAGTCCCACTGAATATACTCTACTGAATTCCCGAAAACCCCGGCAGCTTTTTCGATACTTCGGGTTGTGACGGCAACTGAATAGTTGTGCTTGTGCAGTTCCAGCACGAGTTTTTTACCGATAAGCCCGGTTGCACCGGTAACAAGAACCTTTTGTGTAAACATTTTACTACTATTTGCTATTGGAAAATTTTCAACTTTTATTATTTTTGCCCCATATTTTTCCCCAAACACGGGGAAAACGGGTAATTCTATATAAAACAAGGGAAAATGAATAAAATTCCCATTGTAACTTTCCTACAGTTTGAGCTCGAATCATCTAACAAAATAGTGAAAACAACATATATGACGAAACCGCAAGGCAGACTGCAGTTTATAGATCTTCATAGGGGACTGGCGATTCTGGTTATGATTGAAGTACACGTGTTTAACGCTTTCATTATTCCATCAATGAAATTTGAACCCTGGTTTCATCATCTCAATTTTGTAAATGGCCTGGTGGCTCCATCTTTTACATTTATTTCCGGCTTCGCCTTTATTTTGGCGGCGGAGAAAAAAATGGAGGAATTTAAAAAATTCGGGTCGGCCTTTTGGAAACAACTTGGCAGAATTGCAATGATCTGGTTTGTAGGGTACACCTTACGAGTCCCGTTTTTCTCGTTACAGCGTTCTCTGCATGAATCATCTACCCAGCAAATTGAAGCGTTCTTTTCTGTTGACGTATTACAGACAATAGCAATCGGCCTGCTTATGCTTTTCGGAATCCGCATGCTAATTAGAAATACAACCGCATTTAAACTGGTGGTTTTCGGTTTATTCCTGTTTTTTGGTTTGGCCGCCCCGTGGTTTTGGCAGCACGATTTTCATTCACATATTCCAATCTTTTTCGCGAGTTATCTCAATCCGTCACATGGATCTCTGTTTCCTTTATTCCCGTGGGTAGGCTTTATTTTTGCCGGAGCTGCAGCATGTTTACTTTTTATTTCCGCGAGGGATAAAGGGAAAATGGATGAATTCTTTAAATATAGCGCGTTGGTAAGCGGAGTGTTAATAATTACAGGTCACCTTTGTATTGCAAAAAGTACCTTTTCATACATACCAATGCCTGACCCGCATTTTTTCTTTTTTACTATGCGAATCGGTTACGTGCTTATGGTTTTAGTAGTATGCCAATTGATATCTCAATACTTTGATGTGACAAAAATTTATATAGTTGATGCGAGCCGGGAATCACTTTTATTGTATTGGCTGCATTTGCAGCTTATCTACCGTAAATGGGCAACAAATCAGAGTTTAGCCGATATTATTAATGGCAGCTTCGGTATTTGGTTATGTATTCTGGCTACCTTGGCCATGATCGCGCTAATGCTTGTTGTTGCTATATATTGGGGGCGGTTAAAAAAGAATAATTTCCCGCTTGCCCGTTACACTTCCTGGGCATTTGTGGGCATTCCACTAGTAATATTTTTATTGAGATAAAGAATTTTCATGGTAAAAATCCCGATCGCTGAATCGGGATTTTCTTTTTTTCGGGTATCAGAATTGTGCAATTTTCAATATTTATTCAGATTTGGGCTTCATCACGTATTCTCAACAAATTATTTAAATTGAACCTGTAACTTTTTTTATAAAATAGAAAAAGGATATATTTAAGTTTTACACAATAGAATCTATGCGAATATATAATTACCTGTTGCAAATAATTGAGCAAAAGGGCGCTGCTTATCTTGTATTGCTTGACCCTGATAAACTTACCGGTCAGAAACTGGCTGAATTTGTATTGAAAGCCTGTAAAGCGGGAGTGGATGCTTTTTTATTTGGTGGCAGTCTTTTGGTTAATGGTACATTAGATGAACAGATCAAAATAGTTAAAGAACATTCTTCCGTTCCGGTTATACTTTTCCCGGGCAGTGAAAGCCAGATTACTCCGGCGGCCGATGCAATCTTATTTCTTTCCCTCATATCCGGCCGCAATCCGGATCACCTGATCGGCAAGCATGTTATTGCAGCCCCTATATTGAAGAAAATCGGGTTGGAACCCATTCCAACCGGGTACGTGCTGGTTGAGTCGGGTAAGAGAACTACGGCCGAGTATATGAGCGCGAGTATCCCCATTCCGCGTCATAAACCAGAAATAGCTGCCGCCACAGCGCTGGCAGGTGAGTATTTGGGGTTAAAAATAATTTATCTTGAGGCCGGGTCAGGTGCGGAAGCTTCTGTGCCAATCGAGATGGTTCGCAAAGTTACCTCTGTCTGTACAGTACCGGTAATTGTTGGTGGTGGAATTCGTGATACTAAGTCAGTTACGGACTTCGTTAACGCGGGTGCAAAATGTATAGTTACCGGGAATCTTTTTGAGGACGAATCACGATGGGGAGAACTGGAAGATTTTGCCCGCGCTGTTCACATTAAAGAAAAACGATAGTGAAAAGATTAGAATGATTGGAGATACTAAATGGAGTTAAAAGTTTTTATACATAGTTCATTGGAAGAGAGTGCCAAAACCAAAATGGCAATTATCGATGCTTGCACGAGTGACATCCAGGCGGCCATTGAATTAGTGATTGATTGTTATAAAAACGAAAAAAAACTATTGCTGTGTGGTAATGGCGGAAGCGCGGCAGATTGTCAGCATATCGCGGCAGAATTTATGATTCGTTTGAGTCACCACATAGACAGGCCCGCTCTGGCTGCTATTGCATTAACAACGGATAGTTCAAATCTTACCGCGGGCGGGAATGATATAGGCTATGAAAATGTATTTGCCCGTAATGTACAAGGGCTAGGTAATAAGGGCGATGTACTTTTGGCTATCTCTACCAGTGGTAATAGTGGTAATGTTATTAAAGCAACGGAAATGGCACACCAAAAAGGTATGAAGGTCATCGGGTTTCTTGGCGGGACCGGTGGCAAGTTAAAAGACCTGGTTGATGTTGCCATTGTCATACCTTCGGGAAATGTACAGCGCATTCAGGAAGGGCATATTACTGTTGCGCATATTTTGTGCGAAAGTGTTGAAAATGGACTTTACGGCAGCAATTAATTACATCAATAAATGTGGAGGTATCTGATATGGATGGTGTGAGAAAACTTCGAAAAAGCAAAGATAAAAAGATCGCCGGTGTTTTAGGTGGTCTGGCAGAATATCTGGGGGTAGATCCCACAATAGTTCGCCTGGTATATGTTTTACTCAGCTTACTCAGTGTCGGGTTCCCCGGATTATTGATTTATATAATAATGTGGGTTGTTTTACCACCGCCGGAAAATTAATCAGGCGGTGTGTATTTACACCGCCTGAAATTTATTCTCATTTACCCATCACCTCCTGGTAACTTTATCTAAAGTTCATCTTCGCGTGGATAATTAACCAGGTCAATACAGAAAAATAATTTGCATGAATCAGCGAAAAACAGTAATTTTAATCAGACAAAATAATCTGATTAAAATTTTGGTGGAGCTTACATGTTACGTGATGTAATTACAATCAATGAAGAATTATGCGATGGCTGTGGAGAATGCGTAACTTCCTGCGTTGAAGGTGCCTTGCAGCTTATAAATGGAAAAGCAAAGTTGATTAGCGAAATGTATTGTGATGGTCTGGGTGCCTGTATAGGGAATTGTCCGCAAAATGCAATAACTGTTATTAAAAAAGAATGTGAAGCATACAGTGAAATAAAAACACTTGAGAATATTATTCCTCAGGGAGAAGCTGTGTTGGTTGCACATCTGAAACATCTCTTTATGCATGGACAAAAAACGTATCTACAAGAAGCATTTGATTATCTCGGCGAGCAGGGTATTGAAATTGACAGGGAACAGGTTACCAAGGTAGAGAAGCCTGTAGTGCAAACTCCGGTTCGAAAAGTGCAGACCGAAATTGCTGCTTGCGCGTGCAACGAAAGTGAACCGGCTGAAAGTGAGTTACAGAATTGGCCGGTACAGATGCATCTTGCAAACCCTCTTTCCGATAGTTTCCGGAATAAAGATCTACTCATCGCCGCTGACTGTGTACCGTTTGCTTATAGGAACTTCCATCAGGATTTATTGAAAGATAAGGCAGTGCTAATCGCCTGTCCGAAACTTGATAATAACAAAGAGGCGTACTTAAATAAATTAATTACGCTCTTTACCGATAACAAAGTAAAATCGGTTACCGTGGCCGTTATGGAAGTGCCCTGTTGCAGCGGTTTGGTACATTTGGTGAAACAGGCTCTTGAATATTCAGGAGCAGAGATTCCATTTATCTACAAAGTAGTGGGGATTGAAGGATCAATTCTTAATTAATTTTTACGATTATCCGGGCAGTCTTAACTGCCCGGATAATTTTACAGATTACTTTATCAAAACTACCTTCTTTGTTTCTGACAGCCTGCCATTGGTAATCCGAATGAAATAAACACCCGATGAGAGACCGCTTCCATTAATTGTAATGGTGTGTTGGCCGGCCAAATAATATCGTTCAGCAACTTTTCTTACTTCTTTACCTTTTTGATCGAATAACAAAATACTAAACCGACTGTTTTCAGTTGCCCTGAAAGTAATTTTACACGTTGGGTTGAATGGGTTAGGATAAGCTTCCTGGACTGAAAAATATGAAGGAGCCTTATTCTTGCTATCTTGATTGACACTTACCAAAGCTGTAATGTCGGCTTTGAAAAGCGAGCGGCCATGAGTGGCAGCAATCAATTCATGACTGGCTTCATGAAGCACTATGTCGGTTACCGGTGCATTCGGTAACCCGGTTCCAAGAATAAACCAAGAATTGCCAAGGTTTTGAGTGTAATAAACACCTAAATCGGTTCCAACTATCAGGGTAGAATCATGATTATAATCTATCAGAATCGAGTTGACAGGGACATCGGGTAAAGTCGAACTTATTTGTTTCCATGTTACGCCGTAATCTGTAGTACGAAATACCCTGGCCAGCGGCTCATCGAGATTATAACCGCTCAGGGTGATATAAGCAATTTCCGGTTTCCTTTTATCTGCTACAACATCGGTCATATATCTTTGTGGTAGTGATCCGGTCCGATCGAACCACGTAACGCCCGTATTGGTTGAAACAGAAAGCTTCGCATCATTTGTGGCTACATAAAGTACCCGATCGCCGTTGGTAAGCTTCGCGGCAGAAATTGCGGTTATCGTTCCCAGACTACCGTTTGCACCGCGTGTTAAATCATTACTTATAGCACTCCATTGGTCGCCCCGGTTGGTTGTTTTAAATAATTTGTAGGAACCGAAATAAAGAATTGACGGGTCGACTGGATCGATGATAAAGGGTGTATTCCAATTTGAACGCGATCTGTCGAGCCCGGATTGGATAGCCGTATAATTATTTCCACCATCGGTACTCCTGCAAATATAGCCATTTTGCGATTCAGCATAGAGTATGTTTGAGTTTGTATAGTCTACCTGTGATACAAAGCCATCACCGCCGAGGAGCATTTTCCAATCGTTGGTCTGCCCGGTAAAAGTTCCTACAGACCCGTTATCCTGTAAACCACCGAATTTATGTGAAGCATTCTGAGGATCAACTGCGGCAGCATAAAATTGTGAAATGGGCAAATTATATTTCTTTTCCCATACGATGCCACCATCGGTAGAAAGAAAGAATCCGCCATCGTTGCCATTTAACAGAACATTTGGAAAATTCTGATGCATCCATAAAGCATGCTGATCCGGATGTTGTTGGGTAAAAGTACCATCGCCCGAATAGGAATTCGTGATATTGGACCAATTATTACCGCCGTCAGTGGTAAGGTACAGATCTACCTCTCCAAGATATACTTTTAACGGGTTGTCGGGGGCAACTTTAAGTAACCCGAAATACCAGCCAAAATTACTGAAACCGCTAAATGGACCATCCGGCATTCGAGTCCATGAAATTCCTTTATTAGTTGAGCGGTAAAAACCGCCGAAAATATTTGTTGAAATGTTGTTGCTTTGAGCAGTCTTAAAAAGAGCGTAAACAATATTGGGGTTCGAAGGCGCAACTGCAATACTAATTCTTCCCGTGGTAGCAGATGGGGCAGGGAGTCCATTCGTCATTTGCTGCCAGGTCCAGCCACCATTTGTTGAGAGATATAGGGCCGTATTAATACCGCAGGCATTCCTGAACGAAGGCCCGCGCAATCTGCTCCATACAGCAGCATATACCCGGGAAGTATCGGTTGGGTCTAATGCAATATCGATCGCGCTGGTAGAGTCATTTATATATAAAACTTTGTACCAGTTCCGGCCCGCATCGGTAGAGCGATAGATACCACGGTGTGGGCCTTTTGAATAGAGCCCGCCCGATGCAGCGGCAAATATCGTGTTAGTGTTCAGTGGATGGATTTTTATTTCTGCTATATGACGGGTACTATCCAACCCGGATTTAAACCATGATATTCCGCCATTGGTTGTTTTTAAGATGCCGAACCCGGGATAAGAATCTGTAGCAATGTTCGCTTCTCCTGTGCCACAATAGAGAATTTGTGGATTGTCGGGAGCCATGGTAAGACACCCAACAGATAGTGAAGGGTATGCATCGGTAAGCGGGAACCAGGAATTTCCGGCATCGGTTGATTTGAAAATTCCGCCCGCGGCGGCTCCAATGTAAATCGCTGATAAATCATTTGGATCAGCTTCAATTGCAGTGATTCTCCCTCCAATATTCGAGGGGCCGGCCGGAGCCCATTGCACCGATTCGTATGGTGACTTACCGAGCAAATTATTTTTCGCATCAAGAGCTGCCTGAATATAACGTTTATACGGAATTTCAGTGTATGGCCATGCTCTTTGGTATAGAAACCATTCAGATGGATCATATTTACAAATAGTGCCTTGTTCCTCTTCCTCAATTGAAAATGCCGGAGAAATACTAAGGAATAAAACAAAGGGTAAACATACCGCCAGGGCAATGGTTGTTATCGCGAAGTGTGATTTTATAGATTGCATATTGTGTAAACTTAAAAAAGTTATAAAATTAAAATCTTCCTGGAATTACTGTTCTACAAATAGGACACGTACCATTTGTTACCAAGTTTGATTCGACTGACTGCCAACCTCTCCTGATAATCGGCTGCCTGCAAGCAGGGCAAAATGTACTACTCCCGGAATCATCGGCAATGTTGCCTGTATAACAATAACGTATACCCTCAGAGAGCGCAATTTCTCGCGCATCACAGATAGTTTGTACCGGAGTCGGGGGTGTACTCTGTATTTTATATGATGGGTGAAATGCCGAAAAATGAACCGGTGTATCGCATCCCAGTTCATTTACAATCCATTTACACATATCCCTAATTTGTGATAATTTGTCATTAAGTCCCGGAATGATAAGATTTGTAATTTCGAGCCATACGTTAGTGCGGTTTTTTATCCAAATTAATGTATCGAGAACCGGTTTACTATGGCTGGCAGTATATTTGCGATAAAAATTCTCATCGAATGCCTTAAGATCAATATTAGCAGCATCGATATTTGCAAAAACCGTCTCGCGAGCATCGGGAGTAATATAACCATTACTCACCATTACTGTATGAATTGAAGCCGCTCTGGCCAGCATTGCAACATCCGCCACATACTCGCCAAAGATAATTGGTTCGTTATACGTAAAAGCAATCGCTTGGGTTTTATATTGCTGAGTGAGTCGGATTATCTCTTGTGGGGAAATAAATTGTAAGGGTTCATTGAGGGTTTTTGTCCTGCTAAGTGACCAGTTTTGGCAGTATTTGCAACCCAGGTTACACCCGATCGTGCCGAAGCTTAATATTTTAGATCCGGGGTGAAAATGATAAAGCGGTTTTTTTTCAATAGGGTCAAGGCCAAAACCGGCAGGATAACCATAACCTAAAGAAACCAGCTCGCCTTCTACGTGCTTCCGAATAAAACAATATCCATGCTGCCCTTCAGCCAAAATACAGAAACGAGGACATAGCCGGCACTTAATCCTGCCATCAGGTTGTAGTAATTGCCAACTGGCCTTATGATATATGACAGTGCCGTCTTTCATATTTTCAATTGCTAACGTATGTAAAAATCAGAGCCATTTTTTCCATTTGAAATACTTTAACATTCCAACCGTCATTAGACCCATACAGATCAAAAGTATCGGGTACGAGTATGGCCATTCAAGTTCAGGCATATATTTGAAATTCATTCCGTACAGCCCGACCAGAAAACTTAAGGGAATAAAAATAGTTGTTATGATTGTAAGTACTTTCATGATTTCGTTCATTCGGGTACTGATGCTGGAAAGATACAGATCCTGCAGCGCCATAATCATTTCGCGGGCAGATTCAAGCATCTCCGAAGAATGATTCGAGTGATTGTATAAGTATCTGAAATAGGAAATGTTTTCGGGAAGAACAAAATCATTGGCTTCATCACTTAGCCGCATAATCATATCGCGCAGCGGGGCAATAGACTTTTTAACCAGCATCAGATTATTTCGGAGATGGTGTATCTGGAAAATAGCATCATTGGAAGGAGTAGTCAACACTCTTTCTTCAAGATCTTCAATCTGGTCCAACGAAGCATCAATAATGTCGCTGTAGCTATCCGCTAAAGCATGAAGCAGCAGGTAACAGATATAGTCGGCTGAATAGGCTTTGTTTTTTGTTCTGAGATGCCGGAGATGTTCACGGACAGAATCGAATACATCGCTTTCTTTGCCTTCCTGAAATGTGATAACAAAATTGTTCCCCAAAACAATACTTACATGCTCAGTATTAATAGTATTTTCTGTGTCGAGTGTAAGCATACGCAGGACAATAAATATGCTTTCGTCATAAATTTCTGTTTTTGTGTGTTCAGAAATCTCATGTAAATCTTCAATGATCAGGGGATGAAGATTAAATTGTATCCGGATATTTTCAAGTAGTTCCTGGTTTTCAAGTCCTTCAATATTTATCCATGCAATAGAATCGGGTTGTAATTTTTGACGCAAATCGTCAGCGGCTGTAAGTGTTTCACTTACAAAGAAATTATTTATATACTGGAAGACTGAAACTTCGGCCATGAAAGGGCTCCGGGTACATTGTATAAGTAAACGAAATTAATTTGGGATAAAATACAAAATTCGCTGTACCCGGAGAAAGGAATTAATATGGGGTACCCTTAGCCCTTTGGGCTGAAAGAGCTTCTACATACCAAACGAATTCATTGAGGAATGATGCACAACGCCGATTATAATTCTCGTCGAGAGCTTCTCCATTTGCCCCGATGCTTTCATGCACATGCGAAATGGGAAAGCTGCTGGGAATTGCCGGAGTTTTTAATTCAGAACATATCTGCTTCATGTGTTCGGCTGCACGTATTCCGCCAAATGGACCGCTTGAATAAGAAACTATGCCACTGGGCTTAAAAAAGTACTCAATCCTATAATGATCCAAAAGATTCTTTAAGGCTGGTGGAATGCTGTGATTATACTCAGCAGTAACAATGATGAATCCATCTGCATCTGACAGAATATTATGTATCGCTACAAATTTGTCTTCCGGATTTTCCATCTGGCTGAATACAACATCAAGCAACGGTAATTGGAAATCAGCCGGATCGATAATTTTAGCCTCTATTCCCCGGCCGTTTAATTGATTAAGCATAAATTTTGCTACATGGTTACCTTCGCGTTTCGTGCGTACGGTACCACATAATATTGCTATTTTCATGAACTTGTACCTTTATTTGTCATGTATTTAAATGCATTCTGAATCCAAAAAGTTGCATTATTTTAAACTTCAGATCAGAAAAAAGATATATAAAGAATTCATTTTTTTCTGTACATTGCCGTGATATGTATTAAGACAAAGAAGAGATAAGCAAATAATGGTAAAGAACTGGATAAGCAGAAATAGTTTCCGGAATATACTGGCAGCTTTGTTCATTATGCAATTTTTGCATCCAGTGGAAATTAATGCACAGTCGAAAACAGTAATTCGCTATTCGATAGAGGAGGGTCTTGTTAGCAATCTGACAAAATGTGTTGTGCAGGATCCTGTAGGTTATATCTGGCTTGCGAGCGATGCAGGATTAATCAGATTTGATGGCAGACAATTCAAATTATTCCGAGATAACCTTCGGTCATATTTTATAAAGTCGGTTACTGTGCTAGATAAACACCGCCTGTTGGTTTTGGCTGATGAAGATGTGGGAATTCTTGAAACAAATGGGTTTTACTACTCTTACAAGAGCATTCTTGATTTATATGAACATGGTGCAATAGCTAAATTCAACTATCCGAAATCAGCGTATGTAGATAAAGCCGGAACCATTTGGATTTCCGATTTAAATAATATTTATTCGGTTGAACATAATAAGATAACACGTTTTGAACTTGCAGAAGCATACTCTGCTGACAGTTATGTGCGTTCTGTTACATTTTGGGAAGACAATATTGGTAATCTGATGGCCTTTTCATATCGGGGAGACTTGTGGAGTTTTGATCGTGCCCAAAAGCGTTTTAATAAAAACACGTTCATATTTCAGGGCGGGAATACAACAATTGAATGTATGCTTCCGCTCGATAAAGAGACATTCCTGGTGGGCTCGGAAGCAGGTATTTATAAACTCAGTACACGAAATGCCCTCAAGAACATATTTTGTGAATTGTATGCGTCAGTTCCTAACGTATCCGGTTTGGCTTTTGATTCCCATGGTGTATTATTCATTGGAACATATACGAATGGATTGCATTTCATAGATAATTTTCGCATCGCCAAGCCACAAATATTCCAGGGGTTGTCCTTCTCATCTATAAAGAATCTGTATTCTGATCATGATGGTAATATATGGGTTGCCTCTGATGAAGGAGCCGCTCTCCTGGATGATAATTGGTTTCGTCAAGTAGATTTTTCTACGTTAAGGAAAAATCTGGGAAACATATTTATCTATTCTTTGAGTAAAGATACAGATGGAACAATTTATTGTTCAGATGATAACAACATTTACAAAATGACGCCTCAGAACAATAGCATTGAAGCACATATATTTTCGGATTGGCAGCATACCTCTCCATATTATTGTAGTGTTGGAAAAAGGGGAATCTGGATTTCCTATCGGGATCAAAGGCTGGAACTTCGAGATAAAAAAAACAAAAGGTTACTTTTTGAATACCATACAAAGAATTCGAGAATTGGGAACCTCTATGTTGATGAGTCAGATAATTTATGGGCATACTCTGAGCGTGATAAAAAAATCGTAAAGATAACGGTACAAAACGAGGTTTTTCTTTATTCTCTACCCGGCCATGTTCGCACCATTACATTAATCAAAGAACTTCGGGGAAACGAAATTTATGCTGCTGGTATGGGAGAGCGAAGTTTCTTTTTCAAGTTTGATAAAAGCAAACAATCGTTTGTAAATTTAACAAGTGAAACTGGTCCGGAATACCTTCCGCCATTTATCATTAACGATTTCTTCGCCGATAAAGCTGGATGTTTTCATCTTGCATCAAATAAGGGATATTTTCAATTTAATAGTAAATCGCTAACAAAATATTCATTGCCCCATGAACTCGAAAATACTCCTATTAAGGCAGTTGAATCAGATGGTTCGCGAATATTTCTGGGAACCGAAAAAGGGTTAATAATTTTACAGGAGGGGCAGGGTGTATTATTTGACCGGCAGGAAGGATTGCCAAATTCGACCATTGTAAATAAGGGATTGCTTTTTGGAAATGACAGTTGTTTGTGGGTAGCAACTGCAAGCGGTATAGCAGTAAATCGCAGTTCTTTTGGCGCGCTGAATAAAACTCCGGCACCGGTATTTACTGAGATCTTTGTAACCGATCAGACAAATCCAACTGACGCGCGTTTCCGGGCAGGTAACAGTTTTACATTCAAATTTGCTTCACTGAACTATCCGGCAAACAAAACACGATATCAATACCGATTGTTAGGAGTTGACACTAACTGGGTTGACTTGGTTTATGGTGCTGAAGTGTATTTCCCTAAACTTCCTGTTGGTGAGTATTTACTTGAGATAAAAGCAACTGCAATCGGCATGCGGGAAAGTGCGTCGACATTTTACGCGTTCTCAATTCTTCCACCATGGTATTTCTCGGTCTATGCAATCATTGCATACGCTGTTATAGGCTTCCTGCTTATTATTTATTTCGTTAATGCTTTCTATATGCGTCGGATTCATCTCATGAAAGAACGCGAAGAACTATTGAATGATCTGGTGCAGAAGCGGACAGCGGATTTGCAACAGGCCAAAGAAAAAGCCGAGGTTCTGTTAATGGAAGCTGAAAAAGCGAAGAAAGAACTGGAGGATTCCAATAATCTTAAGAGTCAGATATTAAGCATAGCAGCGCACGATCTTAAAAATCCACTCAGTATTATTATGGCGTATTCTTCGGAATTAACAACTCTGGCCAAAGATGAGGAAACACAATACCTTTCCGGTACACTGAAAGAAATATCCTTAAAGATGCTCTCAATTATTAATGAGCTCCTTGAATCGGTAGCTGCACGAGCAAAGACAGCAGTGCTGAATAAACAGGTAGTGGATCTTACTAAACCAATCCAGGAAGTTATTTCGATAAACGAAAAACGGGCCAACCAAAAAGAACAGGTTATTGAAACTGAATACATTGGAAACGTCAGCGTCTATGTCGATTGTGATTTAGTAAAGCACGCGGTTGATAATTTGGTTTCTAATGCCGTTAAGTACTCACCACTGGGAGGCAGGATTCGGGTTGTAACCAGGGTAGTTAATAATAATTATCAAATACTGGTAAAAGATGAAGGACCGGGTTTCACCGAGGATGATAAAAAAAGAATGTTCGGGGTTTTTCAAAGACTTTCTGCCAGACCTACAGGTAACGAAGGCTCTACCGGTTTAGGGCTTTCAATAGTTAAGGATGTAGTTGAACGTAACGGGGGACGAGTTTGGGTGGAAAGTGAATTTAACGAGGGGGCAACGTTCTTTATTGAATTCCCGATTCACCATTCGGAATAAGATACATCTGAACTCTGAAATTCATGTAGAGGTAAACTATTCCCTGTGCATTTCTGAATTTACGAATTCATTCGTTTTTTTTAACTTGGATCATAATAAAAATTTTACAATATGATTGAACCAAAAAACTTCTATAGAAAACTGGATATACTGCAAAGCAGAATTGGATTGGAAAAATCCGGTAAGGATTATTTACTGACCATCATAACGGAGTTGCAGAATATTTTTGGCGGCGATTTAAAAATAACCAACGGTAGTATTTATGAAAGGGTAGATAATGAATATATATTATTCTACCGACCCACTACTGAAAAAACACTGCCAATTCTTCCTCAAATTCCAAATGATAGTGAAGTTGTTCAACTAATATTAAAATCAAAGACTTATATATTTAATAGTCCGGTTTTTTATAATCCTGAAGATATGATCGGTATGACGGCCTATATAACGCATGTGGCATTTACTGTTCATAGCCAGGCAAACAGATGGATTGTAGTATTTGACTTACTGAGTGAATGGGTGCGGGAAGAAGTTGATCTTTGCCTGAACGCGGTACGAACCGCGCTCAATTACCGACTGATCTCGGAATCGGTGAACTCGGAATTAAAACAAGCCGTTCAAATTCAGCAAAGCCTGTTGCCAGGCACATCGCCAACTATAAGCGGTTACGAAATAGCAGGTTTTTCCCAGCCGGCCGAATTGGTAGGTGGCGATTTGTATGATTATTTTGAGTTCGATGAAGGTGAATTCGGATTTTGTATCGGCGATGCTTCCGGCCATGGCATACCTGCCGCTTTGATGGTGCGCGATGTTGTGACGGGCTTGCGGATGGGTATTGAGAAAGAAATGAAGATGGTACATACTCTTCGGAAACTGAACTCGGTAATTTATCGCGGAGCCTATACAAGTAGCTTTATCTCTCTGTTCTATGCTGAACTGGAAAAAAATGGAAACCTGTTCTTCGCGAACGCGGGGCATCCGTCACCGCTACTTTTTACCAAGGATACGGTAGAAGAATTAGAACCCACGGGACTTATTATGGGTGCGTTTCCCCAAATTGATATCAGTAGAAGCTTTATTAAATTTCCTCCGGGAGGGGTTCTCGTCTTATATACTGATGGTATAATAGAACGAATGAATAACAAGGCCGATTTATTTAATGTAGCGGGAATTAAGAAAGTTGTACAAGGTAATTTGCATTTGAAAGCTGAAGATATAATGAAGAAGATATTTAAAGCGGCAAATGCATTTGGAAAGAGTACCCGTTGGGAAGATGATGCAACGCTTATTGTTATAAAGCGTAATATCTGATATCTATTTATTAAACTGCAATGAATTAACCCGTTAGCAGAATTCCAAAAAAATGTAATAAACGGGTAAATTGAGCTAATTCAAAAGAATAAAAGGGGTTAACCTTATTTTCTAAACAAAAGCCGGCAAATATTTGAATTTTTTTCGTGGAATACAGAAAATAGTGCTTGCTTTTAGTGTTTAAAAACGTATATTGCAGAACAATTTTTTTGAAGTTGTACACAACGAAGTTCTTACACAATTTGATCGGCAGTATTAAAAAAATGTTAAAAAATATTTTAAGACTGTTGGTAATTACGAAAGAAAATTGTAATTTGTGAGGCTTTTAATTTTTAGTTGTTCTTTACAAACTGACGCGAAAACAAGGGTATGAAAAGTATTCATTTATTTGAATCACCGAATAGTGAAAAAAATAAATAAAATAAATTTAACATACACTTGACAATGAGCGAAAAAAGTTGTAGTTTTGAAATCTCTTTTGCGAACGAGAAGTGAGTAAAAGGGAGGCCGAAGAGAGAAAGAGTGTTCTTTGACAGAATGAGAGAGAAACCCGTTAATTGAGGAAATCAATTTGCGAGAGCGCAAAAAGAGTAAATTACACAGATTATAATAAATCCAACAACGGAGAGTTTGATCCTG
>JAJTBZ010000016.1 GCA_021286645.1 Ignavibacteria bacterium
GAAGGCTTCAATTTCATCGCGTTATCCATGCCATGTATCGGGTATGGCGTATGGACATCAAATTTCTTATAGCCTTTTTTACTTACTGCGTTTGCAGCGGCTATAATTTCATCAGGAGTTTTGAATAATCCTGTTATACCATAAATAGTTGAATTTGCAGACATTAGTGTGCTCCTCCGTGCTGTTTTGGTTGAGCATTATCTGCTACCGCTTTTACTTCGGATATTGAAACTACCGGCAATAGCTTAGTAAATAATAATACTAATGTAAAGAATAAACCAAAACTACCAATTAGAATACCTGAATCATACATTGTCGGTTTGTAATATGCCCAGGATGAAGGCAGAAAATCACGGTTTAATGACGAAACAGTAATGACAAACCGTTCAAACCACATACCTACATTAACAAAGATGGCAATAATCAACATTGTAGGTATATTTCTTCTGATTTTCTTGAACCAGAACAATTGTGGAAAAAGTACATTACAGCTAACCATTATCCAATATGCCCATGCATACGGACCAAAAGCCCTGTTAATGAAAACAAATTGCTCAATCGGGTTACCACTATACCATGCAATAAAAAATTCCATACCATAGGCATAACCAACCATCATACCAGTCGCTAAAATTACCTTATTCATTTTCTCTAAATGGTCTAAAGTAATGATATGTTCGAGATCAAAAATTTTACGAACAAATATTAACACAGTAACAACCATCGCGAACCCGGAAAAAATTGCACCGGCAACGAAATAAGGTGGAAAAATAGTTGTATGCCAACCCGGGATAATTGATACCGCGAAGTCGAAAGATACGATAGTGTGAACTGATAAAACCAAAGGAGTTGCAAAACCGGCTAATAATAAATATGCTTTTTCATAATGTTGCCAGTTTCTATGTGAATGTCTCCAACCAAGAGAAAATATCGAGTAGATCGTTTTCTTAATAGTTGACCGGGTTCTATCTCTCAATGAAGCAAAATCGGGTATTAAACCTATATACCAAAACACCAGGGATACCGTAAAATACGTAGATACCGCAAAAACGTCCCACAATAAAGGTGAAGTAAAATTTACCCACAATCTATGCTGATTTGGATATGGCATCAGGTACCCGTCAAGCCACGGCCTGCCCGTATGAATTGCCGGGAACATGAGCGCGCAAATGACCGCAAAAATGGTCATTGCTTCGGCAAATCGGGCAATACCAGTACGCCACTTCTGTCGCAGAAGGAAGAGAATGGCAGAAATCAGTGTTCCCGCGTGGCCAATACCAACCCAGAACACGAAATTTACTATATCCAGGGCCCAGCCAATGGGTTGGTTATTACCCCACATACCGGTACCGTAATAAAAAGTCATACCAAGGCAGAATGCGCCAAATAATAGCATCGAACCGGTAATGGATAATGCGATAAAAAACTTTCTATCGGGTTTGGTATCCATTGGTTTTGCAACCAAATGCTCTATATCGGCTACGGAAAGCTGCCCTTCTACAACTGGCAATTCACGTGAATAATCCATTTGCACTATACTTCCTCCGAGTGAGTATTTCTGAGTTTTGCAAGGTACGTTACATTAGGCTGTACATTAAGTTCATCCAGAACTGAGTACCCTAAATTATGATTTCGCAATTTATATACTGAAGATTCAGGATCGTTTACGTTACCAAATACTATAGCATTGGCAGGACAGGCATCCTGACATGCAGAAGTAACTCCCGTTCCTGTAAAAGTCTTGCCGTCTTTTATTGCTTCGGCCCGTGCATCTGCAATGCGATGTACACAGAATGTACATTTTTCCATAACACCTCGCGACCGAACTGTTACTTCCGGATTTGCTGCAAGTTGCATTACAGGCTGCTGATAATGCCCCTCCTGATAATGATCTCTAAAATTAAAGAAATTAAAACGGCGTACTTTATACGGACAGTTGTTTGAACAATATCTGGTTCCCACACACCGGTTATAAACCATTTGATTTAATCCATCAGGACTGTGATTTGTTGCGACAACCGGACATACATTTTCGCAGGGTGCATGATCACAATGCTGGCATAGCATCGGCTGAACACTTACCTGCGGATCTTCTGGTTCGCCGGCATAGTAT
>JAJTBZ010000036.1 GCA_021286645.1 Ignavibacteria bacterium
TCTATATCGGGAATTTCCCATTACAATTTCACGCAATTTGTAATGATTAAATATAAAAAGGCCGTTCTATTATAATAAAATTTAGTTTGCCTAAATACTAAAAACAATAGAACAGCCTTTGGAAGAATTGACTACCGTAAATATGTCATTTTCTTAACGGCATTAAACTGACCGGCGTGAATCTCGTAAAAATAGATTCCACTGGATAAATGATCCGCAGAAAATGTAATTTCATACTGCCCTGCTGCCTGAGTCTTATCTACTAATTGTGCAACGAGGTTACCGAGAACATCATAAACCTTTAAAGTTACATGAGCTGCTGCCGGAATTTGGTAACTGATTTTTGTTGAGGGGTTAAATGGATTTGGATAATTCTGAGATAACGAATAATTCATATCCAATTTTTCAGCTTTGACTTCAATCTGGTTAAAGCGGCTATCAGTTAACACTGCCGATTTCCCATTTTCCAGTTTAGCTATCAGATTATTATTCCCAAATAGTTCAATATTGGCATTACGGGCTGTAATTGTAAGAGGAAAATTTACTCCCTGCAAAGATATTAATGCAGATGAATTCGTTTCCATCGAGCGTGAGTTATTGGCATATCGCACATCGTAAACTCCTGCCGGCGGTAATGGAGGTAATTCATAATTGTAATTGCGATCTGCCCCAATAAGTAATGAGCTGCTATTTCCTGCTGCATCCGCGAATAATATCATGCTGTTATTCGAAGATTGTTGAACCGGATCAGAAATTTTTGCAGTAGATACAGGAAGATTCAGCACGCCGTTCTGCGTAACCTTAACCCAATACCCTTTTCCGCTCTGCAGAGTATTTGCTTGTGAATAGCTTGCTTGAAAGCCATAATAGAAAGAACTGACTATTCCGGCAGGTGTTGAGGTAATTTGATTGACCTGGACGTCATTTTGATATATGCCTATCAGGTTCCATCCTGCAATAACTGGTACTGTAGTTACATTTATCGGATCACCGCATACAGAAACGGTTGTTGTAGAGGGATAACGAACCCAATAACCCGAACCATTCTGGAGCGTGGTTGCAATACTATAACCATTGTTATAAGCAAAAATCGATGAAGTAGCTGCAGGGAAAATTGCTGTAGCAGTAAGGTTTCCCGGTTTATTCGGCAGAGAGACAATGTTCCACCCATTCTGTAAGGATATGTCTTTACAATTTGAGCCTACAGTAAAATTCCATGTTTCAGACCACGGAGTCCAGGTTGAACTGACTTTTGCAGTTACTTTCCAATAATAGCGTGATTGGTTATCTAATGAGGTCAATGTTCTGGTTGTACCGGTTAATGAGGAATCTGCTAAAATTATTGTCGTGAATTCAGGTTCTTTTGCGACAATCAGTTTGTAATTTGTGGCACTTGTAACAGCGCCCCAATTTAGAGTAACAGATTGGCTTAAACCCGTTGTATTATTAGCCGGTGAAGTGAGGACGGGTCCCCCGGTAATTGTACTAAGTGTTGCAGATTTCAGAACAATATCGTTGTTCGGATCGAACGTAACCGATGAAGGTTGTTTAGCAAAACTAAATAAAAACTGTTGACCGTTATAGGTATTTAATACTTTAATTAAAGTATCTGTCCCATTAGAGAAACTTACTTTAATAGGCAGCACCATTTTAAAATATGGTGTTGTACTCTGTGAAGCCACAAAACCAACAAGCCACCGATTTGTTCCGGCTGATTGGATGTAATACTTATTCGTATACGTAGGATGATTAGCTTGTTTATACCATGAGTCAAAGAACCATGATAAATCGCTACCATATACCTGACTCATAGCATTTTTTAAGTCTTCAAGAACAGCCGATTTAAACCGGAGATCTGGATTATTTACATAGGTTTGCAAACCCTGGAAAAACAAATCATCGCCCATTACAAAGCGAAGTTGATGCAATACGCATGCGCCCTTTGCATAGGTAATCGCGTAATTAAAAAGTGTATTCGTATTCGGAGTGGTAACTGCCCAACTTGGATTATAGATTGGCCAACCCGGATTTGAGGATATATAATCGCTGGCATCTCCTTCGATATCTGATCTATACGTAGCATATCCACTGGCATGTTCATCCCAAAGTGCTTCGCAATAAGTAGCGAAACCTTCGTTTAATGTAATATCTGCCCAGGTAGCACAAGTAATCATGTCACCAAACCACTGATGAGCAAATTCATGAGTTATCAGATTGGTACTCCAACATCCAGGACATAAAGTTGTTAGTGTCTGGTTTTCCATTCCTCCCCAAGCGAACTGGGAATTTAGCGTAGCGAAGCCATTTTTTTCAAAGGGATGCTCGCAGAACTTTTGTGAATAGAAGGTTGTTAATGGCCCGATCAATTGTTCCATTTGTTGGGGGGTTTCACCGGAATTATAATAAAATCGCATTGGAACGGCAACGTTAGGATCCGAAAGTTTATTCCAGTACACAATATCGAGGTTATAATTAACTTTACCTATAACTACTACCAAATATGTCGCAACCGGATCACGGCTAATCCAGTGATAATATATAGTATCACCTGTTTTAGTAGAATCCGCTAAACGACCATTTGAGCCCAGCTTCACCGATGAGGGTACGCGGGCTGTTACATCAACAGTAGCTTTATCAGATGGCTTATCCCAGCAAGGGAACCAGCAACGCGCGCCTTCCGGCTCGCAATCGGTAAAGAATAAACCACCGGCAACATTCACCGCACCATCTGTTGTGTTAAGATGCTGGTAATTAACCTTAACCTGCAAAGTTTCTCCAACCGCGTAAGTCCGGTTTAAGGTTATTTTTAAAACATTATTTGCATGCGTAAATGAAGCCGCAGCCAGGCCAACCGAATTAACCTGAATAGATGTGTTTACCGCGTCTAGATTAATACTGCTAATAGAAGAATCGACCGCTAGTGTAAGAGTAACACTACCGGTAAATGCTTTGGTATACGGGCTAATAAAGCAGCTGTAAATATCAAGATTGATCTTATAATCGAGTACATTAAAGCTGTGAGGCAAATATGCTTTATCTGCAAGCACCGGCAGCTTGGAATTCATTTTTTTAACTGCACAAGTTTTCGCCCCCATATTTTTGGCGGCTCCATTATCCTGCGCGAATATGATCGCGGGCAGAATAAAAAAGAAAAAAAGGATTGTAAAGACTGAACGCATAATATGTTCCTGTTTGTTTAAAACTATTTATTACCGACCACTCTCTCTATGCATGATACGTTAACTGAAGAATAGTACAGACCACAATAACCATCCTCGGCTAATACCAAGGATGGTTATAAAAATTAAAACTGAAAATAAATAAATGGCACGATATCCGCGAACCGGAATTGAGAAACAATCCAAATTACAACAGTTACCATGACAATTCTCACACTCAAAGGTGCTTTTATTACTAATGATTCTATGAATTGATAAACCTTACCCGGAAGAAAATGTAGGACATACCCAATTACCATCAATACAATAATCACCGGATAGGCACCTATGAACTGTATCGCTACATCGGGTTTCAGGAATGTTACCATTTGATTAAGAACTTCCTTCACCGCATCAAGGTTTGGCATACGGAAAAATAACCAGGCAAACATTATTAAATGAAAAGTTATGATCGTTTGAATTACCGGAAGTACTTTTAACTTCGTTATATGAAGTTTTTCATAAATAAACGTTTTAGGAACTTTGATTAATACCGAAAAGGACATATAAAATGCATGCAATGCTCCCCATATAATGAATCCCCAACTGGCTCCATGCCAAACGCCACAAATAATAAATGTTACAACGATGGCAATAATATTGCCTAAAATCCGCATACGGCGTACGGACAACTGTATTGGTTTAAAAAGGTAATCTTGTAGCCATGATGATAATGAAATATGCCACCTTCTCCAGAAATCAGCAACACTAGTTGCCTTATAGGGAAAATTAAAATTCTCCATTAATCGAAAACCCATAAGCAACGCGATTCCGATAGCCATATCGGTGTATCCGGAGAAATCGCAAAATATCTGTAATGTATATCCGTATAAGGCAATAAGATTTTCAATGCCGGTAAACCTCACCGGGGCATCGAATACTCTGTCAACCAGATTAAGCCCAATATAGTCGGCAATTACATATTTTTTTAATAAACCCAGCATGATAAGAAAAAGAGCACGGCCAATATCTTCATTCGTCAACGAATCGGTTGGATTCTGCTTAAGCTGCGGAATAAAGCTCGTGGCTCTATCTATGGGACCTGATAAGAGATTAGTAAAAAATGTAATATACAACAGAAAATCCCAGAAACTATGGTCTTCTTCAAAAAATTCCCAATAGACATCGAACAAATAACTTATGGCCTTGAAAACATAGAATGAGATTCCCAAAGGAACTATTATTTGTAACGCTTCAAACGGTTTCTGTTGGGCCTGAGCAATCGCTTGCAATATGAAATTGGTATATTTAAAATATCCAAGAGCACCAATATTTCCCAGTAATCCAAGAATCAAGAGTAACCTTCGGACACCGGTGTTTTGGAATTTTCGTATCCCCAATGCAAGTATATACGTTCCAACAGCAACTGCGGCTAAAACGGATACCAGTGCACCAGATGCTTTATAATAAAAATAGAATGAAAAAAGTGTCAGGAAGGCGAACTTCAACTTAACATTTTTATTCAACAACTGAAGAATTACAAGCACCCCGATAAACAATAGAAAAAATAACGAGGACCCGAATAAAAGCGGGTCCCGTTTATCGAATTGTAGAAGTTGTACAATTTTCGATATATCAAAATTAAACAATCGAAATATCCTTTTAATTTATTGAGGTAGTTTTGAATCAACTAATTTTTGCAAGTCACCCAGGTTTTTACATTTGAGCACTTCAATACTCTTAAATTTAACAGCAAATTCTTTCTCGATAGCTAAAATAACATTAATATGATTCAGCGAATCCCAACCAGGGACCTGGTTAGCGAGTGTAGTATCCTGAATATCAAATTCCTTTAACTTCAATTCTTTGAGAATTGCTGCTTTCATTTTATCACTAATCATACTTGCTCCACTAAAAATTCATTACTTTGTAAAATTCTTTCTTTATTAGCTTTTCTGCTCGGTTTTCCGGCAGAGCTTTTTATAAGCCAACGTGTAGGTACGAGGTAAACTCGAGTGATGCTTTGGTCATTTGCTAAACCAGCTTCCATAATTGCCACTCGCAGGGCTTCTTTTTCAGACGCAGTATTCGCATTTGTTTCTGCAACAACACAAACCACTTCCGTTCCAAGTTTTTCATCATCATGCCCGAAAGCAACTACTCTGCCCGGAATAACACCAGATACTTTTGCGACAGTATCTTCAATATCTTCCGGATATATATTTTTTCCGGCCATAATAATGATGTCTTTTTTCCGGCCAATCACATAACACTCGTCCTCATAGATGAACCCAAAATCACCACTATAATACCAACCATCTTCAATCACTTCAGCAGTTTTTTCCGGATAATTTCTATATCCGTCAAACATTGAAATGGAAGAAATGGCTATTTCCCCTACTTTTCCTGAAACGAGTTCATGCCTATTTTCATCAACTATCTTTACCTGGCAGCCCTCGATAACTTTGCCCGATGATACACAGATTCTGGCTTTTGAACTATCATCAATCAATTCGACGTTGCCTTCAGATAACTTCTGCCTGTCTGCCTGTATAGTCCGAGGCATTTTCCCGGGCTCGGTTTGCGTAACACCATAGGTAGTTTCGGCCATTGCATAGCATGCAGAAAGCGAGCTTTCCTTGAATCCATAAGCAGAAAATCTCTCCAGAAATCGTACATGGCTTTCATTCCGTACTGGTTCACTGCAATTAATTACCAACCGCCAACTTTGCAAATCAATGCCTTCAAGTTCATCATCAGGAACCTTATCAGCAAGCATATTGTAGGCAAAGTTAGGCAGCCATGCAAGCGTTGCTTTTTCCTTTGAAATTGCTTCAAGTAATAGAACCGGAGCGAGAACCCATTCAAATGGATCGATTTGAATGCTTGTCATACCAAATGCCAAAGGCAAATGATAAGCAGCTATTAGTCCCATATCATGATATAAGGGCAGCCAACTGGCAACTTTATCCGAAGCATTAAAGTTTATCGATGAACCGTAATTATCAACATGTTCCAAGACGGCTCTATTTGAAAGTAACACAGGTTTTTGCAAACCGGTAGTGCCTGATGAATGCTGCAATAGAAATGGGTCTTCAGGTAATCGTTCCCTCCTTATTGAATCCAGTTCCTGTTGTATAGCATCATCGGTTTCAGAAATATTCCAATCCAGCGGGAAATGGAGCCCGTGAATGGTAGGACTATCTGCCAAAAGCGGACCGATAATCGGCTCAAGTGATTTTTCTGTGAATATCCAATCGAGGCCCGATCGTTGAGACATTCCTCGAATACCATCACGAAATTTATCCGGATGCAAGCGTGGATTTGGGTATGCCAGTACAGCCGGGATTGCTCCGGCACCAACGATGCCCATGTAGAGCGGGTAAAAGAACTTGTTATGCCGAATAATTATAGCACAAACCTGGTTTTTCTGAATACCAATTTTCTTCAACTGCACCGAAAACCTATTCGCGGTTTCAAGAAGTTCTTTATAACTCCAACGGAAGGGTTCTTCCCCCGCGTACCAGTGAATTATTGCATCTTTATCCGGTGTATTTTCAGCGTTGAATTGCCAGCGTTCCCAGACCGTTCTGAATTTCATTTCATTCCTTTCAAGAAATTATTGTGCACTTAACAGAGCTTCTGTTAAAAGATCCGCAATTTTTTTAGATCCGGTCAATTTCAAGTGTGTATAATCTTTGTCGGCAAATCCCTGGTCCACCCAGGAACTCATCGAATTCATACCGCCCATCGCATCGTAAAGATTCCAAAATGCAACATTTGCCTTCGTTGCAATTTTTTTCTGCATTTCGACTAATTTGGGTACGCTTGGATCTGTAACAAATTGTGAACCTTTTTTCGTGCTTCGATCCTGTACACTGACTACCAGAAAACTGGCCTGAGGGAAAGCTTGTTTATACTGATCAATAACTTTTAACATAGCAGCTTCATACCAGCCATAATCCTTTGCATCCGGTCCTGTCATATTCAAGCCAAAATTTAAAATTATCAGGCGGTAATCCATTAATTTGTCAAAACCTTTCAAAAGATTTAAATCAATATCTCTAAGCGAGGCGCCTGAGTTACCACGAAGCGGGAAATTATCTACATAAACGCCATTTCCTTCTTCAAGCGAGATACCGTAAAAAAACGTTTTTGATGGATTGAGAATAGTAATTTTAATAGAACGAGCTTTACCATTAGCACTGAGTACGCACTCATTAACGCCTTTGCAAGCTTTTAATTCAGTAGTTACTTCCGGTTTATCATCAAATGAATATTTTATTGTACAGTTTTTTTCGGAAACGTACAGTATTCTGGCCAAACCAAAGTTCTTTACATTGGTGTTTCTTCCGGAAGCCGCCAACTTAACCCATGAATTTGCAACGGGTTGATAGATTGCACCGTTTACGCCCAATGGTAAACGTTCAGGATTAGTAGAAATAAGAGAGGAAGATTTCCAATCTTGCGACCAGTCCATATCGGTAGTAGTTCTAAATTGTTTATCTTGCGAAACCACAGGAACAAAACCAACACCATTGCCGCCAAATTTCTGTTGAAGATTTTTTCGAAGATCCGCGGAAATATTATCGCCTTCTATAGCACTATCGCCATAATGGGCTATACGTACTTTTTTACTGCCACTCTGTTTTAATGCATCAAGAAACTTCTTTAAAGCAGCCGGATTTTCTATTTTAGCCGCTGCCGGAGCCAATGCCGGTTCAGGAGCCAACCTGTCAGAGATAATAGCAGTCTCGGAAAGTATATGATTGATAAACTCAAAATTTATTACTGATGCATATTGTACACTAAGTGCATTACTTGTATTATTGCTTTGGGTTGGTTGTACAACTTCATCTTTGCGAATATCCATGAATAAATCAAGCTTCTTCACTTTATATGAAAATACCTGCATACCATCCGGAATAATGGAAAGAACCAGTAAAAGCACTAAAGTTGCGAGTAAAATAATTACCGGTTGCTTTGCCGGAGAAATGGTGGTTTTCATTACTACCTCACTTAATTAAATAATCTAAATATTAATTCGTTAAACTTAATTGCCAATTTTTATGCCAGAATTAGAAAGCAGGATACTTCAAAAGTACTTTTTCTATTTCCTGCCCCCAAATTTTGTAACCATTTGCATTAAGATGCAAGGCATCAAAGGTTACTTCATCCCGTAAATATTTATTTACCGATAGTTTTTCATTTAAATCGAGAAATTCGATGTTATTTTTTTTGCAATAGTCTTTTAATAATGCATTTAATTTCTCCACCTGGGAGTTGCGGTCTGCCGAACTGGGATATTTCTTGGCGACATACAGAGTAGATTGAACAACAGGCCGTACATTATTTTTTTTCAAAATTTCAATGATTGATATGTAAGTTTTAAATAACTGATCTACCGGGCGCCAATTATAAATATCATTAATACCACCCATAATAAAACACATTTTAGGCTTTAACGACAAGACATAATCCATGCGCGAAAGAAATCCTTCAAGTATATCGGAAGGAATTCCTCTTTCAACAATATCATCTCGTCCCAAGAGTTCATTCCAATTTACTCCATGTGTAATAGAGTTACCAAGCATTACAATGTTGGCTGACTTTTTCTTATATATCTTGTATAAATTAATCTCATGTTCATAATTCGGATTTTTTTTATAAACAGCAGTATCGCCCGGAGCCTCTCCGTGCATTGCACAAATGCAGCTCATTACGAACAAGGCAATTAGTGGTATTTTGGAAAATAAATAAGAACTCATATTCTTTCTCACAGAAAACAGGTACATTACCAGGTAATCACGGGATCCCGACAAATATTAAATATACTATTATATGTCGAAAAACAATAACATAAGTATTTAATTTATTACATTCCCGGCTAATTCAAAAGCCAAATAAGTGTTTAAAAAATTTGATTAAGATGAGATTTTTTTATAAATACTCATCAGGCATAATTTTTTTTATAGAGGCACATGGCTTTTTTACTGGTAATACCTTCAATTGATATTAAGGACGGGAAATTAGTACGTGTAGTTCAGGGAATACCCGAACTGAATGTACCGGAGTATATAAATGATCCTGTTGAAATGGCAGAAATCTGGCGTGCAGAGAACGCGAAAATGATACACGTGGTAGATTTTAACGGATTTTCCGAGCACTCCGACAGAAACCATACCGTTGTGGGAGATATTTGCGACTCGGTTATTATACCAGTACAGTACGCGGGTGGCATCCGTTCACTGGAAGAAGCTAAACGAGTTTTTGATTACGGGGTATCGCGAATTTGTGTTTCGACTATTACATTCGAAAATATCCCGGAATTTCAGCGTATTCTTGAACAATTTGGTCCTTCAAAAGTAGTTGTATCTATTGATGTATTGGATAATCGGGTAATGATTAGAGCAAAAAAGCAAAAAACCGAAAGTACACCACTGGAACACGCTACAAAACTCCGCGCTATGGGTGTGGAACGATTTCTTATTACCGATGTTAGCAGAAATGGTATGTTAGGAGGACCCGATCTGGAGTTGTCAAAGCAATTTTGTGCTAACCTGAAGTGTAAAGTGACAGTATCAGGAGGTGTACGAAACAAAGATGAGCTAATGGATATACAAAATTACCTGCCATTGGGAATCGATTCTGTTATTGTTGGCAGGGCCTTATATGAAAACCGATTCCCCTGCCAGAGATTATGGCGAGTGGCTGAGTCGGGATTATTTACATAAAAATAGATTCTTATGAAAAAGTCACCCGACCAGACAGTTCATTCCAGTTTCTGGAGTAATTTATTCAAAAAAAATGTTAGCGATGACGACCTGGCCGAAATTCTGCGTGATATGCCTCCATTTCAGTTTGTGAGCAATAATGTATTGCAACAAATTTTAGCAAGCATGCATGCACGTCAGTATATTGCCGGAGAATTTATATTCTATCAGGACGACCCCGGCATTGGATTGTACATCATTAATGAAGGACAAGTTGATATTGAATATATATCCCCTACCGGAAAATCTGTTCAACTGGCGGAGTTTAAGGAAGGTGATTTCTTTGGAGAATTAGCACTCCTTGATGGAGATACACGCTCGGCTTCTGCCCGCGCCAAATCAGACTGCAAAGTTTCTGTTTTATTTAAACCTGATCTCGATTCAATAATCGAAAGATACCCTAAAGAAGGTGCCGCGATATTGGGAGGAATTGCAAAAATTGTAGTAACCCGCTTACGACAATTAAATAGCGACTATTTTCAACTATATAACCTCTATTCACAAATAAAGGAGGCACATCATGGAAACTAATATTCGCAAAATACTCGTACCTGTTGATTTTTCAGAAAATTCGAAGGCTGCACTGGAATATGCTCATTCATTTATTAAGATGTTTAATGCGGAACTGATCTTAACCCATATTATTGAACCAATTGTCTATCCTCCGGATTTTAGCCTTGGACAAATTACTTTACCCACAGACGATCTTAAAGAAATTGAGAACCGTGTTCGTTCGGAATTGGCAAAATGGGCTGAAGACGAACGAAATGTAGGTATAAAGACAAAGAGTATCATCGCTACCGGAAAACCCTTTCTAGAGATAATTCAAATTGCAAAAGATGAGGATGTTGATCTGATAATTATTTCTTCACATGGACATACCGGTATGGAGCATATATTATTTGGCAGCACTTCTGAAAAGGTTGTAAGAAAGGCTCCCTGCCCGGTTCTGACGGTACGAGTACCACTTAAAGGATTCGATTATAAAAAGGCTTTCGCTTAAAATTGTTTAAAAGTTACTGATCTCTAAAGAGTGATATAACTTTTTTACGTTTTTTAGCGAAAAAAACGGTTAAATATTGAAATAATTAAAAATAATTCCGATAATTACCTATTAAGGAATATTTTTGAAAGGAATTCTATGCCTGTTGACCCTAACATCAAAATTCTACTGGTTGAAGATGCTGCTACGATGCGGCAGATGGAGAAAAAAGTACTTGGCTCATTAAATTACTCCAATATTCTGGAAGCAGTTGATGGTACTGAAGCTATACAAAAGTTGCAGCAGAATAATGATGTTGGATTAATCATTAGTGACTGGAATATGCCGAATATGAACGGGTACGATCTTTTAGTTTGGGTGCGAACAACGCATTCACAACCACAAATCCCGTTTCTGATGGCAACCGGCCGCGGTGAAAAAAAAGAGGCTCAAAAGGCCAAAGAAGCGGGTGTAAGTAGTTTCATTTCAAAGCCTTTCAATGCTGCTGAATTGCAAACGAAAATAGAAGAAGCATTGGGGATGATAGCGCATGATAAGAATGAAAAAACTACCCGCCCCAAAGCCGAAGTAACTTCTGATGGTAAAGTAAAGATTAAGATGGGGCATATTCAGATTACTGACCATCTTGTATTGGGAGTACTAAAACACCTTATTAACATCGGTGAATTTAAGCCAAAGCACTTTGAATTGAGTACAGAGTGCATGTCCAGTTGGAACCCCGTATCAGAAGCACTTGAAAAAGGAACTGTGCAGGGCGCATGCGTGTTAGCGCCTATTGCAATGGATCTCTTTAGCTACGATATCCCCTTGAAAATGATACTTTACGCCCATAGAAACGGGAGTACGGCAGTTCGAAAACGATTACCCAAAGGCGGCAGTATCGATGAAATTCGTAACTTTTTCAGGGGAAAATCTTTTTATATCCCTCATACTATGTCAATCCATCATATACTCGGGCACATGTTTTTTAAGGGAATTGGACTTGAGCCAGGCTTTACCGGAACCCCGGGAGTTGATGTTGAATTTGAAGTGGCTCCCCCGGTAAAAATGCCTGACTTTCTGGGTGAAAATCCGAAAGCAAGCGGTTACCTGGTAGCCGAACCTTTAGGCACAAAGGCCATTGCCGGAGGCATTGCAGACCTGCTCTTTCTTTCCAGTGACCTTTGGGACGATCATCCATGTTGTATTCTTACTTTACAGGATGAAATAATTCAAGAGCATCCGGAAGCAGTTCATGAACTAACTTCAATGTTTGTAAAAGCCGGAAAGTTTATTGAGCAAAAACCGGGTATGGCGGCACAAATTGGTGTGGATTTCCTTGATCCAATGAAGACCCTTGGTTTAAAAGTTCCCCTGCTCAAGAATGTATTAACCGAACCTCGAGGAATCAGAACAGATAATTTATACCCGATAAAAGCTGATTTAGACAGGATACAGCAATATATGCATCATGAAATGCATGTAGGCAATTTAATTGATATTGATTCTTTCGTTGATATGCAGTTTGCTGAGAAAGCAATTGAATCTAAATCGAAACTTGTTCGTTCTCAGTTTGATCCCAAAAACATTAAAAAGATTAAAGATATTGTTGAAGGGACTCACGTTTCCGAGGTTGAATCCGCCGGTAAAGCCTTGCTTAATCTCGAAGGCAAGTACCTAGCATTTATGCTCGCCGGGCAACAATACCAAATTGATATTTTAAAGGTATCTGAAATAATCAGGCTCGTGCCAATAACTAAAGTACCGAATGCCGGCTCACATGTAAAAGGCGTTATCAATTTGCGCGGAAAAGTTATTCCTGTAGTGGATGTAGCAAATATTCTTAACCTGCCCCGAAAAGACTACACCTCAGAAACAAGAATAATTGTACTTGAGATAGAAATGGGTTCTGCCAGCGAGAAAATTGGCATTTTAGTAGACTCTGTTCATGAAGTTAGTGATATTACTGCTGCAAAAATTGAGGAGCCACCTGCTATGTTCCAGGGCGAAAAATTCGATTATATTCTTGCAGTCTCAAAAGAGAATAATCAGAATCGTCTGCTATTGAACATCACAAAATTACTTATGCGTCCACTTCAGCATTCATTAGTATAGGATTTTATAACTGCCGGAGTAAGTTATCTTACTCCGGCAAAATTGAGTTTTTTTTTATTTTCCCAATTCCGGCTCCTCAGCCATCATAAATTTTTCTAAGATCTTTAGAAACTCCAATTCCATCAAACCAGTTTACATTGAAATGGTCTTGCACATTTACTATATACAGTAACCTTTGTATATTTATCCTTAAATCGTTCAAGCCAAGTCCCACTATAACTTCCATACCCTGCCTGATCAGAAGATGTAGATCCTCAAAATAGTCAGTACGCAACATCTTTTCATGGCTTTCTGATAAACACTCTTTGGGGATGTATATTCATTACCAAGGAATGTAGCCTTGTGGTAATCACTTGCCAATAATTCATCCCTATAGCCTGTACCAGAACTCCATACCTTATATGAATTTATACACCTGGAAAGCAGAAAAGCAGTAAATTTTATGTGTAGTAAAATACTTGTCTGTTATTATTTCCGGCTAGAGATTATTCTATATTGCATGCGGAACGGGTAATGACTGAAAACTATTGAACCCCGTGGTTAAATAATCTAACCTGTTAGTATTTCCCAAAAATTTGATTAAAACATTTATGAATGTTATGAAACCCATGAACATCGCCTAAGTACATTAAAATGCATTTACCCGAAACAACATTTAAGCCCAGTTTTTTAGCCAATTCAATCGTTTCAGCATTCTCACTACCTGATTGCATCCAAATATTCTTTATCTGTAACTCAGCTGCCTTCTGTAATACTATTTTTGTAAATGCAGGCCGTGTAGTAATGATGATTCCATCATACTGGCCCGGCAGAACATGTGACCATTGGATGCAATTAAAAGCACCAATTTTTGTGGCTTCGGGATGAACTATCGTGATTGATATCCCACGCCTCGTTAATTCCTGAACAGCTTGGAATCCAAATCCTTGAGATGTATTCTTTACTCCGGCTAAAAGAAACTTTTTCCCGGAGCTGAAATTTTTTGCAGCCTGATCCATATTAATCTCTGTTTTTACTTGCAAAATTACAAGAAATTATTTTATGATTGATAGTATTGACTACTGATTTGTTCAATATATTGATTGAGCCACTCTATCTCCGCCTCCAACATGGCAATATGCCGCATTGCGACACCCTGTTTGAGTAAGCTTCCATCACCGTCGCCAATAAACTTTTGCAGCCTTAGGAATCCATTTAATTTATCACCCAATTTTTCCTTATAACTCTGTAACTGCTCAAGTAAGAACTCCACTGGCAGCAAGTCAGCATTATACAATGCTATGTCAAACGGCCAAACAACAACCTCCTGTTTGCTGAGTAATTCTTTTAATTGAAGGCTCAAAATCTCTTTGCCTTCAGTTGTAATTTCATACAGAGTACGTACCCTGTTTTCCCTGCTTAAGTCATTTGTCACAGTAACCAATTTTTTCTTTTGAAGTTTCCGTAAGGTTTTATAGATAGACGACATTGAGAGTTTTGTCCAATATCTCATATCATGGTATCGAAAGGCTTGTTCAAGCTGGTATGGATACATCGGTTGGGCATTTAGTATGCCAAGTAACGCGACTTCTGAGGAATTTATTGGTAGCATTTGGATACTTTATATATTTGATTATTCCAATATAGTACTATTCCAATATAAAATTATTCAATTTTACGAAAATTATTTTTCTCGCTTCATAATCTAATCAATAAAGGAAATCGAGTTGAGTTGATATTCTTAATTATAGTTTAAAACTAAACAGGCTGCTTTTTTTTGAAGCAGCCTGTTAATAGTAAAATCTGT
>JAJTBZ010000035.1 GCA_021286645.1 Ignavibacteria bacterium
TCCCGCGATGGAGGGTGAAGCACCAATTCCCGAAACTGCAATATTTTGTGTAGTCGCCCCGCTGCTAACATGAGTGATATTGCCTGACTGTGAACCTGCAATTGAAGGCAGGAAACGAGTATATATAGTAGTTACAGGCACTATGCCAACATTGGGGTTTAATGTTACCGAAGTCGTGTACCCGCTGGCAAGGGCAAGAGATACCTGGAATCCTGATGGGGCCGTTATAACAATTGAACCGGATAAGTACGCACCTGCAACAGTGTAAGATCGGCTTAAGCCGGTATTCACAGTAACTGTTCCAAAATTTATTGCAGTTGAAGGATTAAGAGTTATCTGTGGCGCATTGCCTGAACCATTGACCAATACCAGTTTGGTGGCAAGTCCCGATGTAGCGTTACTTATCGATGCACTCTTTAGCCCGCCTGATACCGGCACCAGTCGTACATATATGGCTGTTGTTGCCACTGTTCCATTACTCGGCGCCAGATTTATCGTGTTCGTCCAGCCGCTTGTTGATGATAGCGATATCTGGTAATCGGCCGTTCCCGTTACTACGATATTTCCCGCTAAACCCGTTCCGCTTACCGTATAACTCTTTACTGCCGATGCATTATACAGGGCTACTCCTCCGAAGTTCGGTAAACTGTCTGCCGATACTGTCATCGAGGGCACCACCCCTGCCCCGCTTACCGGGATGCTTACCGTACCGGCTCCACTGCTGCTTAAGACGATATTACCACTTTGTGAGCCCGTGGCCGTTGGCGTGTACTGCACATAGACTGTACAGATTGCTACATTTCCTCCGCTTTGCGTTAAGGTTATCCCGTTGCTGTATCCGCTGCCCGCGCTGAGCGATATCTTAAAATTTGTCGGACTGCTTATACTGATATCTCCACTGAGGTAACTACCACTTACGGTAAAACTCTTTGCTGCCGAGCTTTGATTTACTGCAACATTACCAAATCCTGTTATACCCAACGAATTCGTACTTATTGTTGGCGCATATCCTAAGCCCGTTACACTTACCGACTGAGTTGTTGCTCCACTACTTGTATTGGTTATTGCCGCTGCATTGGTACCTACGGATGCAGGACTGAAACGTACATACACCGTTGTATTACTTACGCTTCCACTACTCTGCGTTAATGTTAACTGACCTGCATACCCGCTTGAAGAACTCAATGATACCTGATAACCCGTGGGAGCACTTACCGTTATATCACTACTCAGCGAACTTCCGCTTACCGTATAACTCTGTGAGCTGCTTGTATTACCCACTAAAATATTTCCGAACGAACTTAAACTCGATGGGCTTACTGTTATCTGTGGCATGACACCCGCTCCGCTTACCGCTATATTCTGCGTTGTTGCATTCGTACTTGCATGGGTGATGTTTCCACTATAGCTTGTTGCTGCCGGCGGCATAAATCGCGTATATATTGTTGTACTCCCTACTACTCCTACGTTCGGATTCAGGGTCAGGGAGGTTGCATATCCACTGGTTAATGCCAGGGATACCTGAAAACCTCCGGGCGCCGTTATTACTAATGGGCCCGATAAATATTGCCCCGATACGGTATACGACCGGCTCAGTCCTGTGTTTACTGCAACATTACCGAAATTTATTGCTGTTGACGGAGTTAAGGTTATCTGTGGTGATTGTCCTGAACCATTGACCAATACCAGTTTGGTGGCAAGTCCCGATGTAGCGTTACTTATCGATGCACTCTTTAGCCCGCCTGATACCGGCACCAATCGTACATATATCGCTGTTGTTGCCACTGTTCCATTACTCGGCACCAGATTTATCGTGTTCGTCCAGCCACTCGTTGAGGATAGCGATATCTGGTAATCGGCCGTTCCCGTTACTACGATATTTCCCGCTAAACCCGTTCCGCTTACCGTATAACTCTTAACTGCCGATGCATTATACAGGGCTACTCCTCCAAAACTCGGTAAACTATCTGCCGATACTGTCATCGAAGGTACTACCCCTGCCCCGCTTACAGGGATGCTTACCGTACCGGCTCCACTGCTGCTTAACACGATATTACCACTTTGTGAGCCCGTGGACGTTGGCGTGTACTGTACATAAACTGTACAGATTGCTACATTTCCTCCACTTTGCGTTAAGGTTATCCCGTTGCTGTATCCGCTGCCCACGCTGAGCGATATCTTAAAATTTGTCGGACTGCTTATACTGATGTCTCCACTAAGGTAACTACCACTTACGGTAAAACTCTTTGCTGCCGAACTTTGATTTACTGCAACATTACCAAAAGCAATTGTTGCAGTAGAACTAACTGCAATAGTTGGCGCGTATCCCCTTCCGGTAACACTGATAAACTTAGCACTGGCACCGGGACTGGTAATTTGAATTGAACCGGTATATACCTGCGATAACCCTGGTACAAATTTCACATAGACAGTTGTTGTATTAACGGTACCACTACTTTGAGTGAGCGTGAGAACTGAACCATAGCCACTCGAAGCTGAAGAAGATACCTGGTATCCTGTGGGTGCAGCTATTGTTATATCGCCTGAAAGAGTGGATCCACCAACAGTAAATGATTGTGCAGTAGATGAACTGCCGACTAAAACATTACCAAATGATGTCAATGAAGTAACCGAAGCAATAATTGTTGGTAAAACGCCTGTACCATCAACAGCAATTGTTTGCATTGTAGCGCCATTGCTTGTATGGGTAATTACGCCACTTTGGTACCCTGCAAACGCCGGTAGAAAACGGGTATAGATTGCAACATTATTAAGAGCTCCCGCGCTTGGAGCAAGACTTATCGAAGAGGTGTAGCCGCTGGATAAAGTTGTCGAAACCTGAAATCCTGTCGGGGCAGTAATGATAACGTTCGATGTAAGGTTTGAACCCGAGACAGTATAAGAGCGGCTTAAGCCTGTATTCACCGCCACATTGCCAAAATTTATTGCAGAAGACGGGTTTAATGTTATCGTAGCTACCGGAGATGTGTTCACAGTGAAGCCAATAGATGATCCCGCCGAAGTTCCAATCCCGGTAATTGCTACATTTCCCGAAGTGCCATTCGATAATAACAAGGCAGGATTGCCCGTTGGCGATATCGAAGTTCGTCCCGATTCCGAACTTAAGAAAGCGAGGTTGGTATTGCCGTTTGATGAATTACTGCCGCCTGGTCTGAATACATACAACTCATCCGGAGGGCCATTCGAGTTTCCGGCACCATCCCGGGCAGTATTAACACGGTATACAACCAAACCACTGCCCGGTACGCTGCTTTCAAAGGTACCTGATTGCTTTCTATATTCTAATACAAAATATTCTGAAGAAGAATTAGATGAATTGATTCTATAGCAGTTATTTGTTGATGATGTAAGAGCGTTAAGAGTATAATTGCCGCTGCCAATTACCGGAATTGAATTTATCCAATGACCATATCTAAACTTCATATATGCGCTCATGTGCTGCGGCGGGTTCGCATTCTGCTCCATTAAATCCCATGGACCGACTGGAGAAAATCCATCATAACTGTAGTGATATAAATCCGGCGCTCCCAGTGTATGAAACATTTCATGGCAAAGAACCCCGGCACCGCTGCCAGTAAGAAAATTCTGTAACTGCAAATTGTAATTATAAACACGTTTGCCGTTTATTGTAACTGTCTGAGAATACAGAGACCACATATGAGGCCATAATAGATCAGCCCAGGCACCGGGGCTGCCCGATACAACAAAACACACATTATCAACATAACCATCGTTATCTGAATCAACATTAAGATTTGCCGGAATCTGTCCTGAAACTGCATTTACAGCATTGCGGAGTAAGGTATGCTCGCGGTTCATTCTATCGGTTGAAGTTTGGTATCCATTGGGATTAGTTACCGCGTTATAAGTTAAATAGTAGCCGCGTGGATTAGGATCCTGATATGAGACAACTGTACTCCCTCCCGCAACCGGGTAAAAATAAGTTTGGATATTCAGTTGATTATACGATGCCTCGAGATAATAATTATGCATTGAGTTTGCGCCAGTTGCTGCATTATTATACATATTATCATACAAGGAATTAGCGTCGGTATACTCAGCCTCGCCAGAAAAGCGAATGAAAATAACAATATTGTTTAATGTTCCTCCCGTAGGCGACTTTTTAGCTTCATACGAAAACATTGAACGGATCTTTTCATTTCGGATCTGTTCTATTTGAGAAATTGGAGGATGAAGATCCGGTTCCAGCTTTGTTGTTGTAGGATCCGTAATGCCTACAACATAATCACTTGCCACAAGTGTTCCACTTTGAAGACTAGCGTACACGTAGAACCCGGTGGTTTTATTTTGAACAATTGTGTAATTCTTGGCATCATGTACCCAATTATAATGCTCATCACCAGACAGGAATGCATTAATGACTTTATTATCCGGTTGTTTAAGAGTGATAGGAAAAAATCTGATGGGAGCAGCGGTTACAATTGCGTTTAATGTAACCATGTACAAGGATACCCACATAAGTACCCTGAGATTTGCCAAGATTGTCTTACGAAATTTCATCTGTCATCCGATATACTTTTTTACCCATTACCCATAATTTTTATAAACCATGGGTAACGTGAGAGCCCCTGACTCCGTTCAGGGACAAACAAATTACCAATCACTCAGCGGGTATCAGTACAAAACCACAATTAATGGAAAATTATATAGGTTACCCCATATTCCATTATTCATAAACGTAAAGGTGTGATTCTGTACTGAAATTATCGGGAAATTTCACAAAAAGTTTAGAGAATTGAATGTTATTAATTGACAAACAAGCCGTTAGAATGTTCTAAATCACAATTTTGGATATTTCTATCTGCCGCGCATTATTTAAATGAAAACAATTAAAGAAATCGTGGAAATAATACACCATAGTAGTATGCCCATAATAAATGGCTTAATTCCAACTGTTTTCAGTGTAGCGTATGTAATATTACTCCCTATCAGGAATAAAGTTACTACTAATCCCTGCTTGGAGATTAGATAAATTACATGAAAAGCCGGCTGCAGTCCAATAAAAAAAGTGTTAATTATCATTGCACCGAAGAACGCGAAGATAAAGTATGGGATTTTGTATTTTTTAACATTGGATTTGAATACCAGCCCGGAGATAAAAGCAACAGGAATAATCCACAATGCCCTTGTCAGTTTTACAGTAGTTGCTATCGCCAAAGCTTCTTTACCATAACTGGATGCGGCTCCGACTACTGAGCTGGTATCATGAATGGCAATGGCAGCCCACAGGCCGAATTGCGACTGACTTAAATTTAGCGCGTGCCCGATGAGGGGGAAAATAATTAAGGCAAGACTATTGAGGATAAAAACCACACCTAATGCAACCGATGTTTCTTCACTTTTCGCATCAATTACCGGAGCAACCGCTGCTATAGCGCTACCCCCACAAATTGCAGTTCCACTTGCAATAAGGTAGGCCGTTTTCTTCTCTAATTTTATATATCTGGCAATTACTAAACCGATGGTAAAAGTAAGAATTATTCCTGATACGGTATAAGCCAAACCTTTGGTTCCGGCATCAAGTGCAACTAGTGCATTCATGCCAAATCCGAGACCTACTACTGAAAACTGTAATAGTGAATGCGTGGCCTTTCTGGTATATTCAATTACCGGATTTCCAAACAGCAAAGCCACGGAGATTCCTAATAACAAAGCAATCGGGGCTGTAATTTGGGGAAACATGCATAGTACAATAAAAATAATAATCAATTCGCGGGTGTATTTAAAGGAAAACAATAGTATGCTCAAAAATATATTAATGATGTGATAAGATACGATTTGGAAATAATTAGAAAAATATAAAATTCCGGTACTTTTTGGGCTATGTATAAGAACAAATTAGCCGGGAAAGCAATTCGCAAAATGCTTCCCCGGCTGCGTGTTAATACTTATCGAAAAAATCCTGTGTCATAACATTAAGATCGAATTGCCCACCGGGAACACTTTGCAACACACCATGCTCAGAATACTGCCAAACATCCCATGCCTGCCAGCCAATCGGGCATGCTGGCGGGTTTTCAATATTAAATGTATTTGGATACCGAGCAATCCATAGTGGATATTGCCCCAAATCATGGCTCGAAGGTAGCTTTGACTCAAGGTAACTTTTCGTAGCATAAATCATAAATCCATATCCGGCTTCTTCAATAACCTGAGCGAAGATATGTACCCAATTCAAAGCTTCGACAGGATTTAGTACCATATTGGGATCTTCAAAGTCCAATACCAAAGGGAAATTAGCTTTGGGGAATTCTCCAACTTTTGAGATGAAATAATTTGCTTCGCTCCGCGCATCGGCTTCCACGCTACTATTTTTTCCGGGGCGTGAATAATGGTAATAACCGATTTTAAATCCCGCAACACCTGAATCATGTGCCTGAATTTTTGCTCCATCGATATACGATTGATTATATGATGAGCCATCAGTAACTTTAATGAATGTAAACCTGTACCCTTCGTTCAGTACCCCGTCCCAGTTAATGTGGGTCCCCTGGTAACGACTAACATCAATTCCATTAATATACTCTGGCATGTGTCCTCCTGATTGAATAGATTAAAGTTTTACCGGCTAACCGGTATGTAATAAACAGCTTTAAGAGAAAATTTCAGAACCCTGAGTTTGAATAAACAGCAATTGTATAACCAGTATAACATTTTTTTCTTTCATTAAAAACAAAAAAGCGTTGGACCCGATGCCAACGCTTTTCCGAAGGAATGATTATATGAAAGGCTATTTCAATAGAACCATTTCCCGATTGATTACATCGTTACCAGCTCTCAGGCTGTAGATGTACGTACCACTCGCCAGGTTATTCGCACTAAATACAATTGAGTATTCTCTTGGATTTAAAACCTGATTAATTAAGACTGCCACTTCCTTTCCCAGCATGTTATATACCCGCAAAGTAACATGCTCCTGTTGAGGCACATTAAATCGAATGGTAGTGGCAGGATTAAAAGGGTTAGGATAATTCTGTTCCAATATCAAAGAACCCGGCTTACCAATAGTACTTTCGGAAACACCGGAAGCGGCGGCTATTTTAAGAGACATATAAGTAATAATCGGAGTCCCGATCGAATCACTGACAGTTATCATAATCGATAAATTAGTCTTTATTACCGGAACGCCAGAGAATGTTTTTGTACTATTATTATATGTTAACCATGCAGGCAACGGATTGCCATTGGCCAAATTTACTGTATAAGTAAGTTGAGAATTACCATCATCATCATTAAACATTGTGTCAGGAATTGTGTAAGTAAACATTTTACCAACTGTTGCATTTTGGGTCGGTATGGTTCCAACCATATAAGGATCAAAATTTGTATGTTTTAAACTATCCAGCAAATGATCAAAGCGAACCCAATAAACATTGTACGAGTTCCATGCTACCCCACCACGGCTAAAAAACAAATATTTTCCATCGTCCGTAATATGATGACCATATTCCCAGTTAGGATAATCCGTATTTATCGGAGAGCCGAGATTTTTTGGATTAGTCCACTTACCATTCGTTTTTTTGTATGCAACAAATATATCACCCGGTACACCAGCGTTACTACGCGATAGAAGCATGTACGATTCATCTGGGGCTACGAAGAAATCATTTTCATCGTAGTCCGGAGTATTTATGGGGGCCCCTAAATTTTGCATCAGCGTGTCCGTACCATTACTATACATATAGTATAAGTCACGCATATTGTTCGCCCCGTTCGAGGAGCAATACATGTGATTTAATCCGGTGACCTGAAAATAATGTGTACTTAAATCTTTTGAAAAGAGCTTAACCGGCGTTGTCCATCCATTTCCCGAGCGATGAGCAACATATTCAACAGTTATATTATTTACATCTCTTTGCATAAATATTGTACTGTCATCCGGCGAAAGTTTAACCCCAAAAAAGCTCTCAAACGCAACAGTCGGCCCTACCCAGTGATTGTTCTGATATTTAAAACATTTAATTCGAAAATTTGATGGGGGATAATTGTTCAGTTCTGAATAATACAATTCCTTGCCGTCATGGGTAATGGCAATTCGTTCCATAGGACGCAGACCGCCGTTAATTGGCAAATTGAATATTTTCGGATTATAATCTGGTTTTGATTGGCCTAAATACATGCTATCTACAGGAATCGCTTGCGCGAATGTACCACCCGATATTACCATACACAATACAAAAGCCGCCGAAATTGCAGAGTATATTTTGTTCATATAACTTCCTCGCTAAAAAATTTAATGTTTAACCGTGCAACAGAAATTTCTCTGAAGCATGGTACAAACTATTAAATGGAGTTAAGCGAAAGGGATTTTGCTTGTGAATTGCACAGGCAATATGCAAATTTCACTTCAATATGTATAAGCGGATCAGAAAAGCTATAAAGGACAGGCAAATTACAAATATGTAATTACTAAATCGTGAGATCGTCCTTAAGTTCCTTGAAACAGTATCTACTTACCGGTAATACATCACCTGTTTCAAGAATTACCCGATATTGCCCCCCACCCAAATTCTGAAATGAGGCGATGTGATCTACGTTAATGATATACGATTTATGAATCCGCGAATAACGTGCAGGTAGTAATGGTTCCAGCTGGCCAAGTGGTTTATCATAAATTGCAACTCCCCCATCCCGCAAATGAAGTTCTACATAAATATTATCTGATTTGAAATATCTGATATCTTCCAACGGAATTAAATGGATGTCGAATCCTCTCTTTACCGAAAGATACTTTATCGCGTGCCCGTCGGTTGCGTGATTATCTTTTAATCGGTTAAATGCGATTTGCAGCCGCTCCGATGAATACGGTTTTGGAATGAAGTCCAAAACTCCATATTCGAACGCCTCAATAGCCCGATGTATATTTGCCGAGATAATTATTGTATGAAAAGAGCGGCTGACAAGCTGCTGCAATATTTGGAAACCATCTTTCGCATTTAGGTTGAGATCAAGTAACAAAACATCAATCGTTTTTTCTTTTAAAAAAATCAGAGCATTCTCGAGAGTATGCTCCATATGAAGCATTGTAATTTCAGTACCCAGCAATTCACGCACTAAAAATGCAATATCTTCTGCAGTAGGCCGTTCATCTTCAACAATGAGGATACGCATTAATTTCCTTTTAGTATAATTTCTGTCTGCCAACCACCTTCAGTTCGCGCTCCCGAGGTTATTGCCCATTTTCCTGGGAAACTCTCTTCAAGACGTCCCTGAATATACTTCATCCCAAAGCCACTGGCTTCGGGTGACTCGCCATTTGAGAAATCGCCATCATTTAATACTGAAATGGCAAAACCGAACTGATTTTTTTTACAACTAACCGTGAATACACCATGCATTTTTTGGCTGTAACCATGGGTAATTCCATTTTCTATTAAGGTGTGTAGAATCATCGGCGGAACCATAATATCCTCTTTAATGCCCTCTGAATCAAGTTGAAATTCCGCACCCTTTCTCAAACTCATAATATTTAAATGCATCCTGCATAAATCCAACTCCTGGAAAAGATGTATGAGCTTAAGCGCGGATATTTGATTCACCATCCTAAATTCCTGAGCTAATGACTCAATGAGTTTTATTGCAGAGCCCGGTTCTCTGCGCAACCATACAATAATTGAAGTTAGTGAATTCAGTAAAAAATGCGGACTGATATTTTTTTTCAGTAATTCATTCTCAAGATGAGCCGAACGTAACTCCGATTCGTGTAAAGTCCTTTCCTGCCTTACGAAACGCCTGGCTATTGAAAGACTAACGCATACTACCATTGTGGCTGAGAAGCCATTGAAAACAAAATTAACCGCGTACGCTATCCATGCTACAACAATCCCACCTGCAATCATCAGACTGTCTTCCCTTCGTTTAAACAGAGCCCAAACAGTTAAAAGACTTGCCTGTATTAATAATAGCAATGACATTCTTTGAAATATGGTAAGTGAGTCGGTAAATACGAAAAATGTAAAAAGATTTAGTATTACAATCGCCCAGATTACTTTTTTAGATTGCTTAAAAGTAAGTACAAAAAAGACCGGGAAAAGAGTACTGAAAAGGAGTGTTATTAACTGGTATATCCTGTACATAGAATATATTGATGTATTCGACAGCGCGTAAAGGGATGGTAACTGCCCGGTGAAAGCATCAACAATTACCAACAAACATAAAATGCTAAAAATCAAATGTTCTGGTTTATGCTTTCTGTTAAAATATAGAAACAAGTTAAATATCAATGGAATTAGCACAAATCCCACTACCAGTGCTGCAATGTAACCCTCCTTAAGAATAATATCCGACTCATATTGATACGAGCTTATATAGGGGCGAGAATAATACCAATACCATAAAGGATTTATATGATGCGTAGAAAAACGCAATACTATTTCATGACTGCCTGGAGTAAGAACAGATGCGGAGAGATTTGTGTACCCATTGAGCTTTCCGGGTAATTCGCTAAGTTCATTATATCCTATTCGTCCATTCTGTTGAAGTAACTTTCTATCCCAATAGATTTGGTAGGCCGAGATCAAGTATTGAGTGTACAGGGCATACGCGGTATTTGCCTGCAAGGTATCGGGAATTAAAATGGACGATTTGAGAATCCAATTACCATATCGGTAAGTTGTATCCGGATTTTTAAAATCAAAGGGCCGCCATGCTGAATCTGTAGGCATACATAAATCGCCTGCCGGATTTGGATCAGGTGCAATTTCAATATGCTTCAGCACGGTTCTCCCAATCGGTTGCAGTTCTTTGATCTCAACTCGCTGCCCAGCGAATACACGCCCAATTAAGAGAAGAACAAAAATGCAAACGAACTTCTGAATTTTACTCATGAATTTCCTTCCAGCCATCAGTAAAGTTTGGCTTTTGTGACTATAATATAAATAAAAGCTATACCAGTGTAAATATCCTTACACTTGATTTGATCAATCAAACTACTGTGCCTGATTATTATTTCATTGCAAAAGCCTGTTTTTATGACAAGCGGTATTATCAGATTATAAGCTGATTGTTTGGATAAATATCTATCCATAGTTTGTATCATTAATTTTTCAATTTCCCGGAGAACAATCGAATATGAGAGCAATAGTTCTGACAAAGTACGGCAATCCGGATGTATTAGAATTATTAGAGAAACAAACACCGGAACCACGTGAGCACGAAATTCTAATTAAGATAATTGCTACACCGGTTTCTTATGCTGACTTATTGGTTCGAAATCTTCGAGCAGTAAAGTATTCCGATTTCAATATGCCGGGTATCTTTCTCTTCCTCGCCAGATTTGCTTTTGGTTTTTCCAAACCAAAAATTAAAGTCCTTGGAAGTGAATTTGCCGGCGAAATTGTAAAGGTTGGCAGCTCCGTTACCCGATTCGCCACCGGAGATCTTGTATTCGGCTACCTCGGGCAAAACATGGGTAGTTATACGAGCCACCTATGTATTCCTGAATCTGCAATGCTTACAACAAAGCCTTGTAATATCTCTCCCGAACAGGCCTGCTGTGTTCCGATGGGAGCCTTAATGGCAATGGAAATTTTAAAACAAGTTCCTTTGCAAAAAGGGAACCGTGTACTAATTATTGGCGCCAGCGGAGGCATCGGCTCTGCTCTTATTCAATTATGTAAACTTCAAGGAGCCCATGTAACCGGAATTTGCGGCACTGAGCGCGTCTCCTATATACAAAATCTGGGCGTTGATAATTTTTATGATTATCAAAAATCTAACTTCCTGCAATCAGACAATACATATGATTTTATCTTCGATGTCTTGGGCAGATACAGTTTCAAAGATTGTAAAGCAAGACTTACTACAAACGGGAAAATGATTTATATTAGTTTTAAAACAAAGCAACTACTTCAAATGATACGCACGCATTTTTTCGGGAAACAAAAGGTCTTGTGCTTGCTTGGATCCGAAAAATTAGAAAACCTTGAAAAGCTAAAAGCACTCATCGAATCAGGCAGCTATACCGTGAAGCATGGGAAAGTGTTCCCAATGAACGAAGCTCCAAAGGCCCATCGATACGCTGAAAGTGGTAAAAAAGATGGCCCGGTAATAATAAAAATGATTTAACATTCCAGTTGTTTGTCCCGCTTCCGTCGATACCTGATCTAATACATCTTAGACTTCCTGATACTGCATTGCTCAGTTGCAGTAATTGTATATGTACTCTTTAACTTTATTTTACTATTTATTTCATATACAAACGAAAAGAATTTATTGAGTATTTGTAGCTGCCTTCATTTTTTCCAACAAACTTTTTGCTCTGTTCATGCCAGGATCAATCTTCAAACATTTTTCCAAATATTCCTCTGCTGCTTTCAGATTACCCATTTGATAACAGGTAAGTCCGAACCCATAAAAGTAGAAAGCGTTTTTCTTTTCAATAGTTATAAGATAATTGAACAGACTAATAGCACGTTCATAGTTTTTTTGGCCGCCCATTTCCATAGCCAAATCAAAGATGACTCCACTCTGCGGCGTTATGGTAAAACCCAATTCTCGTGAAAGGTTCTCGAAATGTTTCTTTAAAGAATCTACACTCCAAGCTCTTTTATCTTTGGATATTGTACATTCTGAAAAAAAATACAATAAAGCATTATGAAGGGTTAAATATGGCACATGTCCGTCATTGTTTACCATTTCGAACTTCCAAGTTGAGGTGGGCATGGATAAGTTCATGATTACACTTTCAAATTCATGAATTCTTCCAAGGACCTCTTCATAATCTAACTGACCATACGCAACATATACTTTCTTATGCAGCCACTCGGTATTGGTAACCGAGTTTTCTATCAGCCGGAAATAATAATCACCGCACCAATTTAACATCGGACTGGCAATAACGTAATTGGTAAATAATTCATTATGTCTTAACAATATATTCAGTGTTAATAAACCACAGTTTGATTGCCCGAAAAGTATTCTGTAATCATTCGTCCGAAACTGTTTTTTCACCTCCGGCAGTAATTCATTTTGCAAAAAATTTCCGAACTGCTCAGCTTTTTCAAGTCCGCCAGGTCGATCAGGGCATGCAATGATATTATTGAATGGATTTCCCGCCGGTATCCCAATTAGAATAAAATTGGGAATTCTTTCAACGGACAAATTATCCAACGTAGCAGCGGCATTAGCAAAGTTGCTAACGTTGTCACCATTTAAAATATATACCACAGGATATTCTTTGCCGGATTGCTCATACCCATCGGGTAAATGAACCAAGTAAGTAACAGGAGCATTATATATTGTTGATTGAATACTGCGGTATTCTCCCAATACAACTTTGTCTTGCCCTGAAATCTGTAAGGATAACAAAACAATCAAGAAGACAATCATTTTGTTGTAAGTCATTAAAATACTCATTACTGATATTGGATAATCATATTATTTATGCCTGACCAGGAATTCAATTCCTTTTTCAAGAATTTTATCCACCCCATTTGCAGAATCTGCCATCGTTGTTTGCACCGCTATATCGGGTATAATTCCATTACCTTCAATTATTCTACCTGCTACATCAGAGTAGAATCTGGTAGAAAGTCTAAACGTCCAGCCATTGGGAAGTTCTCTATATACAGGACTTCCAACTCCCCCACCGGTTGTATCACCAATGATAGTTACGTTAGGTAGTGTTCTCATAGCCAACACGAACATTTCCGCACTACTGGCGGTAGAGCGGCTTGTAAGAAGAACTATAGGGTTATGATATTTTTGAGAACCAGCGGGATTTATTGTACTCACTCTCCACTCGGAGAAATCATTTCTATCCGGGCCGATTTTCTCTTTATATTTAGCGTAGACAATGCTTTCTTCAGTAAATCGTCCGGCTACGTATTCAGCATTAAACACGTTCCCGCCCGTATTACTTCTAAGATCAATTATCAGTCCTTTTTTCTCTCTAAAGCAGCTCAATATATTATCGATAATATCATATCGCCTGTCCAAAAAGGATAAATTATCTCCATCGCCGCTAAAAGACGGAATAAGAATATATCCAAAATCCGCATTTTGACAATCACGATATTCCATAACTGAATTTTGGCTCTGACCACATTTAAGGTATTTACAAGAATTGATTAGCCGCATACTCGGATATGCGGCGGGATAAGCACTGTTCCTACTAACAATTCCCAAAGGTGTATACAAATTTACATGCATATCATTTAGATTAATTACAATTTCCCTGAAAATGCTGAATAGCCGAGATTGCGAAGTATTGGAATTTATCTCAGGATAGTAAAAAGTGTACACGGAATCCCAATCAAGGTCTTTCAGTGGAAACTGTGCATAGTTCCTGTTGAAATCATTCCAAAAGATTGAGAAATTTACCTGCGGAGAATTTTCCGGATCGGGGCCTAAGAATGTTTCTGCACAACCGGCAAAAGTGAGAACTGTTAAAATATATAGAATTATTTTGCTTCGTGTGTTCATAAATCCACCACAATTCCCCAGAGAATTTGTTGATTTATGTCTTTGGCTCGATATAGTGATTTATACTGATTGAAATAATAATATTGAAATCCATACACCACATTTATCCTGAAAAACTGGCTTAACCGGAAGAAATAGGTCAATTCTGCCTTGATGAGAAAAAGTTTATCGGGCAGAACTATATCCCCATTGGCAAATAACTGCATAAGCATATTTTCTTTATAATCAAGATTATCAAATTTTTCACTTACATTCGCATTAAATCTTCTGGTAAGGACAGCATAATTAATAAGTGGCAAACTTATCTCTGCAATAAGATTGTGAGTACAGTCATGGGTTAGAAATGTTTCACTACGAAAATACAGTCCAATACCTGTCATTAGCTCAGCTGAGGTTTGCTTTTTATCTATGAGCAGCCGATAATTCCGAAAATTAAGCATACTTGCCAATCTTGCACCACCAAACAGAGCTGAATTATACTTTTCTATATCGGTGATGTGAACTGCCCAACTAAAACTCGCATCCATGTTGAAATTATTTGCTTCATGGGCACCGGGAAGAACATTGCTTATTGCCGATTCCATATTGCCGCTTGAAAAATTGAACACAATACCGAAACGGTTCTGTGTACCCAGATATTCGTACGCAAGCCTAAGTGGAATTAATGTTCCGGAATATTTCATCGGTGTCATCATTTGATCCCGCTCTGAATGGAAACCTAACCCGACTAATAGGTTTAACTCATGCAACCCATGATTATATTTGTATTCCTGGATATCTTGTGCCGATATCAGGCAACCGGCTCCGGAAAATATTACCAATATATACGCATATAGCTTGTTACATCTAAGACACATACATGGCTTACCTATACGATATCTACTTTTTCAAAAATTATCACTGCATACCATTTCTGGTTTATACCAACAAAATATGGAGTTTGAGGTGAACAGATTTTTAGAATCTTGTCAAGTGCACAATTTTCTTGTGAAAATCACTAATGCTGCCATATAATTGACCGCTGGATTGAACAAGTATCGGAATATTCGGAAAGATCAATTTTGCGAATTATTTTTGAATTGGTGAGGCAAATTCAAGTCATGGTAATATCTGGAGTTGCAGAAACTATATTTTCAATATGCTTATAAATTCTTCTAATTTCGTTTTTCATGAATTATGCCGGTAGAAATTCCTGCTTTGGTATTTTGCTTATTCTCTATATATTAGAAAAAGCATATTTTGAAATGAAATCATTTTCTGATACGCATATGTTCATTTCAAAGATTTAATACCAGTTATTTAATTGGTTAAACCATGATGATGAATTCACTTTTATGTCAATATCGTACGCTATAACAAATACACCTCAATTTCTCAATGTAGTTGCCGAGGGCAAAGGGAATCGAATCGATGAAGTGCAAAAGTATGTTCAGGCTGTAATTCTGGCAATTCAAGAAAATAAGGCTAAAAGGATTTTTTGCAACGAAATCAACTTAACACATGAACTCACCGGAATCGATACTTACGTTCTGGGTGAAATGGTCTCGCAATATGCCGTACATGTTGAAAAAGTAGCTGTTGTCTGTTCAGTTTCGGATTTACCAAAAGAAAAATTCTATGAGTTAGTCACATCAAATCGTGGTCTCTATATTCAAATATTCACAGACCTTAGTGAGGCTAAAAATTGGCTTTTATTCCCTTGAAATTGTAGCCATTTCCACGCACTTTCCGCCCTAATTATAATATATTATAGAACAGTACAGATACATTTTGAATGTAATAGGAAAAGCGCAGGACTCCATTTACATCACACAGGTTTCTATATATATAACTTTATTGTTAGCGGTAATTGAGCCGAATCATGTAGTTGACTTCGGAAATGCCAGGTTGAAGGTTGAACCAAAACCGACCTTACTGTCTATTGATAAATGCCCATTGTTCTTTTCGATGAACTCTGTACATAACATTAATCCGAGGCCACTTCCTTTTTCTCCGAGTGTCCCCGAAGTAGTGTAAAAAGACTGTCCGGTGAGTAATTTGTCAATTACTTCCTGTGAAATACCAACCCCGGAGTCAGTTATTTTAAGGGTTACTATGTTTTCTGAATCTATTGCAGAAATTACTATTACTGATTTGGACGGAGAAAATTTTATTGCATTAGAGATTATATTTCTGACGATAATTCTGAGCATGTTTCGGTCTGCAAATATTGACTGTTTATCATCTATTTCATAAATAAGGTTAATCTCTTTTCTCTTAGCAGTTTCCTGTAGGAGATTAAATGTGGATTGCAATTCGTCCTTGATCTGGATTATTTCCGGCCTGCAAATGATACTGTCATTTTGTATTCTACTCCAGTCCAACAAATTTTCCAGTAGGTTAAAAGTATCGCGTGATACCTGATTCATTCCCTGAATTATTGATTTTTTTTCGCCTTCCCCGAGCGAATCGAAATCAGTTTTTAATACATCAGAATACCCGATAAGAGCTGTAAAGGGGCTTCGCAAATCATGAGCAATAATTGAAAAGAGCCTGTCTTTTACACCATTTATTCTGGTTAAATCGTCTTTCGCCAATCGGAGTTCCTTCTCAGCCCGCGTTTTTATTCTATACTTTAGAAACAGGAATGAGGCGAGACTAAGTAACGATATTACTATAGCCAAAGATAAAAAAAGCAGTGTTTTATTCCGTTGTTGCAGTAATTTATTCTCTGTTAGCTTATTATATATAGTCTCGCGGTTTTTAACTGACTCGCGTAAAGTAGCCAAACCGGATTCCATAACTAAATTTTTCTGTGTCTCGGTAAGAGAGTCAAATTCGGCAAGATATTGGATTGATTTTAATTTATCTCCATTTACCGTTGCAATTTTCATTAACAGCATTAAAGCTTTTAGCCGCTCATCGAAAAAGCTCTTACTGTTCGCCAGCGCTAGTGCCTTATCCGCGTAAGTATCGGCAACACGATAGTTATGTTTATTAAAATTGTATTCGGCAAGCAAATTATATGTTTCGCATAAAATTTGATTTTGGTAATATTTCTCCGCTGTATACATTGCCAACGCGAAATAGCTCAAACCGGTTTTATCATCACCTTGCTCGATATAGCATTGAGCTAAAAGATTATAAATTTCTACCAGAATATATTTCGCTCCACTATATGGAGTATTACTCGTAAGCTGTTCTGCAACTTTCAATATTTGTATAGCAGCTTTAAACTCTCCTTTTTTCAGTTTGATTCTGCCAATATATTTTAGCGAGTGCCCATAATAGTAACATGTATCGATGTTATTTACTTTATGCCGTACCATTAATCCCTGCTCAAAACAAAGAAGGGCTGAATCCAGCGCCCCCTTTTTTTCCAGTACTAATCCGAGATTGTTTAAGCCTGTTGCCATTCCCAGATTATCATGTAATGTGTTAAATGATGAAACAGCATCTTTATAGTATGGCACTGCTTTATCGAACATTTTTAGCGAGTAATAGACATTTGCCAAATCAATATATTCATAAGCAAGTGCCGAGATAAATTTAGCAGAGCTTTCAGGTCTTCCCTGGGTAAGAAAATCAATGGAGATTAAAAAGTAATTACTAGCCGCCATCTGATTGCCGGCTCGTAATTCAATGTGAGCTTTAGCATAATAGTATGAGCCTAAGAACCGTGAAGACTTTGGGACCAGAGTATAGGCTGCATTATATAATGGTGGTAATAATTCACGCGATCTCGCCGGATCTTTATCAAGGTAATAAATAACCTGATTATATGCTCGCAGAAATACCAGATACTCGTCACCAAACTCTTTGAATTCTCCGCGTTGGAACTCATTTAGAGTATCCGCTCCAAAGGCAACTCTTACAACACAAATTACCCATAAAAAAATAATAAGGAGAATCGGTTTCATGCGTCAATTGAAATTAAAAAAAGTCTGGATTTGCTCTCCTAATTTACCAGAATTTTCTCACAATCAACTACCTTTTCTCACCTGCCGTATATTGACGAATGTTGTATTCAGTCTAACCAGACCAAAAAAAAACTTCCGGCAGCCGATAGTATACAGCCTACCGGAAGTTTTTATATCACTACCTTTGGTAGAAAATTCTGTCTACTTTAACATAACCATTCGCTTGGTTTGCTCAAATGCAACCGACCCATCTGAAGGTAGCACTCTCAAAGTATAATAATAAATACCTGAGCTCAATCCCCTGCCATCAAAGCTAACCATATAATTTCCGGCCAATTTGCTGTCGTGTTCCAATACTGCAATTTTCTGTCCAAGCATATTGTATATGTCCAATACCACGTCAGCATTCTTTGCCAGGGAATATTGAATAGTAGTTGAAGGATTGAATGGGTTAGGATAGTTTTGATCGAGAGAAAACCGGGCAGGCGGCAAAACTTTTACTTCTATTGTGTGCGAATATTCGATTGATCCCGAATTATCTACCTGGCGTAGTCTATATAAGCAGCTCCCCGATGTTACCGCATGATCAATGAACGTGTAGAGATTTTCTACACTCGAATAACCGTGTCCCTTCAGAAAACCAATCTCTTTCCATATTGAATTCTGGGCAGTATTATCGTTTTCCAGTTTCTCAACAAAAAACCCTGAGTTATTAACTTCAGTTGCTGTTGACCATTGTAATTTAACACCATCTTTCAGTACCTGAGAAGAAAAAGAGGTCAATTCAACCGGTAGCGCCTGATCAGTATTGTTCAGTATAACTGCACTGGCTCCTACTACAAATATATTATTGAAATTCTGTAAAACAACTGCCCGAAGATTATTCGTGGTCCCACTTGTTTGGGCAGTCCATGTACTGCCGCCATTTGTAGTAACTAAAATTGTTCCAGATATTCCAACTGCTATACCGCTACTTACGTTACCAAAACGCACGGCGCTTAGTGCATTTATAGTACCACTGGTAAGTGTTGACCAATTAGTTCCCCCGTTCGTAGTTTTTATTATTGTTCCTGCTGAACCAACAGCATAACCATTGTTGTCATCAATAAAATATATACTGCTAAGAGACGCGGTAACTCCGGTAGATAATGCAGTCCAACTTGTACCTCCATTAGTTGTTTTGCGTACAACTCCGGCAGTACTGCAAAAATAGCCGATATTTGCACTGGGGAAAGAAAGCGCATTAATGTTTGAAGTAACCCCGCTTGTTAGCGCTGTCCAGCTTGCACCTCCATCAGTTGTCTTTCTCAGATTTCCTGTACTCGCGCCAAAAAATCCTGTGTTAGCATCCAGAAATTTCATAGATAAAATGGTAACAGAAACACCCGAGGTTAAACTACTCCAAGACGATCCGGCATTCGTTGACTTTAGAATTGATCCATTTAACCCGGCCGCATAAATTGCAGATGCTGAAGGTGCTTCAATACAATTTAATGAACTGGAACTTGAAATACCCTGCACTATTGACCAGGTATTACCGCCATCGGTTGTTTTCTGCACAATTGAATTAGCCCCGACAGCATACCCGGTGGAGGCACTAGTAAATGTCACTCCATTTAATTGTAAATTATTATTCACTGCAACCCAGGTTTGCCCGCCATCACTCGTCTTGTAAAATAAACCACTACTACTAGAGATAAGGCCTTTATTGGCGTCACTAAATACCATATCATAATTAGATATAGATGCTGTAGGATATACGTTCATCTGCGTCCAGGTTGTCCCTCCGTTAGTCGTTTTCGCCACATAACTGCTGCTTCCATAAATAAAACCGGTGCTGCTGTTTTGGAAAAAAACTCCGGTTAATGTTACACTTGTTCCTGTTGTTACCTGAGACCAGCTGCCACCTCCGTTTGTTGTTTTATATAATAAACCACTGCCACCAGAAGCGTATCCATTATTGGCATCGATAAAAAAAACATCATAGAGAATAGAAGCAGCGCTTAATTGAGTATAAGTCCAATTTGCACCTGCGTTCGTAGATACCCAAACACCTCCATCTGACCCGGAAGCAGAGCCGCAGACAACTGCTTTGGTTGATGAAAGTACCGCAGCGCTATACTGAAAACCACTCACACTGATTTCCGACCAACTGCCCCCCCCATTTGTAGTGCGTGCAAAATACGCAAAACCACACGCGAATGCAGTATTGGCATCAAATATACCAATTGAGTACAAATATGAGCTTGATCCGTTTTGATAGACTTTAGTCCAACTACTGCCACCATTTGTCGTTTTAGCAATTTCACCGTTAAAACTACAACAGTAACCTACATTAGCATCATAAAACTTAACATCATATGTCGCATTGGTACAGCCGGCATTTATCTTCGTCCAACTATCTCCAAAATCAGTCGTTTTTAACAATGAGCCAATACCTCCGGTATTGTCGCCTAATGTTGCAAATCCAAGAGTGGAATTGAAAAAGTACATTCTTTCAACAAAACTGTTTATTGTACCTTCCTGTTTTTTTACCCATGTCTGCGCATGCACCCGTGGCAATAATCCACACAAAATTAGTAGTATAAAGTATTTTATTTTATACATACAGTTTTTCTCCTTATAGTTTTATTATTATTTTCTTTTAATTCAATAGCCTGGTAACTGACTACTATTCTTAGCATCGATTTATATACATCGATTCCATAGCAAAATGTAATCGGAACCAATTCTATAGAATGAACGAACGCCATTACTGAAAACTTATTAAATAAAGCCGAGTCGTAATTGCTTAATAACCGCCCATAGTTATTAAATACAAACTCTTCCAGTTAACAAGCTGGCAATAAGGCAGGAATACTTAATTCACGCTACTCAAAGCATCGATATTCTATCGAATTCTTATCAATTTCTTGTATTGTGATTAATTTGGCAGGTAGTCTAATGCTTCTGGCATTTTGCTTGGTTTCACAAGCCACAGACAGGGCATCAGTACTGCTTTGGTGGTTTTCAAAAAGCAGATGGAAGACAAAAAAACTAAAAATTACCGCTAAAACGAGATAAAAAATCCTTGATTTCATATCATGCTCCATTGTTCTGACTAATTAATAATTAATCGATAAGTAGAATCAGTGATTCCTGAATTAAAATATAAATAATTCAGGAATAATTATAATTATTTTTATAATTACATGGGTCATTTATTTCCCCCTACTTCCATTTTCAATAGATGCTTGTTTTTTTATAGGTTAGAGTGTATTGTTTTTTATATTATGTTAGGTTTTTCTAACATATAGTTATTGGATTATACTAATACCTACTGATTTACTAATTCAATGAAGTTTTTATCTATATAGAGTATAACTATGGATAATTGTATTAAAATATTACGTGCAAAATTCAACTTATCTCAGGCGGATTTGGCCAAAATGGTAAAGGTACGCAGAGAAACAATAGTGTTTCTTGAAAAAGGCAAGTATAATCCTTCATTGCAACTTGCTTATGATATTTCAAAGGTTTTCAATCTTCGGATTGAAGAAGTATTCCTTTTCTAACTACTAATGGTATAGCTTTACTAAATGAAAGATGTTTACATTGAGCAAATATAAAATATTCCTATTTGGCACGGAGATTCTGAGAGAGAAATCTAAACCGGTTACAGTTTTCAATAAAAAACTGCACGCGTTGCTTGATAACCTATATCATGTTTTATATGAAAGAGGCAATGGGGCGGCTATTGCCGCACCTCAGATTGGTATAGCCAAAAGAGTTATTGCAATCGATTATTTAGGTGAAAAACTAGAGCTTATTAATCCTGAAATATTAGCCAAACAAGGAACTAGCTACGAGTATGAAGGATGCCTTTCACTACCAGGATTCGTAGGAAAAGTACGAAGAGCTGAAACTGTTTCTATTCGATTCCGGGATCGATACGGAATTGAACAGACATTGACCCGTTCAAAAGAAATGGCTCGATGCATTCAACACGAAATCGATCACCTTGAAGGCATTTTGTATACTGACCTGGTTGAAGAATCATTTCTCATAGAAGAGGATACCGAACAAGAAAAGCCGCTTTCATTTTTTCAGGAAATTACAGCAATAAAAAACAAATAGCATGGGCATAATTACAGTTATTGAGTGCTCAGCATAATTTTTCTTTCTATGCGTTTATATTTAAACCAAAAAATGGTTAGTAGTGTCCTATTACTACACAATAACGAAGGATTATGAAACTACGAAACATTTTACTCTTAATACTATTATTTTCTATTTCATACATTGCTCCACTTTCAGCACAAAGTATGTATTTCCCACCTGCTCAGGGTAATTCATGGGATACTCTTTCCCCCACTTCATTAAACTGGAACGTAAAATTATTTGATTCGTTATTCTCCTTCCTGAAAACAAATAATTCTAAAGCATTTATTGTATTGCAAAATGGAAAAATTGTTGTCGAAAAGTATTTTGACTCATTTACCCGTGATAGTGTCTGGTATTGGGCATCAGCAGGAAAAACACTAACTGCATTCGCGATTGGTCTGGCAAAGCAAGAAGGTTTGCTAACATTATCTGATACATCTTCTCATTATTTAGGAAATGGCTGGACTTCGTTACCGCTCGCGAAAGAACAGGCAATAACAATTAGGCATCAACTTACTATGACAACCGGATTAAATGATAATGTACCTGATCCGGACTGTACGCTGCCGGACTGTTTAACTTACAAGGCTGATGCCGGCACCCGATGGGCTTATCATACGGCTCCGTATACCCTGCTCGATAGCGTAATTTTTCGCGCAAGCGGTCAATCGCCAAGTGTATTTCTGTATCAACGTTTACATGCAAAAACGGGATTTAATGGTTTATTTATACGCTCGGGGTATAATAATGTATTCTATAGTACTCCGCGTAATATGGCACGATTTGGCCTGTTGCTGCTCAATCATGGCACTTGGGATAATCAGCAAATCCTCTCGGATACTTCCTATTTTTCAGCTATGACTCATCCATCGCAAAATCTTAATCTATCGTATGGGTACCTTACGTGGTTAAACGGTCAATCCTCATTTATGATACCGCAAACTCAATTTGTATTCCCCGGCCCTCTCTGCCCTTCTGCACCTCCGGACATGTACGCGGCTCTCGGGAAGAATGGACAGTTTATTAACGTAGTTCCCTCAAAAAATATGGTTTGGATAAGAATGGGAAATGCACCCGATAATTCACTGGTTCCATTCCTACTCAATGAACAAATCTGGCAGATACTTGCCCCAATTATCGCCGGCACAGGATCCTCGGTTACAGGTGAAACAAATCCCCGCGATAATAATGTGTTAAATGAGTTAATTGCATACCCTAACCCGGCAAACCCGGGGACCTGGCTTACTTTTTCGACATCCGGGAATAATAATTCAGTAACACTAATCATCTATGATATTTTAGGGAGAAAAATTACGGAACTGTTCAATGGAGAATTGGCTCCAGGTTCGCATCGTTTGTATTGGAATGGTATGACATGCAACGGGCAACCGGCCCCGACCGGAATGTATATCGCGAGGATATATGGTAAAAATTTGGATGGTGCAGCAAAGATTATATTAGTGAGATAAGGAAGATTTTTTTATCCTTCCAACCGAACTTCCCATTATTATTTTATTCTAAGGCGCCAGTAATTCACTTATTGTGAAATTACAGCGCCTCATTATAAACATTCTATTAATAAAGCAAAGATGGTTGTAATGCTTGTTAACCGCTACTGCTTTGGTGCATTCTGTATCAGGTAATCGGTAATGGCTGCCGCCTGAACAACGGAAAGCTTTTTTGAAGCTTTTTTAAGCATTGCAACGAATAATTGAATCTCATCTTTACTTCCGGGATACCCGATATTTGATTTATCCGGCATTTGATTTGAATCGGTTATTTTCATTCCGGTTTTACTAAGGAAAACACAGAAAGGCAAACCGGCTTTTTCACCTGCCCACTTTTTCATTAATTCTCTGCCGCCCGGGTTCTCAAGCGAATCAATTTTTCCCTGCCTCTCCAACACATCCACATAGGTAATTACAAAGTTATCGGATATGATTTTGTGTAATTCAGGGCTGTCAAAAGCCTTTTCCAAACGCTTACACCATTTGCACCATGAAGCATGAAATATCACCATTACACTTTTATTTTCTACTTTTGCCTGGTGTACCGCCGATTTTACAATTACTTCCGCGCTTTCCGGTTTACTGGTTTGAGCCGAAAGAACTAATGTAAAAATAAACATCAATGATATATACACAGATTTCTGCAACATAGTTTATCCTTTGATATTGAAAATGAACTGTAAATATAAAAATATTTCGCTGATAGTTTGAATATCAGTAATTTATAAATGATAATAACCATAACCTCTATATGAATAGATTATATGCACTCGTATTACTAATTCTGTGCATGTTGTTGCCGGCATGCAAGAAAAAAGAAAAAGAAGCGGATTTCCCTGAATGTCATCCTACAATTATGGAAGCAAATTCTTCATCAGTACAGTTATTTGCGGACTCATTACGCGGGCTTCCATTAGCTAAACGATCGGTAGCAGTTACCAAATTCATTGCTACTCACCCGCACTCCCCCATTTTTAATGAGCGCGGTATAGTGGGTATATGGTGGTACGGCCGTGCACGTTCTGTGCTCATTAATGGTGATGTTCCTAACGGCTGGAATACTACTGATACTTTAAAGACTATAGGTTGTGGCGATAGTACCTTTTTCTATATTGTGTATCAGCTACCCGAATATGGCCGGTATGATTACCTGTTGAATATTGATGGAAATCTAACACCCGACCCGAGGAATGTCATCATAACACCCAGTGGTTTCGGACCACACTCAGGTATCCTGATGCCTCTTTTCGTTCCAAATCCTATATCTGCAAATCGTCTGGGAATAGAACATGGAACCATTGATTCTTTCTCAGTGCCCGAAGCTCTTACAAAGACGGATAAGAGTAGAAAAATCAACATCTATTTTCCACCGGGCTACTCACGCAATAAAAAATATCCTGTAATGTATTTTCTGGATGGAATAGAAAGTTGCAAATACGTAAATATCACAGCTATATTAGATAATCTGCTGAGTGAGAACAAAATTGATCCGTTTATCGCCGTTCTCATTGATGCAGCACAAAGTGATCAAAAGAGTTTCCCAAAGATTGATACTTCATTTAGCAAATATCTTGTTGATATAATAGTACGAAGTGTTGATCAAAAATATAACACACTGGCTGAACCAGGCCAAAGAGGAATTTATGGCGTTTCAATTTTTGGCAATATGGCTGCCTGTACCTGCCTGATGCATCCTGATGTTTTTGGATATATGGCTGGCCAATCTATTTCCGTTACCAGAGAACTTTTTGAAATTGCTCCCAATTCAAATACTGGTACAATGCCCCCGGAATTTTTCCTTCAGGTTGGTGATTTCGATCTGGGGGTATTAATATATAGGGACCAATGCTTTTGCAGAGCCAACCTGTCTTTCGCAAACTATTTAATTCGAAAAGGCTATACTACTACAATAATGAAATATCATGGCGGGCACCAATGGTCCGATTGGAAAGAATATCTCGATCAGTTAATTATCGGGTTTTCGAACTTTAGGAAAAAATAATGAATGTACTTAAGAATACGGTGAATTTTTTATTGAACTTCTTTTGAAGATTTCGATGTTAAACCGTAAAACTATTTTGAGGAAAATATGATTGAATTCGATTTTGGTAATGATATAACTACACTTTGTATAATTGCGGAAAGTTTCCCCGATGGAATTTCTGATGCATATCAAAAACTGAATACGTTAGTACCGGTGAATCCCGAACGTCGTTGTTTCGGATATTCACGTCCTGAAAACGGAAAGATTGTGTATCGCGCGATGGCCGAGCAGTTACAATCTGATCAGGGTGAACAGTATGGTTGCGAGATTTTTACTATTCCCGCCGGTAGATATACCGGAAAGAAAGTTGAAAATTACCATGAAAACCTTACGGATATAATGAATAATTTTCAGGAACTAACTACTTTGCAAAATATAGACCCTGTTGGCTTTTGCCTTGAATGGTATCTTAATGAAAAAGATATGTATTGTCTGATAAAGTTAGTCTAGGTTACTACTATTTTTACCGCTGCCCATATGAGAGGATACACAATGAAAAGTGTTGCTATGCTGGCTATTATTATCTGTGTTATTAGTACAGGAGTAATTGCCCAAGAGAAAGCAGCTGACAATAATTGCAGAAATTATATTGCCGGCACCAGGACGCATTATCAAAAATACTACATTGACCGACTGCCAGGTGCCTGTACGACTCAATGGCTGCTACCCTTTTTGGTTAGCAACCGACAAAATCTAAAATATATTTCGGTAGTCAGCATTTTTGGCGATCATCGGGATTCATTCCTGAAAAATCATATTCATACAGCCATCGACATAATACCTTCAGGTGGGAAAAAGCCTGCCGATGTTTTTGCAATGGCAAATGGTATTGTTTGCTCCATTCATTTAGGACATCCGCATAGAACGGTCGTCATTAAGCATCTATTGCCGGATAGCACAGTAATATTTACCTCTTATAAACATTTGGCAGAAATTTTTGTTAAAACCGGGGATGATGTTACTCCTGAAACAAAATTAGGGCGATTGTACACTCAAGCGGAAACCAAAACATTGCATGGGAATTTCGATCATCTTCATCTAGAAATCAGGAAAAGTTTTGATGATTATGGATGCGCGAGTTGGTTGACTATGCAAAAATCAGAATTACTTTACTATTTTTTTAATCCACTTGAGTTTTTACGTAAGCACCTGAAAAACCCGTCATAACCTGAGTAATTAGGAAAAAGTTTTTCTACTATTCAGTTTTCGAACAAAGGTATTTCATTCGGATTGGATATCAAAAATTATCCTTATGTATTTTACAGCATCAATGAAATTTGTTTCCCGAGAACATCTGCCAGCCCTTCGGGATTTTCCCATGCCATAGAATGCCCTGCATTTTCTACAATACAAACAGGCACACCATGCTTCGGTAATTCATTTTCATCAGGATCCGGCAATGAATTCCTGCCAAAAATAAAAAACTTCGGCATCGATAATTGATACAGTAATTCTCTCCATTGCGGCATTTCTCCTTGTACCAATGACCGTGCTTCGCGATGCACTGCAAGGGCACTGCACATTTTCATACTGGTACCCCATAATTCATTCCCCCTTTTTATATTTTCAGAAATTACCTGCATGTGCCCCGATTTCTCATATTCCGCTTCTGAAAATTCCGCTATTCTTCTGCTGAAAAATCCGCCACCGGAGTCAAGATTCGCTTCACTTACTATCATCCCTATTACCTTTTCAGTATATATTGAAGCAAGTTTAACAGCTATTGCACCACCCATGCTATGACCATATACAACAATATTTTCCAACCCGAGTGACTTACAAAAATCCTTTAGATATTCTGCATGCCCCGCAATGGAATAATCGAAATTTTCCGGCTTGTCGCTATAACCGCTCCCCAATAAATCAGGCAACAACCTTCGAAAGCCTGTAATAGCTTTCATGCTCGCTACACCCGGGTAGTCGAGGCTGGCGGTACATCCCAAACCATGTATAAAGAGAAGAGTAGCTTTACTTCCCGGAAAGTCGTGATAGCGCATTGTACAGTTAGATTGAGTAATCTGATACGATTTCATAGTTTATTCCACACCAATAATACTCTAGAAGTAAATTATTTTGTATTTAATACATTTCGAATTATACCCCAAACAATCATCAGACAGAAAAATAGCATAAGCATGCCGGAAACCAGATCGATTTTACGCAAAATGGATGTATTAATTCTTGTTTTTAATTTTTCTGTTAAACCACTCAGAAATAGCCACCATACGCAGGAACCACCAAATATTCCAACCAGAAACAATGTTAATGATCCCAGATTCTGCCCACCGGGTAAAATTCCCACTCCAGCAAATACCGCTAAAAAAAACAAAATGGTTACAGGGTTGGTTATGGTTAATGCAAGCGTACTCAAATAATCTTTCCATAATCCTAACCCTTCTGCAGAATTGTATTCTAATCGTTTCTCCTTTTTTACAAGAGTTTTCACTGCTAAATACAAAAGGAAAAGAACCCCAACAATTTGTAATGGCAGTTTATGGTGAATCATAAAATCTGAAACTACTGTTAATCCCAAGCCGGTAATTAGTCCATAGACGAGGTCAGCCGTTGCAGCTCCCAATCCACTCACAAATCCGGATAGAAAATTCTTGTTTATCGTCCGGTTGATACAAAGTATCCCTATAGGCCCAACCGGTGCAGCGACTGAGAATCCAAGCACTGCCCCCTTGAATATATAATCAAATTCTATCATATTTTTTTTCAATCCTTAACCTATGGGAGATTGTACAACAATGTGAATAGCGGGATTTGAGCATAACGACTATAGGAACCTGACATCATTAAACAGCTGCTACGCCCACAAGCACATAAAGAGTTATACCAGGCAAAATAGAAAAATCGTTACGATATACAAAATTTTTCGCGAGCGGCTTCATTTCTTTGATTTGTAAGACCGGGATCGGGTCCCTCCGTCTTCTGAAAACAACATCGAAAAAAAAATGAGAAATTTGCAAAAATCCTTGACTATTGAATAATTTTGGTTTATATTTTAAACCGGTTTAACAAAATTAAGGATTTATATGGAAAATCAAGTGATCGCGGATGATATTCAGTATATTCGTCAAATGATTCAAAATAATCGACGGGTACTTATTGATAATGGAGTAGCATATATTAGTGCTGGTATTTACCAGCTGATTGGTACCATCTCCTCCATTCTTTTACAAGCTGCCGGAAAAGGACAGTTTATTCCCCACATGTGGATGAGTTTCATGGCAATTTTGATCGCGGTAAATTTATACTATGGCTTACATTCCAAACAATCAAAATCCAGAAATACTTTCGCCGCAAAGCTATTTGGGGTAACATGGATTGCCTGTCTCATACCCATTCTAATAACATGCATAGTATTCTTTGTATTCAGTTCTATTACTATTACGGCTTTCTTTATTATTATTACAGCCGTTATGGGAATTGGGTATTATATTACCGGAAGTATAAATGAACTTACTATTATGAAAGTATTTGCATTTGGCTGGTGGTTTAGTTCTCTCATTGCTGCCCTATGGACGCGTTTTGCGAAAGAATATCAACTGGTTTTATTCTTAAGTATTCTCTTTACATTATTTGAATTGATACCAGGTACCATTATATATCTGAAATGGAAAAAAATCTATAATGACTAAGAATTTTGATCATCACAAAATCGATGAAATTATTCATTCCCGTATTCGACTTTCGATTATGGCAGCATTGGCGACTGTTGATGTAATGGACTTCCTGACTTTGCTTGACGAAGTGAATACTACGAAAGGGAATCTTAGCGTACATCTTTCCAAACTGGAAGAGAATGGGTACATAGTCACCGAGAAAAAATTCGTAAAGAAGAAAACTCTTACTTTATGCAAAATAACCCCGGAGGGTATAACCGCTTTTCATGAATATCTCAATATGGTTGAAGAATTTGCCCGAAAAGCCGCAACGGGCAAGGATAGTAACCAGTAGCAGTGCTTAGATTCAAAGACCAAGAGTTGAAATTAATAGCAGAATTAGTCACTCAGTCAATAATTTTCTCATATTCGGATTCTGTACAAGAAGCGGTACGTATATGATGTAAGCACCCGTGGTGTTTTCTGTAAGTTAGAAGCAAACAAGCCCTGGAGAAATATCTACCAGGGCTTGTTACTTGGAAACAAACAGCACTGAATACAGGTATCAGTAAAATATTATATTATCAGGCAAAAGAACGTTCAAATAAATCAACAATAGCTTTTTTCCCGTTCTCTTGTAAGAACCGGGTACCTGTTCCTACAAAATGCATATGTGAGATGACCGGAAGGTTATCCCCTTTACACTCTACCCACTCGCTCTTCATCCATTTGAACCAGGCATCCTTCGTTTGATCGAAAACATACAGCTCCTTGTTGCACAGTTTAGCAAATTCTGCACCCCAGCCGGTACCACCTTTTACGGTATTATCCTCAAGAATCTCGCCGATTACAAAAATTTCCTGACCATTATTTATTTGATACCAAATACTCTGTAATACCTTACGAAAAACTTGTCCGGTAGTATATTTTCTGTTCATTAATTTTGAAACATATTCAAGACTCACATCGCCATTCTGCAATTCTTCATGGTTCAGCACGCGAAGTCCTCGGGTACGAACTATAGAATGACCTTCGAACGTAAAATTCACTTCTTCAATACCAAAACGTTCTGCATTAGCTCCGAATTCGGCTTCCGCTCCAACAATTCCACCGCTAAACAAAATACAATCTTCTTTTTTCATCATGCTCTCTTTCTAAATATAAAGTCTAAATTATTTTTTGGGATATGCTTATACCCCCGGGGGCAGCAGTACACTGCAAATTGCAGTAAATCGGCGGCACAAATATACGCAATTCACCGATAATTTCGAATTCCTGATGGTATCCTAAATCGGTCTTCTCCTGCTACGCAATGGATAAACTCCATTATTCCAGTATAATTTGTTAAAGCTTTCCGGTTCTTGGCCGTTATAGAGGTAGCGGTTACTCTGGCCGCCATCGCGCAGGCGGTAGCTTAAGCCAAACGGGTAGTACATATCTTCCTGTGTTACTTCTGCAACAGTATTATTTACCCGGAAACTGCAACGCACGTTGCCTAAATAGTCCTTCATTTGGTACTCGTACACGAACTGCAGCCCTGTTGGCACCACTCTGCCTTCCGAAAACGGGAACTGCGTTAACACCAGCCCGCTGCCCTGCAGCTCGTATTAAAACCCGCCGCAATAATACCGCTCGTTATCCAGACGGCCATCCGCGCGGTAATAATCCGCCCGCAACTTGCTGCCATCGGCAGCATACAGGTACTCTATACGGCTGTTATCAAACCAGCTTATCTTCACGGCGTGTTTTTACATTCACTGATTGTTTATTTTATGGCCACTTTTAATTACGCGAATATAGTGAAATACTGCTATATGCATGCACTATTTCATTCGCCCGTTTGCTTTTTGCTGGCTATTTCTGGTTATCCTTTACCTTTCAGGGTTTACCCGGTTTATCTGCCGGACGCACTTCTTCACTTTCGTTTTCAAATTCAACTTTATAGACTTTTCCGGTTCGATCAATAAAATCATCTTCCCTGGAGAATCTTCTCATTATTCTTTCGTGCAACCCTCTTTCCAGAAACTCCATATCACAGTTCCTGTATGAACGGATTAATAAAAATTCATCTTTTTTCCAGCGTATCCAGCCCGTTTCCACTTTTCCGGTAAGCTTCTTACACCTCTTTTTTACTGCCTTAAGATGCATCCAATCCCCCTTAATTGAATCGGCGATAAAGTGTGTATCAAAATAGGGTTTAATTTCGCCTCCTATTATATACTTCGGATCAGATGATGGAAATGTACTGAGTGAATTACCGTCTCTTGAAAAAGAAATGTAGCCTGAAGCTATTGCATTCCCCCATGAAGAAAAAGCCCATAATTTTTTATGCTTCGGTAAGATCTTAGTAATGTTTGAGTCCCTGTTGGTATAGATTTCATAATATTCATCGTGTATCGATTTGCATTCAAATGCTATTAACCGTTCAGGTAAATAAAATTCATACGGCATAAAATTATACCGGTACTCCAAAAGGCCGCGCATAACCCATATATCATGTAAGATTAGCTTTCTTCCTTCTATAGTTAATTTACAATCGGAAGTCGCTACTTTCATATACTGGCTGCCATCCAGATTTTTTATAACAAAAGTATCATAATCACCTAATTCATCCATAGGAATTTCTTTCATGTAAACAATGCCCATAGAACCGAATAAAGACGGGTTTTTCTTATTTTCGGCTTCAAGTTGTGTACTAATTTTATTCTGCCCGCTCATTAGTATTGAACTAATTGCAATTATTCCCAGAATAAATTGACCGATGACTGTTATCCTTACATATTTCATTGTTTTTCCTGTCGCATTTTTTGGTTTCTTATGGATGATTAACATGTAAACCCTGCACGTGAAAATGATTCGAATGTCCGGCACATTGCTTAGTATATGGTACCTGCCCTCTAATTGGGGCCGGATTAAGTAGAATACTCGTAAATCCAAACTTATGAAGTTCCGCCGCAAATGTTGAACTTTTCTTATAAGAAAACGCAGGGTCGGTGACTAAAACCCGGTCTCCGGATTCATCGTCGCGTATAGGCCTTATATCTAGATTTCTACCATCTTTATGATGGCTGTGTCTGGGATTTCCGGGAGTAATATAATTATTGCCTGATGCCGAACTGCCATCACCAATGCCGAAGGTTGATATACCTGAATACCAGGCGGCCCCTAAAACGGCTGCAAAAACATCAGGCCGAACAAATCTCATGGCTTCTTTATCATAACAATACATTCGAAAATTATGATCCTCCCCATTTAGAATTTCAATACGAAAATCTGCTGGTATATTAATTAAACCATTGTCGTTTTTCATTAATACTGCAACTTTTTGGAAACTTCCATCTCCTATTTGCAAAAAGAATTGATCAAACTTATCCGCTGTTTTCTCAATTGCAATTGTGCCATCTTCAGCGATCATGTAGTTATCATCATAACACCCATCCGGGTCAATCCGGTTTACCGGGTTGTTGGCGCAATATACGTACGGCGAGTGGAACTGGTCCGCCGGGTCTGTTACGTGCCAGCGGCCAAGCTGGCTGTCATAAAAACGGGCACTGTAGTCATTCCAGTACAATTTGTTAAAGCTTTCCTGTTCTTTGCCGTTGTAGAGGTAGCGGTTACTCTGGCCGCCATCGCGCAGGCGGTAGCTTAAGCCAAACGGATAGTACATGTCTTCCTGCGTTACCTCTGCAACAGTATTATTTACCCGGAAACTGCAGCGCACGTTACCAAGGTGCCTGTCCCCATGGGAATCTTTCATCTGGTACTCGTACACGAACTGCTGCCCTGTTGGCACCACCCGGCCTTCGACATAAAACTAATCTTCAATATACTTTCCCTTTTTTACCGAATATTTAATGTAATCCAAAAGAATCGTCTGTATATCTCTTCGAATATCTGCTTCGTCAAGATAATCATGATCATTTTCAAAGCCTTTTGGTTTAGACTTGGAACGCCGGAATGTTTTACTAATAATCCTCCCATCATTAAAGAAATATTCCATAGTATGATACCGCATGTTTTTATTAAATCCCTTTTGAGGGAATGGTACCGAATAGAATACCAGCGAATCTTTGAAGTAGATCAAATCTTTTTCAAAATAATATGATTGGATGTATTGACCTGTTTCTGCGCAATCTATACTTTCAATTAGTTTAATATCACCGTTTTCGTTGAAATAGAAAACCGCCTCTCCTCCTTCTAATGAATAATGCCTTTCAACAGTATCGATTAATCTTAGGTTTCGCTTATAAGTTGCATTAATGTTTTTTACTTTGCTTATAATTGTCTGCACCTCATTTTTCTCTTGTGCATTTAATTCATTGAAGGTTACTAATAGCATAACAAAAACAAAACTAAAAATACTTCTGCTCATTTAATATCTCGTTAAATACTTGTTATTTATTTATATAATTTTTCCACTCATACATTTGGAAGTGTGGTCTATCCTTTTTCCCTGTCCAATTGCCACCCCACTCCAATCCGATTGAATATGCATAAATGCCCAAAGCATTCCACATTAAATCATAACCACGTTTTAAGCCTATTATATCGAATGCCAAACCATAATTATGTGCACTTTCGCCACCTCGGGCCCATGTAACTTTCGCACCAGGTACTGTTCTACCTATTTTATATATTTCGTTTTGTTCTTCCTTTGAACGAAAACCCACAGCTATTCTTAGTGGAGTTCCGGCTATTTCGCTTCCCCGTGTAATGAAATCAAATGCCTTCCCTCTTAGTTCAGGTCTAAGTGTTAAAATTCTCTCATTTGTTATTTTGTCATTAGTTTTAAATACTTCATTTGCAAATCCCAAATATTGAGAATTAATTCTTACACCATCCCAATTTATTATCCCATTCTCTGAAATATTGGCATTCATCACTTCAGCCGTTGTCTGATAAATCTTATTATCATTGATTCCATCATTGCCTATGTAATTCCAGTATTTATCATAATAGTCACCATCCAAACACCCATCCGGATCAACCCGGTTTATCGGGTTGTTGGCGCAGTACACGTACGGCGAGTGAAACTGGTCTGCCGGGTCTGTTACATGCCATCTTCCAAGCTGGCTGTCATAAAAACGGGCACTGTAGTCATTCCAGTACAATTTGTTAAAGCTTTCCTGTTCTTTGCCGTTGTAGAGGTAGCGGTTACTCTGGCCGCCATCGTGCAGGCGGTAGCTTAAGCCAAACGGGTAGTACATGTCTTCCTGCGTTACTTCTGCAACACTATTATTTACCCGGAAACTACAGCGCACGTTGCCTAAATGATCCTTCATCTGGTATTCGTACACGAACTGCTGCCCTGTTGGCACCACCCGGCCTTCCGAAAACGGGAACTGCATTAACACCAGCCCGCTGCCCTGCAGCTCGTATTCAAACCCGCCGCAATAATACCGCTCGTTATCCAGACGGCCATCCGCGCGGTAATACTCCGCCCGCAACTTGCTGCCATCGGCAGCATACAGGTACTCTATACGGCTGTTATCAAACCAGCTTATCTTCACGGGTAATTTTTCAGTCACTTTATACTTGTTTTTAGGCCCCATTTATAAATGCAAAGATATGGATTCTTTTAACTCTACTTATACTACTAATGGCACCGTGTCCATTTTTGAGGCATCGGTTTGACCTACTTATACACGTAATCTATCCGGCCATTCTTGTAGATTATCATCGAATCCCCCTTAATTTTGGAGGTTATTAAAGTATCGTAGATACCTTTTTTTATCCGAATAGATGTATAATCTCTTCCTTCACTAAGAAGCCCGTAATTATTGATCTTATAAAAGCTCTTATTAATGACATACTCACCAAATATCCAATTTTTATTAATTATACAAAATGCAGTAAAACGATTTGTTTTATATTCATTCACTGTAACATACCAAATGCCTGCAATTTCATAATGTAAACTATCACCATTATAATTGATTAATAATGGCCTATCCTCTTTAAGTCCGACCACAGCAACGAATGTTTCTCCAACACGGTGATAATAGTACACTGTATCCATGTCGACTTCTATACCGTGGCCTTTTGTTTCCAATTCTACACCTTTACTAAAAAGCCTTGTCCGCTTTACATGAAACATTTCGCTGTATTTTGCCCTTGTACTTGGCAAACCCAACCAAAGAGTGTCATATTTAGTTGTATTATCATTCACTTTCTTTTGTGAATCTGGTTTTCTACAACAGAAAAAAACACCCAACATTATACAAATAAGAAGGATTATTACTTTAGTTTCCATACGCCTGATACTCCTCTTAATCCTGATATCTGATTCGTAACATTTTGCAGACGATGATTGCCATCAAATGCTTGAGCAGTTTTAGGAAAACTCACATATGAAAATGGCATACAATCTAACATGGCGCCGATACCAAACATAGCCCGATACGAAACGCTTACAGCATTCAGAAAGTTTGATTGCAATTTTTGCATATTTCTTGTAGATATATTCCCTTCTTGCGATTGAATATAAGAATATGGCCCAAATTTATAGACTTTTGTCCGCATTGCATTATACTGACCAGGAGTCAGGACGTCATCATAATTTTCTCCAAATTCTCCAGATTTATACCGATTAGTTATGCTTTCTGCAACAACACGTCTGTCAGTATTAGTATTTCCTACTGATTTCATCTCAGCAAAAACGACACGGATCATTTTGCCTAAATAGCTATTCCAATCCAAGGTAGCTGAACTTGCACAGATGTTTTTATAAAATACTGCATCCTTAGAAGACCAATTATTCATTGCGGTATTAGACAACGACTCTATTCTGGTAAAATCCTTGTCATTTACAAACCTTACTTCATTTACTCCATCTTCCACGTGGACCGTCTTTCCATTTTCGAGATTTATAAAATCTGTCATTTCACATCCGTCAGGATCCGTAGCGTTTAACGGGTTGTTGGCGCAATACACGTACGGCGAGTGGAACTGGTCCGCCGGGTCTGTTACGTGCCAGCGGCCAAGCTGGCTGTCATAAAAACGGGCACTATAGTCATTCCAGTATAATTTATTAAAGCTTTCCTGTTCTTTGCCGTTGTAGAGGTAGCGGTTACTCTGGCCGCCATCGTGCAGGCGGTAGCTTAAGCCAAACGGGTAGTACATGTAATTAGTAATTGCGCCACACAATTTTTTTTACTTCAATAAAAATACGAATCAGAATAGCCATTACAAAAATATTTGGCTGAGTTAAACTTTACAAAAATGATATTACTTCTGGTACTTCTAGATGCAGTTTTTCATTTTTTTACCATTATTCAATAATATCGGAACTTTCTGTCAACATGGCTGTTAATTTATTTATCAGCTGGCAAAATTTGCGCTCCCCAAACATTTAACACTAAACAAGTTTTTCTTGTCGGGGTTTCTATTGCCGCAAATTTTAATAATATCACTAAACTAGTACAAGGATACAAGCAATGAAATATGGCTCGTTACCATTTTTATTCTTTTTATTAATATGCAGCATATTTATTCAAGCCCAACCCACTAATCCGAGTCCGGATATTTGGGTACCTGCAGGGGCAGTTCGCAAGGTATTGGTTAACAATGGATATACGTATTTTGCAGGAGATTTTACCGCATTTGGCAGAAATACCGGCTTCGGCGCTAAATTTACTACCGATTCGGATGCGCCTGATGTGGCCTATCCCAAAGTGAATGGTACGATATATGCCGTTGCGCCCGATGGCAGCGGTGGTTGGTATATCGGCGGCAGTTTTACTCAGGTTGGCAGTTATGTGCGAAACAGAGTTGCGCATATTAAAGCAAATAAAACTGTTGATGCAAGTTGGGACCCCAATATTAACAATACAGTGCAGGTTATCGTGGTTAATGGCAGCGATGTTTACGTGGGCGGACTGTTTACCACGGTTAACGGAACGGTAACGCGAAATAATATCGTGAAAGTAAATAATACTGACGGCACCGTGAATAGTACCTGGAACCCGAATCTAAACGGATCAGTCGGCGCTATGGTTATTGATGGAAGCGCGATGTATATCGGTGGTACATTTACCATTGTTGGCGGAAATAAAATACGGAACCGCCTGGTAAAGGTTAATTTGACTGACGGGGCGGCGGATGCAACCTGGAATCCCAACGCGAATAATGGCGTAAATACTATCGCGGTAAGCGGTTCTTCACTCTTCATCGGAGGTTCATTCACCACAATGAACGGAAGCACAACCAGAAATAATATTGCGAAGGTAAATAATACCGATGGTACGCTGGATGCAGCTTGGGATGCAAATCTTAATGGCGCGGTAAATAAAATACTCATTGGTGGTACTAATATGTATGTTGGTGGCGGGTTTACAACCGCCAATGGAAGCACTACCAGAAACAAAGCAGTTAAACTCCGTATTACAGACGGTGTGGCAGATGCAAGTTGGAACCCAAACGCGAGTTCCGCTGCCTCCGTATACGATATCGCGATTTCGGGAAGTACAATTTTTCTGGTGGGTAGTTTTACTACAATGAATGGATCTGTTACCCGTAAATGCATTACAAAAGTAAACAATACCGATGGAACTATAATTTCCGGTTGGGATCCCGGCACTACGGCTGGCGTGCGGGCAATTGGTATTAACGGGACAGACATTTACCTCGGTGGTTCAACATCAGTCTTCGGCCTGATTACCAAAAACCGGTTGGCCCGAATTGATAACCTGGGCGGGGTGCTTGACATGAATTGGAATCCTAATTGTAATAATACAGTTTATGACCTTGCCGTTGGTGATAATTGCCTGTTTATTGGCGGTTCTTTTACGACGGTCAACGGGTCGGTTACCAGAAACCGCCTGGCAAAGGTAAACCTTACCGATGGCACCGTTGATGCCGCGTGGGACCCGAACTGTTCAAATGCAGTGTACTCACTCCTCGTATATAATTCATATTTGTATATCGGAGGAAGTTTTACAACGGTAAATTCGAGCGTAGCAAGAACTCGTTTAGCCCGCTTTAGCACTACCAGTAGTACAGTTGATGCAAATTGGGCTCCTACTTCAGATAATATTGTATATACTTTAGCAATTAGTGGCGGCTATATATTTGCCGGCGGCGATTTTACAACCATTAACAGCACTGCCAGAAAAAAAATTGCCAAAATAGATATTAATACCGGTGCTCTTGATGCCGGTTGGACTGATCCTCAGCTCAACTCAACAGTTTCGGCACTGGCTATAAGTGGAAGCGATTTATATGCCGGTGGCGCTTTTACAACGGTAAATAGCAGCACAACCCGAAACAGGATAGCTAAATTTAGCACGAGCAGCTCTACTGCCGATGCTAACTGGAACCCTAACGCGAACGGTAATATTAGCACTATTTCCGTAAGCGGCACGGATGTATACATTGGCGGGGCCTTTACTACTCTTGGCTCAGGTACAAGCAGGTTACGTCTTGCAAAATTAGCCGCCAGTGACGGCTCCGTTTCTTCGTGGGCTCCTACTCTGGATGCTATTTGCTCCACTCTTGTGATAAGTAACAATGATCTGATTCTGGGAGGTAATTTTACATTGATGGCATCCGGAGCTGTTACACAGCCCTATGCAGCATTGTTAACCGACCGTGTTTTACCGGTTGAACTTTCATCTTTTTCGCTTGTGCCGGGAAAAGGCTCGGTTAAACTGCAATGGACAACTGCTACAGAAGTTAAAAACTATGGCTTCGATATTGAACGCTCAACGGCTGACTCAAAGGCCGAATGGAAGAAAATTGCTTTCGTCCAGGGACATGGTAGTTCAAATGTACAGCAGCAGTATGCTTATACAGATAATGTAAATCAGCCTGGCAGGTTCCGGTATCGCTTGCGCCAAATTGATAATGACGGAAAATTTGAGTATAGTAAAGAAATTGAGGCAGAAGTTAGTTTAGCAAGTAATTTCTCACTTGCACAGAACTACCCGAATCCCTTCAACCCCTCAACAAAAATTCAATATTCGGTTGCCACACCTTCACAGGTAACCATTAAAGTTTTTGATGTACTCGGTAAAGAAATTTCAACACTCGTCAATGAGTTCAAACCGGTCGGGAATCACGAAGTTGAATTTACCAGCGCAGGACTCGCGAGCGGGCTTTACATCTATACAATGCAGGCCGGCAGCTTCTCGCAGTCAAAGAAATTCATGCTGCTTAAATAAATCCTGAACTTTACTAAAGGGCTGTCGGGTTATACTTACAGCCCTTTATTGGGTTACAATAAGAAAATATACTTGTGTTGAGGGAGCGCGGCTATAACGTTTGTCGCCTGCATAATTGCGCTATTTTTTAAGAGCGTTCAGCTAAACAAATTGCAGCCTGCCCTACACACTGGATAATAAGGTCTGTAGAATTGTGATCTGTTCTTGCAGGAATGTTTTTTTTGCGCTATCAGTCAACCCCATTAAGGCAAGCGCCTCAGTAATATCGTCAATTTCTTTATGAATTACCCGGAGTATATCGGATTGGTTGAGTGCTAACCGGGGTACCTCTGTTGAGCCCAGACCTTCAACTGCACCGGCAATTCTGCTTGAAACCCGGGAGTTATCAATCTGAACGACTGGCGGAGCTTGTGCATTATCTAAGGCTGCTATTACCATCCGGTAGGTCTCAATCGCAGCCCTGTCCCCGGCTTTTAACGCCTGCTGTAATCTAGCTGTGAGGGTTTTCCTGAAATTTTCCATGTAGTAAATTATGTATTTAATTCATTTTTATACGCAATATATCATTTTCCTGAAGAGAATCCTGATCGATTAATAAATCACACTGCAAAAAAAATGCGAACCCAACGCTAATTACTTATTCCGGCACTCCATACAGTGAGAATTATTTAAGAGGAAAATCAACCATCCATTCAATGCCAAACTTATCCCGTAACATGCCAAAATACGAGCCCCACGTGCTTTCTGAAATTGGTATTTCAATAGTACCACCCTCAGTAAGGCTGTTGAATAGCTTGTCGGCCTCTGCCTTGCTTTCCGCGGTAATGTAAATTTTACTCCTGTTCTCGTTTTCACTAACTGTACCCATTACTTCAGGAATATCACTACCCATCAGCACATTGAATTTACCAATCGGTAACGCTACGTGCAGAATTTTATTTTCTTCATGCTTTGCATTCGGAAATCCGGGAGTGTTGGCCATATCTTTAAATCGAACAAGCAATGAAAACTCACCACCAAACACTGATTTATAAAACTCGAATGCCTCGTTGGCATTACCATTAAAATGAATGTACGGGTTAATGTTTGCCATAAAATTACCTTAAATATTCTTCTATAATGATTTTGGTCTGTTTACTCATTACCTGCCACGAATTCGGTAAACTCATCAGTTCTGCTATATTATGGGGAATAATCTGCCAGCGCAGGCCAAACTTATCGTTACACCAGCCGCACATAGAAGCCGCGCCTGAGCCGGTAAAATAATCCCAATATTTGTCAATTTCTGCCTGATCACTGCACCGGAGCATTAACGCGAATGAATCATTGAATTTATGATGCTCCTTAGCGGTGGTCATAATCAAATAAGGATTTCCGAAAAGATATACGGTACACATCTCCGCGTAACCGGAAGGTGTTTCACCTAAGGGGATGGGCTTTTCAGTATGAAAATCCTCGCCGAAAATGGTTGAATAGTATTCGGTGAGTTCTTTTATGCTGCCATCACTGGTATGGAACCATAATGCGGATGTTAGTTTTCCATGCTCCATTCTCTATTTCCTTCTACAGTTTGTTGTTAATGCACTGGTAATTTCGTGAATCAAATCTCACTTTGAATACCTCACGAAAAATTATGAATGTCTTCAACATTATCATTTCAGGGCGTGAGGTAGTTTATCCGGTAATATAGCTCTATATACCCTGAAATGGCCTAAATAGTTCCATCTGAAAATTGAAGCATCTGGTTGGCAACCGTATAAAACCACCTCAATGAAAAATAAATCCAATACCGATTGCCAACTATCATTGGTAGCGTTTCCCGGAGTGCCTGCCGGCACTATAGTAGTATTATTTCTGTGGAATAGTAAAGTAGAACGTGGCCCCTTTTCCCGGAACACTTTCAGCCCAAATGCGTCCATTATGCAGTTCTATAAATTCCTTGCACAATAAAAGCCCCAGTCCGGTCCCCGATTCCCCTTCCGTACCCACTGTTGAAGTTTTTTCATCTCCCGCGAACAATTTATCCAGAACATCCCGTGGAATTCCAATTCCGCTATCTGCCACTGAAATTTCGGTAAATTTATCTTTTTGAGCGGCTGAAATAATAACAGAACCTCTTTTGGGGGTAAATTTGATAGCATTTGATACCAGATTACGGATTACCGTAGTAAGCATGCTCTGATCGGAGTGCACACTAAACGCCGCCGGCACTTCATTTACTACGCTTATCGATTTATTTTCCGATAGTTGAAGCAACGGCTCCACCGCCTCGGCAACTGCATCATGTAATTTTATTTCAACGGGATTCAACGTAATACTTTCTTTCTGCAGACGCGCCCAGACTAAAAGATTATCGAGTAATTTATATACCTTTTTTATACCAGTATCAATATGTCCGAAAATTTCTTGCTGCCGTTGAAGGTTACCACTGGAAAAATTTTCTATCATCAAGTCAGAAAAACCCAATAAATACGCGAACGGACCACGAAGATCGTGCGCCACAATAGAAAGAAACTTATCTTTGGTAGAATTGGCTTTTTCTGCTTTTATTCTCGCGGCCTCATTTTCAATTCGCAGCCTGTTGGTATAAAGTAACAGGTATAAAATTACCAGTAAAAACAGAATAGCCGCTACTGTTGGTGCAACCCGGTAGAGTATTGTCAGTAAGAATTCAGATCCGGTAGTAAAATGCAGGATATACCATTGTGAGTCGGGAATCGAAGCAACAAATACCCTGTAGTTGTTATGCCAAACAAACTTGTTAATTTCAAATATCTTAATACTGTTTATTTCATCCTTCAGCAGCATTCGTAATGTTGGTATTGTTCCCTTGTCCGATAAATGGCTATATGTACTGGAAACAACCTGGCTATAGTCATCAATTAAGCTGATATTCCGGTTTACGAAAGTATTACTTTTCAGGTAGCTGGCTATATCATTAAACAGCATATCCATACAAATAGTACCTATAAATTCCCCCTTATTATAGAGTGGTATACCGGCGGTAACCATAAGGCCGTTACCACCTGCATCAATATAGGGTTTCGTCCAGAATACCGCTTTATCGGGGTCATGCTCCGGTAACCCGAAGGTATACAAATCATATTGGTGATATTCACCAATAAAGAATGCAAATGGTTCAAAATGACGCGGTGTAATATTCCAATAATCAGATTTGGATATATAGTAAACATAAGGCGTAGTACGAAGGTTTGCACGAGTTTGAATAAATAGGTAATTCAGTTTTTCCGCGATATAAATTTCACGCAGTTTGGAATCGGTTATATCTTCCTTACACCCGAGACCTGTCACTCTGCCCAAAGCAGTTACAGAATCGTGCGTATCAGGTAATAATTCCCACCCTTTGCCGCGAACATTTATCAATCGGCCTTTTATTGAACGAACATCAACGTTTTTATCGGCAAGCAGTTCCTCAGCCCGACTCTTTAATAACTGTAAGTGAGCATTATAAATCGTGTTAACAGAACTGATATTAAGAACAGCTTCACTAATAAAGATTTTTGTTTCCTTATCAATAGAGGTAATAGTAGTATGAACTTTATACCCTATAAAACATAGTGAAAGTATAAAGCTTATGGCAAGTATAAGATATTCTGTTCGTGTTTCTTTCGTAAATTTCATCGTTATGCACTTACCCTATATACATATGAGAACACACTTGTAGCCCGGCAGCATTGCCCCGGCTGTAACGGTGCCGCCATAAATGCAAGATAGGTAAATTCAACCGTATCTCAAAAGCTGTAATTGCACGCAAAGTACAATTCATTCAGCCCAGCCAGTGTAAATGTACAGGCATACTGAATGATGGGTGTAAAATGGGCTGATATTGTATAATTCGGGTGCCTTCAGGCTAATATTGCCCATAGAGGGCTTTCGAAGCAACCTCGCTGCCCGAATACATGCACGGCTGTGCACCAAGTGCACGTGTGAGTACATGTTGAGCAGTGCAACTTAGTTTTTCATAGTATGGAGAAAGGCTTATTTAATATATTTTTTTCATTGACCGAAAGAAACAATGTTTGCCAGACTTGGTTTCGAACTGCTTGGTAATATGTACCGCGGTTAGGATAACTATTCATTTAACTTTAATATTTTTTATCTAGAGCTGACCACCAACACCTTTAAACTTCTCTACAAACAGTACAAGCTTTTGAAAAACACTTTGCTTTTTGGTCAAATACTGCGGGTTTAATGGACTCATTCTCGGTAAAAGCGCATTCAGTTCCGTTCCATTTTCACTGGCATATTCACGTTTTAGCGAAGCAGCCATATATCGCTTTGCTTCTTCTTCATTTAAATTTTCTTCGGCTATTAATTCTAATGCTTCCATTTTTTGCTTGCCTTGTGCGTATGCAAAAAATGAATCTATAACATTTACTTTATCCTGAAGGAGATCAAGGTTAGTTTCATTGATAAAATCAACAACTAAACTCTCTTTTGCCCTATTTCCAACACTCGCACGAATAACCCGACGGATTTCTGCAATCAAAGCTTTTTTGTCTTTTGTTTTCTTATTGTGCTCAAAGATTAACTCAAGAATATAATCAAGGTTTATTTCCAGTGATTTTAACAAGTCAATTTCAAATACTACATCATCCCATTTAATTGAAGATTCTTCCGACTCTTTCCCACTCTTTTCACGTCTTAACCAGTCCCGAATATCATTATATGTAGAACGGTAATCCTGAACTGTCCGATCTTTCAATAGCTCAATTTCTTGCATTGAAATAATATCTTCATCCGTTACAAAATAATCCTTTTTAAATTCTTCAATTGCCTCAGGATCGTTTATGTTTATTGCCTGAAATGCTTTAAGCTTTTCGAATTCATCGTAATTCTGTAGTATGTTTTCTACTCGTAAGTACTCACCAAACAATTTTGCGAATTCTTTTTTATCTTTTTCAGTTAGTATTTCATCAGGGTTTGGGAACCTTTCATTTAACTCTTTCACTACTTCAATATAACCTCTACGTGCTTCACCGGTAACTATGTCTGTAAATCCGGCCAGATATTCTTTGTAGCTCTTTTCAAGAACAATGTTCCTGGTATTACTGTCGCCGAACAAAGTAATAGCTTCAACTGTTGCTTTTTCTAAATCGCGAAATGTTACAATATTACCAAAAGTTTTTGTGGCATCATAGATACGATTGGTACGTGAAAAAGCCTGAATTAAACCGTGATAACGCAAATTTTTGTCAACAAACAGTGTATTCAGTGTTGGGGCATCAAAACCCGTGAGGAACATACCAACTACAATTATCAGGTCAACCTCTTTATTCTTTACACGCTTCGCAAGATCACGATAATAATTCTGAAATTCATTACTGGCAACTCCATAGCTCGTTTTAAACATCGCATTATAGTCATTGATAACTTTGGTTAAAAACTCTTTGGCACTGCTTTCCAGTGCCGAAAGTTCAAAAGTTTCGTCAACTATTTCACCTATGGCATTCTGTTCTTCGTTGGCAGCAAATGAGAAAATTGTCGCAATTTTTAAGGGCTTTTCGCTCTCTTTTTGTATGGTTTTTAATTCCTCATAGTAGCATTTAGCTGCATCAACACTACTTACAGCAAACATGGCATTAAAGCCTTTGTTGCTTCCTTGATTTCTATGCGTTTTTATCTTGAAATTCTGTAAAATATATTGAGACACCTCTTTGATTCGGTCAGGGTGAAGCAATTTTTTTCTATTTTCTGCTGCACTCAGCTTTCCCAAATCTTGTTCTGTTTCTATGTCCTTAAAACGTGGACGAACATCATTATAGTCCACTTTGAATTTCAATACCTTTTCATCCCTGATTGCATCCGTAATTACATAAGAGTGCAATTCACGACCGAAAACAGTTGCAGTAGTATCTGCCCCCAAAGCATTTTGTGGAAATATTGGCGTTCCTGTAAAACCAAATTGACAGAACTTTTTAAACTTCTTTTTCAGGTTCTTCTGAGCTTCACCAAACTGCGAACGATGACATTCATCAAAAATGAAAACCACTTGCTTTTGATAAATGGCTAAATCATTCTCGCTTTTCATAAGATTATTCAGTTTTTGTATAGTGGTTACAATAATCTTATTGTCGTCCTTTTCAATATTTTTTTTCAAACCTGCTGTACTATCAGAACCATTCACACTATCCGGAGAAAACCTCTGATATTCTTTAATCGTTTGATAGTCCAAATCTTTACGGTCAACGACAAAGAACACCTTATCGATAAAATTTAGTTGCGTTGCCAAACGTGCCGCTTTAAAACTGGTAAGTGTCTTACCTGATCCCGTCGTGTGCCATATATAACCCCCACCTTCTATGGTAGACCATCTTTTTGCCAGATACGAACTTTCAATTTTCCATAAGATTCGCTCGGTTGCAGCAATTTGATAGGGCCGCATTATAAGCAAGGTATCACTGGTATCAAACACAGAATAGGTAAGCAATACTTTCAGCAATGTATTCTTCTGAAAAAAGGTCGCAGTAAAATCTTTCAGATCTTTAATTAGCGAATTATCAGCTTTAGCCCAATTCATGGTAAAGTCAAAGCTGTTTTTATCCCGCTCGACTGTGTTTGCAAAATATCGGCTGTCGGTTCCGTTTGAAATAACAAATATCTGAATGTATTTATACAGTGAGTTTTTACTGTTAAAACTTTCTTTTGAATATCTGTGAACTTGGTTAAATGCTTCGCGAATTGCAACCCCGCGTTTTTTTAGTTCTACCTGAACCAAAGGCAATCCATTGACCAATATAGTTACATCATAACGATTGGCATTTGTGCCTTTTTGTTCAAATTGCGAAATTACCTGCACCTTATTTCGCACAATATTTGTTTTATCAACTAAATATATATTCTGGATATGCCCATCATCAAAAACGAAATCGTAAATATAGTTATCGTGTATTTTTCTTGTTTTTTCAACCAGACTATCGCTTGGCTTATCTAAGTACTCTTCAACAAAACGATTCCACTCTCCATCCGAAAATTCCATATCGTTAAGCGATTGAAGTTGTACCCGTGCATTAGCCAACAAGGCTTCGGGTGTGCGTAGATTTAACGGATTTTCATATCCTTGATTGGTTAGGTCCTGAATAAATTCCTTCTCAAGTGCAGCTTCTGTTTGATAAGCCCCTGGGGCCTCATTAACTTCAGAATTCCTGGTGAATTTTTCAAGTACTATAAAATTATTTGATTCTGCAATGGGTTTATACTGTGGCATTTTGTTCTTCTTTCCAATATTTACTATTAACAAGGTGTTCCAACAAAAACCTTACGATTTGTTTTTCAGGATCTGTTGGCTCTGCTATGACTTCATTCGACAAGGTAGAGTGGCTTGTAAATTGAATCACACGGTTATAGTATGTTTTTTTATCTTCGGGTAACAAATCTGACCATCTTGGATAACCTAAAAATTGAGCTGTTTTCTCATAAAGATTTCTAAGGAGTATAAAATGGTATTTTTGAATAGCTTTACTGTCGATGGCTTCCTGAATGGTTTGCTTTAGAAAAAGGTGATATGAAAAGCTCCTGTTCGAGTCTCCTTTCTTTTCAAGAAGCTCAAAAGTTCCATCATTCAGTTTATTCAGAATATATCCTGCTTGTATATCTAATTCATTATAGAGAACATTATAAAAAAGGGGGCTATGTGTTGATACAATAAATTTTAAGCCTTTGGAATTGGTAATGAGGGTAGCTAAATTAACAGCGAGTTCAATCAAGTGATTATCATCTAACGAACTTACCGGATCATCAATAAACACGTATTTCAAATCATTGAACTTGTCTGTTGAACGATCCACGGTTTCAAGGATTTTTAATTGTTCAACAACTTGTTCAAGCAAACTATAAAAGATACACCAAATAAAATTGCTTTCTTCTGACTTTGAAATCTTTATCTTGTCAATTTTTTCTAGATTGCCACCTTCAATAGAGAATTCTATCTCTGAATATGCTTTTATAATAACATCATTATTATTTTCATCTTTGGCGATATATGTTTCATTGAAGCGTGGAGTTAATTTGGCACTGGTATAATGTTGGAAATTTTTAATTACGTTACCATCCAACCCTTGGTCTTTAAGAAATCCGAGAAGCATATCTGTAAATCTGTTGGGACGTATAAGGAGTTTTCTTTTTTTATCTTCCAGCAAATCATTATCCCAGTAAAATAGATCTTCCGTGAAAGCGTTGTAATAAAGGATTTTATAGTCTTCACTTTTATTTGGCGCCACGTCTTCCTTGAATACACGGGATAACCGGGTTTTCCCCGAGCCATTAAAAGCATAGATTAACTGAACCTTTTTATCAGTATTTTTAAGTTTTTGAGCTATATCAACTAATGTCTGCCCCATCTTATACCCCTCAATTATGCTTCGGAAATGTTAGTAATAAATCACGGTAATATTCATACTGTTTCTGCCTTAACTTAATTTCTTTCGGAAGACCTTCACTAATTGAGGTAGTGAGTAGGTCGAAATTATCGAGGATATTAACAATTCGTTCTTGTTCCTCTAAAGAGGGAATTGGAATGACGTATTCCATGATTTTATTCTTATTTCCTCTTGGCATTTTAGCTCCCTTAGCGTGTTTCATGTTGAACGCAAAGAATTTATCGTCTGCTAACACATGATATAAATATCGAGGACTAATTGATACATCTATGATGTTAATCACAAGCACGTCTCCATTTGTACCGCCAATACAATCAGCAATCCATATTTTCTTTAGATATGGCCGAATATTACCTATTAAAATATCGCAGATATTATATTTCACATAATTACCGGATTGTGGTAAATAAGTAGAAATTGTTTTCCCTTGTTTATTTTGTAAAAGATTATCAACACCAACATAGTTATTTTTATCAAGTTTATCATAGCTGATTCGTTCACTAGCGTATCGGGTTACTTCCCCCAACGTCTTCCATTTCACTTCACTCTCATCGAAATTCAACAGCTGTTCACGATAATAATTATACTGTTTTTTGCGCGCTGTTAGCTCCGCTGTTAGCTCCGCTGTTAGCTCTGTAAAGGTATCGAGAATACGAACAATCTCTTTTTGAACAGGTAGAGGTGGAACTGGAATGGGAACTTCTAATATTTCACTTGTACGTAATGCTGGAATTCCAGCACCGTGTTGTTTTGTCATAAATCTTTCCTGGTTAAGTTTCAGGAAGTGATAAATAAATCTATTTTCAACCAACTCAATTTTTGGCAAAACAACATAACAATGGGCATTAGCATAAAATTTTGTAGTGACGAAGTTAACAAAACCAGCAGAAGCCCCTCCTTGGCTAATTATTGTTTTGTTTCCCTCATAATTGTAAACATCCGTATATCCTGAAAACGAAATACCACCGTTATAAGCAGGATACCTCCCATCATCCAAAAGTAATTCCTTGTTAAGCTGATTGCCTTTTTCAAGTCTAACAACTTCCCTCAGCATCTTCCATTCAACTGCCACGCCATGTAATAAATTATCTATTAGGCTCATGCTTCAATCTCTTTTACAATGGCAACAATTTCGGCACGTAGCTTATTTATTTTCTTCACGGTTTTAGTAATTTCATCATTCAGTTTTGTAATATCCACCTGCTCACGATTGTCTTTTGCTTCTACATACGAACTTACCGACAGGTTATAATCATTTTCAATAATTAGCCTATTATCAACCGTTTTTGCCACATGTGCCACATGCTGTTTACTGTTGAACAGTTGCATAATCTGCTCAATATGCTCGTCTAATAGTATATTGTTGTTGGTGGCTTTTTTAAAGAAAGCTTCGCCGCTGGCATCAATAAACTGCGTTTTATTTTCGGTTTTGTGTTTTGATAGCACAAGAATATTTACAGCTATTGAAGTGCCATAGAATAAGTTTGGGGCTAAAGAGATAATAGTTTCAACAAAGTTGTTATCCACTAAATACTTCCTGATTTTCTGCTCCGCTCCACTACGGTAAAATATACCGGGGAAGCAAACAATAGCAGCCCTGCCTTTACCAGAAAGATAATGGAGGGCATGTAACACAAAAGCAAAATCTGCTTTGGATTTCGGAGCCAACACCCCGGCGGGTGCAAAACGGTCATCATTAATGAGCGTTGGATCATCGTCCCCAATCCATTTTATGGAATAAGGCGGGTTTGAAACTATGGCATCAAAAGGTTTTTCATCGCCATAGTGCGGGTCTATAAGCGTATTGCCAAGTGCAAGGTTAAATTTATCGTAGTTTATGTTGTGCAAAAACATATTCATACGGGCAAGGTTATACGTAGTATGGTTTACTTCCTGCCCATAGAAACCTTCTTCGATAATATGATTTTCAAAGTGCTTTTTTGCCTGTAACAATAAAGAGCCTGAACCCGCAGCCGGGTCATATATTTTATTTACTGTTTTCTGCTTATGCATTGCCAATTGTGCAATGAGTTTCGAAACATGCTGAGGCGTGAAAAACTCTCCTCCTGATTTTCCTGCATTTGCGGCATAATTGGAGATAAGGAATTCATAGGCATCGCCGAAAAGGTCAATTTGGTTGTCTTCAAAATTTCCAAAATTCAGTTCTTCTACACCCTTCAAAACGGCAGCTAAACGGCTGTTTTTTGCTTCAACGGTATTACCTAATCGCGTGCTTGTTGTGTCAAAATCGGCAAACAATCCTTTTATATCAGGTTCAGATGGATAACCATTTGCAGAACTTTCAATAGCGTCAAAAATTGCTTTTAAGTCTGTATTCAGATTAGGGTTTGTATTGGCTGTTAGTGCAACATTCACAAAAAGTTGACTCGGGTAAATAAAATACCCTTTTGTTTTAATCGCATCGTCCTTTATTGCGGGTGTAATTTCTTTATCCGGGTAGTTTGCATAATTCACGCTTTCATCACCACCTTCAATATAATTGGTAAAGTTTTCACTGATAAAGCGATAAAATAACGCGCCTAAGACAAACTGTTTAAAATCCCATCCATCAACCGAGCCACGAACCTCGTTGGCTATTTTCCAAATTTTCGCTTGCAATTCTTGTCTTTGTGCTATGCCTGTCATTTATTTCCTTTATTAAATCTTATAGACTAATTGCCAAAATTGTAACAATTTCAAATAGACTTCTTGTATAGATTGCTATTAGTTTTGCACATAACCATAACAATGTTATGCTTTTACCATGTATTCGCACAAGCCAGGTTAACTTACTGCCCGGTTCGCGCAACCCTACCTTTAATCTGCTCAGTTGTTAAGATAATGGTAAATAGCAATGCTGGTCTAACAATATTTAGCATCTCTATTTCAAATCATCATTGTAACTGAATTACTGAATGAGTAAAAACCAAGTGTAGTTTTAGTCATTTCAGTAAATAACATTTGATTTTTATATCCATCAGAATTCCAGTGTGTCATTGTGGGGGATTAATTCTATACGTCATTCTCCCACATGATTAACGAACAAAAGTGCAAAATTTCTTCTCTAAGATACGAATATCTTTTAATTACATTACTTTTATTCCTGTGAAAGAATCTCAGTCCTTCAGTTGAAAGTTCAGTATTATAATAATTAGAATACGAACATTAGTATTAACGAATTAACGGATTCTTTTATCATTAAAAAGAGGTTGTGGCCCTAAATTAATCTCTTTCGGAATTGAGCTTATACCCCCTTTCACAACAACTTGAAATCCCGGAGTTCATTTGGTGCTGTGGCTGCGCGTGCCAATCTTATCCTTCCAGGCAAACCTGCCATCCGGCAGAACCGGAACGTTCTATCCAATATCTGAGTCGTCCTGAAAATGGTTGACGTTTTTATGTACATAAAATAAGTAAATTATTCTAACAGATATTACCTGAAGTCAGTAGCCCGAAAGATGCTAATTGTTTGAACTACCCGCAATATAATCGACAAAGAAGTGAAATAGTAGATTCGCAGGATAGATAAAAGGAGTTCACAATGGCAGAACGATTATAGACTCAACCCGCTGGTGGGCAGGCACCGCAAGTTCTGTTCTTCTCTCGCACGACTCGAATCCGAGACCGGGGAAGAAAGACGGAAATCGTAATAATTCAGTATCCCTGCCGATTTACCGGAAGTTGTTTCCGGGTACGTTACCAAAGCCAGACAAATTTTCCGTAAAAACATCAGTATGCTGTTTATCCTATCCACCTCAAAAAGCTGTTATTCACCTGCATTTATTTTTTTGCAGTATTGAATAAATAATACCCGAATACTGTATTTTACAGAACCATTTATTTAATACTTAGGAAAAATATGAAACGTTTATTTATTGCTCTTTTCGTTATTGGTACTTTAATCAGCCCCAGCTTTGCACAGAATGCAGACTCCCTAAAACAACCAAAAAAACATGCGAAAGCTAAAGTTGCCGAAATGAAGGCGGAAGCAAAGAAGGCTGCTGCTGCAAATGCTGTAACTGAAAAAAAGACAACACCTGCAAAAAAAGCTGATACAAAAGATAAAAAGTAAATCAAATAATCGTTAAGCAATTATCCCTGATTTTAGCTGTCCCGGCAATAGCCGTGGCAGCTTTTTTATTGCACGAAACCATATTAATCTATCTGTTATAATCCACGATATAACATCGCATCAGCGAGTTAGTCATCTCGATAAAAATGAATTTCCTGCCCGAACAGTGGAATCATTTGCTTCGAAAACCTTATCATAGCAGGCACTGCCATCTTCCGGTACCCCGGTTGCAAGTGATGCTACTATGTAAAGGAAGACCGGGACGCACCTGTCGGTTGGCAGGTAAACTCGCGACCTTCCCGCTAGTAGCGGAACGTTCTAACCAACTTTCCTTTTAAAATGAAAAAAGCCTACCACAATGTGACAGGCTCTTAACTTTGGCGGGGCCGACGAGACTTCCCGACTACTCGTCGGGACGACCTTCCCGCCAGAAGCGGGACGTTATACCAACTTTCCTTTTAAAATGAAAAACCCGTCAAAATGTGACGGGCTTTTTAAGAGCGGGGCCGACGAGACTTCCCGACTACTCGTCGGGACGACCTTCCCGCCAGAAGCGGGACGTTCTAACCAACTTTCCTTTTAAAACAAAAAACCCGTCACAGTGTGACGGGCTTTTTAAGAGCGGGGCCGACGAGACTTCCCGACTACTCGTCGGGACGACCTTCCCGCCGAAGCGGGACGTTCTAACCAACTGTTCGTTTAAAATGAAAAAAGCCTACCACAATGTGACAGGCTCTTAACTTTGGCGGGGCCGACGAGACTTCCCGACTACTCGTCGGGACGACCTTCCCGCCTAAAGCGGGACGTTCTAACCAACTGTTCGTTTAAAAAGCAAAAAGCCCATCTTTCGATGAGCTTTTACGTGGCGGGGCCGACGAGACTCGAACTCGCGACCTCCTGCGTGACAGGCAGGCGTTCTAACCAACTGAACTACGACCCCGTTATGTTCAATTTTTGTGTTGCTAAATTAGGAAATTATTGCATGATATTCAAATCTTACCCTTAATAATATGCAATATTTTTGAAAAAATTGTCACTTTTCGCGCACTTCAATACCTTGCATTGCAAGCGCTTTTTTATAGTCTGCAGAACATGCACTTACCAGTTTTTGCAGTGCCGGTACATGTATATCATCCAATTTTTTAATATATAAGCACCCTTTGCCTGTCTGGAACTTACCGAGTTCAGTAAGTTGCTCAGTATGTAGTGTCATCATTCCGGTTAAATACAAAGAGAATTTATCTTTTCGGGGAGAGAAACCGACAATACAGGTATCGCCTTCCGTGCCGGTGGGGTATTTGTAGTGATACATACCAAATGAAATGATGCTTTTGGCGTAAAGAACCGCTTCCTTTTGGGTAGCAGCGTACATTATATCAATAAGCTTTTCTGTTTCCTGTTTACGGGTTGGCGGCTGAATTTTCTCTACAAATTCCCGAACTTCGTTACTAACCGGAGCTTTCATGGATAACCTTTCGCTGTTTTGGTAACAAACACGGGAAATTTGTAAAAGATTCCTTATTACCGTTTCAGGTACACGCAGTTTTCTTTATAATCATGGCTGCAATTCTCGCCGGTGCAAACCGGAAGATCTTCCCCTACCATTTCCCGGTAAATATCACAAAAATCCCTGCCCTTATGTTTCTGCCATATACCCGCGAATTTACTTTCCACATCGCGCAGCAGAAGAGTGCACAATTCTATATCCTCGGGTGCCATATCATTAAATATCAATTTACTTACGCGGCCAAACACCTGATAACATTGTTGCAGTACTTCTTTACCCTGTGGTGTTACATCCAGACGCTTCGAACGCTTATCGTTTTCATCATCGGTCTCGGTAATATATCCCTGTGCTTTCAGACTGGCAATAAAATTTAATCCGGTAGAAAATTCAATCAGGTTACATTGTATAGCCTCTGTCTTCTTCGGATTCCGAAGTTTTGCTATGGAATTGAGGATAAAAAACTCATCAAGATGCCGCAGCGGCACCTGATTCATTGAAGCCTGTAAATAAAAACGATGGAGCCGCATAATCCAGTCCAGCAGCTTGGTTAACAGAACTTGAGGAATTGGCGGGGCAATACCCTCAAACAACGGCCGCACAAACTTCAATTCTCTTTTCTTCGAGAGATAATATAGACAGAAATCCTCCAGATCAGCATTTGCATGATTACCGGCGAATTCGGCCCACTGATTTACCAGCTCAACAGTTTTATTCACAAATTACCTCAAGTTTGATATATTTTTTAAATTTTTATAACATTTATTTGCAATTATAAGGAATTTTACATAGTTTCGCAATGGATTTATATCACAAATGATATTTTATTGAGCATTTTATATCATATTTGCTGTGTGTTACCGTGTTACAATATCAATTTCTCACGAACTACTGATGGAGTAGTTTACAGCAAATGTACTCATGTAATTAAAAAGAACATTATTTATAAAGGTATTTTTTATGGAAAATGAACAGAACAAACAAGTAAATATCCGCAAAATAGTAATTCCTGCCGTGTTAGGTATATTGCTGTTATTTGTCGGTTATAAGGTTTGGAATTATCTGCGCCACGAAGAAACTGATAACGCTCAGGTTGAAATGAGGCTTGTTCCCATACTTTCCCGCGTTTCGGGTTATGTAGATAAAATTTTGGTTGAAGATTATGCTACTGTCAAAAAGGGCCAGTTATTAATGGTAATCGATACTACCGAATTGCATTTACAGCTCGCTGAAATGGAAGCCGATTACAACCAGGCCATTGCCGATTTAGCCAATGCACAGGCTTCGTTAACGAATGCCGAGGCTGCCCTTTCCTCTACCCGCGGGCAGGCAGATGTTACTTCATTACGGAAAGAAAAGGCTACAAACGATTTCACCCGCGATAAAGAACTATTTGAATCGAATGCCATTACAAAAAAACAATTCGATGACAGTAAATCGAACTATGATATTACAATAAAACAACTTGAGACCAGTTTTCGTGATGTGAAAGTTGCTGAAACCCGTTTAGGCATTCTGAAATCGCAGGTAAGTAAAGCACAGGCACAGGTGGATGTAAAAAAGGCTCGTCTGGACCAGCAAAAACTAAAAATATCCTATTGCTATATTTACGCACCATCCGATGGTACTATAGGGAAACGAAATGTTGATCAGGGGCAATTTATTCAGCCCGGCGCCCCCGTTTTCACTCAGGTAAACGGACAGGAGCTTTGGGTTGTGGCCAACTTTAAGGAAAGCCAGATTAAAAACATTCGCGATGGTAAAGAAGTAGATATTGTTGTTGATGGATTTCCGCAATATACCATTAAAGGTAAAGTTACATCAATCTCGGGAGCTACAGGGGCAAAATTCTCGTTACTGCCGCCGGATAACGCGACGGGCAATTTTATTAAAGTTACCCAGAGAATTCCCGTGAGAATAGAAATTCTCGAATTGGAAAAATACCGCTCTATTCTGCGCGCGGGTATGAGTGTTGACGTTACTTTATTGGCGGACTAAAACACCATGTCAGTTACCAGAATTGCAAAAATTGTAATTGCCATTACTACCATTTCTGCCGCGATTATGGAGCTTATTGATGTATCCATAGTTAATGTTGCGTTGAACCAAATGGCAGGTACACTGGGGGCCTCCATCGAGGATATTTCCTGGGTTATTACCTCCTATGCTATTGCAAACGTGATTATCATTCCCATGACAGGATTTCTCGCGGGATATTTCGGCAGAAAGACCTATTACATGGGCTCCATAGTTGTGTTTACACTGGCTTCCGTAATGTGCGGGCAGTCTACTTCTATTTGGATGTTAGTTTTTTGGCGATTTGTTCAGGGACTCGGTGGCGGCGGGTTACTCTCAACCTCGCAATCAATCCTCTTCGATGCATTCCCTGTTAAGCAGCGGGGACTCGCGGGCGCTCTATTCGGTATGGGTGTAGTTCTTGGCCCGACTTTAGGTCCTACAGTAGGCGGTTTAATTATTGATAACTATGCATGGCCATTAATCTTTAACGTTAATGTTCCGTTTGGAATAATAGCCACGTATTTAAGTTATCGTTTCATTGAATCAGATACGCCAAAGGCAGAAAAGCCGCATATAGATTGGGTTGGAATCTTTCTTCTAGCTGCCGGAATTGGAGCACTACAATATGTACTCGAACGGGGCGAATCAGAGGACTGGCTTGAATCATCGAAAATCGTCTGGTCCGGTCTCGTAGCGTTGATTGGCTTAATCTCATTCATCTTTTGGGAATTAAAACAAAAACACCCCGTTGTGAATTTGCGAATACTTAAAGATACAAATCTGGCTTTCACGACAATTTTAACATTTATTGTCGGCTTTGCCTTATTCACATCGGTATTCGTATTCCCGTTATTGTTACAGCGAATTCTGGGTTATACGGCACTCGCGACCGGTATAACATTGCTGCCCGGCTCATTACTGTCACTGGTGGTAATGCCAATTGTGGGCAAACGGCTTCAGGCCGGTACATCTCCCCGCTTCTTTGTAGCTTTTGGATTTGCAATCTTTATGCTATTTGGCATTCTCATGTCCAGGGCAGATATAAACGTATCGAGTGCATTCTTCGCCATTCCCCTGTTAATTCGCGGTGCCGGCCTGGCAATGCTCATGGTTCCCTTAACTACATTGGCAGTACAGGGACTGGAGCCAAAGGATATGCCACAGGGTATTGCCCTCAATAACATGATGCGTCAATTAGGCGGGTCCTTCGGTATTGCTATTATTAATAATTATGTAGCCCAACGCTATGTAATCCATCGTACCGATCTGGTTGCAAATATTTACCAGGGAAGTGCGCAATTATATGAACGTATGAGCGTGTTAACCCAGGGGCTTCAGGCAAAATTACCTGTCACCGCTAATGTGCAAAACCAGGTGATGCAGATTTTAGATCTGACAGTAATGAAACAGGCTTACCTGCGAACATATTTAGATGCATTCCTGTTTTCATCGGCGGTAATACTCGCGGTGTTTCCGATATTATTCTTTACCCGTAAGAAAAAAAATTCGCAGCCATTAAACCCGGCAGAGGCAGAAGAAATTGCCGGAGCTTCACATTAATAAATTTTGAATGATTATGAAAAAGTTATTTATCCTTACCCTTTTACTGAACTTTGCCCTGCTGCATGCACAAAACATGCTGCCGGTGCCGGAGCAATTGCAGTCTTTAACAAAAGCAGCTTTACAAAATTTTCCGAAGATGCAGACACTCGATAAAATGGTACAATTAAGTACTCTGAAAACAGAAATGAGTTCAGCGGGTTATTTGCCAATTCTGAATCTTGATGCTTCGTATGTTTACCTAAACCCTTTTTCCAGTGTAAGTATTCCTACAGGTCCAGGCGTAGTTAAGTCAATGCAAATGAATCCTGCGGATAATTATAGTGCAATGGTAAACCTTGTGCAACCGGTAATAGATTTTAAGACCACCGCCAATGTTGAACGTGCTAAAAGTGATGAAGCGGTATCTCTTGCTACTCGAGAGAATTACCGTACCCAGCTAGCGTACCAAATTGCGCAAATATATTATAGCATAATATTCCTAAATAAGAGTATTACCGTTCAACAATTGCAACTTCATTTAGTAAAATCGAATCTGGATTTAATTACAACAAAATTAAAAAATGGGGATGCACTTACCTACGATTTAGTCACTATGCAGGTACGGTTTACCAACATAGAAAACTATATAACCGAATTACAAACACAATTACGTAAGCAGTATACCATATTGCAAACTCTCACCGGCATTCAGGATGGAGTTATCAATGATTCTACATTCAGCTCCGCTTACCTTGACGCTGCAAAAGAAAGTGTTCTGGAAACTGCTTTTACAAACAACACTGATATGATTCTGGCTCAGAACAAAGTAATACTTGCAGAAAAAGATTTAACATTTGCAAAAAAATTATACTTGCCAACCTTAAGTGTTATAGCCGGAGCCGGATATAAAAACGGATTTGCTCCTGATATATTTTCGGTACAATTTAACTATAATTATGGCGTAGCGATAAACGTGCCTTTATTCCCTGCTTCCCGGCCCTATTTACAAACAGATTTAGCCGCTACCGGGCTGGAGGCCGCGAAATCAGATTTACAGTTTCAAAAAATTTCAGTCTCACGTGATGTAAACAACGCGCTGGATGAAGTTGTAAAAAATGAGAAAAAATATATGAGCATGGATACATTATTAAAGCAGGCAAAATTGGCTGTTGAACTTGCTACTGAACGGTTTCGTGAAGGCGTAATAACAAGTGTTGAATTATTAAGTGCTGAAACCAGTTATCAGGACGCTCAACTAAGTAAATTGCAGACTGAGTACAGTCTTCTGCTCTCCAAGCTCGAGCTCAATCGTCTCTCCGGAAAACGCTGGTGGTAATTACTCAGCCCCGTGCCTAATTACTATTTAAGCACGGGGCTATACTAATTTCCCCTGCCTTTCTCTTCCATGTCTTATTAATATTGACCTTTGCTTTATATTTAATAATGGACTTAAAATATTTTCAACAGGTATTTACAACGGATTTCCCTCTGAATAAGGACGGGCTTGATGAATTATATAGCTCATTAACGTACCGTATTTTCCCGAAGAACTCTCTTTTACTTTCGGCAGGAGAACGCGAACAGGAATTGCGGTTTATTAATAATGGCTGCATCCGTGAGTATTATATAAAAGATACAGTAGAAGTAAACAGCAATTTTTTTATCACTCCGCAATTTGTGAATGATTTCACTTCGTTTATCGATGCAGTTCCTTCAAAAAAATATCTCGAGACTCTGCAACAGACAGAGCTATTAACCATCAGTCGGGATGTTTTTTATAATTTACTTACTCGCTACCAATGCGGCAAAACTTTCATAGATCAGAACTTTAAGATGCTTTTAAGGGAAAAAGAAAATGAAGAGTTCTACCGCTTAACTTTCTCTCCTGAAGAAAATTATCTTTCAATAGTCAAACGCAGGCCGGAGTGGTTACAAAATGTTCCCCAATATCATATCGCTTCATATCTGGGGATAACGCCCGAATCACTCAGTCGTCTTCGACGAAAATCCAGATAGCTCCCCTGTTGACAGGTTATCCTCATTTCTTCATTTCAGTTTCACGTTCACTGCCAAAAATTCTATCTGCTATTTCTTGATTTGAATCAATGGATTACTGTTCTACATTTTCTACAATTATACTGCAATTATAATTTTTTGAGGACGAATTGAAAATACATCATATCAGAAATGCCACATTTGTTTTTGAAACAAACCGGGCGAAGATACTCGTTGATCCTATGCTTGCTCCGGCGGGCAATGGATTACCATACACATTATTTCGGCATCCGGCACATAAAAACCCTTTAGTGCAATTACCCCCAAATACCGATAAAATTCTTGAGAATATTACATTCGCGGTAATCACTCATCTGCATCCGGATCACCTTGATCAGCATGGCATCGCATTTCTTATTAGCCATAAAATTCCGGTAGTTTGTTGCAAGGCACATGAAAACACTCTGAGAAAAAAAAGGTTACATATACTGGCTTCGATTGCATTGAATGAGAGTGTAAACATAATGGAATGGGAAATCACTTCAATACCATGTCAACACGGAACTGGTTTAATCGGTAAGTTGATGGGAACAGTTTCAGGGTTCTTTTTGCAAAATGCAACTAATGAGTCTATATATATAAGCAGTGACACTATACTCACAAAGGAAATCCGTAACGCCCTGGAAATACTAAAACCGGGGATAACGGTGATAGCCTGTGGCGGGGCACAATTGGATATAGGTAAAAATATTTTAATGTCTCATTCCGATATACTTGAGACGGTTACATTAGCTCCAAATCACGTCTATGCAAATCACATGGAAGCATTGAATCACTGCCCTATAACCCGTTCTGCACTATCTCAATCTCTTGCAAGTCATGAACTTCTGGCAAGAGTATGGATTCCTGAAGACGGTGATACGAGAATATTTTAATTTCTTATACAAAAGCGTCTTGGCATACTGCCGGGCGCTTTTTAGCCCTCCGCCAGGGTTCCCTCCTTAGCATAGATAGTGCCGCTATTCATATATAATATTACCAACATGCTGAAAACGTCAATCAATTCTATATTCACCCGTTAGGATTTTTCTATTGGAGTTTATTCTGTTCTTTTCACTATCCATCGAATACACGATAAGATTCCACCCAGTTTAAGCTATGATTTAAAATTGCTAATTACTACAATACTGCCCGCTCCCATTATTAAGAGTATAGCTTTAATCGCTAGCCAGTTTCTTCAATAAGGCACTTTATGGCTTCCACATTGTTGCGTTAGGCATAATTACCAACTCGAGAAACTCATGCGGTATTTCTACACTGAAACAAGTCAAAGCTTAAATTTTTCTATATCAGCAACACAAAATATCTTTGAACCCTTTCTGAGAACTTAATATCTCATGGATAAAATATTTGAGATATTATGAAAAATATACTTGTTGTTGGCGGTGGTTTCGCCGGTGTTCAAAGTGCAATAGAGTTAGCTAAAGAGAAAAAATTTTCGGTCACCCTTCTTTCCGATAGAGATTATCTGTTTCTCTACCCAATTTCAATATGGATACCAACAGGTGAGAAAAAATTTAAAGATGTAGCTTTACCACTTTCTGAGATAAGCAAAGCTCACGGATTTTCCCTTATAAAAGATAAGGTTGAGAGTATTTCTGCTGCAGCAAATACGGTGATATGTACACAAAATAGTTATCAGTACGATTATCTGGTTATTGCAACAGGCGCTGCAAAAATTCAACATAAGGGTATGGGGAATACACTTTCAATTTGCGGAAATCCCGAAGTATCTCTCGACATAAAGAATAGATTAGATACATTAATTCAAAAAAAGCATGGCAAAATTGCAATCGGGTTTGGTGGCAATCCTAAGGATAAATCCGCAGTACGCGGGGGCCCTGCATTCGAGTTAATGTTTAATATACACAATTTATTAAAAAAGAAAGGAATCCGGCAAAACTTCGAGCTTACATTTTTTGCGCCAATGGAGTCACCAGGTGAAAGAATGGGGCAAAAATCGCTAAGCATGCTCGATGCTCTTTTCAAATCGTATAATATAGGAAAGATGTTTGGTAAAAAGATTACCGAATTCGCTCCCGGCGCTGTTATATTTGAAGATGGCTCACAATTGGAATCGGATTTGATTCTATTTATACCTGCTTCTACCGGGGCCGATTTTCTTTCTAATTCCGATATTCCTCTTACCGATTCAGGATTTGTAAAGATAGATGATACCTGTCAGGTATCCGGATCTGCAAATATCTATGCAGTTGGAGATGCAGCGGCAATCAAAGGTCCGGCATGGATTGCGAAACAAGGACATATTGCAGAGATAATGGGACGAATAGCAGCTCAGAATATTGTTGCTACAGAGAATGGTATTTTACGTAAATCAACATATCCGCCGCATCTCAATATTTTATGTATTATGGATACAGGTAATGGCGCTGCTTTTGTTTATAGAGATTCAAAATATGCCTTTGCCATACCAATGCCTGGTTTGGGGCATTGGCTTAAGCGTGGATGGGGGCAGTATGCGAAGCTTACGAAAAAAGGTCTTTTTCCACGTTTACCAGGGTTGTAAGTAATATGAATTGTACGTCGTGTACTGCAAAATCATGCAGGCAGTCAATAAGTTGTGGTGCAGAGAGATTCGGTAAAGAAACACTGCAAAATACATATCAGGAGGCACCGAATCAGGCTATTGTACAGGCTGCCGCTGATTTGGTTGATAATGGGAAGGCCGGAACACTCTCCCGCTTACAGGAACTTGTTCAATTCTGTAAATCGATGAATTACCAAAAAGTAGGGCTTGCTTATTGCTATGGAATGGAAAAAGATGCTATAGCTATTAGAAATTTCTTTAAATCAAATAATATTTCAATAACAGCAATATCCTGCACCGTCGGGGGTGTAAACCAAAATGAAATAAACTCTCAAAGTTGTACCGAAAAAGTAAGTTGTAACCCGATTGGGCAGGCTGAACAACTAAATGCAGAAAATGCAGACTTTGTGATGATCATGGGTATTTGCCTGGGGCATGATATTCTTTTACAGAAAAATCTGAAATGTGATTTTTCTACGATATTGGTCAAAGATCGGGTTTATCCGAATAAGTTATCGGTAAACTAATGTTTTGCCCGAGTAGCTTATGCATCGAAATTTGCACTGTTATCTGATTTATCAATCCCGATGTATTCGTGAAAATACTTGCCCGGCAGACATAGCTCCCAAAACCGGGGCTGCCAGATAAATCCATAAACTATGATAGTTACCCGAGACAACCGCGGGACCGAAAGATCTCGCGGGGTTCATGGATGCCCCGCTAACCGGACCGCCTATAAGAGCTTCTAAAAATATTATCCCGCCAATTATAAGTCCGGTATGCGATTCTATGCGCCGTGAAGAACTTGCCTGGAGAATAGCGAGCATCAACAAAAATGTAAATAGCAACTCTATTAGAAATGATTGAATTTCCGGACCAACAGGCTGCGTAGCTCCCAACCCCCTGTTCCCGGGAAAAATTATATGCAACACAAATGCCGCGCTTACCGCGCCAAGTAATTGAGCTAATATATAGCTAATAACATTCGTCCCTGATAACCGCTTAAAACGCCAGAATACAATGCTTACAGCCGGATTAAAATGAGCCCCGGAAATTTCTGAAAATAAATAAATCAATACCGCAACGGTTAGCCCAAAACTTAATGCAATCCCCTGCTGACTAATGCTGTTTGTGAATGCTTCATGAACAATTATTGCACCTGTACCGCAAAAAACAATAAAGAATGCACCGATAAATTCGACAATATATTTTTTCATTTGGCCTGATCTGTCAATCTATGAGTTGGATTAGGGAAGCCTGGAGTAAAATAACTTATATTTTGTTCAATTACTCTGATATTGCTTTGTGAATTAAATTCACTAATAGTATCTGCCACAATTAATCGTAATTTCTCCGGCGTTGTTTGTACCCGTGCATTCATAGCTAAATGCAGCGAACTGGCTTCATGTAACCTGATTCTATTTTCGGTGGTATTATCTGTTATAGTTGTAAAGCTAATCTTTTGCGAGCCATCGGGGGTTTTAATCATGAATTTCACATGACCAATCGGCAGATTTAGTTCACGTACTTTCAGTATTATTGAATGAATTATATTATTTGCGGTATTAACAGTTATCTCATCATCACTCTCAATAACTACCTCTTCATCGAGCCAGGCCAGATGTGCCTCACCCGCCCCGTACTTTGTATAGTCCAACTGAATTGTTTCACGTTTCGTTTTAACAGATTGCGTTTGGAGTACATTAATCCATTTTTCAATTGACTCTGTATTTAGTGAATTCTGGTAAAGAATTATCTTATAACTTTCCAGCTTTGCAGTAAACCGCTTCAATTCCATCAACTCTTTCTCAGATAACAGATCACATTTATTAACCACTAATATTTCTGATTCTTCCAGCTGTTTTTGCCAGATATAGTTTGTATCATCATTAAACGGCAACTGAATATCTCTCGCGAACTGTAATAGCATATTGGCATCAACAAAAACCGAATAGGTAATAGCTTCAATATGATAATGCGCGTATCGAGTGAGCGGATTGACAACAGTGGCTATCAGATCTGTGCACGAACCTACAGATTCGGCAAAAATATGGGATGGCTTGAAGATGTTATACAAACTGTTAATCTGTTCATCGAGCGCATTGTAATTACAACAAAAACACCCGCCGGTAACCTCACTGTTAGGTATACCTGCCATATCCATAAATTGAGAATCAACCAGATATTTTCCCTGATCGTTTGTTATTACGCCAACAGATTGTTTCTGTGAAATAAGTAATTTCGCGGAATTCCGGATAGCCGTGGTCTTACCACTACCCAGGAATCCACTGATTATATGGATCTTCATGTTTTACTCGGATAAGAAATATTTAATTGCAGTATGATGCAGATGAGCGAGGCAGGTTTCAGAAAAGTAGAGAGGCAGGTGAGATACCCGCCTCTCCGGAAGAACTAAAAATTATATATACATGAAACATGAATCAGAACAGTGGACAACTGACTCGTGCTTCCATCGTATTCATTGGCTATTACACTTGGTGTGGATGCTTGCTCTGATTTATTTAGAGCCATCTCAAATGCGGCATTAATTGTGAAAGGTGCTGAAACCTTATAGCTGCATCCGGCTGTGATATGCTGTTCAACAATTGCAGGGAATACAGGGAAAACTGTCGATTCTGGTACAGGATTTCCACCGTAAACATAACCTAATTTAAGCGCGAGATCTTTTGTAGCCTGGTATTCACCACCTAATTTCACAATTACTGTATTTTTCCAGTTCATTGGGAAATCAATTGTAAAAGTTCCATTATTGCCCATCATTGTATTAACATTTGAGTTATTTCCGTTGGACATGTGTAATGACATTTTATCAAATGCCTTTTCCCAATTCAACCATTCAACATCTAAACCAGCTCTAAAATCATCAGAAATCTTATATGACACTCCAACGCCTATTGATTGTGGAAAACTTAAATCAGCATCCAAATCATAGTTAGCTACAACACCTTTAGATAAATCAATTCCCATCATACCAAATTGTGTCATAACTGCAGCCTGAGCCTGTGCCTGTGTTGAACCGGCATGTTGTGCCATATATCCCTGTACAGCAAGCCCGAACGCATTATTTAACTGCTGAGTCATATCCATTGTAGCTTTGCCTTTTTTGTAGGTAAGCGATACCGGTAAAGTATAGCTCAGCCCGACTGACAATCGATCATTCGGTTTATATGCGAAACCAACTTTCCCATTAAAACCAAAGGCGCTGAGATCGGACATTTTAGCCGTTGCTGTTACTTCATCATAGCCAAAACCATTTGATGACATCGGAGCAGAGAACATTTGGCCAAAGGTAACACCGGGCTGGGCAATGCCTTTCATGATTAAAGGATCTAAAGAATACGGCATGTTAAATTCAAGCATGCTATAAACTACGTGAGCTGAAAGTCCAACAGATAAGTCTTGTGTTAGTTTATACGCAACAGAAATACCGCCTTGCATTGATGCGAGTTTTGAATGATATTCTTGCAAATTGTACGAACCATCCTGATTTCTGTAGAGAGCATGCTTCAATGCAAAATCTGCCCCCATGCCACCGGCAGTAAAAAAGCCGATACCCCACGTCCAGGGGGAGTTCACACTTTTATTAACATATGCTAAGCCGGGAAGCGGAAATGTATTTTTATCACCATCAACATCATTAATTGAATTTTTGAAATGTAGTGAAGGGAACATTAGAGAAATATCTAAATTCAGCATTGAATTATTCAGAAAAGAAATCCCGGCCGGGTTTGTCATCATTAATTCCGGACTGTCGAATGTCCCAATTGATACACCTCCCCTACCCATTGAATTAGCATCAAAACCTATGAGCCTGGTACCGTTTTGTGCATAAACGGATAGTGAAACCATGAATAGAAAAGCAAAAAGACCCGCGAACCATTTCATAATACGCTCCTTATAATAGTGATAATTAATTTTGAACACCTGGGGTGAACACCAAAATAATTGGTGGAAATCAAACTATTTATGCACAGCGGACATAGCCGGCAGCAGCATAATTTTACAGTTTACTTATTTCGGCGATATTTTGTAATCGCTGTAATAATTCTTTTCTTTCGAAACCAAGAGTAGCAAAAGCTTTTGCAACTTTTTGCAGCCACTTCCCTAAAAATTGCATAATCCTCTCATCCATTACAGGAATTGCATCTGAGGCTGCCAGGAGTTTCGAATACTCTATCTTATATTTTTTTGCTAATTCTAAAACTTTCTTTTCCTTCTCAGACTCTTTGTATGGTCTGTCAAAGAACTGCCCCACGATAAGCCGTGCTATTCTCTTCCCATCCATTACTATATCAGCACCTGCATAGTTTAGGCCCGCGTGGCAGGTTGCCAAAACAGTTACTTCGGAATTGGTAGTCTGTATATTCTTCCATGAGTTGATACAGGCTGCTTTACCCTTATCAGAAGACATAATTAATTCACAGAATTGACAAGGGTTACTAAATTGTGAAAAAGGTATTCCATCTGCATCAGTGGTAACCGCAGCAACCTGAATTATATCAGAAAAAACTTCCTGAATCGGTTGCAGACAATGCAGCGGTAATTCACATGTTGAGGACTCAGAAGATTTATCACCCACAACCGTTGGCAATAAATGCGATTGCACTTCTTTCCGGGAAAACCGCCATTGCCCACCCAGTCGAATGCCTTTAATGCGTCCTTCCCGTAACATTCGATAGAGCGTAGTACGATCTATTTTCAGTATTTCTATTACTTGTTTCGATGTTAATAAATCATCAATGCTTGTATTTGCCATTGTATACCATAATTTACTATAGTAAATTATCTTGTTTTTCAATTAATGTCAAGGATTTTAAACGAAAAAAGGCTGAATAAACAGCCTCTTTCAATTATGAACTACGCAAGGGTAATAAATTTTATTACCTCATCGAATTGCTTTGAATACTAACTTAACCACTATTACATCAATTTTCCATTTTATCTGCTTGCCGGAGCATTGGTTAATTTCAACGCCTGCTCATATTGCTGCGAGTATTTCTTTGGGTTGCCTGCCTCGCGATATAGCCGAATACATTTTATCAAATAATTTTCTGCTTTTGCATCCTTAAGGCCGGAAAGATATTCGCCGAAAGTAAAGTTCAATAAGAATGAACCGGGAAATTCGCGATTTGCAAGTTCATAAATCGCTTCTGCTTCGCTTTTTAGTCCATACCCATTATATAATTCTTTACCCAACTGACAAAACTCCTCATCGTCTATGTAATAGCCTTTGTTACCTTTTAATGTTTGATAAAGTTTAATCGCTTTTTCCAATCCCCCATTGCCAATAGCGTACCCCATCTCTTTAGCAATAGACTTTTTAGGCAGATCGCAATGTTTACCATGGAGGATATCGATTATATCACTCGTTGTGAAATAATCGAACTGTACACCTAATTCAGTTCGGAAATAATTGTTTTGAAGTAATATTATATCTGTAGAATCTTCAAGGATATGAGTTAAATATGCTTTATATCCGTCGGTACTACCTCCATGACTGATAAGCGTTAACGAATCGCCATTCACTTTTGTATTGGTTATCCACCACCCGTATCCATAGTATTGCCAGTCCTTTATATACGGGGTAAATATCTTTTTATAATATTCCTCGGGTAAAAGCTTATGCTGCCTAAAACACTCATTACTGAATTTTGCCATATCCTCTACTGTTGAAAGAACCCCGCCGGAACCTTTAACATGACACATTTCGATATAGGATGGGTTCATATAACCTTCCAATAAATGATATTCATAACCATTTGCACGTTTTGCATCGATATCTAGATTTTTATCCAGTTTTGAATCTTTCATTCCAAGAGGGTCAAAAATTCTCTCTTTGATCAAGTCCCCAAAATCCTTCTTGCTTACTCTCTCGCAAATTATTGCCAGCAGATTGTAACCAATACCACTATACCCAAAACCTTTGCCTGCTTCAAATTTCGGAGTGGTTTCAGTTATGAGCTGCAAATATTGCTCACTGTTATAAATCCAGCGGACTCTTTTCTTCGAATAGTTCGGAATTCCGCCGTGATCCGGGATTCCTGATGTATGGGTTAGAAGTTGATGTATGGTAGCTGTATTTTTTGCAGGCCCCGCGTATTCAGGAATATAATCATTGATAACAGCACTAAGGTTTATCAGGCCATCTTTAACCAGAAGCATTGTCATAAATGCGGTAATTGGCTTTCCTATTGACCCTATTAAAAAGCGTGATCCATTAATATTTTGTATTTCCCATTCCCGATTAGCCAGGCCGAATGCTTTTTCATAGAGAACCGAATCTCCTTTTTTAACCAAAGCCACACCATTAAATTGGCCATTGTCGGCATACGCGCTCATCAATTCATCGATTTTATCTATCGGTGTTTGAGAATACAGAAATTCACTACACAACAAAATCAGTGAAATACATACAAAATAATTTTTTTTCATACCGCCTTTGGTTTGAATGAATACATAACATATTTAGATCATGAGAAGTAACCATAAACACAACGAGTTACAAATACAAAGCATGAAATTTCGTTTCAGCAACCATTCCCCTATAGGAATTGTAATTACATCCGGTAACAAAACCGCTCAATTCTAATTAGCCCTACAGGATAGTATCCTCAAAGATAACTTCCCGTCTCTCCGTTGGATGGCTCGGGATTTCAATAGTAAAGTATTTAATTAACTAAATGGTAGCAAGAATAAAAGGATACGCGGTAAATAGGAATTATAAAGCATATAATAGAGCTCCGCTAATTTGAATGAATTTATGATTCGCGTTTTTCAACTTCTGTTAAAACTGAATCCCGGGAGTAAAACTGTAGCCTTTTGCAATCAGCCTATTTCACGCAAACCGCCCTCTTCTTTCTATGTATTAACTACTCTTCTGTCAACCTATTTCAGGACGATAAAGTTTAAACTTTTTTCGGATGGTACAAATTTATATTGTCGCAAATAAGACTACTGATAAAAGTTTAGTAAACGCTCTGTTGCAATGGCTATCAATTTAGTTTGATCGGCAACAACAATTGCCAATTCTTCATTAACAAGAACCTCAATAACAGAAAACTTAGCCTTCAATCCATTCTCCTCGATTACGTCAATTAGTACAGAAAGAACATTTTCGTTTTTATCCTCCACAACTTGATAGCCGTGCTTCAGTTTATTTAAAAGTTTGAAGAAAGGAAATTTAATCCCATCTCTTGTTTCAATCCTATAGGCTATAATTGTTTTGAGATTATCCACCAGAGTTTTTACCTCCTGCATCCCTTGGTTAACAGCTTGTTCTATTGACCCAAATTTGGCGACTAGTTCGCTTAACCTGTACGAATCAAGCTTATCAACAATAGATCTCGGATCTGAAAGTCCAAATTCCATTATAAATTTTGATTCGTCAAACCCTTTTATTTCTTCAAGGAGTTCTTCAGAATCCTGCCCATAACGTCCTTCCCGCACAAATATTTGATTGTAAATCGCAATCAAGGATTTCTCCGGATGCCGTTTCTTTTCTTTAAGCGCCATTAACAGCATTATCAGGATTTCAGTCTGATAATAGAAATTCTCCATTATTTGCAAAATTATTGCACTAATATCGCCAACTAGGAGTTTGGGATCTTCAGTCAATTTCTCCTTTAACAGATAACTTATTGCTGAACGAGCAGCTATTCCGAACTTTGAAAACGAAGTAATAAATTCTTGATCTGTGATTATTCTCTCATGCATTTTTTAGTCCCTCAAATTTTGGCTTATCTAAAGCCTTAGACATGAATACGAAACTAATATAATTAATTATAAAAGTAAAGTTCTTCTGGAGTTAGAGTAATAGAGGAGGCTGAAATGTATTGTATATGTGTAAAGTATGAAACCCCTCGTTGCTTTAAGATAAAAAGAAGCCTATCCAATGTAATGAGCTTTGCTCAGCAGGTCCTGTCCCCATGGTAAACGCGCGACCTTCCCAGCCGGTGGGCAGGTCCGCGATACCTACACTACCCTTCTGTTACCCGATCGTACCTTATTAGATAAAGTGGAATTTAGATCGAATTATTCGAGATGAAAATGCTGATATAGACATTGTTACCTGGATTGAATTTAACATAAGAACAATTATATTTCGTTCATTTACATTAGTTTTTGTTGGGAGCTTGTAAATTTATCGGCAATTCAAACGAAAACATACTCCCTTTACCTTGTTCACTTTCAACTGAAATTGTTCCTCCATGTTTTTCGACCATCTCTTTACATAGTATTAAACCCAAACCTGTTCCAGCTTCGTTAGCAGTGCCAATTGTCCGCACGTTTGAATTCAATTCGAATATTTTTCCTAACATATCCTTTTTTATTCCAACTCCGGTATCATTAACGCAAAAGCGAAGCTTGTTCTCAAGCTTAATCGCAGAAATTGAAATCTTTCCACCTGGTTTAGTAAATTTAATTGAATTCGAAACCAGATTTCTAACAATGGCAGACAGCATATCTATATCTGCCCAAGCAACCGTAGAATCTTCAATACAAATTTCAATCTCAATTTGTTTGTTTAAAGCAGTTTGTTTTAATAAAGTAAAAGTTGCGTCTAATTCACTTAACAATGAAATATTTCGGGGATTAAATGGCATTTTCCCCCGCTGCATACCGGACCAAGTTAACAGATTATCCAAAAGTTTGTACGCGCTTTTACTTAATTCACCAATAATGGAAATGTATTCTTTTTTCTCTTTATCAGATAATGTCTCGTATCCTGATGTTAAAAATTCAGAAAAACCAAGTAAACCCTGAAATGGACTCTTTAGGTCATGTGCAATTAAAGAAAAGAATTTATCTTTGGTATTGTTAAGCTGTATTAATTCATCGTTCTGTTTATTTATTTTCTTAAATGCTTTTGATAAATGTAAAGCAGAATTGATACGGGCAGTTAATTCAATGGGATCTATCGGTTTACGGATATAATCACAGGCGCCTGCCGCAAGAGCTGTATCCAAATTTTCAGATGTGGTCATTTTGCCTGTGCACATGATAATTGGAATATCCTTTGTAGTTTCATCAGCTTTTAAGTCCTGAATCATCTGCAAACCGTTCAGCTCCGGCATTTCCCAGTCTGCAATGATAATATCCGGCATGAATTGTTTCGTAACTTTAATTCCCATATTACCATTAAGAGCCTGGAGAATTTTAAAATTCTTCTTTCTCAGTGTTTCAGTTATCGATGCCAGATAGGCTTGTTCATCGTCTACTACTAATATTACAGCGTCATACATATTCTTCACCCAGTTTTATTAGTTTTATATATTCTTCTTCATTGCAAGCCTTTAGCGCATTAAGAAGCTTATTTTTCCACAGAGCTATTGTATTACTATTATCGGGTTCAATTGAATCAATTACTTGTTGTACTTCGGAAAATTCATACACGGTTAGTTTAGCTAACTTTCCCGTAAAGGCAGAGATGTATTTTTTTTCTTCTTCGGTCAATACAATACTTTCCTCTGTTTGAATTTCGATTTCCCGTTTAATCGCATCTCTTTGTTCATGGCTTAATATACCTTTTGAAAGTGTGAACCAGAAGGTAGAACCATTTCCTATTTCTGAGTCAACTCCAATTGTACCACCATGAGCCTCAATAGCTAATTTACAAAATGTAAGTCCTAAACCAGTTGACCGAACGCCGCCGGAATCTTTCGATTCGACCTGAACAAACTTGTCGAAAATTAAATGAAGTTTTTCTGCTGGTATTCCGGAACCGGTATCAGAGATTAATATTTTTCTATTTTGTGTATTTTCCGAATTTTCTTGACAGCTAATTGTAATAGTGCCATTGTTCTGCGTGTATTTAATAGCATTTGTAAGTAAATTTACACACACACGTTGTATTAAATCATAGTCGCCTTTTGCAGAACAGTCGGTAGTGATAGAATTAATAATCCTGATAGCTTTTCTGTCAGATAAATACCTGATCTGCTGAAGCGCTTCATCTAAACAAGAATAGAAACTAAAATCAATCATTTGAATTTTTATCTGTGCATTTTCGAATTTCTGCACATCAAGTATATTAAGCACCATATTAAGCATCTGTTTTCCGGCTTGCTGCAATTCAGGTACTTTGGCAAAACTGAGAATAGTGCTGAGTGGATTCTTCAGATCATGAACGATCATGCCTGTCATCCCCTCTTTGAAGTGATCCAGTTCGATCAGTTTATTATTTTTTGCCCGTAGATCTTCAGCTTGTGATTCAATTTCTATTTTTTGCTGTTCTATCTCTGATGTACGTTTCTGTACTATTTCTTCCAAATGTACTTTCTGAAGCATTAATCGTCGGGTATAAATTCTCACGACCAGAGAAATGAAGAAAATGCCAAGAGCGATGTATAAAATATATGCCCACCAGCTACGATACCACGGGGGTAGGATCGTGAATGAATATGAAGCTATATAACTTTCAACATCATAAATATTTTTTGCTTTTACCCGGAAAGTATATGTACCTTCGGGCAAATTGGTATATTCCTTATCAGTTTTACGGCTGTAAGTGCTCCATGCATCATCGCTTCCGTCTAATTGATAACTATATAAAGTCTTTTCTTCATTATCAAAAAAAGGTGCGGCATATTCAAATTTTATTGAGTTGTATTTATATACCAATTTGGAAGTAGAAATACTTGCAGAACTATTGCCACCAAAAATAACGCTATCTCCGGCAATAGTAACCTTACGGATCAGGCAATTGAATTTCTGATTATAGTCTTTAAGGTCTTGATTCATGTCATATCGCACCAGGCCTTCACTTCCGGCAAACCAGGCAATGCCTGTAGGCTCTACGTACATTGCCTCAATGGACATTTCTGGTAAGCGTCGAAATGGAGCGTAAACCCATTTGTAATCCCCGTTGCCATCTGGCTGAAAATAACCTATATCGGCTTTCGAATTTTCTGATGGACATATCCATATTTTACCATCGGGCATTTCTCTAAGTAAATATACATCCCGACTGCCATCGCAAAATTGTTTACCTAATTTACTATATGGTTCAAAACGGTCGGTTTGTCGATTGTAAGAATACAGCCCGTTTCCAGTACCGCACACTATTTGTTTTTGTAATAAGAAAGGTAGAATATTAGTTAAAGTAACAAAGCCCTCTTTTTGGGTATAAAGTTTTACCGTGTATTTCATTCCAAAAGGAGATGTGTAAACTCTTAAGCCATTCAGGTTTTTATACCCCCGGGAACCTGGCACCGGCGTAATTTTTACCAGGCCATCCTGATAAGTTCCAAGCCATATAGTGCCGTTTTCCTCTTCGATAATACCGCGGATCTCATTATCAATTCCTTCCCACGTGCCCTCATATAACCATTTCCCTTTATCATATTTCAATGAAATCAATTTTCTACCATCTTCAGCATAAATTCTTCCCGGTTTTATCCGTGATTCGGATATATCATGAACCTGGCCCTTCCCATATACCAGCTTGGCATCATTCCCATTGATTTCGTAAATCCCCTGTTGTGTTCCTGCCAATAGAGATTTTCCATTATTCCAGTTAAAGAAACAATAGCTCTGAAACGTAGGTATGTTATTTACCTCCTTAATATTGTTCTTTTCGTCTATATAATATATCTTAGTTGTTGTGGCTATATAGACTCGTCCTCTATACCGAATCACACTAAGCACGTTTCCTTTTAGACCAAAATGTTTATCCCAGAAACTTAAGTCAAGCCCGGCACCGGTTTTGGAAATGCCATTATCCAAAGTCATCCAGATGTTTGTGCTATAGTCTTTCTTAATGTAATACGTGGCATTTCTCTGTAAAAGGTTATCTTCATTATATCGCTGAACAACTTTACCTTGCTTGTTGAATAATACTGCACCTGCTTTTATTGACCCCAGCAAATACAAATTGTTCCCTAAATTAATACCAGAACAAACAAAAGTACCCTTCAGAAATTTAGGTGTAGATAAAGTAAATGGAGTAAGCAGAGCATCATTATCAGGGTGATACAAGAATAAACCGTTATTGAATGTAGCTATCAGGAATGTTGCTTCATCATAGGGAAAGGCAGCTAAAAATTCATTATCATTTACGAAAAATCCGGATTGATTTGCAGCAAGCAACTGTTGATCCTTAACTTTCATCAACCCCCGCTTTTTAAGCAAAACATAATATACATCGTTGTAAACAAAATCAGCCCAAAACTCGTCATTACTGCTCTCGGGATGAAGTACTGCAATTTCACCATCGGTTGGCGAATATTGAAAAACTGAATGGGACGAATAGAAATAGATAAATTTTGAAGTGTGTTTTACTGACCAGACAGGACCAATTTTACTTGTGTCTGTCTTTAGTAATGGTTTCAAACTCCGGTAAACAGTGCAGCCTTTGGTATCGGAATCTAAATAGCCAAAATCATAATCCGTTGCAACATATATCCTCCCGGTGTTATCAGCATCTAAGTTCTGTATATTGCCATTGTCCGTAATCGAAATTGATCGCCAGCTAATTCCATCATATTCGATAATACCACTGTTACCAAAATACATTACGCCGCGCTTATCCTGTGCTATCCCAAAAACCTGTGGCAGGCCTCTATATTCCCTTGCCGTATAATTACGAATTATTGGATTTCCAATTTCCTGTGCAAAACTACAGACAGTATAAAATAACACACAAATGATGATTGATATCTTACAATTCATAAATTACTTATTTAGAAATATTTTTTACTCATATAATTACATTTCTTCGGGGATATCGCATCAAAATTGTGGTAAATCCAATTTACTAAGTATGTAATTTAGTCATATTTCATTATCGAAAAAAACTCATACGATGTTCGGTACTTCAATTGCAAGTGTAATCGCTATTTTTATAGTTATCTCCCGAATATTCACTGATAACCAATCGGGTTTGTTATCCGGGATAAAAGCTATCCATTGCTCAGATTTCAGTTTTTAGCGATTCCCAAGTAGGCTCCACCATAACCCTATCGAATCAGTTACCAGTACCCTCATTTATTGGTCTATCATAAATTTTACCTAAAATTGACTGAAAACAATAGTTGCAAATTGGTTACTTTGATAGGAATGAGGAATGGAATATTACTCCTGATTATACCTAAGGTGTTCATGCGGTAGTGTACTAACAACACATCTTTTACTATGCGATCCACTAATTCTCAATGCTGTCTAGTTCATACCGCACTTGGGGACTTACCTCAGCTAGGCGAACCAGCCTCAAGCAGGTAAACTCGCGACCTTCCCGCAAGAAGCGGGACGTTCTAACCAACTTCCCTTTATGATGAAAAACCCGCCGTTTGATGGTTCCTTTCGCTGGGTCAAGCGCACCGGAAATTCGGGACCTCTTGCGTAACATGGATTTGAGGGATAAATTCACTGCATTTGTTGCATTTTAAGCTATTTTCAAAGGAGATTTAGTCTAAATTGGTCTATCTCTATAATATTTTGCTGCCACCTTGCTACCTGAACCTGTTAGTATGCTCAGAAATAATGTGGATTGAGGTAAATCAAATAAACTTATAGCCCGGTTGCCAGCTGAAAGAGTTGAATCTGGCTTGGATATTCTACTGCACAAGGAAATCCTTGATTTCAATGCACTTCATTCCTGGGCTCCCACAAAAAATGGTCCATTGATTAAGCGGGCAGAACCCATGTGGTAATAAATATTTCAGATACTATAATGCGATACGGTGTTACAGCGCTGCCAATTTATTTTGAACGATATGGGGAAGCGTAAAGATGAACTTACTCCCGCGCCCGGCCTCGCTTTCTGCGTGGATAGTACCGCGATGTTTCTCCACAATCTCCTTGCACAGCATCAGTCCCAGACCTGTCCCTTTTTCGCCCATAGTACCGGGTGAAGTAAATCGTGTATTGCTGACAAATAATTTTTGCAATGATTCTGCCGGCATACCTATTCCGTTATCCGCAACGGTTATGACAAGATAATCCTTCTCTATGGAAGCTGTAACTCCCACCCTGCCGTTTTTGGCAGTAAATTTAATACTGTTGGAAATCAAATTTCGCAAAACTAATTTCAGCATATTCAAATCAGCATAGGCGTTGATCTCTTCACCAACAGCTATTACAATCTCTATTCCCTTTTGCTTTGCTACGGATGCCAATACATCAACAACGGAGTATGCAAGCTTGTTCAGATTCAGGAATTCAAAGTTCAGTGCATAATTTTTTAGCTGCATGCGCGACCACTCAAGCAGATCCGTCAATAGTTCATATTGGCGATGAAGTGCCATGTTGAGATCCCTGCTGAAACGGCGTATCTCAACCTGGCTTAATGATGCATATTCGGTATCCAGAATATCTGATATGTTGAGAAAAACAGAAAAAGGAGAACGGAGGTCATGCGCGAGAATGGTGAAGAACTTGTCCTTTATCGCATTTTGCTCTTCAAGTTCACGTGTCAGTTCTATACTCTTATTGACATGATCAACAAGGATTTTACTAAGATTACTTGAATACTCGGCATCAAGGTTTATTTTATAGAGGAGGTGCTTGTACCGCCACTTTAGGCTCTCTAGTTCTTCCCCGGCGAGCGGTACGGTTTCGCCAAACTTCATATCCTGTATACTATCGTCCAGATCAATATCTGAATGTTTTCTTTTCAGCCGGAACCGGACAGTAACAATGATTTTGCTCAAAAAAGGATTTGGTGCGAAATCTTCTTCCACTGTTTCAACGCTGACAAAATCCATGTCGTTAAACAGAAGGCAGCCGCCGTAGAATACGCCTTTGACTACATCGGTTGGCAGCATAGTAACATTTTCATATTGAATTATTCCTGCTTTTTCATCAGCTTCAGTAATCCGGCACCACCCGACCTCATTTATATTCCTTCCGCGCACCACAGTGTTATACCCCTGTCCTTCGGCATTTGTGTAGAGCCAGTCAAGGCTGCTGGCAATCATCGATTTACCCGGACCGTACTCGTACCAAATCTTTATAAAGTGAATGCCTGCGTTAAAGAAGATGCTGTCATGATGGGGATATTTATCCATGACATAATTCAGAAGATCAGCTAAGACAGAACAGGGGTACCATTGATTGGGATCAATCGAATCAATGTGCTGTTTCAGGACATGTTCTGTAATAATATTTAATTTGGCGAATGAAGCTGATATGCCGAGTAAAAATGATCCGGCAACCTCACCCTCGATATGTTTTGCATACTTCACTAATCCTGCTCGCCTTAAATCATAAATATAGTATTGAGAATATAATGAATATTCGGGGAACAAAAAGAAGTTTACTTCAGTGAATTCAGTTTCCTCGCCAAAATCACTATGGCATTAGTAGTTCACTTATAAAATAGTAGTTATATTGAAATATTCATCTGTACGTTGAAAAGTTATTCAAAATGATTATGAGTTCACCGTCTGGTATATCACAATTTACCAACCGGTAGCTGGCGTATTGGGATGGAGGCATTAATAAAGGGAATGAATGGAAAGGATTCCTTTTGGAAACCATCCTATACGAGCGCAATATGATTTGAACCTAAGACCTTACTGAAATGTTTGGTTTTTCAAACTAATTACCAAATATTTCGATAATGAGTTGTTAATGCTTAGATAACTTAACACTGTAAGAGCTATCGTATGGAGCTTTTTTTTATGCAGTGAGAAAAAAATGGTAAAATCTGCTATTGATTTTTTAGCGTTAAAACACATAAGCCCTGTTTGGTATATCTTAGAAGGCTCTTAAGAGCGGGAACGAGGTTACATTATTATTTTTCGATCACACGTTAATTAGGGGAATAGTAAAACTAAATGTTGAACCTTTGCCAACTTCACTTTCTACCCAGATTTTCCCATTTTGTTTTTCTACAAGGTCCTTACACAGCAATAAGCCAAGTCCTGTACCTGGTTCCCCTTCTGTTCCTGTGGTCGATGTTTTTTTACTAATATCAAACAGTATGTTTATTTTATCCTTGGGAATTCCTGTACCATCGTCCTTTATAGAAATCTCGACAAATTGGTCATTAGCGATTGCGGAGACAAAAATACAACCATTTCGTTGAGTAAATTTAATAGCATTGGAGACTAAATTTCTAATGATTGTACTTAACAAATTTTTATCCGAGTAAACTTTGGTAGAATCAGGAATTTGATTCAAAAACGTTATTGATTTGTTATTTATTAATAGTCGCAGAGGTTCAATCGTTTCATCAACTATCGACTTAAGTAACAAATCTTCCGGATTTGATGTAATACCCCCCCTTTGCAATTTTGCCCATAGAAGCAAATTATCCAACAGTTTGTATACACCCTTAATTCCTTCATGAATGTAACCAAAATATTTCCTTTGATTATCGAGATCATTATTTTCGAAACTATCACGCATTATTTCAGAAAATCCTAGCATAGAAGTGAATGGGCCGCGTAAATCATGTGCAATAATTGAAAAGAATTTATCTTTGGTTGAATTTGCCTCTTCCGCCTTTGTTGCCAATATAAGCATTTTTTTGCCTTGATCGAGGCTCTTCATATATGCCCGCACAACAAAAAAAACTAAAATCATCAATACAAAGAATCCACATGAAATTTGCCTCGTCCTATGTCGCCATTCTTTAAGTACAGTATTTATATCATATCCAACAACAAGGACTATTGGGATTTCACCCAGCCTGGTAATTCCGTATATCCTCTTTATACCATCAATTTGAGAACTCATAAGAGAACTTGAACTACCTGAAATTTTATTACTACTTAATAGTGTCTGAAATTGAATGTTTTTATTGCCCATAGCGCCGGGTGTAGATGAATTGTGAGCTAATAAAGTACAATCCTCATCAATTAAAAAAAGGGCATCATTGGAATCTACATGGAAAGACTGAATCCATGACTGAGTGAATTCAAGATCAATAGCTCCGGCAATTCCCCCAATACCTTTTCCATCTTGTGAAAAAATTCCACGACTTATAAGAATTGTTGGCTTTTTATTCGCTGATTTTTCGGGAGGCATATAATTAAAAGTAACTTTATCATCATTTTGGCTTGTCGGCATTTTTAAATTTGTTCGAAAGCCTATAATCTCTGGCACATTATCTGCGCGATAAATATGACTCGAATCGTATATTCCTATTGCTGATAATCCAAAAACTGTTTTTGCTTTTTCTCCAAGCCACAAGTTTATCTGTTTCTTCATTAGCGGTGAAGAATGAATCAACTCATTTGGATTAACTTTTTCCCTAACATCACGTAAAACGTAATCGCTGGATAGGAAAACGTTCCTGAGCCATTGGCTCATGAACTTACTTTTTTCTATTGCTATCTGACTGCTGTTACTCAGAATGCGCTCCCGTTCTCCGACCAAATCAAAATATAGCCAGAGCGAACCACCTAGCATGATAGCTAACAGTATCCCATAAACACTTAATAAGCTTTTATTTTTCATTTATATAATTTTACCAAAAAAAAGAAAAAAACCAAAATTCTCCATCTTATTCATGAGCACTGAGCCAATCCCGCATAATATCAAATACGATTCTGACGTGAATGTGCTTTTTTGCAAATTCTGGAAAGTAACTGACTTTACATTCAGGTGATTACCTGTACTCCTTCCTCATTGTCAGATTACTTGTCCTGCTTAAAAATGATTCGAGATATTTTTATTACTTTTTTTCTTATTGAGCTTTACCTCTTAGTGGCTTGGGAATTGTATTAAATCACCAGCATAATTTATTATCTGTAGTTTGTTTGTAAGGACTAATGACTCCTGCGCCATGATGCTACCAATTGTTAGATATTAATTGCAACATGAGCAATCCTATGTGTTTTTGCGTAATGGTAAAGTTTACTATGGATATTGCAATGAGTATAAAAAAAACTGAAAACATTAAATCACAAATGGCCTGGATGTTATTATCTTACAAGCATTATAAGAGCGGGGCTGATGCCACTGGGGAACCTGCTTCTGGCAGGTAAACTCGCGACCTTTTCCCGCAAGATGCGGGACGTTCTATCCAACTGTTCGTTTAAAAAGCAAAAAGCCCATCTTTCGATGAGCTTTCTTGGCGGGGCCGACGAGACTTCCCGACTACTCGTCGGGACGACCTCCTGCGCAAACCAATTGTTCTATATATTTTCTTGACTTTTTACGCTTAATATCATACTCACGTTTCATTGCCTCAGATTTTGTCTCATACTGTTCGGAGTACTTAAGTATCCAATCATTTGCCTGCGAGGTAAAGTGGCTCCAACCGGCATTATGATGTTCCAGGCGCTTAGCAATATCTCCACTATAACCTATGTAGTATTTATTGAGTTTTTCGGAATGAATGATATATGTGTAGTACATGAATCCCCTCTCTTTTCTGTAAAAAGCAAAAAGCCCATCTTTCGACGAGCTTTCTTGGTGGGGCCGATCCCACTGGGAAACCTGCCTCTGGCAGGTAAACTCGCGACCTTCCCGCAAGATGCGGGACGTTCTAACCAACTTTCCTTTTAAAACGAAAAACCCGTCACAGTGTGACGGGCTTTTTAAGAGCGGGGCCGACGAGACTCGAACTCGCGACCTCCTGCGTGACAGGCAGGCGTTCTAACCAACTGAACTACAACCCCGTAACAACAACTACATATAAAATGTAATTGAGTCTATAAATTTACACAATTTCTGTTTATTAATCAAGTGTCCCGAATATTTTTTTTCAGGCTGCACGGGTGCAGTACCCGGCAGCCTCATAAAATTATTTACTTCAGCAGCGCCATTTTCTTTACTTCAACCGCACCATTACAGGTAAGTTTGCAATAATACACACCTGAAGTCATTGATGCAGCATTCCAGACGAGTGAATAGCTGCCAGCCGACCGGGTTGCATTCAATAAACAGGCTACCTTCTGCCCTATTGCATTGTACACTGTCACTTCAACTTTTCCTTCCTGAGGTATGGAGAAGTTGATTGTCGTAACAGGATTAAAAGGGTTCGGGTAATTTTGGTCCAGTTTATATGAAGCGGCAGTACCGGTATTTTTGTGTTCCTGAACAGAATTCGGCAGTTTCTGTAATACATCTGCCTGATAACCGGGTATGGTGTACTGCCCCATGCTAAGGAATGACAAATCGAACACTGTTGTTGGCATTACGCTGCGTACCCGCCAGAGCCCCGGAGCCATATATATGGTATCGGGAAGTGTAACAAATGGTATTGCAATTGTAATAGGAAAAGTCACAAGGTAATTAATGGAAAAATCCAGTACAAAAGGTTTTGCAGTGAACGTTCCAAGCTCAGTTGATAAAGACACATCACTCAACCTCTTCCCTTTTAACCAAAAGCGCAAGGGAATATTCGTTGAATTGCGGGTTACTACGGTATCATATTTAAAAACTTCATACTGCGAGCCTGCCGTTTGCTGAAATTTATACATTGTGTACCATTTCTGGAATGATTTCAGTGTTGCAATAATATTGAAGGCACCGAATACTGTATCCAGACCGGAGGCATGCATAACTTTCAACAATGTATCCAAATTGGGGACACGAAAATATTCCATTGCATCGGTTCCTGAAAAATTCACATAGGAAGTATCGATATATGGAAGAGCGTTAATTCCTGGTACAGGTCCAACTTTTCGCAGCATATAATTTGCCGTAACACCGAGATATACTTTTGTTCCGGCAGCCGAATCAACTTCATAAGTAGTTTTGGAAGGAACGGGGTTATTTAAGGAATCCAGTGGCACGTTTTTGAAATACCATTTGTACCCAGCGGAAGCGGGATAAAATGTAGAAGCCTGCTGCCCGAAAACAACCGCTGTTAAAACGAGAGTACAAAACAAGAATACTTTCTTCATATCTGCTCCATTATTTATTAACTGGACTTCCGGGTAAGTTTTCGGAAGCAATCTAATTTTTATTACAATATAGCAATATTTACTCAGGGGCAATATGCGCTTCAGCTTTGATGTGTGCTGTTTCACAATGAACGAATGTATTACAGAATATGTTCGAGTAGAATTTTTACCCCTAATAGTATTAATACAATGCCTCCAACAAATTCCATTATTTTACCAAAACGTTCATTAAGTTTCCTGCCCAATTTAATGCCAATTAACGAAAGTATGCTCGTTATAATGCCAATAATTACAGCCGGGTAATATACATTAATTCGTAAAAACGCGAGAGTAACCCCGACTATCAGTGCATCGATACTCGTTGCCACGGATAACGAGACCATAGTCCAACCTTTGGCAGCGTTCATGGGTATTTCCTCTTCTGAACGGGTAAATGCTTCATACAGCATTTTTGCTCCAATGGCAGAAAGCATTACCAATGCCAGCCAATGATCATAGGCGATTACAAAATCTTTAATCGAGTAGCCAACAAACCAGCCAATTACCGGCATTAATGCCTGGAATATGCCAAAGTGAAAAGCCAGTCGAACGCTTTCTCGCCTGCCACGCAGGCTGCCGTTCGAGCCACAACTGATAGAAACAGCAAATGCATCCAACGCAAGGCTGAGCGCCAATAAAATAACTTCGGTAAAAGACACTGCTATCCAAATAATTTTAACATTTCACGCTGCAATAATACAACAAATAGGCGAAAATTTAACTTTTTTGAGGCCAAATTCCCTGCGACACAGCCTTTACCTGCCCCGATGCACATTATTTCGGTTTACCGGCTCAGAATAAATAGTTATTTTTGTGACATTATTTCACTCATATTAAAGTAAAGATGGCAGATACTAAAAAACAGGATATCATCGCACTATTTCAACAATGGGCCGGCGAAAACGTAATTTCATTTGTTCCGTTACCTCCCAGTGGTTCATACCGCGAATATTACCGGGTACAGGGAGCAACAAAATCGGCGCTCGGCGTATATAACGCCGATAAGAAAGAAAACCTGGCATTCTTTTGCTTCACTGAAGCATTTCGGAACGAAGGATTGCCTGTACCCGAAATTTATCTTCGCGATGATATAAAGGATTTGTATCTGATTCAGGATCTTGGCGATGAAACGCTTTTCTCATGGTTAACTGCCAACCGCAAAAGCGATGATTACCCGGCAAACATTATCGCGGTTTATAAAAAGGTCATTGATTTACTCCCCCGCTTTCAAATCAACGCCGCTAAAAACATTGATTATTCGGTTTGTTACCCCCGCGCGCGTTTCGATAAGCAATCGATGATGTGGGACCTGAATTATTTTAAGTACTATTTCTTAAAATTGGCAAAAGTTCCGTTCGATGAACAGGCACTTGAATCAGATTTCCACACTTTTACCGACTATCTGTTGCAGGCTGATTGTAACTTTTTCCTGTATCGGGATTTTCAATCGCGCAATATCATGTTAAAAGATGATGAACCGTGGTTTATTGATTATCAGGGCGGCAGACAGGGATCTTTAATGTATGATCTCGCTTCCCTATTATTTGATGCTAAAGCTGACCTGCCACAGAATGCCCGCACCGAGTTGCTTCATTATTACCTTGATAAAGTAAAAGAGCAAATTTCAATAAACGAACCGGAATTCATTCAAATGTTTTTCGGCTACGTACTAATCCGAATTTTACAGGCAATGGGAGCATACGGGTTTCGTGGATTTTACGAAAAGAAAGAACATTTCCTCAAAAGCATTCCCTATGCAGTAGAAAATCTTGCCTGGCTTCTTAATGCGGTTGCATTCCCGGTAAAAGTTCCTGCTTTACTCGAAGTACTTCATCAGATAGTTGAATCACCCGTTCTGAAGCAATATGGTGTACAGCATGAATATTCCTATAAGCTGCAATTATCAGTAAACAGTTTTTCGTACAAACATGGCATACCGGAGGATGAATCAGGTAATGGCGGCGGATTTGTTTTTGATTGCCGTGCAATTCACAACCCGGGCCGGTATGCTCAATATAAAATGCTTACCGGTAATGATGAACCGGTTCAAAAGTTTCTGCTGGAAGAAAGCGATGTAGCGAAATTTCTTGAAGGAATATACTCCCTCATTGAACAATCGGTAACCGTTTATACTGCGCGGAAATTCACTCATCTCATGGTAAATTTTGGCTGTACCGGCGGGCAGCATCGCTCTGTGTATTGTGCAAATATGGTAGCAGCAAAATTCAAAAATCACCCGGAAGTTCAAGTAACACTCCGACATAGATCATTAGAGAAAATGCAGAACAAAAGGTAAATAATGCAGGCATTGATTTTTGCAGCCGGGGTTGGCAGCAGGCTCAAACCCATTACCGATAGTATCCCAAAAGCTATGGTCGATATTGGCGGGGTTCCTGTAATTGAATATTCCATCCGGAAATTAATGGCTCATGGTTTTAACGATATTGTAATTAATATACACCACTTTCCGGATCAGATTATTAATTTCCTGAAAGTATATCATAATTTCGGGGCGAATATTCACTTTTCCGATGAATCTGATCTTCTGCTGGATACAGGCGGCGGATTAAAAAAAGCAAAAAAACTATTTCACGGTTCCAAGCCAATTCTGCTCTACAACTGTGATATAGTCACCGATCTGAACCTGACTGATTTTTATAATTTCCACATGCAAAGCAAATCGCTTGCAACGGTAGCCATTTCCAATAGAAATACAAGTCGATATTTACTTTTTACCGAAAATAATCTTCTGGGTGGTTGGATGAGTATGGATACCGGAGAAATAAAAATTGCACGTACCGGCGAAAAAGTTTTTTATAAGAAAGCCTTTAGCGGCATTCATATTATTAATCCCGCACTGTTGAAACTCTTACCGAGAAAAAAAGTATTTTCTATGATTGATGTTTACCTCTCTATTGCCGAATCGCAGAATATCGGCGGGTTTGTGCATGATGAAACCGGGTGGATTGACATTGGGAAACCAGCCTCGCTGGAGCGGGCTCGCAAATTGAATCTTAAAGAATATATATAAACAAAAACGCGGTCATGAAGGCCGCGTTTTTGTTTCCTGTTAATACCATTTAAATATCTTCACACCTAACGAAAATGTAATAACACCTATCCCCGTAAGCAATGCTATCGCGGGCGCGACATCCATAAATCCGGCGCCTTCAAGAAAGATACATCGTACAGAATCTGCCAATGTGGTTAAAGGCATCGCTTTAATTATTGGGATTATCCAGTCAGGGAAACTATGATAACTAAAGAACACACCGGAGCATATCGACATTGGAAGTGTTACCATATTTATCAGCCCATTCCCCACTTCAGATTTGGCAGTTCGTGATGAAAGAACAATTGCTATGCCTGCGAAACAAAGGTTCCCCGCAAATATAGTCAGGAATAAGGCCGGAATGCTGCCGGTTATTTGCATACCGAAATACAACCACGCGAATAAATAAAGAACGGCAGATTCAAATATGCTAAGAATAACACGTGCTGTAACAATTGATGCCAGGAATGCAGACTTTTTCATAGGAGTCGCAACCATACGGCGTAAAAGTTTTTTCGAGCGGCGTTCTATCATGCCAAAACAAATTCCCCACATGCATGAAGACATGATACCCATTGCAAGCAAACCGGGAACGAAGAAATCAATATAACGCAAACCTTTCACATCCAGCTTTGTAACACTAACACCCTGCACCGGCTTCCCGGCCAATGCAGCGGATATTTGTAGATAAGCACCGTGTGCTGCTGCATTTCCCGGGTCAAATAAAAAATTTGCACTGTCCGGATAATCATTTACAATAAGTATCGCTTCTCCCTTCTTCATCATCACATCAGCTGTTTTCGGAGTAGCGGGTATAAATCGATACCGGATTACTCCTTCACTTTTACTGCCCAAAATAATTGAAGATGATACATTATTGCTATCCTTAATCAGAGTATGTCCCGATTGTACAGAAAAACTTTTTTGCACAAAACTTCCTGTGGTGGCTTGCTGCTGTATCCATGCAACATTTACCAATTGCGATCTTTCACCTGAAAACGCGATTCCCAGAATCCATGATATCGCTATAGGGAAAAGCAGGGTCCAAAGCATTACTTCCGGCTCACGGAAGAATTCATACACATATGCTAAAAAGAGCTGACGGTACTGTCGTAATAAGTTAGTCATTTAAGCTCCTGCCTGTTAGTGAAAGGAATAAATCATCCAGTGTCATTTTTCTGCATTCAAGTGAAGAATATTGGATATTATACTCCTTCATAGCCGCCAGAAACGACGGCAGATAGCTCGAAATATCTTCAATTCGCAATGTGTATGTATTCTCATTTTGTGTTAGCGCGTGTAAACCGTTATCCGGCACCATCTCACGAGTGACAGTTTTATCCGATACAAAGACAATTTTTTCTGATAAATCGAATTGCTGCAATAATTCGTGTACGCTTCCTTCAGCGAGTATTGTTCCTTTATCGAGAATAATAATACGCTCGCACAAATACTCGGCTTCCTCCATGTAATGCGTGGTAAGAATCATGGTAATACCCTGATCCTTTTTAAGTTTTTCCAGAATTTCCCAAATATTCCTGCGGGCTGCCGGGTCAAGTCCGGTTGTGGGTTCATCCAACAGGATGATTTTAGGGTTATTCAGCAAAGCAATCCCTAAGGCGAGTCGCTGTTTCTGTCCTCCGGAAAGATTTTTTGTCAGTGCTCCCTGTTTTTCGGTAAGTGCTACCAAATCCAAAACTTCATCTATCCTGCCTATGGGTAGTGTATAAAAAGAACCAAATAATTCCGTCACCTCACGAACTGTCAGTCGATCAATAAAATGGTTTTCCTGTAAAGAGATTCCCAGGATAGCGCGTAGTTCCTTTTCATGCTTCTTCCAACCAAGACCATTAATCAGAATTTCCCCTTCATCGGGGTACTGAATCCCCTCTATCATTTCAAGTAATGTCGTTTTGCCCGCGCCATTAGGGCCGAGAAGAGCTATAAATTCACCTTCAACGGCATTAATGGTTATACCGTCAACGGCTTTAACATCCTTAAAATATTTTTTCACCTGTCGTATTTCGAGTACAGTGTTTTTAATCATATAAAATCTTATTGTTAAAAATAATCCGAATTCCCTGCGGTAAAATTAGTGAAAAATCAAGTCTACCATGTTAAAAATTGGACTAATGGTTGTAAAATGGGATGTAGAAGAAAGCCGGCGGTGCAAGGCGCGGCCGCCGGCATGGTAATTTGTATGTTATTTACCGAGATACTCTTTTACTTTAGGAAATACCCCATATAATCCTCCGGTGTGCAGGAACATTATATTGGAGCTCTTCTTTCCTTTGAGGAACTGCTCTTTATAGGCATAAAATGCCTTACCGGTATAAACAGGATCGAGTAATACACCCGTCTCACGAGCGAATTTTTTAATAACCTGAATTTTTGCCGGACTAATTGCTTTATACCCTTCCTCAGAATAGCCATCGAGCACCTCCAGTTTGGCGGTATCGATATTCACGGGCAGATTAAGAATAGCGAGAGCACTTTCCGCGAGGGCAAGTATTTTATCTATCATCACTTCTTTGGGATAGAGCACGTTAACCGCGAATACTTTCACCGGCACATTAAAAAGTGCGCTCGCAAGTAACAGTCCGGCGGCAGTTCCGCCTGAGCCCGCGGCAGTAACGATACCCTTTATTTTATCTTTGCGCAGCAAATAAGCGCACTCTGAAAACGATTCCAAATATCCAAGAATCCCTAACGGCGAAGAACCACCTTCAGGTATATAATAGGCGTTTAACCCTTTGGCTTTGTATTTTGCAATTATAGCCGGAATTTTCTCGTCAATAAGCAAATAGTCTTTCTTATTAACAAATTCCATTTCGGCACCAAACATCTCATTCAAGAACAAGTTGCCGACAGGATTAGCTCTTTTTTCTCCCCACAAATACAATTTACATTGCAAACCCAGCATTGCACATGCTGCAGCCGTTGCCCGGGCATGGTTTGACTGTTCACCACCACAGGTAATAACCACATCAGCCCTTTTTCTAATAGCATCAGCAAGCAGGAATTCCAGTTTTCTTATTTTATTTCCCGAAGTTTCCATTCCTGTCATATCATCACGCTTCATAAAGAACTGCGCACCCTCAAATTCATAGCGTTGCACCGGGGTAGGCGTGTTGGCTAAGGTCAGCCTCTGAGGTAAATTAATTTCTTTCATGACTCTCTCAATGTTGTATTGTAAAAGTTAATTGCTGCCTGTAAATCTTCGGGTGTATCCACCGATATGCTTTCGAATTCGGTTTCAACAACCTTAATACGCATACCATGTTCCAGCATTCGTAATTGTTCAAGTTTTTCGACTCTTTCCAATTCAGAAATAGGCAATGTAGTAAAGCGTTGCAGAGCGGGTGTTTTATATACATACAAACCCACATGTTTATAAAATACATGTTGGCCAAACGCATCACTAATATTCTCGGCATCACGCACGAATGGAATTATCGATCGGGAAAAATACAGCGCGTCATTATTCATATCAAAAACCACTTTCACCACTGCCGGCGAAGCAAGTTGTTCAATATTTTCTATTCTCTTTGCCAATGTAGATACTTGCACCGAAGGATCCACTACCATCGGCTCAATTGCCTGATCTATCATTCGGCCTGAAATAAATGGTTCATCACCCTGAACATTAACCACAATTTCTGCATCAAAAATATTTTCCGCCACCCAGGCTATGCGGTCAGAACCGGTTTGGATATCAGTTGGTGTCATCATTACATCAACATCATGCTCTTTACAAACTTTATACACCCGTTCATCATCTGTTGCCACAATAACTCTTTCGAGAAAGCAGGAATTTTTTGCACTGTTATATGTCCGAACTATCATGGGAAGCCCGCAAATATCTACCAACGGCTTGCCGGGCAGCCGTGTAGACGCGTATCGGGCTGGTAAAACTCCTACAATCATTGCTTAATCACCTTTGGTACAATGAAGTACTCATTATCAGTTTGCGGTGCATTCTTTAGTGCAGTTTCTCTGGAAACGGAGGGACGCAATTCATCGCGACGCATCCAGGGCTCAGAGCTAATAGGATGTGTCAGCGGTTCAACCGATGAAGTATCAACCGCCTGTAATTGCGAAACATATTCCAACATTTCATTTAAGTCATGAGTATAACTAACTAATTCGTCTTCAGAAAAATTGAGATTAGCCAGCTTCGCGATATAAGCTGCTTCATCTTTAGTGACAGACATTAATCTTTCTCCTTATTTCGAATAATGATTTCACGGACTTTGTCCATTAATTCCATTTCATCCTTTTTATTCATAACCGGGGCTACTTCAATTGGTTTATCAAAAACCACAGTAATTACCCCCGGGTGGATGCGCAAAGTCCCTTTTGGTAAAATTTTTTCAGTCCCCTTAATTGTGACGGGTACAATTGGATGCTGTACCCTTGAGGCAAGATAAAATGCTCCCCGTTTGAATGGCTGAATTTCGCCTGTCTTGCTTCGAGTACCTTCAGCGTATAAAATAGTGGAAATTTTGTTCAAAGTCATGAGTTTTTTTGCGCGTTCTATACTCTGCATTGCCCGCTCGGGGTTTTGCCTATCCATTAGCACGTAAGGCCCGGTAGCTAATTGCCAACCGAAAATAGGGATTCGGGCAAGTTCCTTTTTAAATACTATGGAAGCTTTATTGGGCACAGCCGCCATTATCGCCGGAATATCGTACATGCTACTATGATTGGAGACGTACACATACGCTTCTTCAGGATTGATATTTTCTGTACCTTCAACATGCAGTTTAATACCGCTTATCCAAAGTATTCCATTTGAAAATACCTTAGACAACCAAAAATACAGCCTGAAGCTCCGATCAATATTAAACAACAAAGCAAAGACCGAGCATATTCCGGTATAGATATATAAAAAGAATAATCTGATATAAGTTACCATTGGCCTTCCGGGTTGTTAGACAGTTGTTTCTCTTGCGTTTGAACAAATGCATCAATTGCAGCGATCCTATTTTTTATTGATGGGTGGCTATAGGAAAACCACTCAATAAATGGATGAGGGTCCTTATCGCCCAAATTCTGTTCGTTTAATTTTGTTAGCGCGCTTTTAAAACTCTCCTCGTCACCGGTAATTTTTACCGCGTATTTATCCGCCTGGTACTCAAACGACCGGGATATTGCATTATGCAGAGGCGATTGTAATACACCGATAATACCTGCACATACCATAAGTAACGGTAAGGCCGGAATTGCTGTAATACCATCATAATGATATATGCCAACCAACCACTGATATAAAACCGATACAAGGTACAAAGTAATGAAACTATTCAGAGTACCTGTTACTACGTTTTTTATAATATGCTTATGCCGAAAATGCCCTAACTCATGGGCAATTACCGTAAGGATTTCAGAATTGGTATAGTTCGTTACCAAAGTATCGCCAAGTAAAATTCTTTTTGTTTTTCCCAGGCCGGTAAACATTGCGTTTCCTTTTTTCGTATCCTTGCTCATATCAAACTGTGCTACTTTGCTTATACGAAGTTTTTCTTTTGTTACCAGTTGAACGATTGAATCGGTTAGCCCTTCATCATCCAGGGGTTTTTGTTTATAAAATATTGGGAATATTACCAATGGAAATAAAGTTGATAGTAGAACAGAAAACACTACCATAAAACATGTAAACCAAAGCCACCATAAAGGTCCGGTTGTACGCAGGAAATAATAAAAACCCAAGGCCACAGGTGCCATAATTACCAATGAAACAGCTGTTCCTTTTAATCCTTCCAAAATCCAACGTAAAAATGTCTGATTAGAAAGATTGAAACGATGTTCCAATATATAACCCGAATAAAAATTGAGCGGGAAAAGTAGTATTCCGGTTATGAAACCGAGTAGTAAACTAAACAAAAGAAATTGCAGGTATATATTCGTAGTCCATTGGCTGACAGCAGCGTATATCTGGTTGCTAACGCCAGTTTGTACACTTAACCACAAGAGCATCATACTCAGGGCACTACCGGTAATACTAAGTATTATCTTGATCCGATTGTATTTTTTCGCGTCTGTCATGCGGATGTTTCTCTGTTGGATATATAATGCCGGTAAAGATAACTGAGCCCTGTTGCTGCCAGTATACCTATCACAGTTCCTATAGAATCAGCCAGCCAATCATAAAAATCACAATAACGACCGGGGACAAACAACTGATGCAATTCATCCATTGCACCATATACTGTTCCCACAATAAAACAACTTACAGCGGTGTATCGGGTTAGCAATTTCCATTTAGTCTTTTGCATTAACGAGAAGTACACTAAAATTGCAAGAATCGCGAATGCTAAAAAATGCTCATATTTATCGCCGATACCCGTTGGCGGAACGTAGCTGCCCGGTAAAGTAGTAGCTATAAAAAGTACTGTCCAATATGCAAACAAAATTATATGAATATATGATCTAAGCGTTTTCATCATTATTTTTTACAGGTCTTTCTGATAAAATCTATAGAAGCCGGTATTTCATGCATCAATTGCAGGGCAGTATAACCATATTCGGTAAAACGTGTTTGTAATAAATCGGCTGCCAGACCGTGTAAATAAACGGCACAGATCGCCGCGGTTACGGTATCGCAACCCTGCGAAAGAAATGACGCGATAACCCCGGCAAGTACATCACCACTGCCAAACTTTGCCAAACCGGCATTTCCGGTGTAGTTTACATATACCTCACCTCGCGCGGAAGCAATTACAGTTACAGAATCCTTTAATACCAGTGTACACTGATGTGCAATAGCAAATTGACGCGCATACTGCACCGGGTTATCCCGTAATTCATCGGCTTTTATACCGGTTAACGTACTAAATTCACCCATGTGCGGTGTTAATATGGCATGTTTAAGGTTATATTCTGAAACGCCTGTTTCGGCAAGTATTGTCAACGCGTCTGCGTCTATAACTTTTTTAATTCCATGATATTTTTTGAGGAGTACTTGCACGAAATCGCGTGTTTCATTTGCCAGTCCTATTCCGCAACCTAGCAGAATCGAGTCAGATTTTTTGATTAATTCAGCATTGGCTACCAAAACGTCCGGAGTAATGCATCCAGACGAAGAATCGTCAAATTTTCTGATTACGAGCTGAGGCTCTGCCATGCTATGCAAAACTGAAGAATATGAAGAACCCGCTATAAGAGTAACAGCGCCCGATCCGGAGTAAAAAGCTGAACCGGAACTTAAGACAGCTGCTCCGGGGTACAATGAAGAGCCACAGCAACAGGCAAGTTTGCCAGCGCTAAACTTGTGAATAGTATTTGCTTTTTCCGGTAATAGCTCAACAATGTCTTCCGGTTCAATCAGTAAAGCGGTCTCGTCCATGGCCTGCAAATAATCATCATTTGCGCCAATGTCAAGTTTATAAACAATACCGGTGTAGTCTTTGGCCTGATTAACAAATAGTCCCTGCTTTAATCCTGCCAACGTAAACGTATAGTGCGCCTTAAAGCCAAAACTGCAGGCACCGGTTTCTGCATCCAACCCCGTGGGTATATCTATTGCAATACGGGTAGCCGGGGATTCATTGGCTGCACGAATTACCTCTGTAAATGGAGATCTTAGTTCACCCGCTGCACCGCTGCCAAGCATTGCATCAAAAAGTACATCTGCCTGACGCAATGTAGTTAATGAAGCCCGGCCAGAATAGTTCAATAAACTTAAACGGGAATCCTGTGAATAGTTTTGTAAGATATTATAATTCAATTTTGCATCGCCGCTAAGTTCTTCCGCCTTAAAGAGAGAGAGTACAACAACGGTAAATCCATCGTTCAGTAAATGGCGTGCAAGCGCATAGCCATCTCCCCCATTGTTACCTTTTCCGCAAAGAATAGCAATTACCCGTGCATCATCGCATTCAGGAAGAGCATAAAATTGGTTCTTCATATTGATTGCGGCGTTTTCCATGAGCACAGCCCCGGGAATACCTACCTTATCAATCGCGTACTTATCAAGTTCACGAACCTGTTTGGGTGTAAATAGTTTAAGCATATTGCTATCCAGAGATAAAAAAAAAGAAGTTGCCTTACTCAAATTAACTATTGCAAAAATAGCTTTTTTAAAGACAACTTCTAAAAAATTGGGGGATTTGAAAACTTAATAAGTTAATAATCCGATAGTATGAATAATACCTTCAAATTTCTGTGGAAACGCGCTCATAATAACAAACATAATGAATACTACGAACACGCCAAGTAAAGCAGATTTCGGCACACTGACAACTTCAGTATTCTCTCCCTTACTGAAATACATTAAGACAATAATACGCAGGTAAAAGTACACGCTTATTACACTGGAGATTACTCCGACTATCGCCAGCCATGTCATACCATTTTCAACCGCCGAGACAAATACGAAATACTTACCAAAGAAGCCTGCAAATGGCGGTAACCCGGCTAAAGCAAACAGAAATACTGCCAGAAATGCCGCCAATAGTGGCGAACGGGATGAGAGGCCTGCAAAATCTTCAATCTTTAACATTTTCTCATCCTGTGTTTCAAGTATGCTAATAATACCGAAAGCACCAAGATTCATTAAAGTGTAAGCTACCAGATAAAAAAGCACACCATCAACGCCTTCATAGGAAAGTGCTGAAAGCCCTATGAGCATATATCCGGCATGGGCAATCGATGAATAGGCCAGCATTCTTTTTACATCGGATTGAGAAAGTGCAACAATTGCACCGTACAGCATCGAAAGCACCGAGAGAGTCGCTAAAAACGGCATAAAAAACTTCGCTGAACCCGTTGTTCGGGCAGAGTAATCGATGAATGGGCTAAGGAATGTAATTAAAGCTGCAAAACCCGAAACTTTACCGGCGGTTGACATAAATGCCGTAACATTTGTCGGCGCGCCCTGGTATACATCGGGGACCCACATATGAAATGGAACCGCTGCAATTTTAAAGGTAAATCCAATTACAAAAAGCAAAGAACCAAGCAAGAAAATTGGATTCGACTTTAATGTTTCTACATGTGCCAGATATTCCGGTATACTGAAAGTCTGCGATGCACCGTAGAGCAATGCCATGCCATAGACGATAAATCCTGTGGCAAATGAACCAAGCAGAAAATATTTTATCGCTGATTCATTTGATTTGATATTTTTCCTTCGAAAACCTGCAAGCACGTAAAAGCATATAGACATCTGCTCAAGGCCAATAAAGACAATAACCATATCACGGGCCGCTGCTATAAGCATCATACCCAGAACCGCAGAAAGCAGCAATATATAAAACTCGCCGTAATTGGTCTGAATCTTTTTTATATAATCCATTGAGAACATTACTACTACGGCCGCGGCAAAATTTACAATAAAAAACAATAATTGGGTCCGCCCGGAAATAGAAATCATGTTATTAAAGGCAAATCCCCTGTCATATAAATGATAGAGTGACCAATACGCGGTAAATAAAAGCGCGCTACCGGAAAACCATGCAACAATGGAGGATTGAGAATCAAAAACCATCTCCAAAATCAATGCTATTAAAATACTTCCGCCTATTATCAGCAGTGGTGCCGAAGCAAATAAATCTTGTACAGGTATCATTGATATTTCTTTTTATTCTTCAAAAACTTGTATTCACATTCAGTAATATATACGTGTAACAATTTCAATATAAAATTAATTCCGGAATCAGGCAATATTCAGCCGTTCTGAATCAATTTTATTTTAGCTTAACTCGGGCTATAGAAAAAACAGTAACCAAACCAGAACAAACACGGGTAGAAGCACCGGAAGCGCGAAAATAGCGATATATGAAAAAAATGAAGGCATTTTTATACCGGAATGCTCGCTGATAGACTTAACCATAAAATTCGGCCCGTTGCCAATATACGTCATAGCCCCAAAGAACACCGATGCAACCGATATTGCCGTAACATAGTGCGGCGTGGAATTGATAAACTGCAATACTTCTATGCCGGAATTCACATCCATTCCATATTTTCCCATAGCAGCACTTAAAAAACTTAAATACGTTGGTGCGTTATCTAAAAAGGACGAGAGCACACCACTACCCCAATAAAACGATGATTGCGTTAAATGCGCCCCATAACGGGCGGCCCATACCGAAATGAGTTGCAGTGCCGGTACCATGGTAATAAAAATTCCGAAAAAGAGTATGGCAACTTCCTTGATAGGCCCGAAATGGAATTCGTTATGGTGATGCGCCTCTTTATTGGCCAATATGTATGAAGCAAAGATAACTCCCAACATTACAAGTTCACGTATACCCAACGGGAATGGATGAATATCCGGAATCCATGGTAAAATTTTAGGATCCAGAAAAACCGCGCCAAGTATCAGTAAAAGGAACAGTAAATTCCTACGCCCTTTAAATGTAATACGAAATTTCCCGATAAACTCTTCTTCCGGCGTGTGTCTGTTTCCTCTATCATACACGTAAAAGATTGCAAGTAAAAGTACAAGCGCGAACAACCATATATACCATACATGGCCAATAATCCAGAAGAACGGCACCCCGCGTAAATAACCTATGAATAGAGGGGGGTCGCCAACAGGGGTTAACGCACCGCCAACATTCGAAACAATAAAAATAAAGAAGACCACGTGGTATGGCTTTACTCTTCCCTTATTAATCCGCAAAAAGGGTCGAATTAACAGCATCGAAGCCCCCGTTGTACCAATTATATTGGCTATTATCGCGCCAAATAAAAGAAAAAACACGTTAAAAACAGGAGTCGCTTTGGTTTGCACCCCTATATGAATTCCGCCTGTCGCTACAAACAAACTGCCCAGGAATACAATAAACGAGGTATACTCGAGCAATGAATGATAAATACCGTTAAAATTCTGAAGAATTACCGAGTAGTAGATAGTAACAGGAATGGCAAGCACAATAGAAATAACCGGGTACCGCTTTTCCCATATTTTATGAAAAAGTACCGGACCGAGCGCGATACAAAGCAGCAGCGTTAAAAAGGGAATAACCGCCCACCATGAAGGCAGAGCGGTTATTTCACAAAGAGTAAAATGATTCGCGATTCCAAAGGCCATTATTGGGGCCCCTGACTAATATCTTATTGAAAGAGTCGTAAGAGTCTCCTTAATCAATTTCGCGGTAGAAGCTTCAGTGATTTTCATGAATGTCGCCGGATACACACCGATCCACACGATAAAGACCAGTAATAGCGCAACTATGGTAAACTCGCGGGCCGTTACATCCTTTAATGCACGTAAGCCTTCATTCTTCACCGGGCCAAAAACCACACGCTGATACATCCACAATAAATAGACTGCAGCGAATATTACGCCTGAGGCAGCTACAATACTAAACATCCAGTTATTTAACACGGGAGACTTAAATGCGCCGATTAATATCAGGAACTCACCGATAAAACCGTTTAGCCCGGGTAACCCGATAGATGACAAGCTGACAATGAGTAATAATGTAGAATAAACCGGAACTATGGGCGCGATTCCGCCATATGCATCAATTTCCCTTGTATGCGTACGTTCATAAATTGCACCAACCAAAATAAACAATGCACCTGTTGAAAGTCCGTGATTTACCATCTGAATTATTGCTCCCTGTACCGATTCCGGCGTGAGGGCAAAAATACCAAGCACTACAAACCCGAGATGCGCTACGGAAGAATACGCAACCAGTTTCTTCATATCGGTCTGCACCATCGCGACCAGGGCGCCGTAAATTATACCTATGACTGCCAGCGTGGATATTGCAGGAGCAAAATAATGTGCCGATTGGGGGAATAACGGTATTGAGAACCGTAACAAACCATAAGTCCCCATTTTTAGCAATACACCTGCAAGAATAACACTGCCGGCCGTTGGTGCCTGAACGTGTGCATCCGGCAGCCACGTATGGAATGGGAATAAGGGAACTTTGATTGCGAAACTAATAGTAAATGCCAGAAATAACCATTTTTGAATTTCAAATGGGATCTTGGGTCCAATTTTATATAGATCGTTAATATTGGATGTATACATGTGAACATCATTATACGCGTACATAAACAGCCAGATAATAGCCACAAGCATTAAAAGACTGCCCGCCATGGTATATATGAAAAACTTAATTGAGGCGTAAATCCGCTGTTCCCCGCCCCAGATACCAATAATAAAATACATAGGGATAAGCATTGCTTCCCAGAACACGTAGAAGAGGAATAAATCAACCGATACAAACACACCAAGCATTCCCACTTCAAGAATGAGCATAAAGAATGTAAACTCTTTTACTTTTTTTGCAATGCCCGACCAGCTTGTCCATAACGTGAGCGTTGTTAAAAATGTAGTGAGTAACACCATTATCATCGAAAGCCCATCGGCACCGATATGAAATGAAATGTTATACCTGCTCAGCCATAAAAATTGCTGTTGAAGCTGAAATTCTGCCTTTGAAGCATCAAACATGGACCAGGCTGCCAGCGAAAGGAAAAATGTAATTAAAGAAACGCCTATGCCAAAGGCCCGTATCAGGCCTTCCTTTTCCTTCGGAAGAAAAAGCAAGAGCATCGCACCAACCAACGGTGCAAAGAGCGTATATAATAAAATCAAATTCTGTTCCATGAGTTGCTATTAATTTATTATACTAATTAACCAAAATAAAGCGAGTGCAATACCGGCGATCATAAGCACGGCATAGAACTGGGCAACACCGGTTTGCAGCTTCCGCATCCGCTCTCCTAATCCGGTAAAGAGCGATGCCGTAGAATTTACCAGCCCGTCAATAATCTTCACATCGGTAAATTTCCACAATACCGTACGTGAAGTTTTTAGAATTGGTGTAACTACTGCTGCATCATAGGCTTCATCAACGTAGTACTTGTTTAATAACGTACGGTATAAGCCGCTGAATGTTCCCGCTGCTTTATCTGCAATGGCAGGTTTATTCAGATATACTCTGCGTGCAAAGTAAATGGAAACCGCGGCGATACATACCGAGAGCACCATGAAAAGTACCTCAAGCGATCCGGAAGATTCTGCTGAGCGCAATAAGCGCGCATCGGCAACTTTAAATACCGGTTCAAGCCAGTTTTCCAGCAGGTTGCCATGCTCTCCGGCCAATACATGCGGCAGACCGATAAAGCCGCCTACAATAGAAAGTACAGCCAGTATCATCAAAGGAATTGTCATTAATTTGGGCGATTCATGCGGGTGCACGTGCGCCGAGTCAAAACGGGGCTTGCCCTCAAAGGTTAATATGTATAACCTGAACATGTAAAACGCGGTAAACATTGCAGTAACCGCGCCAATAAACCAGAAAAAGAATCCACCATGCGAAAAGGCTTTCCATAAGATTTCATCCTTACTGAAAAAACCGGCAAATGGCGGAATGCCCGCTATGGCTATGGCGGCAATCAAAAATGTTCTTTGCGTAACCGGCATATATTTTTTCAACCCGCCGTAATGCTGAATGTTCTGCTCTTCATGCATTCCATGAATTACCGAACCTGCTCCAAGAAATAATAACGCCTTAAAAAACGCGTGCGTAACCACGTGAAAAATCCCGGCGGTAAATGCTCCCATACCGAGTGCAAGAAACATATACCCCAGCTGACTTACCGTAGAGTACGCCAAAACCTTTTTTATATCATTTTGTACTAAACCAATAGTAGCCGCGAAAAATGCAGTTGCCAAGCCAATAACGGCTACAACCGTTAAGGCTAATGGTGCTGAGGCAAATAGAATAGAACACCGTGCAACCATATACACACCGGCTGTAACCATTGTTGCAGCATGGATAAGTGCAGAAACAGGTGTCGGACCCGCCATTGCATCCGGTAACCAGACAAATAACGGTATCTGCGCCGATTTACCGGTCGCCCCGATAAACAGGCAGAGCGCTATGATATTAAAAGTTGATTCAGGAATACCGCTCAATACCCCTGCCCTGCTGAATACTTCAGTAAAATTCAGGCTGTTAAAATTCAGGTAGATAAAGAACATACCGATTAAGAAACCAAAATCGCCAATCCTGTTTACCACGAAGGCTTTTTTAGCTGCATCGGAAGTTGTACTTTTCTCAAACTTCCTGTCATACCAGAAGCCGATTAAAAGGTAGGAACATAAGCCCACGCCTTCCCAGCCAAGGAACAACAGTACAAAGTTATCGGCGAGAATCAAATTCATCATTGCAAAAATGAACAGGTTCAGGTATGTAAAGAATCGCCAAAATCCCTTATCGCCATGCATGTACCCGATTGAGTATATATGAATGACAAAACCTATACCGGTAACCACCATTGCCATTACCAGCGAAAGCTGATCTACCTGGTAGCCGATATTGATTTCCAGTAACCCGACTTTCAGCCAGGAAAATAATGGAACAATTAACGCGCGCTGTTCTGCCGGCAGTGCTACGGTTTCGAAAAACGAAACCAGCACAACCAAAAAGGCCAGCCCTATAGCGCCACTGCCAATTGCACCAACAATTTTTTCATTCTTGATTTTTCTGCCAAGTAACCCGTTAAATAAAAACCCGAGCAACGGAAGCAGAATTGCTAAATAAATTTGATGCCGCATGTTGTTTAATTACTGTTTTTAATTACCATTTAAGTAAATTGATTTCATCGAGATTAACTGTTGCTTTATTCCGGAAAATGGAAATGATTATCGCCAGGCCTACAGCAGCTTCAGCAGCCGCAACGGCCATAACGAAAAACACGAATAATTGCCCGTAAATATTGCCTAAAAATGAGCTGAACGCGACAAACGAAAGGTTAGCCGCGTTGAGCATTAATTCAATAGACATAAATACAATAATGGCGTTTTTCCGGGTAAGCACGCCTATTACTCCCATGATAAACATGAAAGCACTAATTAGCAGATAATATGGTAATGGAATCATATTGTTTAATCTAATTTTTTCTTTGCCAAAACGAGTGCCCCGATAGTTGCTGCCAACAACAGGAACCCAATTGCTTCAAACGGCAGAAGGTATTTGGTATATAGCTCATGCCCAATTGCCTCAACTGTACCGATTGCAACAGCCTTGGCGCTATTTTGATTAACAGGTGATTTGGCCAAACCGTTCCACAACGTGGCTGCAATTTGCACAAATACCAACAGGCCCAGGCCTACTGCCGACCATTTCAACAGCGGTTGTTCAGCGAACAGCCCTTTTTCATTTTCCGGGCGCAATAACATTATTA